>JBOGHW010000092.1:0-6839 GCA_050744865.1 Acidimicrobiales bacterium | reverse complement strand
GGAGCGGACGACGGGACTCGAACCCGCGACCCTCACCTTGGCAAGGTGATGCTCTACCAACTGAGCCACGTCCGCGTGGCGCTCATCCTAGCAACCTCGCGCCAACGCTCCAGACTGTCATTGCTCGGCCTGGTCAAGCGCGGCCAGACCGCGTTCCGTGGCCAGGACCTTGGTCCCCAGTCCGATGTCTCTATCCAAAGCAATCACGCCGTAGCATCGTCAAGCCCTCTGGGTTGCCCTCCACGGGCGGAAGACACAGGCGGCGGCGTCAATGACGATGGTGCGTCCACGATGGCCGTGCCGTCCGTCGCCGTCGACTCCGAGTCGCCCCCGTGGTGGCAGGCGCGCAGGCGGTCGGCGCACCTGGCGCCTCGATGGTCGGTGCTGGTCGCCAGCCGATCGTCGTCGCCAGCTCTGCGCCGCCCGGTCTCAGCGTCGGCGGCAGCGCGAGACAGGCCGGCGGACGTACGTTTCAAGGCCGATTTCGGCGCATGAAGCGGCCCACCTGAACCGAGGTCCGACCAGGCTCGACTCCGTCACGTGCGAGTCAGCACTGTTCCACAAGCCGAGAGGCAGCCCCGCCTCGGATCGTGCTCACGGTGCGGGCGGCGAGCAACACCCCACGTCGGCAAGCCGATTCAGCTGCACGAGAGCCTGGTGCGCTTCGAGGTATGTATCCGAGGTCGTCTCGCACTGGCATGGCAGCTTGCGCAGAGCGGAGGCGGCGAGCGCCAGCCGCACGAGCACATCACCGACCGACGATCGCGGGATGTCGACCTTGGCGCCGCGGTAGTTGCTCAGTATCGACTGGATCGCTTTCGGCAGCCTCTTGGTGTCAGGAGCTCCGCCGCTCAACAGGTAGGGCAGCTTCCAGGTGTAGACCGAGTCCGCAGAACCGACATAAGCGAAACACTCCATCCCCACCCCATACCTCGGATGCAACATCACGTCCTCGGCTTGATGGCAATCGGCAGCAGCGCCAGTATCCAGCAGGCGCGCCTGCTCGTGGGCGACAACAGGGCATGGTCTGTAGATGCCGTGCACCGAGACCCACCACAGCTCCCCCGGCGCGGTGCTCGCGGAGTCGAGCGAGACCAGCACGCGGTCGTGCAACCCGCCCGCCACGACGTCGGCCGCGTAGAGGATGGTCCCGTCGCTGACGGCGACGGCTCCTACTCTCTGGGCAGCTGCATACCGCCGTGCTTGGTCGAGTGCCGCCTCGACTGCCCGTCGATGCCACACGAGGCTTCCGGGACGCTTGACTTCGAGAACGAGTCGTTTGATGCCAAGCTCGGACAGGATGACATCTGCCCGGCCAACCTGAAGGTTGATGTCCGCGATCGGCCAGTCGAGGACGGTCGTGAAGAGGTCTTCGAGGATGTTCTCGGCCACCTTCTCGACGGGAGCGTCGAAGAGACCCTGCTGCAGTCGCTCGAGCCGGCGGGCTGTGAAGGCGGGCCAAGCGGCTCGCATCCTGTCGACGCAATGCCGATAGGCGGCAAGCCGGGTGTAGGCAGGCTCACCTCCAGCGTCACCCGGCTCTAGCTCACCGCGCTCGTGCGCCCGCTCGTCGTTCATCTGCATCCGGCTCCATCCCAACAATAGGTGAAGCGCTTCCTGCGCCGAGAGGACGGCGACCAGTCGTGCTGGGCTGGTCTCATCGTGAGCATCGCACAACCCATGCCAGACTTCCTGGAAGCCAACCGAGCGAGCGCAGCGAACGAGGGCGGCAGCTAGGCGACGTGACCAAGATCGCTTCAAAACGTGGACCACAAGACGTTCCTTGACACCCGTTACACCGTCTCCTACAATCGAACGTATGTTCGATCAGGGTCCCGAACCGTTCGCCGAGATATTGACGGGTATCGAGGCCTTCGTCACCGACCTCGACGCGAGCAGCTACGACTCTTCCGCCATCCAGACCGTGCTGAAGCGGGTTATACGCGCCGAGAAGCTGTGCGGCAACGCCCGCCTGCTCCTCACCAAGCGCGCAGCGGAGACCCGGGTAGGAGAACATGATGGAGCGACATCTCACGATCGCTGGATTGCCTCTGAGAGCGGAGAGAGTGTCGGTGCTGCCCGGCGGGACCGGGAGACGGCCGCAAAGCTCGACGATCTTCCGCTTCTTGGCGACGCCCTTCGTACCGGCGCCATCTCTCCTCGGCAGGCAGCCACCCTGGCGCCGGCAATCGAGGTTGACGCGGGCGCTGCTCGTCGACTGGTGCAGCTGGCCGAGAGCGCTTCTCTGAACGTATTGACAAACGAATGCCAAGCAGTCATTGCCGCCAAACGCTCGGAGGAAGAGGCCGCAGCCCGGGAGGCAAGGCTGCACGCCAAGCGCAACCTTCGCATCGGAGTCAACTTCGAGGGTGCCGTGACCATCCGCGGTGAGTTCGCACCACTGGAGGGTGCGCTCCTCAAGAACGCTCTTGAGTCTCGCGCCAAGCAGGTCTTCGTCGAGGCCCGGAAGGACGGCCGGCGAGAGTCCCACGATGCCTACATGGCCGACGCTCTTGTCAACTTGGCCCGCCAGAGCATCGACCTATGCGCCGGTCCCGCCCCCCACTCACTTGCCCCCAACGCCAGCACCGCTGCCCCGAACGCCGGCTCCCTGGCCCCCAACGCCAGCACCGCTGCGACAACCACCTCTCCTTCCAACGGGTCCGCCCCCACCACCGAGCCGGGCAAGCGCCGCTCGGGCCGCCCCAAAGCGGAGATCATCCTGCACGTGAGTGCTGAAGCGCTACGTCGAGGCGAGATGCGCTCTGGAGAGCGCTGTGAGATCGAAGGCATCGGCCCAGTGTCTCTCGCGACCGTCCAGTACCTGTTCGGCAACGCCTGGGCAAAGCTCATCATCGAGAACGGCGTCGACATTGCCTCTGTGACTCACTTGGGGCGGGTCATTCCGGCTCACCTCGAGACGGCAGTGCGCAAACGTGACAGCTTCTGCGCCGTACCCGGCTGCGGAATCTCGTACAGGTTGGAGTGCGACCACGTGATACCCGTAAGCGAAGGTGGCCCTTCAGAGTTGGACAACCTCGTACTTTTGTGCCATCGACACCATGCGCTCAAGACTTACAAGTACTGGCGGCTCACAGGTAAGCGGGGCAACTACAGCTGGATAAATGTCAAGCCGGAGAAGCACACCGCCACGGAGCCAAGCGTCAGCACCACCACTTCGTCCGCAACCAATGCACCCTCCACGGGCCCTGCACCGTCGACGACCCCTGCACCGTCGACGACCTCCACACCGTCGACGACCCCTGCACCGTCGACGACCCCCGCACCGTCGACGACCCCCGCACCGTCGACGACCGGTGTGCAGTCAATGGTCGAACCACCCGAACCTGCGCCGGCGCAGCATTCCACCACCTACTCCCAGCAAACCCTGGCGTGCTCCGGGCTCACAGTGAGGATCACAATTCCGGACGAACCAGCATGCGCGGCGAGCGCTAACCCATCGACAAGCGCGGCACCTCCGACACCCATCACCGATACCACCAAGGCGGCAGCCGGGTACCTCGACGGTCAACCCTTGGCCTGCTCCAGGCGCCAATCTCACTCCTCGCGGGGCGACGCAGCGCAGGTACAGGTCCACCTAGTCCGGTGGCCCGCCGAGGACAAGAGCCTCGACCTCGGCAGCACTCACCTCGGGCCGGATACGAGTCATCCACCACGATGCCCCACGGGCGGCGGCCAGCGAAGCGGGGATAGCCGGTACTCCGAGGACGGCGACTTCGAAGCCCCGCAGCCCGTCAACCCGCTCCGACCCCACAGAGGCAAGGACGCGATCGAGGTCGGACAGTATCGGGTCGATCAAGAACAGCCCGTCGTACTTAGCCGCCCGCCGCAGCGCCCGACCCGACAGCGCCAAACCCGAACCGCTGCCGCGAACGCCGAACCACATCGGCACTCTCGGTCGCTGGACCGATCGGGGCAGCAGCTGCACGCCGTCGGCCATGAAGTAACGACCGCGATGCTCGACTCGCTCCCCTGCCAGCAGGTGCGCCAGCAGCTTGGCACCCTCGTCGAGGATGTCTCCGCGTTCGACAGGATCGAGCACCTCCCCGAAGCGGCTGAGCTCGCCGCTCGTGTCCACCCCGAGCCCAAGCCCCAGCACGGCACGGCCATTCGACAGATGGTCGAGGGTCACGACCTGTCGAGCCAGTACCTGGGGCCGGCGGCGCACGATAGGCGTGACCATCGTGCCGATTCGGATTCGACTGGTGGCGACTGCGATCGCCGCCAGCGCCACCCAGGGGTCGGCGACGTCCATCGCCTGCTCCGGCCGGCGGAGGACGTGGTCCCATAAGAAGAAGCCGTCCCAGCCTCGCTCCTCAGCGGCCACGGCAAGATCGACGAGTCGATGAGGGTCAGCAAGCTCGTTGAACGGCGGCAGGAACACCCCTCGCCGCAGCGAAGCGTCGTTCATGCCTCTACGGCCGCCAAGGACAGCGACTCACGCATCCATGACGACGGCACTCATGCATCCATGACGACGACACTCATGCGTCCATGACGACGACGGAGCGGAGCACTTCCCCCCGCTCCATCTTGTGGAACGCCTCCTCCACGCCGTCGAGCGGGATCGTCTCGGAGACGAAGCGATCGAGGTCCAAGCGCCCGTCGAGGTACAGGTCGATCAGCATCGGGAAGTCCCGTGACGGGAGGCAGTCGCCGTACCATGACGGCTTCAGCTGGCCGCCGCGCCCGAAGAACTCGATCATCGGGATGTCGATGCGCATGTCGGGCCGCGGCACGCCCACCTGCACCACGGTGCCGGCGAGATCCCGGGCGAAGAATGCCTGCTCGAACACTGCTGGATGCCCGACGGCCTCGATGCAGACGTCGGCCCCGAACCCACCGGTGAGCTGGCGCACCCGCTCCACCACGTCCTCCGCGGAGGCGTCGACCACTGCAGTCGCCCCGAACGACTGCGCCAGCTCGAGCTTGCGAGGATCAAGGTCGACCGCCACGACAGTTGTCGCTCCCGCCAGCACAGCGCCAGCGATGGCAGCACACCCCACGCCACCGCATCCGAACACGGCCACCGAGTCGCCCCGACCGACCTCACCCGTCAGCATCGATGCGCCGAGGCCCGCCATGACACCGCATCCCAGTAGGCCGGCCGCCTCAGGACGAGCAGCGGCTGACACCTTCGTGCACTGCCCTGCCGCCACGAGAGTCTTCTCGGCGAACGAACCGATGCCGAGCGCCGGCGACAGCGCAGTGCCGTCCTGCAGCGTCATCTTCTGGGTGGCGTTGAACGTGGAGAAGCAGTACCACGGCCGCCCACGCAGGCACGCCCGGCACTGGCCGCAGACGGCTCGCCAGTTCAAGATCACGAAGTCGCCGGGCGCCACGCCGACGACGTCCGGGCCGACGGACTCGACGACGCCAGCCGCCTCGTGGCCGAGCAGGAAGGGAAAGTCGTCGTTGATCCCGCCCTCCCGGTAGTGCAGGTCCGTGTGGCAGACGCCGCAGGCCTGCACCGCCACAACTGCCTCGCCGGGACCCGGATCGGGGACAAGCACGGTCTCGACAGACACCGGCTCACCCTTCGCCTTCGCGACGACACCTCGGACTTCTTGAGTCATGGCTCTCTCCTTGTCAGCGCCACCGTAGACCGCCACCCACCAACTCACGCCACCCGCCGACCAGCTGCCCGCCCGGTGAGCACCCAACCCGCCGCCACCGCCCTCGCTCACAACGACGAAGCGCCGGTCGCCCCCGACACGTCCCAAGCGGGCGCCCACCCACCCGACGTCCTCCCGCACTCCACCGCGTGACAGCCCGCCAGCCCACGCTTGCCCGCGCGGCCGGCGTCGCGCCACCGGCGTGCGTCCAGGCTGCCCGTCCGAGAGGGCACCCCTTGCCAGCAACGCCAAAGTCCCATAGACTGAACGTTCAGTCAAACAACCGCGGCCGCTGCAACCCGCACGATGCCGCCCGAGACGGAGAGATATCCCGTGGCAACCGACACCCTGACCGCCGAGAACGACCTGCACCTGAATGCGGTCGTCGCTGAGCAGGAGGAGGTGTTCCTCGCACGGCAACCCAAGTCCAAGGCGCTGGCGGAGCGGGCTCGTGCCTCACTTGCCGGGGGGGTCACGTCGAGCTGGCAGATCACCCGCCCGCAGGCGGTGTGGATCAGCCATGGACTCGGCTCCAAGATCTACGACGTGGACGGCACCGAGTACGTTGACCTGCACGGCGGCTACGGCGCTGGACTGGCCGGCCACGCCCACCCTGCCGTCGTTGAGGCCGTACAGCGGCAAGTGGCGCACGGAACCCACTTCGCCCAGCCCACCGAGGACGCCATCTTCGTCGCCGAGGAGCTGGGCAGGCGCTTCGGCCAGCCGCTCTGGCGGTTCGGCAACTCCGGCACCGAGGCGACGATGGACGCCATCCACCTCATGCGAGCGATCACCGGCCGCGACCTCATCATCAAGATCGAGGGCTGCTACCACGGTCACCACGACTCGGTGCAGGTGTCGGTCACCCCGGACGAGGAGGACGTCGGCCCGGCCAGCCGCCCCAACCAGGTGCAGGCAAGCACTGGCATCCCCACTGCCATCACCGACCTCACGCTGGTCGCCACCTACAACGACCTCGACTCGGTCCGCTCGCTGCTGGAGGCCAACAAGGGCCGCGTGGCGGGCATGATCCTCGAGCCGATCATGATGAACGCCGGCATCATCCAGCCCCTCGACGGTTACCTCGAAGGGCTGAAGACCCTGCTCCACTCCCACGACGTCCTACTCACCTTCGACGAGGTCAAGACCGGCCTGACGGTCGGCCCCGGCGGCGCATCCAAAGCCCTCGGCGTCACCCCGGAC
>JBOGHW010000091.1:0-119639 GCA_050744865.1 Acidimicrobiales bacterium | reverse complement strand
GGGCATGCAACTCGAGCGGCGGGCTTACATGCTGCGCAAGCGGGTCGAGCACGAGGCGGAGGGCGTCTACTTCCCGTCGCTGTCCACGCGGACGCTGGTCTACAAGGGCATGCTCACCGCCACCCAGCTGCCCGGCTTCTACGCCGACCTGAGCGACGAGCGCATGGATAGCGCCCTGGCACTGGTCCACTCGCGGTTCTCCACGAACACCTTCCCGAGCTGGCCGCTGGCCCACCCCTACCGTTACATGACCCACAACGGCGAGATAAACACGTTGCAGGGCAATAGGAACTGGATGCGCGCCCGGGAGGCGCTCCTGCGTAGCGACCTCATCCCGGGCGACCTGGAGCGCATCTTCCCGATCGTGACGCCGGGGGCGAGCGACTCGGCCAGCTTCGACGAGGTCCTCGAGCTCCTCCACATGGGGGGGCGCTCCCTGGCCCACTCCGTCCTGATGATGATCCCCGAGGCCTGGGAGAACCACGCCACCATGGATCCCGCCCGGCGCGCCTTCTACCAGTTCCACGCCGCCCTCATGGAACCCTGGGACGGCCCCGCGTCCATCGCCTTCACCGACGGAACGGTCATCGGCGCAGTGCTGGACCGCAACGGGCTGCGCCCTTCGCGCTACTGGGTCACCTCCGACGGCCTCGTGGTGATGGCCTCCGAGGTCGGAGTGCTCGACATCGAGCCATCCCGGGTGGTCCAGAGGGGGCGCCTACGACCGGGACGCATGTTCCTCGTGGACACCTCGGAGGGACGCATCGTCGACGACACCGAGCTGAAGGCCGCCCTGGCCGCCGAGCACCCCTACCAGCAGTGGCTCGACGAGCAGCTCCTCGACTTCGACGACCTGGTGCCCCGCTTCACGCTCACCCCCCAGCACGCCTCGGTGATCACCCACCAGCGCCTCTTCGGCTACACGAGCGAGGAGATGGAGATCCTGTTGGGGCCCATGGCGCGCACAGGCCAGGAGCCCATCGGGTCGATGGGTACCGACACCCCCCTGGCGGTCCTCTCGGACCGGCCCCGCCTGCTCTACGACTACTTCGCGCAGCTGTTCGCCCAGGTCACCAACCCGCCCCTCGACGCCATCCGCGAGGAGCTCGTCACCTCCCTGGCGGGGACCCTCGGGCCGGAGGGCAACCTCCTCGACCCCCAGCCGGAGAGCGCCAACCGCATCGTCATGCCCCACCCTGTGCTCACCAACCAGGAGCTCTCCAAGCTCCTCTATATCAACGAGGACGGGACCCGGCCGGGGTGGACGACCTTCGCCATCGACGGCCTCTTCCCCGCGCACGCCGCCTCCCCCACCACGCTCGGGTCGCCGGGCGAGCGGCTGCGCGCGGCGCTCGACGACATCTGTGCCCGGGTCAGCGAGGCCATCGAGTCGGGCGCACGACTGATCGTGGTGTCAGACCGGCACTGCTCCCCCGAGCACGCGCCGATCCCCGCCCTGCTCCTGGTCAGCGCGGTGCACCACCACCTCATCGAGGACAAGACGCGCACCCGGGTCGGCCTCATCGTGGAGACCGGCGAGGCCCGCGAGGTGCACCACATGGCCCTGCTGCTCGGGTACGGGGCGACCGCCATCAACCCCTACCTGGCCATCGAGAGCGTGGAGGACCTCGTCGCTAGCGGAACCCTCAACGGGCTCCAGAAGCAGAAAGCGGTCGCCAACTACATCAAGGCCTGCTCCAAGGGTGTCCTCAAGATCATGTCCAAGATGGGCATCTCCACGGTGGCCTCATACACCGGAGCCCAGGTCTTCGAGGGCGTGGGTCTCGCCAAGGACATGGTGGACCGGTACTTCACGGGAACGGTGAGCCGCATCGGGGGGGCCGGGCTGGAAGAGATCGCCGGCGAGGTCCTCGCCCGTCACGGCGTCGCCTGGCCGGACCGCCCGAGCGAGCTGGCCCACCGCGACCTCGGCGTGGGCGGGGAGTACCAGTGGCGCAGGGAAGGCGAACACCACCTGTTCAACCCGGTCACCGTCCACAAGCTCCAGCACTCCACGCGCACCAAGCAGTACAAGATCTTCACCGAGTACACCCGGGCGGTGGACGAGCAAGCGGAGCGCCTCGCCACCCTGCGCGGGCTGTTCCGCCTCCGCCTGGCTGTGGAGAGCGGTCGCTCGCCGGTGCCCCTCGAGGAGGTCGAGCCGGTCAGCGAGATCGTGAAGCGCTTCGCCACCGGGGGCATGTCCTACGGCTCCATCTCGGCGGAGGCTCACGAGACGCTGGCGATCGCCATGAACAGGCTCGGAGGCCGTTCGAACACGGGCGAGGGTGGCGAGGACGCCGAGCGCTTCGTCCCCGACCCCAATGGTGACCTCCGCCGCAGCGCCATCAAGCAGGTGGCCTCAGGTCGCTTCGGGGTGACCAGCGAGTACCTCGTCAACTCGGACGACCTGCAGATCAAGATCGCCCAGGGGGCCAAGCCCGGCGAAGGGGGCCAGCTCCCCGGGTACAAGGTCTACCCCTGGATCGCCAAGACCCGGCACTCGACACCAGGTGTCGGGCTCATATCGCCGCCTCCTCACCACGACATCTACTCCATCGAGGATCTGGCGCAGCTCGTCTACGACCTGAAGAACGCCAACCCGCTTGCCCGGGTGCACGTCAAGCTCGTGGCCGAGGTCGGTGTCGGCACCGTGGCTGCGGGTGTGGCGAAGGCCCACGCCGACGTCGTGCTCATCTCGGGCCATGACGGAGGGACGGGAGCCGCCCCTCTCACCTCGCTCAAGCACGCCGGCGTGGCCTGGGAGCTGGGGCTGGCCGAAACCCAGCAGACGCTTGTCCGAAACGGGCTCCGCGACCGGATCGCCGTACAAGTTGACGGGCAGATCAAGACAGGGCGCGACGTGGTCATCGCTGCCCTTCTCGGGGCTGAGGAGTTCGGCTTCGCGACAGCCCCGCTCGTCGTCTCAGGCTGCGTCATGATGCGCGTCTGCCACCTCGACACGTGTCCGGTCGGCATCGCCACTCAGAACCCAGAGCTGCGCAAGCGTTTCTCGGGCCGGCCGGAGTTCGTCGAGACGTTCTTCGAGTACGTTGCGCAGGAGGTCCGCGAGATACTGGCCGAGCTCGGCTTCAGGACCTTGGCGGACGCCGTCGGGATGGTCGAGTGCCTCCGCACCCAAGGCGCCGTCGACCACTATTGGAAGGCGAGGCGCCTCGATCTTCGCCCCTTGCTGGCGGGTGTTAGCTCCGCCAGCGGCACCGGTGACTGGCCTGCCGGTCGCCGGCAACTCCAGGACGAGGGGGTACCCCGTCACTGCTTGCGCCAACAGGACCACGGGCTCGCCAAGGCCCTCGACGTGGAATTGATCGCCCGGGCGACCGAAGCCCTCGAGCGTGGCACGCCGGTCGAGATCAGAAGCCCGATTCGCAACGTGCATCGCAGCGTGGGCACGATGCTCGGCTACGAGCTGACCCGCCGCCACGGCGGGCTCGGGCTGCCCGACGACACCATCTCGGTGACGTTGACCGGCTCGGCGGGCCAGAGCCTGGGCGCCTTCTTGCCGAAGGGAATCACTCTGTGCCTGCTCGGTGACGCCAACGACTACGTCGGCAAGGGTCTCTCCGGTGGTCGCCTCATCCTCGGCCCTGACCCGGCGACGCCGGCAGCGGCAGAGGATCAGGTCATCGCCGGCAACGTCGTGCTCTATGGAGCCACGAGTGGCGAGGCTTACATCAGGGGGCAAGTCGGTGAGAGGTTCTGCGTGCGCAACTCCGGCGCCTCTGCCGTCGTCGAGGGCGTCGGTGACCACGCCTGTGAGTACATGACAGGTGGGGCCGTGCTCATTCTCGGCCCGACGGGGAGAAATTTCGCCGCGGGCATGTCGGGCGGAGTGGCATACGTCCACGACCCAGGTAACGGGCTCGGCCGTCGTACCAACTTCGACATGGTCTCGTTCGAAGTGCTGGACCCCGACGACGAGGCCACTATCGGGCGTCTCTTGCTGCAGCACGTGAAGCTCACCGGCTCGACAGTTGCCTACAGGCTCCTGCAGCGCGGCGCGGAGGCGCTCGGCGAGATGGTGAAGGTCATGCCCAACGACTACCGGCGGGTCCTCGAAGCCACCCGCTCGGCTCTTGAAGCCGGGCAGCCTGTCGAGGAGGCGATCATGGCGGCGTCCCGTGGGTGACCCGAAGGCCTTCTTGCTGAAGGCACGGCAAGGGCCGACCCGTCGTCCTGTCGCCGTGCGGCTGCGCGACTGGCGCGAGGTGTACGAGCCATCGCCCCCGGAACTGGCGAGCGAGCAGGCGTCCAGGTGCATGGACTGCGGGATCCCTTTCTGTCACGAGGGCTGCCCGCTCGGCAACCTCATCCCGGAGTGGAACGACCTCGTCTACCGCGGTCGTCTTGACGAGGCGGCGACCCGCCTCGAGGGCACCAACAACTTCCCCGAGTTCACCGGCAGGCTCTGCCCCGCTCCGTGCGAGGGCTCCTGCGTGCTCGGGATCAATTCCGATCCGGTCTCGATCAAGCACGTGGAGCTCGAGATAGCCGAGTGGTCGGCTTCCCGCATGCGACCCCACGTCGTCGAGCGTCGCACCGGGAAGCGGGTCGCAGTGGTGGGCTCAGGGCCTGCCGGGTTGGCTGCGGCGCAGCAGCTGACCCGCGCCGGCCATGACGTCTCTGTCTTCGAGCGAGCCGAGCGGCCCGGTGGATTGCTGCGCTACGGGATACCGGAGTTCAAGATGGAGAAGTCGGTCCTTGATCGCCGCCTCAACCAGATGCATGCCGAGGGAACGGTCTTCCTTACAGGCGTATCGGTGGGTGTGCCACCGGGAGGCCGGCCGGTCGAGGCGGGAGTTAACGGCGCGCAGGCGCCGGGTTGTTCCTACATAGCCGCGCAGAGCCTCTTTGGACGCTTCGACGCCGTAGTGCTGGCGGGCGGGGCCACCGCCCCGCGCGACCTGAGCGTGCCGGGTCGCGACCTGGCGGGCGTGCACTTGGCCATGGAGTACCTGAAACCTTCCAACCAGGTCTGCGAGGGCTCGCTGGTGGCGACGCCGATCACGGCGACAGGCAAGCACGTCGTCATCATTGGCGGCGGTGACACTGGCGCCGACTGTCTCGGGACGGCTCACCGCCAAGGCGCTGCCTCGGTGTGCCAGCTCGAGATCATGCCCGAACCGCCGGCGAGCCGGGCCGGCGACAACCCGTGGCCCACTTGGCCGGTCATCATGCGCACGTCCTCGGCACACGAGGAGGGCGGCGAAAGGGTCTTCGGCGTGGCGACCGTCGAGCTCGTCGCTGGCGAGCTAGTCGGTGGTGAGCTTGTCGGGGGTGAGCTTGTCGGTGGTGCTGGCGGTGGTGAGCTTGGCGGTGGTGCTGGCGGGGGTGAGCTTGTCGGGGGTGCTGGCGGTGTCGGCGGTGGGCAGGGAGTCGGCAGGCGTGCTGCCGGGGGCGGTAAGCGCGTGCGGGCTGTGCGCCTGCAAGAGGTCGTGCAGCAGTTCGTCGGTGGGCGGATCCAGTTCGTGCCCGTACCGGGTACCGAGCGCGAGATCGAGGCAGATCTCGTGTTGCTGGCGATGGGCTTCGTCGGGCCCGAGAGGACTGGGGTGGTCGCCGAGCTGGCTCTTGACTTAGATCGGCGCGGCAACGTCGCCGTCGGCGCAGACTTCCAGACGAGTGCTGCGGGCGTGTTTTCCTGTGGCGACATGACCCGCGGGCAGAGCCTCGTCGTCTGGGCCATCGCCGAGGGGCGCTCGGCTGCCGCCGCAGTGGACCGCTACCTCATGGGAACGACGTCGCTACCCCAACCGATCGTTTCCGGCCAGCTCGCCCTTGGTTAGGGCGGACCGGCCTGGTAGTCCCGGGCCGGTCCCACTCGCGGGCATTTGCTCGGGTCGGGCCGGGCCTAACCGTCCACAAGTCCCGGGCCGGTCCCACTCGCGGGCATTTGCTCGGGTCGGGCCGGTGCCAACCGTCCACAAGTCCCGGGCCGGTCCCACCCGCGGGCATTTGCTCGGGTCGGGCCGGTGCCAACCGTCCACAAGTCCCGGGCCGGTGCCTCCGAGGGGCCGAGCTCCGGAACCCGGCGCCGGGTCAGGTGCGCCGGGTCAGATGTGCGCCGGGTCAGAAGTGCGCCACGTACGCCAGCTGAGACGTCGCATTGATCCAGGCGGCGTAGTCAGAGCTGATCGACAGGTCCGAGGCGTTCTTGGCGAGCAGGGTCACACTCGGGGAGGAGGCGGCCATGTCCATCGTGTACGCATCGCCGCTCGTCTCGTTGAGCGGAGCGTCGACCCAGCCAACCTCGTTGCCTGAGATCACGAGCGAGGCCGTCACGGCCGCTGGGTGCCGAAACGCCACCCATCCTGGTGAGACAGCCGTGTCCATGTAGGCGGCCTTGACCGACTGCGTACTGCAGGTGCTTTTCGGGCACACCACGTAGCTCCAGGCAAGGTCGCCCGGCCCGTCGACCGCCAGCCCCAGGACCTCGGTCAGCAGCGCTCCGCCGGTGAGCGCCGGAGCGACCTGCTTGCTGGCCGTGGTGCCGGCGGCCTCCTCGAAAACGGCACCCGTCTGAGTGACCCAAGCAAGCTCGTTGCCTCCGAGCCCGTAGCTCTTTTCGCTCGGCAAGGCCGTCGTCTTGGCCGTTGCCAGGTCGTAGAGCTCGGTTCCGCTGATGCCCGTGAAGAGCACGAAGTTGCCGGACAGAGCCAGCACGCTGTCGTAGCTGAAGTAGTCCCGTCGCGCCGATACTTCGGTCGACTTCGAACCGTTCTGCAAGTAGGTACTGAGCGGGTAAGTGTTCGGTTGTGGCTGGTAGTCGTCGTGGACCACCTCGGTGCCAGACGCCGCCAGGCTCAGGCTGTAGGTCGTAGCGTCGGTGTAGACGTATCCGTCGGTTGCCTGCTCTGTCGCTTTGCCTAGGGTCACTGTCGTCGTGCCCGAAAGGGGACGGCTCCAGACAGCGAGCGTAGGCACGGAATTGTCCAGGTAGTAGAGAGTGCTACCCGTCACTGCCAGGCTCGCCACGGCGACAGGGGATCGGGTGGCTCCGACGACATGGGTCGCTGTCTTGGAGGCGTCTGACATCTCGAAGATCCCGACGGCGGGGGAGTCGTTCCCGAGCTGCCCCCAGACGTAGCTGTCGCTGATCGCCTGGACCCCACCCGAGCCGCCGTACACCGACGGCAGGGTGATGGTCGTGGTGGCGCCGCCCGCGGCAGGGATGCGGGCGAGCGTGCAACCCGTGGGAGTGCAGGAGATCCAGGACGTGGCGTCAGGCGTGACCAGGACCGACTGCGGCGCGGCCTTCAGCTTGGTGGTAGTCACCACCTTGCCGCTCGGGAGCGAGTAGCGCACGACGTCGTCGCCCACCGAGCAGCCGACGGCGTCGGTCGTGGTGCTCTGGCACAGGCCCGGGACCTTACTGAACACAGTGGCTTTCACCGGCGAGTAAGACACGTACTCGAGGCCGCCCGAGTCTGTTATTACCACTCCGTTTGCCGCGCTCGTCACGTTTGACAGGCCGGCGTAGCTACCGAGCTTGATGGCCTTCCCCGTAAGGGCGTCCTCGTACAAGAGCGAGGTCGTCGACCCGTTGTCAGCGAAGACGGCCCCGCCCGGAGCCGCATCCCAGAGGTAGTAGTTGGCGGGCCCGCTGACGTTGCCCGACTTCTTAGTGGACACGTCGTACCACCAGAAGCCCGCATCTCCGCCGTTGACGGCGCCCTCGCCCACCACGATCATCTCGCCGGAGATCAGTCCGCTGCCGAGTTGGACGTCACCCGCCAGCAGTGAAGGCTTGAGCGTCTCGAGCGAGGTCTTTCCCGCCGGCAGGAAGTAGACAGCTGAAGTTGCATATGCCTGTCCGCTACCTCCCCGTTGCATAAGCGTGGCTATTGCCCCGGCGGGCGAGGCACTCGACACGTCGTAGCTGCTGTACAGGGCGCTCTTGCCACTGACGACCGCCACTCCGGCACGCGGCACCACTTCCTGCCTGCCGTTCGTCGACGCACCTGCCGGGTCGACCGCCACGACGACACCGGCCACGGCGATGACCGGTAGGAGGAGGCGGGCGAGTGAACGTCTCCGTCTGGCAACCTTGCCGCTCGAAGTCAGCTGCCCGGATGCGCCGGACAGGCTGGCTGTCTCTGTTACAGACGAGGCCTGGTTCTCGCTTGCGATGCCCCAGGCGTCGGGAACCGTGCTCATGAAGAGCCTCCGATCGGGACGTGGTGCTGTTGCGTGGCCCGATAGTAACTTCCACTGACGGCAAATGCTTGAACAACGTCCGATTTCGAGTGGACGCTCATTGCCCGAGGAGGGCGCCCCGTCACCCGGTGCTTTCGCAGGCACGGCTTTCGGTGCTGCAGCAGCCGGTCGGCGCCGCAGGCGAGAATGTGACGTGCCCACGAGTCAAGAGCGCCCCGCCCCGATCGCCCGGCGGGAGCACTGGGCGCTCATCGGCGTGGCTCTGTCGCCTGTCGTGTTCCTGCCCGGGGCCCTGGACCGCTTCGTGTTCCCCAAGGTGGCCGTCATGGCTCTGGTGATCGCGTTGGCTGCAGCCTGCCAGAGACGGGGTCGCCTCCCGCGCCCTGTTGTGGGTGGGCTCGTTGGCGGTGCCGTCCTGCTCGTGCTGGCCGCCGTCTTCAGCGTGGCTCCCGTGGCGGCGCTGGTGGGGCGGGCGCCCCGCTACGAGGGCGTCTTCGTACTCCCTGTCTACATCGGCTCAGCGGCGGCGGGCGCCTGGCTTCTCGGGCCGGGGCGGAGTAGGCATGCCATGCCCTGGTGGTTGAAGTGGCTCGCTCTGGCTGTGGTTGCCGTCGCCATCGAGGCCGTGCTGGAGTCCTTCGGCCTGCGCCCGCTGTCCTCGGACGTGGCAAGGCCAGGGTCGCTGCTCGGCAACGCCAGCGACGAGGGTGCTTACGGCGTGCTGTGCTTCGGGCTCTTTGTTTCGGTGGCGGTGAGAGTGCGTGACGCCTGGAGCGTGGTCGGTGCCGGCGCCAGCTTGGCCGTCGTTGTCCTTTCCGCCTCTCGCGGCGCCCTGGTCGGGGCTGTCGCAGCCTTGGTCGTGCTTGGCGTGCTGGCCTCTTCACCCAAAGTTCGCTTGGTCGTCGCCGGCGGCCTGGTGGTCCTGGCAGCGTTCACCTTCGCCGTGCCGGCCACCCGCGACCGCGTCGTCGGAGCAAGCCCACTGGCCGGCAGCACGGTCTCAGGGCGGACCTTGCTCTGGCAGGAGACGCTCCATCTCGTCGCCGCCCACCCGCTGCTCGGCGTGGGACCGAACGGCTTCCTCGACGCCATCCCGGCCGATCACGACTTGAAGTGGCAAACCGAGATCGGGCCGGCCAACCCGCCGGACAGCCCGCATGACTGGGTGCTGCAGGCAGCCGCCGCGGGGGGCGTACCGCTGGCGTTTCTTGCCTGCGCCTTGGCGGCGGAGGTGGTCCGGCGCGGCCGGCGCACCGCGAGGTGCCAGACGACAGAGGGGGAGACGGCGGCCTTCGCCGGGATTCTGGCCGGCGCCGTCGGGTACGGCGTGGCTCTGCTGTTCCACCTCACCTCGCCGGGCACGACGCCGCTGGCGGCCTTTTTCTGTGGTGCGCTCGTGGCGGTACCGGCACCTGCCGTAGCCAAGGACGGTTTGGGCCGGCTCACGCGAGGAGCGACGGTGGCCGGGGCGGGACTGCTGTGCGTCATCCTCGGCTTGGCGGCCATCGCGGAGATCCCGCTGCGCGCCGGGATCGTGGCGGTCTCCCAGCAGGACTACGGGCGAGCCGCCGGCGACTTCGCCGCCGCAGGTGACCTGCGCCCGTGGGACGGCGAGATCACCGAGACCGAAGCCCACGCCTTCGTAGTGGCCGCCGAGGCCGATGCCGCCACTGGCGCCCAGGGCTCGACCGCCTTGCAGGCAGCGCTGCGCCGGGCGGGCCCAGCGGCCCGTTCCGAGCTGGCTGACTACCCGGACTCGGTCGAGGCGCTCGAGGACCTCAGCACGGTCGAGGCGCTGTCCGGCGATCTCGCCGGCGCCGAACGGTTGCTGGCCCGGACGTCGCGCCTCGATCCTGACGACCCACAGGTCCTGCTGAGCTGGGGGGTGGTTGAGGGCGAGCAGAGCGACTACCCGTTGGCGATCAAGCTCTTGAGCCAGTCGGCGGCAATCGACAAGTCGAGCCCCTCGGCTTGGCAGGACCTTGCCGTTGTGTACCGCGCCGAAGGCAATGCGGCCGCCGCCGCGGCCGCCAGTACCCGCGCCCGGACGCTCGGCGGCTCAGCCGGTTAGCCCGGCAGGGACGGGGCCTCTTCGGTCCCACGCCGCTCGCCGGGGTGGCGCGGCGGGCCGGCTTGGCGCGCGAACGCCGCCGGGTCGTGCTCGGCCATCCACCGTTGCAGGCGCTGGGCCTCCATCGGCATGGCGACGTGGAAGCCCTGCACTGCGTCGCAGCCGAGCCCCACTACGGCGGCAAGCACAGACGTCGACTCGACACCCTCGGCGATCACGTCGAGTGTCAAGCTGTGCCCGAGCTCGACCACGGCTCGCACGATTGCGCTCGCCACCAGGTCTTCGGCATTGGCGAGTGGCATGACGAAGGACTTGTCGATCTTGACCGACGCCACCGGCAGCCGCTGCAGGTAGCCGAGCGACGAGTATCCGGTACCGAAGTCATCCAGAGAGAAACGCACCCCGCGCGAAGTCAACGCCTCCAACGACCGCAAGGCTCCCTTTGGGTCGCGCATGACGGCGCTCTCGGTGATCTCGAGCTCGATGGCAGACGGTGGGAGACCGTTGCGGGCCAGGGCGGCCAATACGAGGTCGAGCAAGCCAGGGTCGTGGACGGTTCCGGCCGACAGATTGACGGCCACGGGGATGGCATGTCCGGCGCGGTGCCAGCTCGCGCACTCGGCCAGTCCGCGTAGCAGCACCCACTCTGTCAACTCGCGGATGATGCCAGTCTGCTCGGCCAACGGGACGAAGACGTCGGGCAGCAGCAAGCCGCGCGTCGGGTGCTGCCAGCGCACCAGAGCCTCGACTCCGGTGATCACCCCCCCCGGGCAGCTCACTTGTGGTTGGTAGTCGAGCTCGAGCTGATCGGAGTCGATCGCCTCGGCTAGCTCGCTCGCAAGGGCGAGCCTGGACAAGCTGGAGCGCTCCAGGTCGTCGCTGTAGCGCCTGACGCCCTGGTGCTCGGCCTTGGCCTGGTACATCGCCGCCTCGGCGCGCCGGAGCAGGGCAGGTACCTGCAGCGGTAGGCCGTCGCGATCGACATCGGCCGAGGCGATACCGATCGAGGCGCGCAGGCGAAGGTTGACACCGCCCACGTCGAGGGCTTCGCCGAGTGAGGCGAGGATGCGAGCTGCCAGCTTGTCTTCTTCGACGCGCGCAGTCAGGCGATCGTCGTCGTTCCTGCCGGCGCGGGCAACCAGGGCAAACTCGTCGCCGCCGAGGCGCGCCACGAGCTCGATGGGCTCGCCGACGCGGAGGAGCCGCCGGGCGGCTTCGACGAGCACGACGTCTCCTGTCTGGTGGCCCAGCGTGTCGTTGATCTCCTTGAAGCGGTCGATGTCCAGCACGAAGACCGTGCGCTCCGAGCTGGCGCGCTGTACATCCCGACCGTCTGGCGACCGCCAGCCGCTGCCCTGGTCGGTGAGCATGATGCGGTTGGGAAGACCCGTCAGCGGATCCTGCAGAGCCTGCTCGCGGATCAGCTGCTCGGCCCTGTTGCGGGCGCTGGCGGCCGCCAGCACGTTCGCAACGCCCGTCACGAAGCTGACATCCTCGGCAGTGAACGGGCTCGCCTCCCGGCGCCCCACCCCGAGGACGCCGACGGGCTGGTCCTGGCCGGGGATCGGCTCCTCGACCAGGGTGACGCAGCCGGCGCGGGTCCAAAGATCAGGCACGTCGAAACGTTGCTCCTCGGCGAGGTCGTCGCAAGTGACCGTCTGCTGGGTCATGAGTGCGAAGCTGGCGGGCGACGACGTCGGCTCGGCGGAGAACAGCTCGTTGTCGGTAACTACCTGGCCGCGGCTGGCCGCCAGGGTGATGAAGTCCGCATCCGGTAGCGCGTCGAAGACGTGCACGATGTCGGCCGAGACCTGCTCGGTGAGAACTTTGACAGCGTCGGCGACGAGGTCGCCGTACTCGAGGCCGACGAGCGCCCAACGGCCAAGGTCGGCGAGCGCTGCCTGCCGCTCGGCGTGGGCCCTGTACCGCTCGCCGGCACGGTGCTCCTCTGTCATGTCGCGGAGCGTGATGACGAAGCCCGCGACGGCCGGGTCGTCCATCAAGTTGTTGCCGATCGACTGGACATGCCGCACCGAGCCGTCGGCATTCATGACCCTCCAGTCGACGGGCTCCTGCGGGCCAGGCGTCCGCAAAGCCGTCCGGACGGCCTGCCGACAGCGCTCCCTGTCGTCGGGATGTATGAGGGAGAAAATGTCGATGACGTCGCCCGCCTGCCACGCGTAGCCCAGAATGCGCTGCACGGCCGGATTGACGTAACGCACCGTTGCGTCAGGTGACATCACCATGATCATGTCCGAGGCGTGCTCGACGAGCGCGGACTGGCGGCGAGCCGCCTCCAACACCGCCGCCTCGGCTGCCACCCGGGCCGAGGCGTCGACGACAATGCCGGCGAAGCCGCTGACTGTGCCGTCGGACGCCCGGAGCGGCGTCGCCCAAATCTCCAGGCTGTACGCGCCGAGGGGGAACGGGGCGCGCCGTATGTGCTCACCGCCGAGGACACGGTGGGCGAAGTCGGTGGCGAGAGGGAAGTCGCGGAAGACGGTCATGAAATTCTTGTTGACGAACGACTCCGGGCGGCGCTGGAACTGGGTCAGCAACCCGCCGTCCATCAACAAGATGTTGGCGTCCTTGTCGCAGGCGAACAGCAGTATCGGGCCAGACCGGGCCACCACGCCGATCGTTGCCTCCCCGAGTTTGCGGGCCTCCTCGGCCAGTCGCCGCTCGGCAATCTCCCGTTCGGCGGACCGCAGCAGGCGAGCATTGTCGATGGCGAGCGCAACAGTGCCGCCGAGACGCCGCAGAAAGTGGGCCTCCTCCTCCTCGAGGGAGCCCTGGGGGGACTTGGCGGTCATAGCAGTGCTCTCCCGAAGCAGCCCCAAGATGCCGGGGACCGTCCCGCGGGCTTGTAGTGGCACAAGCGTGAGGGCTGCCGGGCCAAGTCCGGCCAGCAAGTCGGGTGCCCCCGGGTCTGCCCAACCCGCCAGCTCGGCCCACTGGATCGGATTCAAGGTGATAGGGCTCGGACCCTCCATCAAGGTGGCGAACAACCCCTCGCTCAGCGGGTGATGCCAGTCCTTGAACGCTCGGCCAAGCAAGGCGCTCCGAGCTGGGTCGCCGTCGAAGGCAGCTCCGACCGAGGTCACAGCCAAAGCCTCGTCGGTGATCCATAGGACACAGGAGCCGCCCATCACCGACACGGTCGTGCGGGCGACCATCTCCAGGGTCGACTCGAAGCTGGCCGTGGCCTCGGCGAGCGACTGCGAGATCAGGTCCAGCACCGACGCCAGCCGTGCCTCGGGCGAACCACCGTCTCGCGAGCCGGAGCCACCGGGCGCCTGCCTCGCCAGGTCTGCCACCCGATATACCCCCTTCACCCCCTCGCGACTACAGGCAGCATATCCACTACCGGCCGTAGGCTGCAGCGTGACCAGCGATCGCACGGTGGCGTGCCGACATGACGTCTAGTTACTAGGGAGGCTCGCAATGCTGAGCACGATGCAGGACTCACCTTTGCTCGTAAGGGAGATCCTTCGCCACGGCCGGCAGGTGCACGGCCGGAGCGAGATATTGACCTACGAGGGCGAGTCCTTCCGCAGGGCGACCTTCGCCGAAGTGGCGCCACGCGTCGCCCAGCTTGCCCATGCCCTCGGCGGCCTCGGTGTGCAGAGGGGCGATCGAGTCGGGACCTTCTGTTTCAACCACCAGGAACATGTTGAGGCCTACCTGGCCGTCCCGAGCATGGGCGCAGTGCTCCACACCCTCAACGTCCGGCTGTTCCCCGAGCAGTTGAAGTACGTGATCAGTCATGCGCAGGACAAGGTGATCATCTGCGACGCTGGGTTGGCGCCGGCTCTGGCCCGGGTTGTGGGGGAGTGCCCGAGCGTGGAGCAGATCGTCGTCGTGGGGTCGGGCGACACGTCCAGCCTCGGTGAGACCCTGGCTTACGAGGAAGTCATCGAAGGCGAACCTGGCGAGTACGACTGGCCGACGATGGACGAGCGCGACGCCGCCGCCATGTGCTACACGAGCGGCACGACGGGCAACCCGAAAGGCGTCGCCTACTCGCACCGCTCGACCTACCTGCATTCCCTTGCCAGTACGTCGGCAGCCACACTGGGCATCTCCGGCTCCGACCGCATCCTTGTGGTAGTACCGCAGTTTCACGCCAACGCCTGGGGCATCCCCTATGCCGCCTGGCTTGCCGGGGCGACCCTCATGATGCCCAAGCAATATCTGCAGGCCGAGCCGCTGGTGCGCATGATCGAAGCCGAGCGGCCTACGTTTGCCGGTGCCGTGCCGACGATATGGAACGAAGTGCTGCGCTACGCCCAGGCCCATGACTCTGATCTCTCTTCGTTCAGCCGGATCGTGTGCGGCGGGTCGGCAGTGCCACTGTCTCTCATGCAGACCTTCCAGGAACGCTACGGCGTGCCGATCATCCAGGCATGGGGCATGACCGAGACGAGCCCGCTCGGGGCGGTGAGCCTGCCTCCAGGCGGAGCGGCCGGTGAAGAAGTGTGGGAGTACCGCCAAAAGGCAGGCCGCGTCGCCTTCGGCGTCGAGGCGCGTGTGGTCGACGGGTCGGGCGAGGTGATGCCCCGCGACGGCCAGAGCGTCGGCGAGTTCGAGGTTCGCGGACCATGGGTGACCGCCGCCTACTACGGCGACCCTGCCGAGGAGCGATTCAACGAAGGGTGGTTGAGGACCGGCGACGTCGGCACGGTGGACGAGCTCGGTTACCTCACGATCACCGACAGGACCAAGGACGTCATCAAGACAGGCGGCGAGTGGATCTCGTCCGTGGAACTCGAGAACGAGCTGATGTCCCACGCCGACATCTTCGAGGCGGCGGTGGTGGCCGTGCCTGACGCTCGCTGGGACGAGCGGCCGTTGGCCTGTGTGGTTCTCGCCGAGGGAGCAACGGCTGCGCCGCAGTCGCTGGCCGACTTCCTGGCCGGTCGAGTAGCAAAGTGGTGGGTGCCCGAGCGCTGGGCGTTCATCAGCGAAGTGCCCAAGACGAGCGTCGGTAAGTTCGACAAGAAGGTGCTCCGAGCCGCCTACGCCAAAGGCGACCTCGAAGTCGTCACCCTCGAGCGCCCCACTGCGTCGCGGGCATGAGCGCAGACGACAGCCGCAGCCAGCTCGCCACCGAGCTCGAGAGCATCGTCGAGCGCCTCGGCGACTTGGCGATGGACCTGCTGAGGGATGGGCTCCAAGACGGCTCCGAAGAGGCAGCACTGCAAGCCACCAAGCAGGAGAAGCTTGTCAACCGGGCCCGGGGTGCGGTCGTGAAGGCAGCCTCCATCCTGCAGCGCCTGCGGGCCGAGACAGCCGATCAGGATGGGACCGGCGACTGAGCGTTTAGCATCTCGTCAATGCAGCTGGAGCGTTGGCTGGGAGCGCTCCGCGAGCGCAACTTCCGCCTCTACTTCGCTGGCCAGGTCACTTCGAAAGTCGGCTCGGGCATGGTCCCGGTTGCCGTTACCTTCGCGGTGCTGGCCAGGCATGGTGCCTCTGCTTCGGACGTAGGTGTCGTGCTGGCCGCCGGCGCCGTCCCTCTCGTCGCGTTCACCCTGGTGGGAGGGGTGGTGGCTGACCGCTTGGGTCGCCGTGTCCTCATGCTGGCGGCGGACTCGCTCCGCTGCGCCGCCGAGCTCGGCCTTGGTGCCTGGATCCTGCTCGGACACCCGGCGCTGTGGGGCTTCGTAGTCCTCGCCGCCCTGGTCGGCACGGGCACAGCCTTCTTCATGCCCGCCAGCACCGGCTTGATCCAGCAGGTCGTGTCGGATGACAGGCGTGCCCAGGCGAACGCCCTCAACGGCCTCAGCAACTCGCTTGGCGGCATAGTCGGCCCTGCCGTAGCCGGCGTGATAGTGGCCGCCGCCAGTCCGGGCTGGGCCGTCCTGGCCGACGGGCTCAGCTACGCCGTGAGCGTCGGCTCGCTTGTCGCCATGCGCGTCGCGACCTGGCAGGCGCCCGACGGGGAGAGCTTCGCGCACCAGCTCCGCCAGGGATGGCACGAGTTCTGGGGGCGGACCTGGCTCTGGGTGATCGTGGTGGAGGCCTCGTTGTTCAACGTCTTGGTCATCGCGCCGTTCATGGTGCTCGGGGCCGTCATCGCCAAGCACTCGCTAGGCGGTGCGACGGCCTGGGGAACAATTCTTGCCGCGCAGGGTGCCGGCGCGGTGTTGGGCGGGGTCATCATGCTCCGCCTCCATGTGCACAGGACGCTCGTGTTCGCCTGCGCGTCGATGGCCGTCTGGCCTTTCCCCTTGTTGGCTCTGGCCTACCGCCTCCCGCTGGCGGCCATTGCTGGCGGATCGCTGATAGGAGGCGTGGCGTTGGCCTTTTTCACAGTGCAGTGGGACACCACAATGCAGCGCGAGGTGCCGCCGGAGCTCTTGGGCCGGGTGAGCGCTTACGACTGGTTCGGCTCGCTCGTCTTCATGCCGATCGGCTTCGCAATCATCGGCCCGGTCTCGTCCGTGATCGGCGTGCGCCCGACGTTCATCGTCGGCGCCGCCTTCGCCCTGGTGTCGGCGGTGGTCACGCTCAGCGTGCGGTCGATACGCGATATGAGGTCGGCTCCCGTGCGGGCCTTTGCTGCGCCTCAGGCGGCAGAGCAGGCCTGATTAGCACGCCAAGGCGTTGACGGCATCGATCAGCCTGCGCAACCTGCCCTGCATCTTCAAGTCAAGCTCGAGAGCGATCCGAGGCAGGTCGAGGTGATCGCGGCCGGACCGCTCAGGGGGCAGCGGGCCGGTTCGCCATATACCGCGTGCCGAGCAGATGTCGGCGAAGTCCCTGTTGAGCGCCGCCAGCTGGGCATCGGTCGGTGCTCGCTTCAAGCGCATGACCATCACCGGACCGACGAAGCGCCGCGAGTGGTAGTTCCTGAAGAAGCTCCGGATCTCGTCCTCGGCCACGGTGACGTCGTCGGTGATCTTGAAGAAGGCCGAGTCCTCGGCACTGGCAAGGCCACGGCGAATGACCTCACCTGCCACGAAGCCGGCCCAGCCTTCCCAGTAGCGCTCGCCCGGGATGTCGAGCAGGACGATCGGCGCGGGCTCCGCCTTGCCCGTCTGGAGAAGCGTCAAGAGCTCGAATGCCTCGTCGAGAGTCCCGAAGCCGCCCGGGAGCACTGCGAAGGCCGTCGATTCCTTCATCAACATCAGCTTGCGAGTGAAGAAGTACTTCATCTCCACTAGGCGTCCCTCGCTCGCCAGCCCCGGGTGCGACACCGACTCGAAGGGCAGCCGTATGTCGACGCCGAGTGAGTGTTCGGCTCCAGCCCCGTCGTGCCCGGCCGCCATGATGCCAGGGCCGGCGCCCGTCACCACGATCCAGCCGGCGTTCGCCATGCGCCGGGCCAGCTCCTTGGCCTGGGCGTAGAGCGGGTCGGAGGCGAGCGTGCGTGCCGAACCGAACATGGTGAGCTTGGGCATTCCCCGGAAGGGTGCGAACAGATGGAAGGCGTCCGACATCTCGCGCAAAGCCGAGGCGGCAATCTTGAGGTCGAGGCGGCTGGGCACGCCGTCGGCCAGAGCCAGAACCCCGTCGAACAGCTCCCGCAGCAGGTCGCGGTTCGTCTTGGCCCGGGCTAGCTCGAGCAGCTCGGTGACAACAGCGGAGCTCTCACGGGGTACCGCGAGGGGGGCCGCCTCCTCGCCGGCTGTCACCGGCCGACCGGCTCAGACACCCGTCCGTACAACGTGGTGCGCTGCTCGAGTGGACGTCCGAGGGGCTCGGTGATGGCCGAGAAGCCGGATCTGTCCATCGCCTGCCCGTGAGTCGCCCCGGCGGCTCGGGAGATGTTCTCGTCCATCAGCGTGCCACCCAGGTCGTTGCAGCCAGACTGCAGCAACTGCCTGGCCCCGCTGGCACCCATCTTCACCCAGCTGACCTGGATGTTGTCGATGGCGCCGTGGTAGGCGATCCGACCCACGGCATGCATTAGCAGCGACTCGCGGAACGTCGGCCCGCGCCGCGAGCGCCTCTGCAGGTAGAGAGGAGCGGCCATGTGGACGAAGGGGAGCGGGACGAACTCGGTGAACCCGCCTGTCTCCTTTTGCAGATCCCGTGTCCTGACGATGTGCCGTGCCCAGGACACCGGGGACTCGACCGCCCCGAACATGATGGTCACGTTGGACCGCAGCCCGACCGCGTGGGCGGTGCGGTGGACCTCGAGCCAGCGGTCTGTGCCGATCTTGTCAGGACAAAGGATCGCCCTCACCTCGTCGTCGAGTATCTCGGCCGCCGTCCCGGGCAGGGTCTTGAGCCCGGCAGCCTTCAGGCGCTCGAGGTAGGTGCGCAGATCCTCGCCCAGGCGGCGGGCGCCCTCGTGCACCTCGAGGGCTGTGAAGCCGTGGATGTGGATCGCCTGGGAGGCCTGGCGGACCGCCTTCAGCACCTCGAGGTAGTAATCCCCGTCGAAGCTCGGATGGATACCGCCCTGCAGGCAGACCTCCGTGGCCCCCTGCTGCTCGGCCTCGGCCACGCGCCGGGTGATCTCGTCGAGCTCCAGCAAGTAAGGAGAGCCGCGCAGGTTGAGGGAGAGAGGTCCTTTCGAGAACGCACAGAAACGGCACTTGAACGTGCACACGTTCGTGTAATTGATGTTGCGGTTGGCGACGAATGTGACTACGTCACCAACTGTCCGGCGGCGCAGCTCGTCGGCGACCTCGGCCACGGCCCTCACTTCCCGGCCCCGAGCGGAGAACAGCGTGACGATCTCTGCCAGGCCGGGTTCCTCGCCGTCCATGACTCGGGAGAGCACGCCCGCGACGCGCCCACGCATCGAGCGGAGCGACTTGACCGGCCGACCGGTAGAGGGAGGTGCCCCCCACACGACGAGCGGCGGCTCCTCCTCGGATCCCGAGCACCAACTGGAGTCACGTGCCAGCGCTTCGGCATCGGAGCAGTCGAGCACAGGGAAGCGCATCTCCGCGTCGAGCCACCGCCCCGGCTCGGCAGCCCACTCCGGATGGATCGCCAGGCGTGGCGCCAGGACGTGACCCTTGGCCTCGGTGACCGCCCGCAACGAGTCGAGCGCGGGCCATGCACGCTCGGGGTTGACGTGGTCCGCCGTCACGGGCGAGACGCCGCCCCAGTCGTCGATGCCAGCCTCGAGGAGGCGGCCGAAGTCCTCGCTCAGGTTCGGCGGTGCCTGCACGTGCACCTCCGGTGGCAGGACGATCCGGGCGGCCGCGATCGACCAGAGGTGCTCGCTTGGAGGGCAAGGAGCGGCGGCGTGCATCGACGTGCCGGCCTTTGGCAGGAAGTTCTGGACGATCACCTCTTGGACGTGGCCGTGGCGGGCGTGCGACTCGGCGATCGCCCGGAGCGCCAGCAGCCGATCGGCCCTGTCCTCGCCGATGCCGACGAGAATGCCGGTCGTGAACGGAATGTGCTGCCGCCCGGCCGCCTCCAGCGTGGCCAAGCGCCGTTCCGGCGTCTTGTCGGGCGACGCCCGGTGACAAGCCAGGTCGGCGCGCAGGGACTCGATCATCATGCCCTGGCTGGCGGACACGGGTCGCAACCTGGAGAGGTCCTCATCGCTCAGGGCGCCGGCGTTGGCGTGCGGGAGCAGCCCGGTCTCGTCCCGCACCGCCTGGGCGGCCCGTGCCAGATAGTCGACGGTGGAGGAGTAGCCATTGGCCTCCAGCCAGCTCGCGGCCACCGGGTACCGCGCCTCGGGGTTCTCGCCCAGCGTGAACAGTGCTTCATGGCACCCGGCCGCCGCTGCCCTGCCGGCCAAGTCGAGCACCTCCTCCAGGCTCAGGTAAGGAGCCGCCAGCCGAGCTGGCGGCTTGGCGAAAGTGCAGTACCCGCACCTGTCGCGGCAAAGCATCGTGAGAGGTATGAACACTTTGGGCGAGAAGGTCACCCGCGTACCGAAGTGTTCGTCGCGTATGCGTCGCGCCCGTCCCATGAGGTCGCCAAGCGGCATGGCCAACAGGTCGGCATCGCAGGCCGCCGCTGCGGGCACCGGGCCAGAGTGGGTGGGCCTCCTGCTTGCCGGCGCCGCCACTTGGACGGGCTCGAGGTACCTAGTCACGACCGACACCCTATGGCGGCTTCGGCACTTGCCGTCCCTGGCGGGCAAAGCACGCCCAACTAGGGTGATCGGGATGCAATCGAGGGCAGGATGGACGCGGCCGTCCCGACAAGCGCGAGTCGAGGTCAACACCGGGCGGCCGTACCCGCTCGGGGCTACTTACGACGGCATCGGGACCAACTTCTCTCTCTTCTCCGAGCTGGCCGAGCAAGTCGAGCTCTGCCTGTTCGACGACTCGGGCCGGGAAAGCCGCTGCTTGCTGCCCGAGGAGACGGCCCACGTTCACCACGGTTACCTGGCCGGCGTCGGTCCCGGCCAGCGCTACGGTTTCCGCGTCAACGGGCCCTGGCGGCCAGCCCAGGGATTCCGTTGCAACCCGGCGAAGCTGCTGCTCGATCCATACGGCAAGGCGGTCGATGGCTCGGTCATCTGGAACGCATCGCTCTATGGGCACCAGCAAGCCGACGAGACTCGCATCAGCCGAGCTGACAGCGCCCCATCGATGCCGAAGAACGTCGTTGTCAGCCCGTACTTCGACTGGGGCAACGACAGGTCGCCCGAGACGCCGTGGCACAAGACGTCGGTGTACGAGATGCACGTGAAGGGGTTCACCGCCAGGCACCCGGCAGTGCCACTGCCGCTGCGGGGCACGTACGCCGGCTTGTGCACTGATCCCGTCATCGAGCACCTGCAGTCGCTAGGCGTCACGGCCGTCGAGCTGCAGCCGGTCCACCAGTTCGTGCACGATGCCGCCCTGCTGGAACGAGGGCTCAGGAACTACTGGGGCTACAACTCGATCTGCTACCTGGCGCCGCACAATCAGTACTCGGCGACGGGTCAGCTTGGCCAGCAGGTGCAGGAGTTCAAGCAACTCGTGAAGACCATGCACTCGGCGGGGATAGAAGTGCTGCTCGACGTCGTCTACAACCACACGGCCGAGGGAAACCACCTCGGGCCGACACTGTCCTGCAAAGGCATAGACAACCCCGCTTACTACAGGCTCGACCCCGCCGACCTGCGCTACTACGTGGACTACACGGGCACAGGCAACACGCTCAACGTGCGGCACCCGCATGTCCTCCAGCTGATGATGGACAGCCTGCGCTATTGGGTGTTGGAGATGCATGTGGACGGCTTTCGTTTCGACTTGGCGGCGACGCTGGCTCGCACGCTCCACGAAGTTGACAGGCTGTCGGCCTTCTTCGACATCATCCAGCAGGACCCTGTCATCAGCCAGGTGAAGCTCATCGCCGAGCCGTGGGACGTTGGCGAAGGCGGCTACCAGGTCGGCAACTTCCCACCCCTGTGGTCGGAGTGGAACGGCCGCTACCGCGACTGCGTACGCGACTTCTGGCGGGGCGAGGACCAGAAGATCCCCGAGCTGGCCTCGAGCCTGACAGGCAGCTCCGACCTCTACGAGCACACAGGGCGCAAGCCGTGGGCGAGCATCAACTTCGTGACGAGCCACGACGGCTACACCCTGGCCGACCTCGTTGCCTACGAGGACAAGCACAACGAGGACAACGGCGAGGACAACCGCGACGGCACCAACGACAACCGCTCGTGGAACTGCGGGACAGAAGGCCCGACCGAGGATCCTGCGATCCTGACTCTGCGGCACCGGCAGCAGCGGAACTTCCTGGTCACGCTCTTCCTCTCACAGGGAGTCCCGATGCTGTGTGCCGGAGACGAGCTGGGGCGCAGCCAGTCGGGCAACAACAACGCTTATTGCCAGGACAACCCAGTGTCATGGATCGACTGGGAGGCAGCCGACGTCGAGTTGCTGTCCTTCGTGCGCCGCCTGACCGGGCTCCGTCGCCGCCACGGCGTGTTCCACAGGCGCCACTGGTTTCAGGGGCGGCCGTACCACGGCATCGGCACGAGAGACATCGTGTGGTTCGCCCCTTCGGGCGAAGAGATGTCGGACGCGGACTGGCAAGCCGGCTTTGCCCGCTCAATCGGAGTCTTCCTGAACGGCTCGAGCGTGGCAGGCTCTGGCTCTGGCGCCGGCAACGGCAACACGGCGGCCTCGGGGCGCCGATCGGGGCTGGCGCTGGACGCGAGCTTCTTCTTGATACTCAACGCCTACTGGGACCCGCTCGAATTCGTCGTGCCGCTCGTCAACCAGGCTACGCAATGGGCCATCGTGATCGACACGGCCTGCGACGCTGCGCCCTACCGGTACGTGGATCCGGACTCGCCCCAGCTGAGCAGCGGAGACCACTTGACTGTCGGCGGGCGCTCGGTGGTCGTCCTGGCCACGGCCGCCGGTGAGGTTCGCTCAGCCGATACGTAGCTGCCGGTCCGCCACCAGGTCAGCCTTCGGGGTCGGGCGGTCCCAGCAGCAGCGCGGCGAGCGGCGGCAGGGTGAGAACGACGCTGTCGTCGAACCCGTGGGCGGCAACGTGCTCGCTCGCGACAGCCCCAAGGTTGCCGACCCCACTGCCGCCGTACTCGGGTGCGTCGCTGTTGAGCAGCTCCAGCCATTGTCCCGTAACCGGGACACCGACGCGGTAGGCGCTTCGCACCACGGGAGTGAGGTTGAGCACCGCCATTACCTGGCTGTCACCTCCCAGCCGCCGCCAGGCGAGCACGCTGTTCGTCGAGTCGTCGGCGATCACCCATGAGAAGCCGCGGGGCGAGAAGTCGTCGGCGTGGAGCGCCGGCAGGCCGCTGTAGAGGGCGTTGAGATCGGACACGAGGCGGGCCAGGCCGGCGTTCTCGGCCCGGTCGAGCAGATCCCAGTCGAGCTGCCCGTCGTGGTCCCACTCGCGCCAGGTGGCCAGCTCATCACCCATGAAAAGCAGCTTCTTGCCGGGTTGGAACCACTGGCTGGTAAGCAGCAGGCGCAGGTTGGCGCGGCGCTGCCAGTCGTCGCCCGGCATCTTGGTGGCGAGCGAGCCCTTTCCGTGCACGACCTCGTCGTGCGAGAGGGGGAGGACGAAGCGCTCAGTGAAGGCGTACAACCCGCGAAACGTCATCTCGTTGTAGTGGAAACGCCTGTGCACCGGCTCGCGTGCCAGGTGCGCAAGCGTGTCGTGCATCCAGCCCATGTCCCACTTCATGGAGAATCCCAGGCCGCCTTCGGCAGCAGGCTTGGAGACGCCCGGCCAGGCTGTGGACTCCTCGGCGATGGTCATGACGCCAGGGAAGCGCCTGGAGACCGAGTCGTTGAATTGCTGCAGGAAGGAGACGGCGTCGAGGTTCTCCCGACCGCCGAGCCGGTTCGGCACCCAGTGGCCTTCGGAGCGCGAGTAGTCGAGGTAGAGCATGGAGGCGACAGCGTCGACGCGCAGGCCGTCGGCGTGGTACTTGTCCAGCCAGAACCAGGCGCTTGACACTAAGAAGGAGCGGACCTCGTGCCTCCCGTAGTTGAATTCGTAGCTCCCCCAGTCGGGGTGGGTGCGGTGGCGCGGGTCCTCGTGCTCGTACAGATGGGTGCCGTCGAAGTCCCCGAGGCCGAACGCGTCGGTGGCAAAGTGCGAGGGTACCCAGTCGAGGATCACGCCAACCCCGTTCCTGTGCAAGTGGTCAATCAAGCCCATCAGCCCAGTCGGGTGGCCGAAACGAGCCGACGGGGCGAAGTAGCCGGCCGACTGGTACCCCCAGGACCCGTAGTAGGGGTGCTCCATGACGGGAAGGAGCTCGACGTGGGTGAAGCCGCGCTCCAGCACGTACTCAGCCAGCGGCCCGGCCAGCTCCTCGTAGGAGTACCAGGCGCCGTCAGCGTGGCGCCGCCAGGATCCGAGGTGGAGCTCGTAGACCGACACGGGCTGGTCGTCCGGCCGCCAGGCGCTGCGGCGAGCCATCCAAGCGCCGTCTCCCCACTCGTACTCGAGGTCCGTGAGCACCGACGCCGTCCGCGGGGGCGTCTCTGTGCCGAAGCCGACGGGATCCGCCTTGTACCGGGCCTCGGCGTGGCGTGGCCGGATCCAGTACTTGTAGGGCGTGCCCGGCGCGAGGCCGTCGAGCGTACCGGACCAGATGCCCGAGGCACCGAGCGGCTGCAGCCTGTCGGCGTCGGGAGCCCAGCCGTTTCCCTCGTGAGCCACCGACACGATCTCGGCGTTCGGCGCCCAGACGGCGAAGCGCCACGCACTCTCGCCGGCGACGGCATGGCCGCCGAGCCGCTCGTAGGCCTGGAACAGCCGGCCTTCGTTGAACAGGTGAAGCTCAGCATCTGTCATGGCGGGACCGTCCCTGTCATCGGTGCTCGCTTAGCGCGGCGGCGAGCCTTGTCGAGACGCCGCAGCGGGTCACCGGTGGCGGCAGACCCCTCGATGTCGGCGAGCGTGTAGCCGAGGCGGCGCGAGAAGTTGGCGTGCTCGGTGGTAGTGCCAGGCATGTTCTGCGGATCCGTCTCTCCCCAGAGATCCTCGATGTTCACGCTCACCAGTCCGGCTTCGGAGGCGCCCAGCTCCTCGAGGACGGCGGCATGCACGGCAACGGGATCGGCGGCATCGGCGGTCTCGAGGAGGCCAGAGGCCACGAACCTGCTCACGGCCAGCTGGCGGGCCTCCAGACGCCTGGTGCGTTCGCCATCGGCTGCTGCAGCCGTCAGGAAGCCGAGGTGGCAGCGATCCTCGATGTCACCGCCGCCGAACCAGCCGGCGAACGTCGCTGTGTCGTGGGTGTCGACGCAGGCGACAGACGAAGGGCGAGGCGCCAGCCTCACGCCTGGGCGGGTCGAGAGGTCGAACACGCCGACATGCATACCAGCAATGCCATGATCGCCGAGCTTGCTCCGCACTTCGGCGTCCACCGTGCCCAGGTCCTCCCCGGCGACGGCGACGTTGTGCTGCCAAGCATAAAGGCAGGTTAGTGCCAGCATTTCCTCGAAGGGGTAGTGTACGTAGGCGCCGTCGGCTGCCGCCGCGCCCCATGGGATCCACCAAAGTCGCTGCAGTCCCATGACGTGGTCGATTCGCAGGGCGTCGCAGTGCGACATGAGCTGTGACAGGCATGCGCGGAGCACCGGGTATCCGCCGCAGCGCTCGCCGTGTGGCGAGAGGGGCCGGAATCCCCAATCCTGGCCTGCATGGAAGAAACGATCGGGTGGCGCACCCACCGACACCTCTCCCTGCCCGCTTGCTCCGGCAGGCACGAACGACGAGCCGTACGCCCAGGGGTCGAATCCGTCGGGCAGGCAGCCGATCGGCAGGTCGAGCATGAGGCCGCAGCCGCTGGCGACGCCCTGCGAGCGCACCGCAGCCAGCTGCTGCTCGCACAGCCACTGGGCATACATGTGAGCTTGTACGGCCGCTTCAGGCACGTCGCGGCCGGCTCGAATGCTCCCGGCAGCCAGCGTCGCGCCCCATCGCCACGGCTGCGCGCCGCCCGTCTCGACAGCGGCGCGGAACAGCCCGTAGAGCCGCAAGCCGTCCTTGGCGGCACAGAAAGTCTCGAGCTCGCGCAACCGCCTGCCGCCCGAACGGCGCAGCCTGTCCACTCCGACGTCGAGTAGGGGGCGCAGTGCAGCGGCCGCGGCGGCGACATCGGCGCTCGCAGGCGGGCCGGACTGGAACGCCGCGGTTGCGGCGCCGGGATCGAGCCCCGCCAGCTCGGGCACACGGGACACGTCGAGATAGCCTTCGTTCCACCACATGCGGCTGACGGGGGAGTAAGGGCCGGCGGGCGTGCCAGGCGAGTCAGCAGCCGAGTAGCCGGCAAGTAATGGCAGCGTCGAGACGTGAGAGGCGCCGAGGCGGCCGGCCATGCCGCAAAGCGCTTGCAAGCACGTGAAGTCGCCTGTCAGGGTCGCCCGCTCGTCCCGCAGCGCATATGTCGGGGCGAACAGCGCCCAGCCGCCCGGCAGGGCACGCGTGCGTCGGGGTGCCGATATCACCAGGACGGGGGTCGGTTCGGCACTTCGCCGACCCGAGCGCCGTGCCGGCGCCAGAGCCAAGGTGTGGAGGCCGAACGCAAGCGCCTGGCCACCACTCGCCTCGCTTGACTTGCTTGCCCCGCCGACCTCCACCCACTCGATGCCGAGTCGGCCGTCCCAGGCCACCGCGACGGGTGGGACCGGTGGCGCCGCCGGCTCAGCTCGCAGGCAGGCGCTGGCGTCACGTGCCTCGGAGAGTGGCTCGCCCATGGCGCGCAGGATGGCGACGATCGTGTCGGCGCTCGCCTGTCTGGTCCGCCCTAGACGGTCCCTGTAGGACGTGTCGACGCCTCGGGCGGCCGCCAGCCGCGCCAAGTCGGCTGGCAGCTCGGCTGTCATACCTGGTCGCGGCCTTGTCTGTCGCCGCCGTGCCTGTCACTTCCCTGCCTGTCACTTCTCTGCCTGTCGAGATGGAGCTGCCAGCGGAGCCCGAGCATTGGCAGGTGCACCCACATCGGCCTGTTGCTGAGCTCGTAGCGCAACTCGTAAAGCGCCTTCTCGAGTATGTGGGCTCGGAGGTCGATTGCCAGTTCCCGGTCGCCCGGGAGCAGTCCTGCTTGCCCGGCGAGAGGCAGGTAGCCGCCGAGGAAGGATATCGACGTCCAGTAAGCCCACCTCGTGGCTGCCCGCTCGTAGTCCTCGAGCTCGGCTTCTGACTCAGCTTCGAGCACTCCGTGCGATACCAGTTCGTCCACCGCCGAGTAGGCGGCGTACTGGTAGGACCGGATCATGCCGGCAATGTCACGCATCGGGGAGCGCTTGAGGCGGCGCTCGCTCAGGCTCCGCGCCGGCTCGCCTTCGAAGTCGACGAACACGTAGTCACGACCTGTGAACAGCACCTGACCGAGGTGGAGGTCGCCATGGACTCGGATGCGGCGCCCGCTCTTCACGGCCACGAGGTCGGAGAATGCCGCGATCATCTCGTCTTCGGCAGCCGCGATCTCCCTGGCGAGGGCCTGGTCACGCAACGACATGGATCGGGACGACTGGCGGAGTGCGGCCAGCGCCCGCCTGGCCGAGGATCGCATCGACTGGTAGAGCGAGCGTTGGGACATCGCCGTCAGCGGCTCGGGGGCAAAGGCGAGGTTTGCCGGCGCCGCCAACGCCATGTGTAGCTCGGCAGTCCTCCTCCCGAGGAGATCGGCCGCCGCCAGCTGGTCGGACATGAGTGTCTCCGCCTCGGCCGGTATGTCACCAGCTTCGACACCTTGCAGCCAGCCGCCTGCCCTCGGCGGGGGCAGCGAGAGACGATCGGCAGAGGGAACCGAGGCCTCGAGGAAAGCCGTAGCCGCTCTCAACGTGCTTGTCCAGGCGTCGGACTCGTGCGAAACGTACTCGTGGAGCGAGCCGACGACCGTAGGGACACCCGTCGGCCCTACCAGGCTGATGTCGCCGAGCAAGGCGGCCGCGTGAGTCGTCAGGCCGGTGAGGGCGCGCCCGATCTCGATCTCGGGGTGGACTCCGTCCTCCAGGCGGCGCATCGTCTTCACCACGCATCTGGCGTGCTCGGGGTCCCCGACGACCATCGAAGTGTTGGACTGCTCGGCCCCGATGGTCCTGGCAGCCGCCCGCGGGCCCGTTGCGACAGCGGCCAGCGCAGCCGCCGCGGCCGGTAGCGGTGACCCGACGAGGCGTGCCGCCTTCTCATCTGACCGGCGGCGCTTGCTCGTGACCGTCTCGACGAGCGCCTTGCCGAACGCTCCTACGTAGTGGGCGTCCACCAGGAGCCCTGGCGAGCCAGTGTTCGGGCTCAGGAGCGATACGACGGCATCGGGGTGGTCCTGGGCGAGGGCATTGGCCTGCTCCCCGTGCACGAATGTGACCGGGAGCATGTAGCTCTCCGGCTCGGCCTGCAGGTACTCGACACGAACCACGAGAAGCAACGCCCTGTCGGGCGCAAGGCCAGTGCGCACCGGATCGGACTGCCGCAGCGGCAGAGGGAGGCAGTCGGTCAGGGTTGCCTGGGCGATCGTCGAGCTCTTGCCGGCAAACCACCGGCGGTGGCGGAGGATGGATGGCAGGAGTACCTCCAACTTGCTACGTGCATCGCCGTCGGCGACCTTCCACCAGGGACCCTCGACGCGAAGTGTCGGCACCGAGACGGCACTCGTCGAGGTCTCGTGGCCCGGCCCGCCGAGCGACAGCCAGTAGAAGGAATGTGGCGCCAGCGTGACGAGATAGGGCAGCTCGCCGATCATCGGGAAGCTCGTCTGGCCGAAGAGCTCGCGTGGGGTGACGCCGCGGTGGCTGGCCAGGTCGAGCTCCACGTACTGAGCAAAGCGGGACAAGTTGGCCACCACGAGGACCTCCTCGGTGTCACTGGCGCGGACGAACGACAGGACTCTCGGGTTGTCCGAGTGCACGATGTCCATGCGGCCGCGCCCGAAGACGGGATGCCGCTTGCGGAGAGCGATGAGGCGACGGAGCCAGCGCAGCAGCGAGTCCGGATTGTCGAGCTGCGACTCCACGTTCACCGACTCGTAGTGGCACTGCGGGTCGGTGTTCACAGGGAGGAAGAGGCGCTGCGGGTTGGTGGACGAGAAGCCGGCATTGCGGTCGGCATTCCACTGCATGGGCGTCCGCACGCTGTTGCGGTCCCCCAGATAGACGTTGTCGCCCATGCCGATCTCGTCGCCGTAGTACAGGACAGGGCTGCCCGGCAGCGACATCAGCAGACCATGCATGAGCTCTATCTTCTGGCGGTGGTACTGCAACAACGGTGCCAGCCGGCGGCGGATGCCGAGGTTGATTCGCATCACGGGGTCGCTGGCGTAGGAGCGGTACATGTAGTCCCGTTCCTCGTCGGTCACCATCTCGAGCGTGAGCTCGTCGTGGTTGCGCAGGAAGACCGCCCACTGGCAGCTGTCAGGGATGGGCGGGGTCTGCTGCATGATGTCGATGACAGGGAAGCGGTCCTCCATGCGCAGGCTCATGAAGAGGCGGGGCATGACGGGGAAATGGAAAGCCATGTGGCACTCGTCGCCGTCGCCGAAGTACGTCCGGGCGTCGTCGGGCCATTGGTTTGCCTCGGCCAGGAGCATCGTCCCGGGGAACCTCTCGTCGACGTGGCGCCGCAGCTGCCTGAGGAACTCGTGGGTCTTGGGCAGGTTCTCGCAGTCGGTGCCCTCCTCCTCGTACAGGTAAGGCACGGCGTCGAGCCGCAAGGCGTCGACACCGAGCTTCAACCAGAAGTCGCAAGCTCGGTAGATGGCTCTGTGGACTGCGGGGTTCTCGAAGTTGAGGTCCGGCTGGTGGGAGTAGAAGCGGTGCCAGAAGTACGCATGGGCGACGGGGTCCCACGTCCAGTTCGAGGTCTCGAAGTCGCGAAAGATGATCCTGGCGTCGGCATATCTGACGGGTGTGTCGCTCCAGACGTAGAAGTCGCGCTCTTTGCTGCCGGGTGGGGACCGGCGAGCGGACTGGAACCACGGGTGCTGGTCCGACGTGTGGTTGACGACGAGCTCGGTGATAACTCGCAAGCCGCGCCGGTGAGCCTCCGCGACGAAGTGCTTGAAGTGCGCCAGCGTCCCGTAGTCGGGATGGATCGCCGTGTACTCGGCGATGTCGTAGCCGTCGTCCCGCAAGGGCGACGGGTAGAACGGAAGCAGCCACAGTGCCGTCACGCCGAGCTGTTGGAGGTAGTCGAGGTGGTCTGCAAGACCCCGGAAGTCCCCCCGGCCGTCGCCGTTGGAGTCGGCAAAGGCGCGCACGTGGAGCTCGTAGATGACGGCGTCCTTGTACCAGTCGGCAGTCGGTGGACCCGGCGCCGGCAAGGCGGTATGGGCGTCGCCGGCCGCCTGCATTGCCTGCAGCTCCTCGATCGTCCTGCCGAGGCTCACGTGCGACGCTCCAGGACGAGCAGATGGGCCGGGAGCGCGTCCGGGTCGAGGAGAACGAAGTTGCGGCCCGCCTGCCAATTGAACCTCGATCCTGACAGGACGTCGTGGACGGCGATCACCTCGCCTGGCGCGATGCCGACGTCGGTGAGCTCGACATCGACGTAGCCCGACTGGGTCCACTGCGGGTCGAGGTTGACGACGCCGATCACGACATCCCGCCCGCTGTCATCCCGCTTGCGCCAGGCAAGCAGGTGGTCGTTGTCGACGTTCAAGAAGCGCAGTCCCCGGTCTCGTTGCAGGGCGGGATGACCGCGGCGGGCGGCGTTCACCCTTGCAATGAGCTCCCGCAGGCTTCGCGGCGAAGCCAGATCGTGGTGGTGGATCTGGTACTTCTCGGAGTCCAGGTACTCTTCGCTGCCCGGCGCCACTGCCTTGTCCCACAGCAGCTCGAAGGCAGGCCCGTAGATCCCGTAGCTGGCCGAGAGCCCGGCCGCCATGACAAAGCGCGTCACGAAGGCAGGCGGCCCGCCGGCTTGCAGGCTCTTGGCGAGGATGTCCGGGGTGTTCGGCCACACGTTCGGACGGAAGTAGCGGGGACCGATCCCGTCGGCGAGCTCTTCGAAGTATTGAGTCAGCTCCCACTTCTCGTCCCGCCACGTGTAGTACGTGTAGGACTGGTCGAAACCGAGCTTGGCCAAGCGGTGCATGACCTTGGGCCGAGTGAAGGCTTCAGCCAGGAAGATCACGTCAGGCGTGTCCGTCTTGATCTCGGCTATGAGCCATTCCCAGAAGGCAAAGGGCTTGGTGTGGGGATTGTCGACGCGGAAGATCCTCACGCCCCTGTCGACCCAGCAGCGGGTCACGCCGTAAAGCGCCTGCCAGAGGCCTTCCCTGTCGGCAGTGTGGAAGTCGATCGGGTAGATGTCCGCATAGCGTTTGGGGGGATTCTCGGCACAGGCGATGGTCCCGTCCGGCCTGTGGCGGAACCAGTCGGGATGTGCGGTCACCCACGGGTGGTCCGGCGAGCATTGGAAGGCCAGGTCGAGGGCGACTTCGATGCCTCGGCGGCGCGCTTTCGAGACGAGGTGCTCGAAGTCGGCGACGGTGCCGAGATCCTCGTTGACCGTCTCGTGGCCGCCCTGGGGGCCGCCTATCGCCCACGGGCTGCCGACGTCCTCGGGGCCGGCCTCCGAGGCGTTGTTGCGCCCTTTGCGTGCGGTCGTGCCGATCGGGTGGATCGGAGGGAGGTAGAGCACGTCGAAGCCCATCTCCGCCACGTAGTCGAGGCGATCGACGACGTCGGAGAGGGTTCCCGCGCGGTCGGGATCCGGACTGGCCGAGCGCGGGAACATCTCGTACCAGGCGGAGAACGCCGCCCTGGGTGGGTCGACAGTTACGGCGAAACGGGCGGCACTCCCGGCTGCCCGCGTTGGCAGGCGGCGCTCTGCCAGCACGCCGGCGGCGGCCTCCACCGCATCGAGGGTCTCCGGGTCGAGCCCAGCGCTCAGGCGATCGGCGAGCTTCGAGACAAGGGCCCGCCCGCCGTCCTTGTCGAGGTCGTCGGCCGCGGCCGCCAAGAGGCGAGCACCCTCCGGTGCGTCGAAGTCATCGGGGCGGCCGGCGTCTAAGCGGCGCCGCGCATCGCGCGCCCAGGTCGCCAGTTCGTCGACGGCGCCTGCGACTTCGACCTCGAGGCTGCCGGGTGACTCCGCCGTGACGGACGCAGCGAAGGCGTCGTTGCCGAGCGGCATCATGGCGGCCTCCGCCCAACGCCGCGTGCCTTTTGCCCGGTACCGGATCTTGGCTCGTACGACATCGTGGCCGTGCGCGAAGACATCGGCCGTCACGAGCAGCGGGTCGCCCACGACCGCTTTGGCCGCGAAGCGCCCGCCGTCTATGGCGGGCACGACGTTCTCGACGACGACGTCGCCCCTCGGCGGGGGAACGTGGCGCTTGGTCGGACGCTCAGCTGTCACCGGAGCCGATGCTAGGTGCCTCGTGCTCCCAAGGCCCACAGATGAGCCTGCTCCCACGCCCGGCACTGCTCGCTAGGGCTGCTTGCGAGCCCTGCTCGGAGCGACTCGGCTGGGCTCTCCGGGCATCTTCGGGTATTGAGGCGGCCACGGGGCGTCCGGGAGACCGGCTGCCTCGTCGCGTCTTGCCAACTCCAACAAGCCGTCGAGCCTTTGCGGCTCGAGAAGCATCGACGCCCATGCATCCCCCTTTCGGACCACGTGCTCCGGCACCGTCTGCAGCGTCAGGGAGTCCGGGTCCTCTGTCATCAGCTCGGGCCAGCTGAGCGGTGTCGACACCTGGCCTTCCGCACGAGGGCGCACCGACCAGGCGCCGAAAACTGTCTTGTGTGGGGCGTTCTGGTTGAAGTCGACGAAGATCCGCCGACCTCGCTCTTCCTTCCACCACTGGGCCGTGATAAGGGCCGGGTGGCGGCGCTCGAGCTCGCGTGCCAGGGCAACGGCTGCGGCTCGCACCTGCACCGAGTCCCACTCGGGCAGCAGTCGCGCATAGACGTGGATCCCGCGGTTGCCTGAGGTCTTGGGGTACGCGGCGATGCCGACTTCCGCGCAAAGGGCACGCACCAGTTCGGCGGCCTCGCGGACCTCGGCGTAACCGAGCCCCGGCTGCGGGTCGAGATCGATCCTAAGCTCGTCGGCCTTGGCCCCGAGGCCGACACGCGACGGCCACAGGTGGAAGCCGAGGCAGCCGAGGTTGACGGCCCATACGACGTGGGCAACGTCAGCGAGCACGAGGGCGTTCGAGGTAGTGCCGTTCGGTGTGCTCACCTCCAGTGTCTCGAGCCAACTGGGGGCACCGGCGGGCACTCGCTTCTGGAACCACGACTTGCCGAGGGCGCCCTCGGGAAAGCGCTGCAACAACGCCGGGCGGTGCCCGGCGGCGTTCATCAACGGGTCTGCCATCTTCAGGTAGTAGTCGACCAAGTCGCCCTTGGTGGCGCTGCATCCGGGGAAGTAGACCTTGTCGGGGCTGGTGACTTCGACTTCCCGACCGGCCGCTTCGACGGTGCGCGAGGAGCCGCTCATTGACCTCTAGGAGACGCCTGGCCCGAGGGCCGCCTGGTCGCAGAGCCAGATGACGCGCTCTGAGGCGACGCGGCCAGCCGGCAGGTCGTCGCCGCGGAGGACTTGGGAGAGGGCGTCGCGTTTCTCGGGGCCGGAGACCGTGAACACTGCGAGCTTGGCGCGGGCCAGTGCCAGGAACGTCAAGGTACCGCGGCGGTGCGGGTTGCGGCCGGACGGGTCGACGTTCTCCATGACGAGCTCGTCGGGTGGAGCCTCAAGCGCCGCCGAGCCAGGGAAGATCGAGGCAGTGTGCCCGTCGGGGCCAAGGCCGAGGTGGACGAAGTCGAAGCCGGAGAACGAGCCGACGAGCGTCGAGTACACCGGCAGCCGGGCACAGTCCATCGGGTGGAAGCGGGGAGGCTCTTCAAGCCTGTCGAGCAGGGACTGGCGGATCAGGCGCTGGTTTGCGTCGGCGTCGTCGGGCGGCACGCAGCGCTCGTCGCCCACGAAACAGTGCACGAGTCCCCAGTCGATGCCAGGCACCGTCGCCAGGTGCTCGTAGCAGGCACGCGCCGTTGAACCACCCGAGAGGGCGAGCCTGAAGACCTCAGGGCTGGACTCGGTCGTCGTCGAGACCTCCTCGGCAAGCAGCGCCGAGAAAGCGGCCGGCACATCGTCGACAACGCGGAGCTCACCGTGCGGAGGGGAGGGGAGCACGATCAGCCTCAGGCCGGTCCCTGTCGGAGGCCAAGGTGGGCTGCCTTTGCCTGCAGGGACTCGATTACCTCGTCGAAGGACTTGGCGAACGAGCTGACGCCTTCGCTCTCCAGCGTAAGTGCCACGTCGGCCAGGTCGACACCGCTGCCTGCCAGATCAGCCAGGTTCCGGGCCGCCCTGTCGAGGTCGTCCGGCTCCATGCCCACCACCTGACCGTGGTCGACGAAGGCGTGCACCGTGTCCTCAGGCATGGTGTTGACGGTATGGCGGCCTATCAGGGTGTCGACGTAGGCGAGGTCCGGGTAGGCCGGGTTCTTGGTGGATGTCGAAGCCCAAAGCGGCCGTTGCACTCTGGCTCCTGCCTTGGCCAGAGCATCCCAGCGAGCGCCGGAGAACCGCCGCCCGAACAGTTCGTAAGCCGATCGCGCTTGCGCCACGGCCGTCTTGCCGCGAAGCGCCTTGGCACGGGAGGCGACAGCCGAGTCGGGGTCGGCCGCGATGATGGCTTCGAGCCGCTTGTCGGTCTCGGTGTCGACCCTGCTGACGAAGAAGGAGGCGACAGAGGCGACATGCGACGGGTCACCACCGCCTGCCACGTATGTCCGGAGGCCGGAGATGTACGCCTCGATCACTTCTTCGTACCGCTCGAGCGAGAAGATCAGAGTGACGTTGATGCTGCGGCCCTCGGAGATCATCTGCTCGATGGCCGGCAGGCCCTCGGCCGTGGCCGGGATCTTCACCAGCACGTTGGCCGCCTTGATCCGCTCGTGGAGACCGCGGGCGGCTTCGATGGTGCCTGCGGTGTCTCGTGCGAGGCTCGGGGCCACCTCGATGGACACGAAGCCGTCGCTTCCGTTGCTCTCCTCGTAGAGCGGCGCGAACAGGCCGAGGGCGTTGTTGACGTCGGTGACCACGAGGTCCCAGTAGGCAGCCAGCACGCCGCTGCCACCGCCCATCGAGTCAGCGAACTCCTCGTCGTAGTCCGAGCCCTCCTCGATGGCCTTGGCCATGATCGTCGGGTTCGACGTCAGGCCGCGGATGCCCTCACCGATGAGCTCGCTCAACCGGCCGGAGGTGATGTAGGAGCGCTTCAGGTTGTCTATCCAAGGGCTTTGGCCACCTTTGGCGTACAGGTCGTGCAGTCTCGTCACTATGCCTCCTTGGTCGAAGCGGCGGGTGCGGCCGTGCGGCTCAGCAAGAGCCTGGCCTTGCCGGCGACGTTCTCCGGCGTGAACCCGAACTCTGCCATGTTGCGTACCCAAGGGGCCGAGGCCCCGAACCTGTCGATGCTCACCGTGGCGTCGGCGTAGCGATCCCAGCCGAACGATGCTGCTGCCTCGACGGCGAGCCTTGGTACGCCGGGCGGCAGCACCGACGCCCTGTAGGCATCGCCGGCGGCCTCGAAGAGGTCCCAGGACGGGAACGAGACGACTCGAGCCGCCACGCCTGAGGCCGCTAGATCGGCGGCCGCTGCCACGCAGTGTTGCACTTCACTGCCGGTGCCGATGAGGACGAGGTCGAGACGCCCGCTCTCGGGGACGAGCACGTAGGCGCCATTGGCGACGCCCTGGCTCGCCAGTACTGCCGTGCCGTCGAGGACAGGGACGTCCTGGCGGCTCATCACGATGGCGGTCGGCCCACTCGAGTCGACGGCGATCCTCCAGGCCACGGCGCACTCGTTGGCGTCCGCAGGCCTGATGAGGCGCAGTCCGGGCATGGCCCGCAGCGAGGCCAGGTGCTCGACGGGCTGATGGGTCGGCCCGTCCTCGCCGAGGCCTATCGAGTCGTGCGTGAAGAAGAAGATGCTATGGGCCTGCGAGATGGCGGCCAGGCGGACGGCCGGCCGGGCGTAGTCGCTGAAGACGAAGAACGTCCCGCCGACAGGAAGAACACCGCCGTGCAACGCCATGCCGTTCATGGCCGACGCCATGCCGAACTCCCTGATGCCGAAATGGAGCTGGCGGCCGCCGATGTCCTCCCGGCTCTGCGGCTCGCTGTTCTCCAAGCTGACACCGGTGTTGCCAGTGAGGTCGGCCGCGCCTGCCAGCAACCCTGGCAGCCCCGGGGCGGTGGCGTTGAGGCACTTGTTGATGGCACGGCGGGTGGCCAGCTTGCTGCCTGTTTCGAAAGAAGGGAGCCTGTCCGCCCAACCGCGCAGGCCGCCGCCTGCCAGGCAGGCTTCGTAGGCTGCCAGCTCGTCTCCTTGCAACATCGACCTTCGGTGCTCCCACTCCTGGCGGTCGGTGGTTCCACGCCGTCCGGCCGTTCTGTAGAAGGCGACCACGTCGTCGGGGGAGTAGAAGTCCTCCGGCGGCAAGTCGAGGAGCTCCTTGGTGAGCCGAATCTCGTCGGCTCCGAAGACCTCACCGTGAGCTTCTTTGGTGTCCGTCCGGTGGGGGGCCGGCCAGCCGATGTGGCTGCGGAGGACGAGCAGGGTCGGCCTGTCGGCTTCCTCGACAGCAGCCCGCAGCCCCTCCTCCAGCACTTCGAGGTCGTTGGCGCTCTCGCCCAGGTGGAGGACATGCCACCCGTAGGCCTCGAAACGCTTGCCGACGTCGTCGTTGAGAGCGAGCTCAGTCGCCCCGTCGATGGTGATGTGATTGTCGTCGTAGACGTAGACGAGCCGCCCGAGGCCGAGATGGCCGGCCAGGGAAGCCGCTTCGTGGCTGACGCCTTCCATGAGGTCGCCGTCCCCGCAGAAGCCGAAGACGTGATGGTCGCAGATGCCTGGCCCGAAGCGGTGGCGCAGGAACCGCTCTGCCACGGCCAGGCCGACGCTCTGGGCCAGCCCTTGGCCGAGGGGACCCGTCGTGACTTCGATCCCGGGTGTGTGGTGTACCTCGGGGTGGCCGGGCGTCAGCGACCCGAACTGGCGGAACTGCTTGAGGTCCTCGAGCTCGAGCCCGTACCCGGTGAGGTAGAGCATGGAGTACTGCAGGATCGAGGCGTGCCCGTTGGACAGCACGAACCGATCCCTGTCCGGCCACTCGGGCGCCCCCGCGTCATAGCGCAGGACCCGCGAGAACAGGACATGGGCGAGGGGCGCCAGCGCCATGGCAGTGCCGGAGTGACCCGAATTCGCACGTTGTGGCGCGTCCATCGCCAAGCCCCGGATGACGTTGATGCATCGTTGCTCGAGCTTCGGGTCGTCCACGAGGTCAGGCACCGCGGCAGCCTACCTGTGCGGCCTGGCCCCTTCGTCTCAGCCGGCCGCAGTCCCAGCCGGCTGCAGTCTCAGCCGGCCCAACTCTCAGGCGGCGCCGGTGTTCCCCGCACTCGAGGTTGCAGGGCTTGGCGGCTTGACGGCGTTCGCAACCGACGCGGCAGCGGCCGTCGCAGCTTGACCGGCCGCCACGGCGGCATCTTTGGCGGCGGCACCAGCGGCCGCCCGCGTCGCGCTCAGCCGGACCTTGGCCTGTCCGGTCTTGGCCAGAAGCCACACGAGGGCATAACCAGGGTCGATCTCCCGCCTCGCCAGCGCCAACTTGGCCGAGGTGGGAACTGCATGGTGGTTGTTGTGGAGACCTTCGCCTGCGGCCAGCCACGCCAGCCACTGGCTGTTACGGGCGCCGTTCTCGTACACCTTGTTGCCGTACTTGTGCCCGACTGCGTTGACGGCGGCGTTGAGGGACAGGTACAGGACGGTGTGGAACGCTGCAGCCATGAGCCCGACCTCCCAGCCGAAGACGAGGCACAAGATGGCGATCCCGATGCCGAGGCCGATGACGGCGTGGTCGAACAAAATCTTGTCGAGGCGGTCAGGAGGCAGGTCCCTGGCGTACTTCATCGTGGGGTCACCCTCGCGGATGGCCCGCTTGTAGAGATATACGTTGCCGAGCTGGACCTGCCAGAAGCCCAGCAGCACGGGGGAGTGAGGATCCCCTCGCACGTCGGTGAAGGCGTGGTGCCGGCGGTGCACCGCCACCCACTGCCGGGGACGGATACCGGTTGTGAGCCAGATGAGGATGCGGAATGCCATCTGCGCCGGCCGGGACACCGTCAGGGCCCTATGGGAAAGCCCTCTATGGAGATAGACAGTCGTTAGGAACAAGCCGATCTGGGAAATGACGAGTCCCACCACAAAGGCGAGCAAAATCCTGGGCACATCTGAAGGATAGCGCCCAGGGATACTGCCTACCGCCCGGTAGGTAGGGGTCCGTCAGGCCTGTTTGGTAGCCTGCAGGGAAGTGTTTGACAACCGAGTCACTCAGCCCGCGCCTGGATCGACGCGCGAAGCCATATTGCGGGCTGCCACGGTCTGCTTCGCCGACCACGGGTACGACGGCACCTCGCTCAACGAGATCGCCGAAGCGGTCGGTATCCGGCGCCCCAGCTTGCTCCACCACTTCGCCTCCAAAGAGGCGCTCTACCAGGAAGTACTCAAGGCAACCTTCTCCGACTGGCTGAACAGGGTCGGGGAGGCGACCGACATGCCGCGTGACGGCTGGGAGCAGGTGGACCGGGTGCTGACGGCCGGGTTCCGTTTCTTTGCGGACAGTCCGGAATTCATCAGGCTCGTGCGCCGAGAGGCACTCGAGGGCAGCAGCGGGAGGATGGCCCACGAGTTCGGTGTCGCCATCAGGCCGCTGCTCGAGAGAGCCGTCGCCTTCTTCGATCGGCAGATCGCCGCCGGGCGCTTTCGCGCCCACGACCCCCAGCAGCTCATCATCACCGGCTACGGGGCTCTGGCCACGTACTTTTCCGACACAGCCTTTCTCGAGGCGTTGCTAGAGCGCGACCCGCTGGACGACGCCGAGCTGACCAAGAGGCTCGAGCACCTGCGATCCTTCTTCCGGGCGGCTCTCGAGCCTTGAGCCCGATGCAGGTCCCGCCGAACTGCGACCTCACTCTCGGCATGGTGTGCGTGGACAAGTCCAGGCCAGGAAGCACCGTTTGGCAGATGACTGCTGACGAGCGATTCACCAACACTGCCGGGATCATGCAAGGCGGCATGCTCGGAGCGTTCGCCGACTCGGCGATGGGCGCCTCAGTCGTCACCTTCGCCCGCCAGAGCAACCCGTCGCGGGTCAGCTGTGTGAACCTCGAGATGAAGGCGAGCTTCCTGCGACCTGTGGGAGTGGGCTCGTTGCTCACCTGTCAGGCCACGGTCGTGTCCGGCGGAGCCAGGGTGGTGTTCTGCGAGGCCGCCGTCTATGCAGGCGAGCACGACCTTGTCTGCAAGGCGACTTCGACCTACCTGGTGACCCCTCGCGACTGAAACCGCCTGAAACCAGGGCCTGCTGATAGTTTGAGGCTGATGCCCGACAAGACACCGACGAAGTCGAGCCTGCGCGGCCGCGCCACGAAAGGCGACAGCTCGACCAGGGGCGACGGCCTTACCAAGGGCGACGTCGGCGAGTTCGTCGACCTGACCAAGCGTTACGTTCTCCAAGAGACCCTCGGGCCGCTCAAGTCGATCGGGCGGACGCTCGCCTTCGGCTCGGCGGCCGCCGTCACCTTCGGGGTGGCCTCGGTGCTCGGGCTCGTCGGCGTCCTGCGAGTGCTCGAGACCGAGACGGGCAGCCGGTTCGCCGGCAGCTGGACGTGGTTGCCCTACGTGATCACGATAGGTGCCGGTGTGCTCATACTCTTGATTGCGGCTTTCATCTTGCTGCGCTCGTCCAGGTCGGCCGAGCGACCACCCACGGAGACGTCATGAGCGAGAAGATCACCCTGGACGACCTGGAGGCCCGGCTGCGTGATATCGGCAGTGGCGCACGGGCGACGGCGTCCGAGGCCAAGGCACCGGTGCTCGGTGCCGCCGGGGTGGCAGGCGCCCTCCTCGTGGCCGCCGTCTACCTGCTCGGCAGGCGGCGCGGGCGCAAGGAAGCACCGGTCCTAGAGATCCGTCGGATCTGACGGCGCGCAAGCCGCCAGCGACGATCGAGCGAACATGACAGGGCTCATAGAACGCCTAACGCGGAGCCTCGTCCGCCGCGGCATACGCGACGGGTTGATGGGTGGCAGCGGGGCTTGGCTGGCGCTCGGCGCCGGCGCCTGGCTGCTCAGGTTCCTGATGCACCGACCCTCGGGCCGAGTCATCACAGAGAAGATCCGTTTGGGCGAGACGATCACGGTCACGAGCGCACCCGCCCCTCCTTTCGGCCGCAAGGCGCGCCGGCTCGCAAAGGTCGACCGCAAGGAAGCCGAACTACAGCGGCGGCGGATCAAGAGCGAGCGGCGGCGTGCCCACGAGGTCGTGGTGGCAGCCCCATCGCCGCCGGCGCTGCCGTCGCTCCGTGACTGAGGCAGGAGCCGAGCCTGGCCCCGGCGGGCCGTTTGTGGAAGGTGAGCGAGTACTTCTCGTCGACCACAAGAACCGCACGTACCTGCTGCGACTGCGCGGCGGCCGGTCCTTCCAGTCGCACGCCGGAGTAGTCGACCACGATGCCGTGATCGGGGCGGTCGAAGGCAGTGAGATAGGAGCCCGCCGTACCGAAGGCGACACGCGGACGCCGGCCAAGTACCTGGCGATCCGGCCCCGGCTTGCTGATCTCGTGATCAACATGCCGCGAGGAGCCCAGGTCATCTATCCCAAGGATCTCGGGGCGATCCTGATGGCCGCCGACATCTTCCCCGGCGCCCGGGTGCTGGAAGCCGGCGTCGGCTCGGGGGCGTTGTCGATGACGCTCTTGCGGGCCGGAGCAAGCGTAACGGGCTACGAGATCCGCAACGACTTTGCCGAGCACGCACGTCGCAGCGTCGAAGAGGCGCTCGGGTCGCTGGCGGGCTACGAGGTCCTGGAGCGCGACATCTACGACGGGGTCGCCGAGACCGGCCTCGACCGGGTCGTGCTCGACCTCCCCGAGCCCTGGCGCGTCGTACCGCATGCTGCCGCCTGTCTCGTCCCCGGCGGGATCCTCTGTTCGTATGTGCCGTCGATCAACCAGACGGCCTCGCTCCGGGCGGCGCTGGCCAACTCGCCGTTCGGGCTAGCCGAGACGTTCGAGGTGCTGCACCGGACATGGCACATCGAGGGGCGGTCAGTGCGGCCTGACCAGCGCATGGTGGGGCACACCGGGTTCATAACAACCGCTCGCCTGCTTCGCCGCGGGGGCGGTGGCACGGGGGACAGCCGGTCTGAGCCGCAGGTCGAGGAGAGTTGCTACCGCTAGGCAGGTAGGTCCTAGAGTTCGACGAACCGCAAGACACGCTGCCTGTCCACTCCAAGTGCTCTTGGACAAGCCAGGGGAGTCAGTCGCCGGCGACGATGAAGATGCACTCGCCGGGACACTCCTCGGCTGCCTCGGTGACGGCGTCCTCGAGGTCCGAGGTGACATCGGCCATCTGGGCTGAGCCGCCAGGAGTGTTGAGCACCTCGGAGCCCTGCTTGACGTAGGCGAGGCCGTCGTCGAGCAGCGTGAAGACCGATGGGCAGATCTCTTCGCAGAGACCATCTCCCGTGCACAGGTCCTGGTCAATCCACACCTTCATCGGGCGGTGTCACTCCTTCAAGGGCACTGGGTCGGGACCGCCCGGCTGCGGCCTGACGCCTCCGGGACCAGTCTACGGCCTGGGCGCCCACTGAGGCACATCCGCCTGCTGCAGGCAGTCGCTCCGGTGCCGCGTCCGGCGCGCCCGGACCGGTGTATGGTCCGAGCGATAGGGCCTGAGGAGGTGCAATCTAAGGTGGGAGACACGGGTAAGTCGGCAGAGCCACAGCGCCTGGTGGAGCTTGCGTTGCGCGCTGAGCAGGCTGAAGACGAGGTTGTGGAGCTACGGCGGCGCCTGCAGGACGTGCCACAACGCGTGCGTTCGCTCGAGGAGCGACTGCTTGAGGCCAAAGGCCAGCTCAATCACGCCTCGTCCCAGAACGAGAAGCTGACGTTCACTCTGCAGCAGGCCAAAGAGCACATAGCGTCTCTACGCGAGGAGGTCGAGAAGCTCACACAGCCACCTGCTGCCTACGGAACCTACCTTACGAGCAACGAGGACGGGACTGTGGACGTGTCGTCGAGCGGGCGCAAGATGCGGGTGTCTCTCCACCCCGCCATCGAGGCCGAGTCGCTCCGCAAGGGCCAAGAGGTCGTGCTGAACGAGTCCTTCAACGTCGTTATGGTCCGCGACAGCGACCAGGGCGGCGAGGTCGTCACGATCTCCGAGATTCTCGACGGCGGCAGGCGCGCCTTGTGCGTGGGTCGGGCGGACGACGAAAGAGTGGCAGAGATTTCCGACTACCTGGCAGGTGTCAAACTGCGGCCCGGCGACTGGGTGCTGATGGACCCACGCTCGGGCCTCCTGCTGGAGAAGCTGCCGCGGCCCGAGACCCAAGAGGTCGTGCTCGAAGAGGTGCCGGACATCACCTATGCCGACATCGGTGGCCTCGACGAACAGATCGAGCTGATAACCGATGCCGTCGAGCTTCCCTACCTCCACCGCGACCTCTTCGCCGAGTACAAGCTGCCGGCACCGAAGGGAATCCTGCTTTACGGCCCACCGGGGTGCGGCAAGACGCTCATCGGAAAGGCGGTCGCCAATTCACTGGCTCGCAAGGTCGCCCAGGTCTCCGGCGATGCCAACGCCCGCAGCTACTTCTTGAATATCAAAGGCCCCGAGTTGCTGAACAAGTACGTCGGCGAGACGGAGCGGCAAATTCGGCTCGTGTTCCAGCGGGCACGGGAGAAGGCCGAGGAGGGCTTCCCCGTCATCGTGTTCTTCGACGAGATGGACTCGCTCTTCCGAACCCGGGGCAGTGGGATCAGCTCGGACATGGAGTCCACAGTGGTACCGCAGCTGCTGGCCGAGATCGACGGTGTCGAGACGCTCCGCAACGTCATCGTCATCGGAGCCTCCAACCGGGAGGACCTCATCGACCCGGCGATTCTGCGCCCGGGCCGCCTCGATGTCAAGATCAAGATCGAGCGGCCGGACGCGAGCGCTGCCGAGCAGATCTTCGGGCGTTACCTGACTGTCGACCTGCCGCTCGATCCGGCCGACGTCGCTGCCTACGGGGGCCAGGACGCCAACAAGGCGGTCAGCGTCATGATCGAGAAGACCGTCACCGAGATGTACCGTGCCGAGCTCGAGAACCGCTTCTTGGAGGTGACCTACCAGAACGGCGACAAGGAGATCCTTTACTACAAAGACTTCTCGTCAGGCGCCATGATCGAGAACATCGTCCGGAGAGCCAAGAAACTGGCGATCAAGCGGGCGATTGCCGGCACCGGCAAGGGGATCCGGCTCAACGACCTGATGGAGTCGATAACCCAGGAGTACAAGGAGAACGAGGACCTCCCGAACACGACGAACCCTGACGACTGGGCCAAGATCTCGGGCAAGAAGGGCGAGCGGATCGTCTACGTGCGCATCCTTACCGGGCACGGCGACTCCGAGCAGGGAGGCCGAGCCATCGAGCGGGTCGGGACCGGCCAGTACCTTTAGTCGGTCGGACCAAGTGCCTATCAGCTTGCACGGCCACTGAGTCGGGTAGCGTCCAAATCATGGCGTTGCCCAAGGTCTTCGGGCTCGAGACGGAGTACGGCATCCTCGTAGTGTCGAGCGGCGACATGAGCCCGACGGCCGGCGCCTCGCTGTTGATCAACGCCTACGTGTCTCAGCTGCAGCGCAAGATCGGCTGGGATTTCGAAGACGAGTCCCCCCAGCGGGACGCCCGCGGCTACCGGCGGGAAGCGTCCATGCCACCCGAAGTCGAGACGCACTTGGTGAATGCCGTGCTCACGAACGGGGCGCGCTTCTACGTGGATCATGCCCATCCCGAGTACTCGGCCCCCGAATGCTCCAACCCCTTGCAGGTGGTCCTCTACGACCGGGCGGGCGAGCGCATCCTGCAACGCTCGATGGAAGCCTCGAAATTCCTCCTGCCCCCCGGCGAGGAGATCCTCATCCACAAGAACAACAGCGACGGCAAGGGCAACTCCTACGGGTGCCACGAGAACTACCTGCTCGACCGTGCAACGCCGTTCTCCCGCATCGTGCAGCGGATCACACCCCACTTCGTGACGCGCCAGATCTACTGCGGCGCCGGCAAGGTCGGCCAGGAGACGGACAACACCGAGCGGCGCGCCCACTTCCAGTTGAGCCAGCGGGCTGACTTCTTCGAGGAGGAAGTCGGGTTGGAGACGACCCTCAAGCGTCCGATCGTCAACACCCGTGACGAGCCGCATGCCGACGCCCGGAAGTATCGCCGTCTCCATGTCATCGTCGGAGATGCCAACCTGGCTGAGGTGGCGACTTTCTTGAAGGTGGGGACGACCGCCCTCGTCCTGGCCATGATCGAGGACGACTTCCACGTCGGCCGGGACCTGAGCCTCGCCAACCCCGTGGCGGCAATCAGGGCGGTCTCTAGAGATCCGGACCTGAACACCCTTTTGACGCTCGCCTCAGGTGAGCAGTTGACTGCCGTGGAACTGCAGTGGGAGTTGTACGGCCTGGCTCGAAAGTACGGCGAGGAGCGCGGTCTGGAGTGCCTCGGTGAGGACCCGGACGTGGGCTGGTTGGTGCTCGATCGCTGGGAACGCGTGCTGCTTGGGCTCGAGACCGAGCCGGAGTCGCTTTCCAGGCAGCTCGACTGGGTTGCCAAGCGGCGCATCGTGGAGGCATACCGCGAGCGTCACCAGCTGGATTGGGAGGACCAGCGCCTGGCGGCCGTCGACTTGCAGTACCACGACATCAGGCCGTCCAAGTCGCTGTTTGCCCGCCTCGACATGGAGACGCTGGTGGACGCGGCGGCAATCGACGTCGCAGTGACCGAGCCGCCTCCGACCACGCGCGCCTATTTCCGGGGGAAGTGCCTATCGTTGTTCGCGTCGAGCATCGTCGCAGCCAACTGGGACTCGGTGGTCTTCGACATCGGAGAGGAGCCCTTGAGGCGTGTCCCGATGATGGAGCCGCTCCGAGGAACGGCATCACATGTGGATACTCTCTTCCAGGATTGCGAGAGCCCGGCCGAGCTGCTGAGGCGGTTGGGGTCCTAGGGAGGCGGGAGAAAGATGGCAGAACGAGAGCAGAAGCGTCGCCCGGCGCAGAGTCGCGAGACGACCACCGCCGAGGATGAAGAGGTCGTCTCGACGACCGACCGCGGCGAGCGCCTTAAGGCCGAGATCGACGACCTGCTCGACGAGATCGACGAGGTCCTCGAGGACAACGCCGAGGAGTTCGTGCGCAACTACGTGCAAAAGGGTGGCGAGTAAGGCTTACCGGCTAGTCTCGCCGCGATGAGCCTGCCGATGTTCCCCAGCGGGAGCGACCCTGGTCCAAGCTTTGTCGACTTGCTACGCCAGAATCTCGGACCGGGCGGGAACGGCCTCGTAGCCGGTATCTCCTCGGGCTCGGCACCGGCGCCGCAGCAGCGTGCGGTCGCGCCCGCCGGCGTCGCCCACGGGACCACGATCGTGGCTCTGCGCAGCGGAGACGGTGTCGTAATGGCCGGCGACCGTCGTGTCACCGCGGGTTCCTCGATAGCCCACCGGTCGATAGAGAAGGTCTTCGCGGCCGACAGGCACTCAGCTGTCGCCATCGCCGGGGTGGCCGGGCCGGCCATCGAGATGGTGCGGCTCTTCCAGACCCAGATCGAGCACTACGAGAAAGTCGAGGGGACCGAGCTCAGCCTCGAGGGCAAGGCGAACCAGCTCGCCCAGATGGTCAGGGCGAATCTCCCGATGGCCATGGAGGGCCTGGCTGTCGTGCCTCTCTTCGCAGGCTTCGACGTGAAGGCCCGCGTGGGCAGGATCTTCTCGTTCGACGTGGCCGGCGGACGTTACGAGGAGACCGAGTACCAAGCGACAGGCTCAGGGGGGCGGGACGCTCGCACGACCATCAAGCTGGGCTACCGTGCTGGGCTCCCCACGGACGACGCTGTCGAGCTGGCGATCCAGGCCCTGTACCAAGCGGCCGACGAGGACTCGGCGACCGGCGGGCCGGATCCGGTGAGAGGCATCTACCCGGTCGTCGCCATCGTCGACGAAGACGGCTACAGGCGATTGGCGGACGAAGAGGTAGCGGAACGTTTCGCAGCCCTGCTGGCCACGATCGAGACGGCAAGGAGGGGCAGCGCGTCATGACCATGCCCTTCTACGTTGCGCCCGAGCAGGTGATGAAGGACCGGGCTGAGTACGCCCAGAAGGGCATCGCCAGGGGCCGCTCGCTCGTGGCGGCCATATACGGCTCCGGCATTCTCATCGTGGCCGAGAACCCGTCTCGCACGCTGCACAAGGTGAGCGAGATATACGACCGCGTGGCCTTTGCCGGCGCCGGGCGCTACAACGAGTTCGACCAGCTGCGCGTGGCGGGCGTTCGCCACGCCGACACCAAGGGCTACGCCTACTCGCGCGGCGACGTCGACGCCCGGTCGCTGGCGAACCTCTACGCGCAGTTCCTCGGGCAAGTGTTCACCCACGAGATGAAACCGCTCGAGGTCGAGATCCTCGTAGCCGAGCTCGCCGAGAACGGGGACGCCCACCAGCTATACCACATCGGATACGACGGGACGATTGCCGACAAAGAGGAGTTCACCGTGCTCGGCGGGGACGCCGAGTCGATAGCAGACCGCCTGAGCGCTTCCTACCAGGCGGGTTGGAGCTTGCAGGAGGCGCTCCGGGTCTGCGTCTCGGCGCTGGCAGGCCCTGATCGCAAGCTTGTGCCCGGGGATCTCGAGGTCGCCATTCTGGAGGAGCGGGAGCAGCGGCGGGCGTTTCGCAGGCTGAACAACGACGAGCTGGCAGCGGCTCTGGAGGTACCGGCTGTCGCCGGCGACGAAGTGGCCTCCGAGCTTGCGGACGAGATCGCCGGCATGGTTGCCGGCGAGGCGGCCGAAGAAGCCGAGGCGGCCGATGCTGGTGATGCTGATGCCGCTGAGGGGGAGACTCCAGCCGGCGAACCGCCTGGTGGTGGGGGAGAAGCCCCCCGCTAGGCGGCTGCTGAACGCCCGCCAAAGTCGACGGTATTTGCGAGCCCTTGGGGATCTGTCATCTCCTCGGGCACCCTTGAGGGGTGACGGCTATCAAGCTGGCCGGTGACCCTTCACAGGACGCTGGCGACAAGCACTGCCAGGCTGGCGAGGGCGGCCATCATCAAGAGGCCGACCATGACCACGGCAAGGATCGTGAGAGTGTTGCGGCGGCGCCAAGCCTGCCGTTCCGCCCACATCTCGGCTCTGTCCTCGGCGGTTGGCTTGAGGTCGACGTCGCCTGGAGTCGAGGCCGCGCCACCCCGAAGAGATCGGTTGCCGATGCCGCTATCGGGTGGCCTCTCCGCGCCGGAGGCAATCTCGGCCGTTAGGTCCAGATCACCGAGGTCCATGGTGCCGAATGCCTCTTCAACGGCATCGCCGACCAGGATCTCTCTAGCCCGGGGCAGCTGGTCAACGGGCACCAGGACGTCGACGGTCCGTCCGCCCTGCCTCAGGTCATCGTTGCCCGAGCGGAGGACGACCACGACGCCCTCGGCTCCGAGGCGACCCGCGACGACTCGGCTCTGGAACGCCCCGACGACGGTGGTCAGGTAGCACATGCGCCCGAGCGACGGCATTAGGCCCAAGGGTAGTGCGAAAGTCGGGGCAATCATGCTCGGAGTCGCCACTGTGCTCGACAGGTGCTGGGCGGGAGCACAAGGGCTCGGCAGGCTGTAGGCCGGAGTCAAACAACGGGCTTGACCGATGGCGGAGCTCAGCGGCGACCTGGCAGTACGGTGGTGCCAGTGGAACGTCGCATCTTCGGGCTCGAGAACGAGTACGGCGTGACGTGCACCCTCCGCGGTCAGCGCCGGCTCAGCCCTGACGAGGTTGCCCGCTACCTGTTCCGCAGAGTCGTCAGCTGGGGCCGTTCTTCGAACGTGTTCCTCGAGAACGGTGCCCGCTTGTACCTCGACGTGGGGAGCCACCCTGAGTACGCAACCCCCGAGTGCGACTCAATCGAGGACCTCGTCGCCCACGACAAGGCCGGCGAGCGGATCCTGGAGGGCCTGGTCCGCTCGGCCGAAGCGCGCCTCAGGGACGAAGGTATCCGGGGCGTCATCTACCTGTTCAAGAACAACACCGACTCTGCCGGCAACTCTTACGGTTGCCATGAGAACTACTTGACGAGCCGGCGCGACGACTTCTCCCACTACGCCCAAGTGCTGATCCCGTTCTTCGTCAGCCGCCAGATATATTCCGGTGCGGGAAAGGTGCTGCAGACAGCGAGAGGGGCAATGTTCTGCCTCTCGCAGCGAGCAGAGCACATCTGGGAGGGCGTCTCGTCGGCGACTACTAGCAGCCGGCCCATCATCAACACCCGCGACGAGCCCCATGCCGACGCCGAACGCTTCCGCCGGCTGCACGTCATCGTCGGCGACTCGAACATGAGCGAGTACGCCACGTTCCTCAAAGTCGGTGCCACCTCGATCCTGTTGCGGATGCTCGAGGAGCCCGGAGTCGTGCTAAGGGACCTCACCCTCGAGGACCCCATCCGCGCCATCCGCGAGATCAGCCACGACATCACCTGCAAGCGCTTGGTGCGGCTTGCGAACGGGCGCGAGGCGAGCGCCCTCGACATCCAAAAGGAGTACCTGAGTAGGGCAGTCCGCTTCGACGAGCAGCGCGGCCTGCCCGCCATGGAGCACAAGGCGCTCGAGATGTGGCAGCACTGCATCGAAGGGATCGAGAAGGACCCCCTCTCGCTCGACCGTGAGTGCGACTGGGTGATGAAGCACCGGCTTGTCGAAGCCTACCGAGATCGCCACCAGCTGCCGCTTGGCCATCCGCGTGTCGCTCTGCTCGATCTGCAGTACCACGATGTGGATCGGCGGCGAGGGGTCTTCTACCTGCTGCAGCGGACCGGTGACGTGGATCGCATCGTCACCGACGAGGTCATCAACAACGCAATGGACAATCCGCCCGAGACCACGCGGGCGCGTCTCAGGGGCGAGTTCATCCGGCGCGCCAAAGAGCGCCGGCGCGATTTCACCGTCGACTGGGTGCACCTGAAGCTCAACGACCAGACGCAAAGGACCGTCCTGTTGAAAGATCCGTTCCGCTCCCACGACGAGCGAGTCGAGCGCTTGATCGATGCCATCTGAGCCCGCCGAAATCTGAGGACGCGCCTGGCCCGCTAACCTCGGCGGCGATGACCGAGGGTTCAGAAGCCGATCACGGCGTCCCGAGTCCGGCCGCTCTCGGGGACGGCGCGACGATGACCGATCCCGGTCCCGGCGGTCGCCTTGAGGACTCTGCAGAGGACGGTCTCGGCGACGACACCTCGGGCTCGCCCACACAGAGCGGGGGCCGCAGGCTAGTCGTCAAGAGGTCACCGCGACAGCAGTTGGTGAGTTGGCTCGTCGTCCTTGTCCTGGCAGCGGGTTGCGCAATCGGGCTACGGGCGTTCGTCGTCCAGACTTTCTTCGTCCCGAGCGGCTCGATGGAACCCACGCTTCAGGTGGGCGACAGGATGCTCGTGCAGAAGATCGGCTTCACGATCCAGCGGGGCGACATCCTCGTCTTCCGGCGCCCTCCCGGCGACCTCGCCGACACTAACAACGAGGACCTCGTCAAGCGAGTGATCGGCCTGCCAGGCGAGACGATCTCGTCGAGGGGCAACACGGTCTACATCAACGGAAAGCCGCTCTCTGAGCCCTACCTGCCGCCTGGCACCATCCTCGGCAAGCCGATACCCACCCAGAAGATCCCGTCCGGCGACTACTTCATGCTCGGCGACAACCGCAACGACTCCGCCGACAGCCGTTACTGGGGTTACCTTCCGCGGTCTTACGTGGTGGGGAAGGTGATTCTCGTCGTGTGGAGGCACGGGCACCCGGTCTTTCACGCGTTTTGAGCTGCTCGCCGCGGCTGTCCCGCCGCCGGTAAGGTTGTGCCATGTTCGGCGGCCTCGACCCAGTAAAGATCCTCATGGTGCTGCTGGCTGCCGTCGTGCTGCTCGGTCCTGACAGGCTCCCAAAGGCCGCCCGTCAACTCGGTGGTTTCTGGCGTGACTTGAACACGTTGCGAGGCCGGCTCGAGAGCGAGGTACGAAGTGCGATACCGGATCTCGACCTGCCGAAGATCCCTGCCATACCGAGGCTCAGGCGAGGCGCCGTCAGCAGCTACATCAACGACCTGATGTCGCCCAGTACAGGATCTGCGACCCAGGCAGCTGGGCTGGAGGACGCCGAAGCTGGCGACCTCGTGGCCGCCGCGGCCGGCGGCGGCTTTGCCCTCGGTTCTGGTCGTCCAGGGTCCCGACCCGCTCCGGATGACAGGAGTGAGCTCTCAGGCACGCCCGGGTCCGCTTGGGTCTCCAGCGTGGCGGGAAGCCACGCCGAGCAACCTGACGTCCCTGCCGGGTGGCACTCGGGTGCCGAGTTCATCGGCTACGCGATGGGCGCCAATCTGGCCGCCGTGCCCTCGTCTGCCGGCCGGGGGCCAATTCACGTCGAGGCCTTGCTGTCGTTTGACGAGCCGGGCTGGAACTGACGCCGACCGCGGCCGGTCCAGTGGCGCCGTGCAAGAAGAGCCAGGGCTGAGCTGTGGTGCGCGCCCTTAGCCGGCGCTCGGAGGAGCGGGCCGACCCGGACTCGATGACGCTCTTCCAGCACCTGGCGGAGCTTCGCAAGCGCCTGGCCATCTCCCTCGGGACGTTCGCAGTCGGTGCCTGCATCACATACGGCTTCTACAACGAGGTCCTCAGCTTTTTGGTTCGGCCCTACCGGATTTCGTGTGTGGGCTGCAGCCTCGTCGAGCTTGCACCGCTGCAGGGCTTCACGACACGGCTCAACGTCTGTGCCTACGGCGGGCTCGTGATCGGCTTACCCGTGATCTTGTACCAGCTCTGGAAATTCGTGACGCCAGGGCTGAAGGCAAACGAGAAACGCTACGCGCTGCCATTCGTCGTCTCGAGCGTGGTCCTGTTCGTCCTCGGCGGCATGACCGCCTACATCATCTACCCGAAGGGGCTGGGCTGGCTCCACCAGCAAGCCGGCACGGGCATCACATCTGAGATCTCGATCCAGAGCTACATCGACCTCATCTGCATCCTCATCCTGATCTTCGGCATCACCTTCGAGTTCCCCATCGTGCTCGTCGGTCTGGAAATGGCCGGTGCGGTCAGGTCGGCGACGTTGCGGCGGGTCCGGCGTTTCTCCTATATGGGCATCATCGTCTTCGCGGCTGTCATCACGCCGAGCTCGGACCCTTTCTCGCTTTGCGCCCTGGCCGTTCCTCTCATCGTCTTCTACGAGGCTGCCATCGTCGTGGGCAGGGCACTCCACAAGTGAGGGGCGGCGCTCAGCGCGCCCCCGGGCAGAGCGACCTGGCCCAGCCGGCTCTGAGCGGCCCGTGGCAGGCGTTCGTGGCCGCCCGCCCCTACCCGCTGGACCGCTTCCAGGTCGAGGCCATGCAAGCTCTCGACGAGGGACGGTCGGTCCTGGTCACCGCCCCGACGGGAGCGGGCAAGACAGTCGTGGCGGAGTACGCCGTGCACCTGGCGCTGCACAGAGGGGTCAAGGCCTACTACACGACACCGCTGAAGGCGCTGTCCAACCAGAAGTTCGGTGACTTGCGCCGAGCTCACGGGCCCGAGAGCGTCGGGCTCTTGACAGGGGACAACTCGATCAACGGCGACGCCCGCGTCGTCGTGATGACGACCGAGGTGCTTCGCAACATGATCCATGGGCAGCGTTCCAGCCTGGCGGCGCTCGGCTACGTCATCCTCGACGAAGTGCACTTCCTCGAAGACCGCTACCGAGGCGGCGTTTGGGAGGAGGTGATCCTCGGGGCCCCGCCAGAGGTTGTCCTGGTGTGCCTGTCGGCGACGGTGGCCAACGCCGGCGAGCTTGTCTCTTGGATCCGCCAGGTACGGGGCGACTCGGCGATCGTGCAGGAGGTGCGCCGGCCTGTCGAGCTCCACAACCTCTTCGCCATCGGCGACCGCTCCACCGAGCGGGTGCATGTCATCCCCACCTTCGTGAACGGCCGCCCGAACCCGCGAGCGATCGAGCTGGACGTCAACTTGCCCCGACACAGCCTGCGGGACCGGAGGCCCCGTACCCGTCCCCAAGTGCCCGGGCCTGTCGCCCGCGGCCACCAGCGCTCGTACAGGCCTCGGCGCTCCGATGTGATCGAGCGGTTGGGAGAGCTCGACCTCCTCCCGGCTATCTACTTCGTGTTCTCGAGGGCAGGCTGCGACGAGGCCGCCCGGCACTGCCTGGAGGACCTTCCCCGCCTGACGACGGCGGAGGAACGCTCCAGGGTGCGTGAGATCGTCGAGTCGTATGTCGAGGCGCTGTCGGACGAGGACCTCTCGGTCCTCGGCTACGGCCAGTTCGTAACCGCCCTGGAGGCGGGCATCGCGTCGCACCACGCCGGCATGGTGCCGCCGTTCCGCGAGGCTGTGGAGGCGTGCTTCAGCGAGGCGCTCGTGAAGGTGGTCTTCGCCACCGAAACGCTGGCCCTCGGCATCAATATGCCCGCCCGGTCAGTCGTGATCGAGGACCTCACGAAGTTCTCCGGCGCCGGGCACAACGAGCTAACTCCTGGTGAGTACGCACAGCTGACCGGCAGGGCGGGCCGCCGCGGCATCGACGACGTCGGCTACGCCATCGTGCTGGCCTCCCAGTTCCACACCTTCGACGACGTCGCCCGCCTGGCCGGGGCACCTGGTCGCGCCCTCAAGTCGTCTTTCCGCCCCACCTACAACCTGGCGGTCAGCCTCGTGAAGCGCTTCGACAAGGTGGAGGCCCACCGCATGGTGACCTCGTCTTTCGCCCAGTACCTGGCCGAAGAGGACCTCGGCGGGCAGCTTGACGCCGTGTTGGAGGTGCTGGCCGAGCGGGGCTACCTGGCGGGGTGGTCCGTGACGCCGGCAGGCGAGATGCTGGCCGGCATTTACCACGAGACGGACCTGCTCATCGCCGAGACCATCCGCTCCGGGGTCCTCGACACTCTCGACCCGGCGGGTTTGGCAGCAGCCGCCTCTGCTTTCTGCTTCGAGGCCAGGCGCGAGCGCGAAGGGGCGGCGCCACCCCCGAGCGGCGGCGTAGCGGCGGCCGTCCTGGTGATGGAGGACCTGGCTGAAGGCCTCTCAGAGCGGGAAAAGGAGCTGGGCCTGCCGGTCACACGCGGCGTCGACGTCGGCTTCGCCCAGCTGGCACGGGACTGGGCGAGGGGACGGGATCTCCGCCGCATCCTGGCTGGGCCAACAGGCGCGGCCGGCTCCACCCGACCCGTGCCTAGGCGCGACCGGTACAGCCGCCAGGTCATGACGGGAGGCGACTTCGTACGCAATGTCAAGCAGATCGTCGACCTGCTGCGCCAGATTGCCGCCGTCGCTCCCTCGCCTGAGCTCCGGACCACGGCCTCGACAGCGGCCTCGCGGCTGCTGCGCGGTGTCGTGGCTGCGTCGTCGATGGTCAATCTGGAGGAGGAAGACGGCACCATCCACGCTGTGGGTGCACCGGCCCCGTAGTCTCGTCGGGGCATGTCGACCGCGGCACCTGACGAGTTCACGCCTGACGAGCGCGCGCTGCTCTCGCGCTACTTCACGAACCTTGACGGTCCTGTCTTCGCGCTCATCAACTTGCCCGAGGTCGTAAAGGGCGCCCTGTTCGCTCGCTACTCGAGGTCGGCCAAGGGCCTCCGGCGCCTCTTCCTGGACGAATTCGTGGAGGACCTCGACGTGACCGGCGACGCCACCCTGGACGCCACCGTGGGCCTGAAGCGGGCCGAGCAGCTCTATGCCCGCGTCTTCAGCGAGTACGGCGACGATTCGGTTGCCCAGCTTGGCGGCGTCCACCTGGCCTGCGAACAGTCGTCGAACATCCTCACGAAGATCCTCGAGCGGGGCCGGCTCATGTCGTACCTGGAGCAGTCGACCCGATACATCCCTTACGACACGAGGCTGTCGACAGGGCATTACAGGTACATCCGCGAGCCGGCCGTGCTCGACTCGCCGCTCGGCGCTCGCTACGTCGGGGAGATGGACCGGATGTTCGACACCTACGGGCAGCTGCTCGTCGACTTGCAGAGCTTCGTGAAGCGCCGTGCTCCGGCACCTGCCGGCACCTCGGCGCTCGCCCACCGGCAGGCGGTCAGGGCCGCCTGCCTGGACGGCTTGCGCGGCCTTCTGCCGGCAGGCGCGCTCTCCAACGTAGGAATCTACGGGACCGGCCAAGGATACGAGGCGCTGCTACTGCGCATGCGCTCGCACCCCTTGCCGGAGGCTCGCAGGTACGCCGAGCTGATGCTGACCGAGCTGCGCAAGGTGATCCCGTCCTTCCTCACGCGAATCGACCGCCGAGAGCGCGGCGGCGCCTGGACCGACTACCTGCGAAGAACGGAGGACGACACCGCAGAGCAGGTGAAGGGTCTCTGGCCGGCAAAGGCGCCACAACCTGGATCTCGCGTCGTCCTCACGGACTACGACCCGGCCGGCGAGGACAAAGTCCTTGCCGCCATCTGCTACAGGCACACCAACCTGCCCGAGCCGGAGCTGGTCAAGCGCGTCCGGCGGTTGAGGGAGGCCGAGAGAGCGGCGCTCTTGAATGCCTACGTCGGGGACAGGTCGAACAGGCGGCACAAGCCGGGGCGGGCCTTCGAAAGGACCGACTACCGGTTCGACGTGGTTGCCGACTATGGCGCCTTCCGCGACCTGCAGCGGCACCGGCTGCTCAGCATCGAGTGGCAGCCGCTCGGGACAGACCTTGGCTACGAGGTGCCGGAGCTGGTAGAGGAGTCGGGGTTGGCGGACCGGTACGTCGAGTCGCTCGAGCGCTCGCGGTCACTGCACGACGCCCTCGTCAAGTACTTTCCTGACATGTCGGGGTATGCCGTCGCGCTTGCCTTCAACATCCGCTTCACCATGCAGATGAATGCCCGTGAGGCCATGCACGTCCTCGAGCTTCGGTCGAGCGGCCAAGGCCACCCTGCTTACAGGCGAGTCGTGCAGGAGATGCACCGCCAGATTGCCGACGTAGCCGGGCACCGGGCGATCGCCGGAGCGATGAGCTTCGTCCAGCACGGAGATGTCGATCTCGGGCGGCTGGAGGCCGAGCAGCGGGCCGAAGCCAGGGCCGCACTGCGTGCCACTCCGAGGCGTTCTGAGGGGAGCCGCGGCACAGGCGCCGCAGTCCAAGGTGGCCCGCCGCAAGCCGAAGGCCGAGGCCAGAGCAGGTCCTCTTGACGGGAGGGTGTTTCGTCGACATAACTAGTGGGTCCCTCCATTCCGAAGGGCTCGCCGGAGCTCTCCGGCCAAGTCCGAAAGTCGTCCGGGGGGAGTTTGCGAGCGGTTGGGGCTCAGGCTCCGAGTAGAGAACGCCCACGCCGGCAGGTGACTGCAGGCATCGCCCGGGCAGGCGACAGGGTGGCCCCAAAGCTGCCCTGGGCCCCTCCGTCTCGCAAGGAGGTTGCCTCGGCGGCCGACGAAGAACTTCACTTGCCCGGGAACACGCGGGCGCCCTCCGGTGTTCGCATATAGTCACCGCGCTCCGCCACACCGACTGAGACAACCAAGAAACGAAAGCGGACTGAGACATACATGCCTAAAGAGCTGGACGGCACCGACGTCGACGAGGTCAGCATCGACGCCGTCGAAGATCTAGACGACCTGACCGACGATGACCTTCTCGACGGCGACAGTCTGGACGACGTGATCGACGACGACGACGACGGTGATGACGATCTGGCCGATCTCGACGACGAGGCCGAGGGCGGGGACGACGGCAAAGTCGTCGTGTCGCCGGTCGGCATCGTGGTCCCGGTCGAAGGCGAAGACAACACCGGGGACGACGAGGACGACGAGGACATCGACGACGACGACATCGAAGCCGGGCTCGACGTCATATTGAAAGAGCGCCTCGTCGTCGAAGACGACGAGGAGGAGGACGAGGACGAGCCGAGCGATGCCGAGGACCGCGGGGACGGGACGCTGCGGGTTCTCCCCAAGCAGCCCGGCGAGTTCGTGTGCCGTTCTTGCTTCCTGGTCAAGAGCGAGAGCCAGCTCGCCGATGCAAGGCGCGGCCTCTGCCGCGACTGCGTCTGAGCCCAAGCAAGCGCAGGCAAGCCCAGGAGTCGGTCCGCCAGGGTCTCGAGGGTGCTCTCGCCGCTCGAGTCGATATAGGGTCCAGAGGTGACCGGGCCTGCCAGCGAGCGCTCTCTCAGGGACTTCGTGCTCGACTACGCCCTCTACGTGCCGGTCGGGGTTGCGATAACTGTCGTCGAAGAGCTGCCGAAGCTCACGGCCAAGGGCCGTCAGCAGCTCGAGGGCCAGGTGAGGAACGCCCGGGTGATGGGCAGGCTCGCCGTTGGGGAGGCCAAGAACCGCTTCGGTCGCCTCGCCGCCGAGCGTGGATCGGGGCAGCCTGTTGGCGCCCCACCCGAGCCGACCTCGGCGAACCGCAAGGCCGTGAAGGACACGCCAGGTACCACCTCTACGGCTCCAAAGCCGCCCCCCCGGCGAACCGGATCTGCCGCCGGACGCCGCACAGGGGCTTCAGAGAGTCCTCGAACGACCCAGCGGACCGCCACCACCGCGGGTGCCGGTACGGAGCCACATGACGCCCCGCCACCAGCACAGCCAAGCGAGGGGGCCGCAAACGGGCTGGCGATCCCGGGTTACGACACTCTGGCTGCTTCACATGTGGTGCAGCGTTTGAGCTCGCTGCGCCCGGACGAGCTCGACGCCATCCGCGCCTACGAGCTGGCGACTAGGGCCCGCAGGACCATTCTCCACCGGATCGGCCAGCTGACCGAGCCCCGGAGGGCTGTCGGGCAGGCACCCGGCGCCGGCTCCCCGACTCGCTGACTCGCTGAAGCCAACTGTGATCGTCGCCGCCCGCCCTGCCGAACCAGCCGATCTCGAGGCGCTGACTTCCCTGGTCGACCAGGCGGCCGCGGTCGCCTCGGACCTGCGGGGTGGGACATTGTTTCTCGCCCGCGAGCTCTCGGGCCTCGAGATCTTGGTCGACCTCCCGACTGCCGGTGACGAGAGCCGCCTCGTCGCTGTCGGAACTTTGGACGGCGTGGTTCTCGGGGTGGCGGTGGCGTGCGTTGAGGTCGTCGGCGGGTCGCCTCTGGGGCGTCTGCAGGCGCTGTGGGTCGATCCAGAAGCCAGAAGCGTGGGAGTGGGCCAAGAGCTGCTCGGCCTGGTCGCTCGCTGGGCGGCCGACAGGGGGGCGGAGCGCATCGACGCCTACGCCCTGCCGGGTGACCGCGCTACCAAGAACCTGTTCGAGTCAGCCGGCTTCTCGGCCAGGCTCATCGTGATGCACCGGGCTCCACCAGATCGAGTCTGAGCCGAGAATGCGGCCGCCCGCACTCTGTCGAACCGCTTGCTCCGGGGGAGGGGTGCCGGGGCCAGGCAGGTGGGCCGGCGGACGTACGTTTCCGGGCCTGAATCGGCGCGTCGGGCGGCCCACCTTGCGTGGTTCGGTACCGAGTGAGGTCCGGATTGACCGGGCGGACGCAGGTGGGCCGGCGGACGTACGTTTCCGGGCCTGAATCGGCGCGTCGGGTGGCCCACCTTGCGACCGACGTCAGTGTTAACTACGGGCGTCAGCCAGCACTGGGCGCTTCGCCTGCCCGTTCGTCCAAAGCGCCGGCACGCGAATCGCTGCCTGACCCGCCAACTAGCGCCGCAGGCTCCGCAGAAGTCGCCGTACTCTCGGTGGCAACGGCCAGATCATCGGATGCCGTGACGTGCGCCGGACCAGCACCGGCGTGCTCGGCGGCCGCACCGACATGCTCGGTGGGCGCGGCCGGCTCGGCCTCGGCGGGGACCGCGGGAGGTCCGGCGACGCCTGGCGCGGCGGCCGTTGCTTGCGCTGCCCTTGCTGCGGGACGATGGGCGGCCCTTGGTGGGTGCAGGGAATGGGGTAGGCGCGTCCGAACGGGACGCTCACCGGGCAACGGCTGAGGTGGGGGAGGCATCGCCATCCCCAGCAGGGCGGCGAGAGCCGGGATTCGGCCCGCAGCCTCGGAGGCCTTTCGGTGTACTTCACCCGACTCGTCGTCAGGGATTCCGGCCGGATGTATCTGGCGCCGGACGGGCGAGAGCTCGGCAGCTGCGAGGAGAGCAAGCCAACGGTCCGGCGCTGTCGCGGCTGACATGGCGGCTCCGGCCTGACCGGCGAGGGTCTCAACCAAGGCGGCGGGGAAACGAGCCGTCGGCTCCGGCAGCCTGGTCGACAATCTAAGGGCCTGCAGCAGTCTGCCTTCGGCGAGCGCCTGCGCCAGGTGCTCTTCCCAGTCGGCGCGCAACTTCGCCACTCGCTTGTCGTGTCCCTCCCGGAGCGTCCGGTCAAGCTCGCGACCGAGCTCGGTGCGAGGGCCGCCGGCGACGACTATCGCCCGCAAGTCGCGAAGGCTGAGCTCGTCGATGTGGGCAACTGCGGCTTCGGCCCGGTCGAGCCACATCGCCGCCCTAACGTCGGGAAGCAGCTGTTCGGCCACGGCCAGGATCTGCTCGCCACCGTCGAATGGGCGGCCCTCGGCCTTGGCGCGTTCCTGCTCGCCGGCGATCGCCTTGCGAAGCGCCGGCAGGCTGCCGGCGGCGGCGGCCAGGCGCTCGGCTATTGCGCGCTGCTCGGCACCAAGCCCAGCCATGAGCTCGTCCCGGTGCTTTGAGCCGGGCTCCAGGCGGTAGGGCGCCTTCCGCACGCCGCCCCCTTTGTCGACCATCCGGCCACCGCGGCCTTCTCGAGCTGGTCCTGTGGGAGGCCGGCTGTGAGGCGCTGAACCGGCCTCTGTCCGAGCTGAGGCGGGCGCGGGCGCGTGCCGCTGGCCGGACGACCTGTCGCCGGTGGCCCGACTGGCTCTGTCGCCTTGTCCCCGGTCGCCTTGCGCCTTCTCGCCGGTAGCCCGGTCTGGTCTGTCACCGGCCGTTCGTTCGGAGCGCGGCCCGGTGCGCCGCTGTGGGGGCCGCCGCTCCTCGGTCGATGGTGCCTCGGAGCCCGGGGCGGCGGTGCGGGCGCTGGCGACGCGAGTGCCCTCCCGCCCCCGACCTCGCCCAGCGTCGTCCCGGCCGCGGCGCTCGGAGCCGTCCCGGAAAAAGGCGCTCTCTCGGCGGCGACTGTCCTTTCCGGCGAGCACTGTGGTGACGCCGGCTACGGGAAGCTTGCTGCCCACGACCTCGATGCGGTCCGTCGGGGCCGCCTTCTCCCTGTTCGGGAGGACACTCAGGATGCGGATGCCGTCCAGCTCGATCTCGGCTTCGACACGGACGACGTCACCGACCTTGGCTCCTGCCGGCAAGAGCGAGGCGTCGACGGTTCCCTTCGGCTGGCGCGCCTTGGCGGCCCGCCAGGTGAAGGTCTCCGCGTCCTTGGTGCTGGTTAGCTCGACATCGATCCTGTGAGGCATGACCGGCCAAAGTTACAACTTCCGCGCGACGGTGGCTTCACGCCGCCGCTCACGGAGCTAGATGCTGCCTCGCGGCATCACCGCTTGTACGAGGTGAGGGCCCTTTTCTGCGAAGGCTCGTCGAAGCGCCGAGGCAAGCTCGTCGGCACTCTCAGCGCGTACTGCGGGCACGCCGAGACCCGCGGCGAGCTTCACGAAGTCGAGGTCAGGGTTGCCGATCTCCAGCATCGAACGCGCCGTGTTGCCGCTTGCCTCGGCTCCGACGCGGTCCAGCTCGATGTTGAGGATCGCGTAGGAGCCGTTGTCGAAGAGCACGGTGGTGACGTCGAGGCCCTCCCGCGCCTGGGTCCAGAGAGCCTGCAGCGTGTACATGGCGCTACCGTCTGCCTGCAGGGCGAGAACAGGTCGGTCGGGGCATGCGACAGCCGCCCCCGTTGCAAGCGGGAGGCCCTGGCCTATCGACGCCCCGCTCAGCGACAACAGGTCGTGCTGTGGAGCACCTGCGGTGGCGGCCGGTACGTAGATGCCGGCCGTGATGGCTTCGTCCGAGATGATGGCGCCATCGGGCAGCAGAGCGCCGATGACCGCAGCAGCCGAGGCGCCGTCGAGCGGGCCTGTCGGGATGTCGGGCCGTGACGACGCCGCAAGCAAGGCCGAGTGCGCCGGTGCACCGACGAGGTCCGCCAGTGCCTCGAGCGCACGAGGGGCATCCTCGCCTTCGGCGGCCAGCACCTGTACCTCGCAACCGTCAGGCACCAGCTCGCTCGGTTTGCCGGGGTAGGCAAAGGCCGAGACAGGGGACCTGGCGTCCACCAGGATGAGATGGCGCAGTCCTGCCATTTGAGCCATGGCGAACTCACCGAGGTAGGCGAGCCTCTCGACGGCCGGGAGGCCCGCGCCCCGCTCCATTCGCCCGGGGAATCCTTCCGAGAGCAACCTCGCGCCCGTGCTCGCCGCCACTCGGCCGGCGGCGAGCAGGCCAGCCCGGCGAACCGCTGAGTCGCCGAGCAAGAGAGCTACCGGCTCTCCCGAGGCGAGCAGCTTGGCAGCCCTCTCGAGAGCCTCCTCGGAGACCGGCGCACGCTGTCCAGCACCTGCCACAATCTCGGGCGGGCGGACCGGCGCCGTGGCGTCGCCGGCGTCGAGCCAGGAGACGTCGGCAGGCAACACCAAGGTGGCGACTTGCCGAGGCGGGCCCAAGGAGGCGGCGACGGCCTCGGCGGTGTCGAGGGCAATGGAGCCGGTGCTTCCACACCAGCGGTACCAACCCGAAGCACCACGGGCGATGCTCTCGATGTCCGACTCCAGCGGGGCGTCCAAGCCCTTGTGGTACGTGGCGTGGTCGCCCACGACGTTGACCACGGGTGACTTCGCCCGACGGGCGTTGTGGAGGTTGGCCGTGCCGTTTGCCAGTCCCGGCCCGAGGTGCAGCAAGGTTGTTGCCGGCCGGTCGGCCATGCGGGCATAACCGTCGGCTGCCCCGGTTGCCACGCCCTCGAACAGGCAGAGGACCGGCCGCATCGCAGGAACGGAGTCAAGGCTGGCGACGAAGTGCATCTCCGAGGTACCCGGATTCGTGAAGCAGGTGTCGACTCCGGACGCCACCAGCGTCCGGAGCAGAAGTTGGGCCCCTTTCAATCCAGTTCTCCTTTCGCCGGCCCGAAGACCTTGTCGGGGTTGAGGATGCCGTCCGGATCGAACGCGGCCTTCAGCCGCCTCATGAGGGCAAGGCGCTCGGGAGTCTCGAGGGCCAGGTATGCCGCGCGCTTGGCCGTGCCGATTCCGTGCTCGCCGGAGATAGCGCCGCCGAGACTGATAGCGGCGGTGAACAACTCGAAAAGAAACGCCTCCCGCGCCTTCTCCTCGCCCTGGAACACCGAGAGATGGATGTTGCCGTCACCGGCGTGACCGCATCCCACTGCGAACGTCCCACTCTTGGCGGCCAGCTCACCCACCTCCTCGAGGAAGTCGGCGATGCGCGCCCGTGGCATCACGACGTCGACGATCTCGTTGGCGCCGGCTGCCTTGGCCACGTAGAAGGCACGCTCCCGGGCCTGCAGCAACGCCGCGGCCGCCTGGCCCGGCAGCACGTAGACGTCGAGGGCGCCATGGGACACCAGGAGGTCGCCGAGTGTCTCGACGTCCTCGTCGATGCGTGCCGCCGTGCGGTGCTCCAGCACTGTGACCAGGTAGGCGCTCGCCGTGGCGGCGACGTCGGCGGGGATCCCGAGGTCGATCCCCTCGCTCGCAGTGATCGAGCCCATCGTCAGGGAATCGATGTACTCCAGGATCGTCGGGCCGAAGCCGCCACGAAGTATCGCCGGTATGGCGCCGGTGATCTCCCGGAGTGACGGGAACGGGACCAGCAACGTTGCGCTGTGCTTGAAGACCGGCTGCAGCTTCAGCGTGGCTTCGGTGACCAGCGCCAGTGTGCCCTCCGAGCCGATGACTAGCTGCGTGAGGTCATATCCGGTCGACGACTTGACGTACTTGCCCCCCGCGCGGGCTGTCTCGCCGGTGCCGAGGACAATCTCGAGGCCGAGTACGTTGTGCCGGGTCACCCCATAGCGCACGGCCCGCATGCCGCCGGCGTTGGTGGCGACGTTGCCTCCGATGGACGCACTCGACTCTCCCGGATACACGGTGTAGGCCAGGCCCTCCGGGCGAACGTGAGCATCCAGCTCGGCGAGCGTGATGCCCGGCTGGACCACGGCCACCTGGTTGTCGAGATCGAGCTCCAGCAGCTTGTTCATCCGATTGAATGCGACCAGCACGCCGCCGGGCGTGGCAACGCAGCCGCCCGACAGGCCAGTAGCGCTGCCACGCGGTGTCAACGGGACGCCGAGCTGCCTGGCGAGGTTCACCAGTCCCGCCACTTCGGCGGTCGAGCGCGGCTGCACGACGGCCAAGGGTGCAACTGGTTCGGTTGCCAGACCCTCGTCATGGCCGTAGTCAGGTGAGACGCGGCTGCCGGAAAGGACGTTCGCCTCGCCGACGATGGTGGCGAGGCGGGACAGCAGCTCGGCTTCTGTTCCCATGCCGGACGAGGCTAATCGGGCCGAACGACCGGACGGGGTGGCCCGCCTACGATGCCGGGGTGCCCATCCCAAACCCAGCCCGGCCGCGTGGGCGGGACGAGGTCCCCGAGGGATCGCCCTTCGGTGTCCACAACCTGCCCTACGGCGTCTTCTCGCACCCGCCCGACAGGGAGAGGCGGGTGGGGATCCGGCTCGAGGACGGCGTCATCGACGCGGCGGGCCTGGCCCGTGAGACAGGCCTCGGTGCCGTCGGCTTGCTGGAGCAGCCGTCGCTCAACGCGTTCATGGCCTCCGGCCGCCAGGCAACCGAAGGCTTCCGCGGCCGGTTGCAAGAGCTCCTCGTCGATCCGGTCAAGGCGAGGCTCGTGGCGGCGCACCGGTTCCCCCTCGGCGACGTCGAGCTTCACCTGCCGTTCGAGGTGGCCGACTACGTCGACTTCTACTCCTCGGAGCAGCACGCCACCAACCTAGGTCGCTTGTTCCGGCCCAGTTCGGAACCCCTCACCCCGAACTGGAAGCACATCCCGATTGGGTACCACGGCCGGTCGGGAACCGTGGTCGTATCGGGGACGCCGGTCCGCCGTCCTGCAGGGCTCCGCAGGGCGAGACCTGACGAGGAGCCGACGTTCGGCCCGTGCTTGAGGCTGGACGTGGAAGTGGAGGTGGGTTTCGTCGTGGGAGTCGGCTCGACTGCCGGAAGTCCCGTGCCCGTTGCAGACTTCGCCGAGCACGTCTTCGGAGTCTGCCTACTGAACGACTGGTCGGCCCGCGACATCCAGGCCTTCGAGTACGTACCGCTGGGCCCGTTCCTCGGCAAGTCGTTCGCCACCTCGATATCGCCATGGGTGGTGCCGCTCTCCGCCCTCGCCGACGCCCGGGTCGTCCCACCGCTCCGCAACCCCACGCCTGCCGCCTACCTGGCCGACGGGGCAGATGACCCGTGGGGTCTCGACATAAGCCTCGAGCTCGAGCTCAACGGCAGCGTGGTGAGCCGGCCGCCCTTCGCCGGCATGTACTGGACTCCGGCTCAGCAGCTGGCCCACACTACGGTCAACGGCGCCATTACGAGGACAGGAGACCTGTTCGCGTCCGGCACCGTGAGTGGTCCTGGTGACCACGAGGCCGGCTCGTTGCTCGAGTTGTCCTGGGGCGGCAGCGACCCGATAGTGCTCCAGGACGGCACGACACGCACCTTCCTCGAAGACGGCGACACTGTGAGGATCCGGGCCACAGCTCCCGGCCCGGGCGGGCAAGACATTGGCTTCGGCGAGGTTGCGGGCCAAGTGGTCCCCACCGGCAAGGAGGGCTGAGAGCCGGCATCCGCCAGTCGCCGGCTCCCGGGAGCCAGAATCGAGCGGTGGAAGCCACCATGATGCTGGCCGACGGGTCGTGCCCTGCTGTGACGACCAGCTCGATAGAGGCGGCCATCGAGGCCGGCAGCCCGTTCTGGCTGGACATCGTCGATCTCGACGCCACGGCGCTCGACTGGCTCTCGAAAGTCTTCAAGTTCCACCCGCTGGCGATCGAGGACGCTGAGCACTTCGGTCAGCGCCCAAAGGTGGAGCAATACGACGACTTTGCCCAGATGGTCCTTTTCGGGGCGTCCGATGACGTCGGCGAGGACGGCTATAGCGCCGAGTCGGCCGAAGTGCACTGCCTCTACGCGGAGAAGTTCCTGGTGACCATCCGAGACGCCTCGTCCTCCAAGACGATGGCCCAGGTACGCGAGAAGGCGACACTCTGGCGCCACCACATGCAAGCCGGCACCGTGATGCTCCTCTACAGGATCGCCGATGCTTTGGTAGACGGGTACTTCCCGGTGATGGCACGTTTCGATGACGCCATCGACGACATCGAGGAGCAGATCCTCGCCAGCCCGACGGACGCTCAGGTCGGAGTCCTGTTCAAGATGAAGAGGCAGCTGGTGTCGCTTCGCAAGCTCGTCACCCCCGAGCGCGACATGTTCGCCAGCCTGCTGGCCGGCTCGGCCGACCTTCCCGGCATGACCGAGGATGCCGAGCGTTATTTCCGGGATCTCTACGACCACCTGATCCGGTTGAGCGACCTTGTGGACAGCTATCGCGACTTGTTGACGAGCGCTGTCGACACGCACCTGTCCACAGTCTCGAACAAGCTGAACGACGTCATGAAGCAGCTCACGATCCTTGCCACAATCTTCTTGCCGTTGTCGTTCCTCACCGGCTTCTTCGGCCAGAACTTCTCGTGGCTGGTCGGGCACATCAACGGCCTCGGCGTCTTCTTGATATTCGGCATCGGGAGCGAGGTGGTCGCCGTGGCTCTCCTGCTCTACCTGTTCTGGACGAGGGGCTGGCTCGGGTCGCGGCAACCGCGCCCGGTTCGCCGGCGCCGCCAGACGGCTGAGGACTTGCCGGCTTGAGCACCGGGCGGTCCGCGACAGGCGCGTCGACGACCAGCTAGAGGGCGGCCGCCCTGGCCGCCAGTTGAGGATCGCCCAGGTACTCGCAGACGACTGGGAAGTCCGGGGTCGCGCCGGCCCATTCCAGCTCGTCGACACTGCCAAACAGCGCCGGGTCGACAACGAGGCGGGCGAGCCGGCGGAACAGGAGGGCCAGCTCGAAGTTGTCCGCCAGCTGCGATGTCACAGCCCCGACCCGCACCTTGCGGGCGACGCCCGGATCCCAGTCGCCGGGATCGAGCGGGATCGACTCCAAGTGGCCGTAGTGGTCGAGGACCGTTGCCGCCGTCTGCTTGCCGTAGCCGGGAATGCCGGGAAACCCGTCGGCGCTGTCGCCGACCAGGGCCAGCCAGTCCGGGATCGATTCCGGCCAGACGCCGAACTTGTCGTGCACGCCTTGGGCGTTGATGACCAACTTCTTGCGGCGGTCGAATTGCACGACACGGTCCTCGAGCACGCACTGGCCGAGGTCTTTGTCCGGCGTCCAGATGGCCACTTGGTCAACTCGGCGATCGGCGGCGGCGATGCTGGCGGCCGATGCGAGGGCGTCGTCGGCCTCGAGGTCCACCATCGGCCAGACCGTTACGCCAAGCGCACGCAGTGACTCCTCGAGGAGTGCGAATTGGCTGAAAAGGTCAGGATCGACACCGGCACCTGTCTTGTAGCCGGGCCACAGGTCGTTGCGAAACGACACGATCACGTGGTCGGTGGCGACGCCGATGTGACGCTCGCCCGATGCCAGCATGGAGACGACCGAGCTCACGACGCCCCAAGTGGCGCCGACGTCCTTGCCATCGGCGGCAAGCCGGGCATGTCCTCGTTTCTGTCCGAAGAACTGACGAAACAGCTCGTAGGTACCGTCCACCAGGTGCACCATCACCCGGCCGAGGCTACGCCGCAGCGGTCTCGCCGGCCACCGGCGGTCCCGACTCACGCGCCCGTTCGATCTCGGAGTTGATCTCGCCTCCGACGAGCACCATGAGCCCTGTGACGTACAGCCAGAGGAGGAGGACCGCGACATCGGCGAAGGCGCCGTAGCTGCGTACGGCGTGCCCGAGATGATCGACGTAGAACGAGAAGGCGAGTGAGGCAACCAGCCAGCCGAGCATGGCGATCGTGCTGCCCCAGGTGACGAACCGCCATCGCAGGTGATCGCGCCGGGGCCCGATGGCGTAGTAGGTCGAGAGCAGCGTCGAGCCGAGCACGGCGGCGCCGGCCCAGCGCAGGACGTCCCAGGCGAAGTCGGCGCCCGTGGCGGCGAGAGCCGAATGATGGGGGAGGAGCGCACGGAGGGGATCGCCGAAGACGAGTACAGCGGATGCCGAGCCGCCGAGGACGATCGTCAGGAGCAAGAGTGGCACTCCCATGAGCCTGCGCCCGAAGAATCCCCTGTCGCGGTCGACCTCGAAAGCGACGTCCAGGCCGACCTGAAGGGCAGCCATCGCCTCGGTGGCGCTCCACAAGGCGACCACGGCACCGATCAGGATCTCCCAACCGCCGGCCCCCTTGCTCGAGTGGGCCTTGAGCGCCCCGTCCACGACCTGTGCGGTCGCTGCCGGCATGACCGTCCCGATGCCGTGCACGAGGCTGTGGAGCGACGAGGGAGACAGGCCGACGAGGTCGCTCACTCCGATCAGGACCAGAGCAGCAGGAAACAACGCCAGGAACCAGTGGAAGGCCAAGCTCGCCGCCAGCATCGTGAGGCGGTCCTGCTTCGTCTCCCGGAAAGTCTGCTTGGACAGCTGGAGAATTTTGTCCAAGCGCGGCTGCGAAAGCTTCAGCTGGTGCCGGTGAGCTGCCTGGCGCCGTTTCACAACTTCGATCCTTCCCCAATGCCGGCAGCCCATGCACACATGGCTATTAGCCTCGGCCCACAATGCTGATGTCCCGACTCTTCGGATCGACCCTGCGCGACTCACCGGCAGACGCCGAGTCGCCGGGCAACCAGATGCTGTGGCGCGGCGGGTACGTCCGCCAGATCGGGGCGGGCATATTCGCCTTCCTCCCCCTCGGGGTCCGAGTGGTGCGGCGCCTGGAGGACATCGTCCGCCAGGAGATGGAGCAGGCCGGCGCTGTAGAAGTCAGCCTCCCGATCGTGCTGCCGGCTGACCTGCTGCGGGCCAGCGGCCGCTACGAGGCCTTCGGCAGCGAGCTTGCTCGCCTGCAGGACCGCCGGCGGCGGGACCTTGCCCTTGCCATGACCCATGAAGAGGTGGTGGCGACGCTGGCTGCGACCGAGGTGCAGTCTTGGCGCCAGCTGCCGCGCGCCGTGTTCCAGATCCAGACCAAGTTCCGCGACGATCCGCGCCCGAGGGCCGGGCTCATCCGTACGCGGGAGTTCGTCATGAAGGACGCCTACACCCTCGACAGGGATGAGGCAGGTCTCGCCGTGCAGTACAAGGCGATGAGCGACGCATACGAGAGGATCTTCGAGCGTTGCGGCATTCCCTACCTGTCTGTCGAATCCGACGTCGGGATGATGGGCGGTTTCATGGCGCACGAGTTCATGTACCCGGCCGATATCGGCGAGGACACGATCGTGTTGTGCGACGGCTGCGGTTACGCCAAGAACAGGCAGGTCGCCAGTAGCGCACCGCCCGCCTCAGCCGGGCCTTTGTCAGCCGAGGCCGAGCCGATGCAGGACGTCGAGGAAGTCGCGACACCCGGCACCACGACCATCGAGAGCCTCGTCGCCCTCCTCGACATCCAGAGGGCGCGCACTGCCAAGATCCTCTTTGTTGTTGCCACGGTCCCCGGGGCCGCTGCCGAGTCGCTTGTGGTTGCCGTCGTCCGCGGTGACAGGGGTGTGAACGAGACCAAGCTCGCCAATGCCGTCGGGGCCTACGAGATCCGGCCGATGACAGAGCAGGAGATCAGGTCGATCGGCTGCGTGCCCGGCTATGCGTCGCCTGTCGGGGTCGACGACCGCGCCAGCGTCGTCGTCGACCCGTTGGTCGCGGCCTCGCCGAACCTGGTGGCGGGCGCCAACAAGCCCGGCTTCCACTTGCTGAACACCAACGCCGGCCGCGACTACAGAGTTGACATCACCACTGACATCACAACGACCGAGGACGGCGACGCCTGTGTCCGGTGTGGCGCCCGGCTGCGAACCGAACGTGCCGTCGAGATCGGCAACATCTTCTGCCTCGGGACCAAGTACTCGGAGGCAGCGGGCGCCACCTTCCTCGACCAGAGTGGCAAGGAGCAGCCGATCGTCATGGGTTGCTACGGGATCGGCATCGGCCGGCTTCTCGCCTGCCTGGCCGAGGAGTACAGCGACGACAGGGGCATCGGATGGCCGCGGGCCATAGCTCCCTTCGACGTGCATTTGCTCTCGATCGGGCCCGATCCCGAGCCACACTCGGTGGCCCGGCAGATCTACGAGGAGCTGTCCGCTGACTACGAAGTCCTCTACGACGACCGGGAAGAGCGGCCAGGGGTGAAGTTCGCCGATGCCGACCTGATCGGCGCGCCGTGCCGGCTGACGGTCTCGGCCCGCTCGCTGGCCGCGGGCGGCGTCGAGGCCAGGGCGCGAGACGCTGGCGATGCCGACATCTTGGAGAGAGCCGATGTCGCCCGGTGGTTGGGCGAGAGCCTGGGCGGGCAGGTACAGCGGTGAGCGTTGCCAGCCCATCTCGGTCGCGGGCTGACCGCGAGAAACAGCTAGCCGCCCAAGCCGCCGCCCTCCTCCCCGCCGACGGTATGAGGGTCGGCCTCGGCACAGGATCCACTGTCGCGTACCTCCTGCCGGCGCTGGCGGCCAGGCGGCTCGACATCGTGTGCGTGGCGACATCTCTGGTCACCGAGACGCGCGCCCGCGAGCTCGGCCTTAAGGTGGAGGCGTTCGGCAAGGCTCCGGCCGCCGGCACTCCGGGCTCGGCCGGGCGGCTGGACATCGCCATCGACGGGGCCGACCAGGTGTCACCGGACTTCTGGCTCGTCAAGGGAGGGGGAGGGGCCCACACGAGGGAGAAGATCGTGGCGGGGGCGGCGGCTCGCTTCGTCGTGATCGTGTCGAACGAGAAAGTAGTCGAGCGCCTGTCGCCACCGGTACCGCTCGAGCTGTTGAGCTTCGGGCTCGACGCCACCATCCGCGCCGTCCGGGCGATGGGGGAGTGCCGGTTGCGAGAAGCACCGGCGAGTCCGGACGGTGGGTTGATCGCAGACCTTTTCACCGACCTCGGCAACCCTGCCGCCCTGGCCGGGCAACTCGGGGCCACGCCCGGCATAGTCGGCCACGGACTGTTCCCGCCCGGCATGGTTAGCGAGGTGCTGGTGGGCCATGCCAGTGCCGATGACGAGGCGGTCGAGATCTTGCAGCCGGGCTTGTCGTGACAGGCTCTAGACGTTCCGCCCCCGGTGTCCCCGCCGCGGTTGATCGCGTGCAAAGCGTGCCTGGCGCCCTGCCGGCGGCGTTCGCAGAGATGTTCGACGACGCCGCAATGTTCCCGCCTGGCAGTGCTCCGTTGCAGCAGGCCGCCAGCGGCCATCGCCGGCACATCGGTGCTTGGTACGGACGACTGGTCGGCCCACTGGTCTGCAGCGCCAGCCGGCTCGAGGACCTCCGAGCCGAGCTTGCGGGAAGCGGCCCGGTCGACGTGAGCGTGGTCGCGCCGTGCGACTGGGCCTTGCTGGAACCGCTCTTCGAGCAGCTGGCGGCGTCCTGTGCCGGGCGGGGCACGGAGGCCCGAGTGGTAGCGCTCGAAGTATCGGTCGGTACCGAGGCCGGAGCCGCCGAGCGAGCCCGGCTGCTCGCCAAGATGCTGGCCGCAGCACGAGTCATGGCTTCGAGCGTGCAGAAGCCATCGCTGTTCGTGGAAGTCCCGCCCGGCTCTGAGCGGCTGGCCGCGCTGGACGTAGTGGCCGAAGCGGCCGGCCGTTCCTTCATGACGGCGCGGGTCGCCGCCAAGCTGCGGACCGGCGGGCTGGCGCCGCAGGCGTTCCCCCCCGATCAAGACGTCGCTGCTTTCCTCGTCGCCTGTGCGGAGCGTTCCCTGGCCTTCAAGTGCACAGCGGGTCTGCACTCGGTGACGCGGTACTTCGAAACCTCCACCGGCTATCAGCATCAAGGGTTTGGCAACCTGCTGCTTGCCGCTGGTGCGAGCCTGCACGGTGCACCCGTTGAGGAGCTTGCCCGCATCGTCGGCGAGCGGGACGAGAGCGTGGTTGCGGCCGGGATCAGAAGTGCGGAGCGTAGTTGGGTGGCCGGCGCCCGCTCGCGTTTCTTGTCGTTCGGCACTTGCAGCGTGTCTGAGCCGGTCGAGGACCTCATCCGGCTCGGCCTTCTCGTTCCACCGTCCGGCCAGTCCTCTGTTGGCGCCCCGCCGGCTGGGCTCGCTGCGGAGGGCGACGCGTGAGCATCACGGTGCGTCGCGTCGCGCTCGAGGAATGGACAGTCCTCAGACAGGTTCGCCTGGCTGCCATGCTGGACTCGCCGTCTGCCTTCGGTTCGACCTACGAGAGGGAGCTCTCATTCACCGAGGACAGGTGGCGCGAACGGATCGAGCGCAGCCCGTGGTGGCTCGCCTGGCTGGGGGAGCAGCCGGTCGGCATCATCGCGGCGTTCACAGCCGAGCCGGAGAGTGCGCCGGCAGACAGGCACGTCGTGAGCATGTGGGTCGACCCCGTGGCCCGCCGGCAAGGCGTGGCTCGCATCTTGCTCGACACGGTCGCTTCATGGTCACTCGGCGATGGGGCTGACACTCTCTCGCTCTGGGTGGCGGACGGCAACGAGCCCGCCGTCCGGCTGTACGAGTCCTACGGGTTCTCGTTGACAGGCGACCAGGCTCCGATGCCGAGCAACCCGGACCGCTGTGAGCACTACATGACCATGGCGCTGCGTTAACCGTGGCGTTGCCTTCCTGGCAGCGCTTCACTCAGCCAGATCACCGAGTTGGCCCGAGCGGCGGATAGTGACTGCTCGGGCGGCAGGTGGGCCGCAGGACGTACGTTTCGCGCGGGAATTATGCGCGTGAGGCTCCCCACCTCGCGGCCGCCCCGGGCTGGGCAGGGCCCTAGGCGCCCTTGACAATAGTTACTGTAGTTGCTAACTATTCTCTCAGTGGTAATGAATTCTGACATCCTGTTCGGGGCCTTGGCAGACCCGACGAGGCGCCGGGTGGTCGAGATGCTGGGAGCCGGCCCCATGCGCGCAGGCGAGCTTGCCGAGGGGGCCGGGGTCTCGCCGCCAGTGATGAGCCGCCACCTCCGCCTGCTCCTCGAGTCCGAGGTCGTGGACGACGAGAGGTCGCCGGCGGACGCCCGTGTGCGGTTGTTCTTCTTGAACCGTGAGGTGCTAGCCGCTTTGCAGACCTGGCTGGACCAGGCACAAGCGCCCTTCAAACAGGACGTGGAGAGCAGGGGAGTGGCAAAGGCATCCGAGCCGCTCGGAGGCTGAGGACGCCACGAGGCTCGTCCGACTAAGAGACCTTTGTGGGCGCCAGTTCGAGCTTGCTCAACCAGTAGGCCTGCCAGCAAACGGCGACTGTGGCCAGACCGAGAATGACATCGGCGAGGCACAGTGCGATTGACGCAATCTGGCTGGCGCCAAACCCCTGACCCTGGCCGATGTTGTCTACCAATCCGGCCGCGATGCCGGCCAGCGCGATTACTGCTCCCAGGACGACACCCCAACTCGTCAGACTCTGCAACCTGGCGACCGATCCGGACGCTCTGGCGACGACGTACCAGAGAAGGGCGCCCGCCAAAAGGCACCCTATGGCGACGTCTGGAGTGGTCACCCAGCCAACAGCAAGCTGAATGCGGTCCTGAAGAGACGCACCGGTCCCCAAGAGACCTCCGCTGCCACCATAACTGGCGCCTGCATAGACGTAGGCAGCGATCACGACTGACAGAGCGAGGAAGACCGCCCCGACTGCGAGCGTGCCCGGGTCGTAGCGGCTCCGAAGCAGGCTCGTCGTGTATCGCGCTGTGGCCGTGGCCGCCCGCTCGGCCGGCGACGCGAGTAGCGGCAGCCCTGGACCCTCGTTGTCCGGATCAGCATCGGCCGGGTCAGCGCCGGCCGGCATACCGGCAGTCACCTCGTCATCCACGCCCGGACGGTACACCCGACCCGGTCGACAGACGCTGCTCACGGCCCGAAGCCGAACTGCTGGCGGGCTTGGGACGGCTCGCCGCCCTAAGCCGCTGCCGTTTCTCCACAAACCCACGCAACCCGAGCCGACCTCACCCCAGGCTGTCGTCCCGGTAACGCCGATAATGTCCGTTATGTAAGATTATGTCCGGCCGACTCGCCAACTCTTCCTCCCTATTGGCAAATTGGCTCTGTCGAGCGAAGTTCCTCGCAAAGCAACCTCGACGCGGCGTAGCCTGGTAAGCAGGAGGGTCACGCCATGGAAGATGTGCTTGAACAGCGTGCCGTGAGCCACATTCGAGTCTTGAGGGCCGTCAAAGTCGCTCTCCGCATGACCCCAAGCGTCGCGCTCGTCGCGCTCGGGCTCTGCGTCTTTCTCGGTGGGGCGATACTGTTCGAACACGGGATCGCCGCTTCGCTGCATGCCGAGGAACCGGCATGATGAACGGCGACCACAGCTCCCCAGACTGGTCTGAAACCGCGGTCGGCGACGACGACTACCCCTTCACGGACGAGGAGCTCGCCGAGCTTGCGATGGCGGCCGATCCGGAGGGACCCCTCCCAGCCGACGCCGTGCCGATCCCGCAGTATCGAGGCTCGGTCGCCACCGGCCTTCCCGGCTGGTACATGCCACCGGCAATGGCCAGGATCGGGAGCAGGTGGCGAGTCGCCCTGGTCGTTGTCATCATCGTTGCGCTGGTCGCCATCGATGCGTGGGGCATGTGCTCCACTTACGGGTGGGTGACTCCCGCCTAGGCACCGTGCAGGCGACTTGTTCTCTTCTGGCTGGCATGCCCGATGCTGCCTGCTGTCAGCTGGGATGCCCGATGCTGCCTGCTGTCAGCTGGGCTGGTAATGGTGTCGTCAGGGATGCTGCTGAGAGACCGGAACCGTAACGTGTTACGTAGCGCTTGGTACGCGGCGGACGTGGCTGCAACGGTGAGGACGAAGCGCAGGTGGGCAGGCCGCGGCATCGCTTTACCGCTCGACGGGCGAGCGTTGTACCACTCCCCTGCCTGCAAGCAGGGCGGCGTATCGTCGCAGAGCGCGACAGGTGATAGTCCAGCCGATGTCCGTTAGGTCGTGTTGCGGTTTGGACCGTCGCAACGCGCCCTACGGCGGGTCTCCTGCCCAGGCGGCACCTGGCGGCACCAGGGAGGTACAGCGTCGCCCAGCCCGCCGCCCATAGCGCATGGGCTGATTGGACCAGAGCGCACGGGCTGATCGGATCGCGCCTCTGGCGGTGGAGGCAAAAAAGTGGCATCCTGGGTGTCGCAAAACTCTGCACCGCAAGCAGCGAGGGGAATACAGATGAGTTGTCACGTCACCGCTTCGCACGTCGCACGTCGCATCGCTGTCGCGGCTGCGTCCATCGCACTGGCAGCGGGGGCGCTGACCATGGCGGGTGGTGGTTCGAGCCATGCGCGAGGCGCGTCTCACGTTACTGTGAAGCTGGCCTCAGCAGGTTTCACCGCCACTCTGAACGCATACGCGGAAGGCCAGGCAACCAGTCCCACGGCCTGCCCCGGTTCGGCGATCCCGAGCAGAGAGTGCACGCTGTCCCAGGCGCTCGCCCTCGCTCCGTCTGGATCTCTGGTGCAGCTTCGGACGCCCAGTTTTCAAGGCACCTACTACGGAACCTTCGTGCTCACGAACAGTACGACGATCAAGCCCGCTGCAGGGGTCGCGATGCCCACGATCGATGGTCAGGGTCTCGGGACCGTCTTCGACGCGCAAGCACCGTCGGTGACCTTTTCCGGTATCGAGATTGAAGATGGATTAGGACTTGGAGCTCCGGACCTAGCCACCCAGACAGGCAGCGGCTCGACGCCGTGCAGTGGCGCCATTGGCGTCGGCAACGGAAGTACGGTGACAGTGGCCAATTCCGTTTTCGACGACAACTCGGGAACCTACGGCGGCGCCATCGGAGACGATGACTGCTACGACGTCACAGCGGGTCTGAGCGAGGCGCTCAACGTCACGGATTCGCTCTTCGAGAACAACTCTGCGACGAGCTATGGGGCCAGTGGCAACCGGTACTACGGCGGCGGCGGCGCTATCGCCATGGCCGGCGGCGCGGCCGTCGACAACATGAGAGTGACGAATACGACCTTCCTGGACAACTCCGCCGCCGGTGACGGAGGTGCAGTCTCGTACGGATACCTGGAGGGTGCCGGACCCGGTGTGATCTCTGGATCAACCTTCACGGGCAACGTCTCGGAGAACGGCAACGGCGGCGCAATCAACAACAGCGCCGTCGATGGGAACACCACGCTTGAGGTGAAAGAGTCGACGTTCTACGACAATTCTGCGCTCGGCAGCAACTACGGCAACGGCGGCGCGATCTACGCGGACGGTTCGAATCTCGAGCAGTCGAGCGTCACCGTCCTGTCCTCCACGTTGAGCGACAACACCTCTGCCAATGCCGGGTCAGCCCTCTACAACGCACCCGACGGCGATCTCAACGTGGCTGGAACCATCCTGTCCGATCCTGCGAGCGGCACGAACTGTGCTTCAGGCGCCCAGCCGATCGACGACCTCTTCAACCTGGACAGCGACGGCTCGTGCGGGTTCCCTTCCCCCCATGACATCGTCGGCGTCGACGCGGATCTCGGCTCGCTCCAGCAAAACGGCGGTCCCACTGAGACGATGGAACCATCCATGTCGAGCCCGGTCGTGGATCAGATCCCCCCGATGACCGAGGTGACCACTGGTGCCGGCCAGTACAAGCTGTGCTCCGCTGCGGACCAGCGAGGTCAAACACCTCTGCAGAGCGTGTTCGGCTGCGCTATCGGCTCGGTGAACGTCCAGAACAATTCGTTGCCGATCGTCACCTCCATCACTCCTACGACCGGCCCGTCTGCTGGCGGCACGACCCTGACCGTCACGGGCGTCAACCTCGGCGGCGTGACAGCCGTGAACTTCGGCGGCACGGCGGCGGCGTCGTTCAACAGCGTGTCGTCGACCTCGCTGACAGCGGTGTCAGCTGGCGGGACCGGGTTCGCTCTGATCGAGGTCACCACTCCGGATGGAACGAGCCCCTACCGCTCGGGAGCCGTCTACATCTACAAGGCAACGAACGCGATTACCTGGACCTCGCCGCCACCATCTTCGGATGACGCGGGCTCAAACGCTCTGCTCGGCGCAACTGCGACGTCTGGAGCGCCGGTCACCTTCACGGCGTACCCCGCGACTGTCTGCAGCATGGACGCGCCCGGTTCCGACCAGGTCGACTTCACTGCCGCCGGCAGGTGCACGGTGGCCGCTCACTCCGCGGCGACGATCTTCTACTACGCGCCTCCGGTGGCGGAGGCCACGATCGCCGTCGAGGCGTGATGTGACAGACGGTCCACGCCTGCATGCACAGATAGGCCAACTCCCGAATCGAGGCGCTTGCCGAGCACGAGCTGCGACAAAGCCGGTTGCCCACGGGTTGGACTCCCCTCGAGCTGCTCAAGCATCTGACGTACGTCGGAGCTGCGGTGGCTCGAGTGGGGCTTCGAGGGACGAGAGATAGCCGATCCGTGGGGTGACCGCCAGGACGACCGTTGGTCCGTCTCGACAAAGGAATCCACCGAGGAGGTCGTGGCAGCGCTGCGAGCACAGGGCGTTCGCAGCCGGGTCCTAGTCGAGACGAACGATCTCGCCGCCGTCGGCAAGCCGGGCCCCCGCTGGGCCGGCGCCGGGCCTCCACCCCAGAGTCACAGTCTCGAGCCGGTCGCACGGTCCGCCCGCACCCGCTTCTCCTGGCGACCGAGGCACCGCGGGCCGTCGCAGAGCTGGCATGGTTCGGCGCCTCTCGCCGCCTCCTCACGCGGGCGCCCAAGGGCGACGGCCATCCCGTCCTGGTGCTCTCCGGGCTCCTGGCGAGCGACAGGTCTACTGGGCCGATGAGGGGGTTTCTGCGGGACCTCGGTTACCACGTGGTCCCCTTCGAGCTCGGCCGCAACGTCCCGACGGCAGAGCTCATCGATGCGCTCCGCACGCGCCTGACTGATCTCAGGATCACCGACGGGCGCCCGACGAGCATCGTCGGCTGGAGCCTGGGCGGCTTGTACGCCCGCCAGATAGCACGCGCCAAGCCTGACTGGGTGAGGTCGGTCGTCACGCTGGGCAGCCCGTGGCGGCGCTTGCCCGGCCATGAGAGCTCGGTGGCGCCGCTCATGCGGGCGATGTCTGCGCACGGCAGCAAGCTGACAGCACCGCAGTTCGGCAAGGAGACTCCCCTGCCGGTGCCCTCGACCTCGATCTTCTCCAGGAGCGACGGCATAGTTCCCTGGCGAGCCTGTCTCGATACGGTCGGCGGGAACCATGAAACCCTCGAGGTCATCGGCAGTCACTGCGGCCTCGGTCGCCACCCGGCAGCTCTCTGGGTCATAGCCGACCGCCTCGCCCAACCCGCTGGGCAATGGGCACCCATGAGGGTCCCGCCGCAGCTACGACCGCTCCTCAGCGTTCACCCGGGCGCCTGAACCGGCGCCAGCTTCTCAGTGGGTCTTCAGGCCGAGTATGCGGTCCACGTATTTGGCGATATAGCCGGCGAGGTACTGGCTGCCCACGGTGTTGAGGTGTATCCCGTCCAAGAACACCGAGGTCTCCTGGCCGTTGATCTTCACCTCACCGGTGTACGTGCCATGAGGCCCGTCCAGCCACCAGCCCGGATCCACGTACGTGACGCCGGGGTTTGCCTTGGCCTCCTCCGCGTAGACGCTGTCGACGTCCCGCATGTAGGCCGACAGATAGGCGCTCTGCATGGCTGGCTCGCCGATCCATAGGACCTTGCACCCTTCCTTGACGAGCGAGGCCATCGTCGACCCGATGATCTCTTTGTACTGCGCTGTCCAGAGCGGGCTGCCGACGGCGGCGTACTTGCCGTCCACGGTCATGGCTTGGCCATCGTTGGCGCCGCCCATGAAGATGACGAGCTTCGGACGCCTGGCGGCCACCATGGCGAGAAGATGCTTTGGCCAGTCGAAGAACTGCGGGTGGACGAATCCCGAACCGACGAAGTACTCGAAGAGCCCTTTGGTCGCCTGGTTGGTGTTCTGGTCTGTGTAGTACTGCCAGAATGCCCACTCCGGCCCGGCTGCGGTCGAGCCCCCCGCGAAGTAGATCGGGGGGCCTGCCGGCGGCTGCGGAGCAATGCCGATCTTGCCGCTCGGAAGGCCGTGGGCGAGCACGTCGTGTGCCAGCGTCGTCAGCTCGCTGACGTCGTACTCGGCTTCGAAGTTCGGCGGCGTCTGCACCGAGATGGCGTATGCGGTGCTGCCCGAAGTGAAGTAGAGGACGTGGTCGTTGGCGACGATCGCTTCTTGGCCCAGTCCTGGGATGGTCTGCATCGTGGCCACGTAGGCAGTGGCGACGTTGAAGGGCGTGTCCGGTTCCACCTCGAGGGCGAGCCAGGTGCTACGTCCTACCAACCACTGGCAATAGGGGTAGACGGGAACGCCCGCCGGTACGGGCGCGTGGAAGACCTTTTGGATCTGGGAAGCGCTCAGCAGGGTGCAGGCGATTCGCGGGGCCTGGTCACCCAGCGAGCCGTCGTCGAGCCGCGGCGGGGCCGGCGCCGTCGTGGTGGTGGTGGTGTTCGGGAGAGAGCTGTCCGGAACTGAGCCACCTGGCGTGGAAGTACTCGTCGGGGTGGTCGTCGGTGCTGTCCCGGAGGCAGAGTCGCTCGCCGTGCTCGCCGACAGGCCGCCGATGATGCCTGCAACCACGATGACGACGGCCAAGGCGGTGAGAGCCCCGGCTCTCCACAAACTGCTCATAGTGGTCTAGACGCCAGGCAAGGCGATCGCCTTGCGAACCGGAGGCAAGCGGTCAGCCGGCCTCGCCACCCATGGCGGTGCCGGTCTTGCTGATCACGTCCCCTATACGCACGGTGCCAGGAGTGACGACCCTCGTGTTCATACCTCGGAGCCGGAGTTGGCGACCAGTCGGCGAATTCACAAAGCGCATCGCTTCGCCACCGAAACGAGCCACGAACTTGGAGCACCCGGTGTGCGGCTTGGCCGATACCTCGACGACGGCCGTGCCGAGCCTGAGCAGTGTGCCCGGGGGCAGGTTCTCGATGCTCAGATCCAAGTCGGCGTACACCTGGTCGCCGGCCAGGATACGGCGATCGGATTGCACTGCGACCAATGACGCGAGGCGAACGTTCATGATCGTCAGCTGTGCCTCGGGGTTGGCGAGCCCATCGGGCGTACTGCTACTGCCTTTCGTGAGCCAGTTGTCGCCGGCGAGGCCCTCCACGAGGTCAAGCGTGGCCTCCTGCAACGACTCGCGTACCTCGACCTGCGGGCGCCGCACGAGGAGCACAACGGGACCGGCGTCGCCGGGCGACCGGCGGACCTCGGCCAAACCGGCTTCGAGCTCTTCAGTGCTGAGATGGGTGATCACGGAATGGGTGATCACCCATGATGCTTGCTGGAGCGTGCCGCGCGCCAGCCACCGACCTAGGCTCGGCCGAACGATGGACCCGGACACTGCTCAGCCCGGCTCCGGCACCGAAGGCTCCGGCACCGAGAGCCCTGCCACCGACGGCTCGGGCACGGTCAAGGCAAGGCGGTCGTTCGGCCTGTCGGCCAGCTGGATACCACTCGCCATTCTCGTCGGTCTCGCGGGTGTCCAGAGCTTTGACTTCAACGCCTTCGGCATCCTTGCCCCCGATATCCGGGCGACTTTCCACTTGTCGGTGCCAAGCATCGACACGATCGCCACGCTCACGAGCGCAGTACCAGTCGTGTTCTCCGTCCACCTCGGTTACTACGGCGACAGGCACAACCGCATCCGGATCAGCGCCGTCGCCGGCGTCGTATGGGGCCTGACCGCCATCCTGACCGGGCTGGCCCCTGTCGTTGCCGTACTGGTCGTCGCCCGCTTGGCGGGCGGCGTGGGCCAGCTGACGACCGAGACCATTTATCCCAGCCTCCTGGCCGACTACTACCCGTCGTCCGATCTCGGTCTCACCTTTAGCCGGTACAGGTGGATCAGCCAGGGCCTCGGTCTGGTCGGCGGTCCGCTGGCGGGCTTCTTCGCGGTGGCCTTCGGCTGGCGAATCGCCTTCGTGGCGCTGGCGATTCCGACGTTCGTGTTCGTCTTCTTTCTGTACGCCCTGACCGAGCCCTTGCGCGGGGCGTCGATGGGCTACTCGTTCGGCGACGCACCTATCACGTCGGTACGCGCCGGCTTCAAGGGTGTCGCCCGGATCAGGGCGCTCCGCCGCACCTGGGCGGCGGCCTTCCTCTTCGGAGCCGGCACCATCCCCTTGCAGACGCTGCTCAACAACTTCTTTGCCGACATTTACCACATAGGCGACAAAGGGCGCGGCTGGATCTCGCTCCTGTACGGCCTCGGCGGCCTCGGCGGCATCCTCCTCGGCGGGCGGTTCTCCAACAGGATGCTCTACGCCGGCAAGGTCAAGGCACTGCCCGTCGTATGCGGCGCCCTGATCGTCGAGTGCGGCGCCGGGATCGTTCTCATGGCGGCTTCGCGCCTGGAAGCACTGTCGATAGCTGCGACGGGATTGGCGACGGTGGGAGCGCTCGGGTTCCTCCCGGCTTACACCACCCTGGTGGCCTTCGTGACGGCTCCACGGTTGCGCGCCCAGGCTTACGGGTGGTCACTCCTGTGGTATGCCGCCGGGGCAATCTCGCTACAGATCGCGGTCATCGGCCCGATCATCGACCGTTACGGGCAGCGCTGGGCGCTTGTCATCCTCGGCATACTCGTGGCGGCGGGGGGACTGATCGGTGCCTCGACGAGGCGCTTCGTCGAGGCCGACATGGCTCAGGCTTTCAGCGGTGCGCAGGACTGAGGGGCAATGGCCAGCAGCTGGCGAGTGCCAGGAGATGCGCCCGGCCGAGCGACTAAGTGCCCGTCGAGCGGCCACGCGCCGGTGTGGCCGCGCCGGCTTTGACCCTCCGGCCGATCCTTGCTAGACCGACACCTTCGGTCCTGTGCGCCTTTGCGCTGCCGCGGGTGGAACCTGACAAGAGGAGAAGGTGTGACGAAGAACTGCAAGGGGAAGCGCCCGGCCGACGGCCAAGAGCGGCGAAGAGGCGGCTATCGGAAGCTGGCTGTGTCGGCAGCAGTCGTCGCGACCGCACCGCTTGCCAGCGCCTTGGCGGCACCGGTCGCCACAGCCGAGGTGCGTCCGGCGATCTCGCTGTCACACCTGCGGGTCGTCACGAAGGCACCTCTCCTCCCGCTTGGCGCCCACGTAATAGGTGCCGTCTCGCGACAGAAGCTTGTGACCGGTGCAGTTGCCATCACGCCGCGCGACGACGCTGGTCTCGTGTCGTACATCAAAGAAGTCACGACCGCCAGCTCTCCACTGTTCCACCAGTACTTGTCGGAGCACCAGTACGTGTCCGACTTCGGACCGACGGCGTCCACGATCACCGCCGTGAAGTCCACACTGCAGGCGGAGGGCCTTCGCGTCAGCAACGTGTCGCCCAACGGCCTGCTCGTGACGTTCAGCTCGCCCGCCTCCCGGATCGAGAGCGCTTTTCACACCGGTCTCGCTACTGTCCGCATGCCCGACGGCTACGTGGGGACAGAGACCACTTCCGGCGTAAAGCTGCCCGCTTCGATTGCCAGCGACGTCACAGCCGTTATCGGCCTCGACAACCTTGCGCCGGAAGACAGCGCCGGGCTCGTCAGGGCGCCGGCCAAGGACACAGGTACTTTCCCGAAGGCCACCGGCCCGAAGCTGCCCGCCGTGAGCGGGGCCCCCGCCGCCTGCCCGGACGCAACTGCTGCCGCAGCGGCTTACGGCGGTCTCACTGACGCCCAGATCGCCAACTCCTACGGCGCCTTCGGGCTTTACAAGGCCGGTGACTTAGGGACCGGCGACACGATCGCTCTCTTCGAACTGGAGCCCGTCTCGCCCGCAGACGTCCTGACGTTCGACAAATGCTACTTCGGCAATGCTGGCGCAACCGCGATGGGCAAGCGCCTCTCTATCGTTCCCGTCGACGGCGGCCAGGCTGCCGGCTACGGATCGGGCGAGTCGATCCTCGACGTCGACGACTTGTCGGCCATGGCGCCGGGCGCCGCAATCGACGTCTACGAGGCGCCCAACACGAGCTACGGCAGCACCGACGAGTGGAACGCCATCGTGGCCGCCGACAAGGCGCAGGTCGTCAGCACGAGCTGGGCCGAGTGCGAGCAGTCGATGCAGGTCGGCGACCCCGGTGGCCAGCAAGTCGAGAACTTCATCTTCCAAGAAGCCGCCGTCCAGGGACAGTCGATCTTCGGGGCGGCCGGTGACTCCGGGAGCGAGGAGTGCAATGCCGCCGGGACGGACAACCCGGCGCTCAGTGTCCTTGACCCCTCCTCGCAGCCATACGTGGTGTCTGTCGGCGGAACGACCATCGACGACGCCACACAACCTCCTGCCGAGCGGGTGTGGAACGACGGGGCCAACTGGGGCGGCGGAGGCGGCGGGATCTCCGAGACCTGGGTCGAGCCCAGCTGGCAGCAGGACTCGCTCGTGCCCGGCGTCAACAACCCCAAGGCCATCGCGGCAGCAAAAGGCGTCTCGGGCGGCAACTTCTGCGATGCCCCGAAAGGCGAGGAGTGCCGCGAACTGCCCGACGTGTCAGCTCAGGCTGACGAATACACCGGCGCCGTGACGACCTACAGCGCCCTTTACGCCGAGCCGGGTGATCCCGCTTCTGGCTGGACCACCATCGGAGGAACGTCGTCGGCGACACCCATCTGGGCCGCCATGCTGACGCTCATCAACGACTCGAACGCCTGCACGTCCAAGTCAGCCACGGCTCACGGCGTCGGCTTCGTCAGTCCCTTGCTGTACGCCGTGTCCTCAGTCCCGTCCGAGTACGCAGCCTCCTTCAACGACATCAAGACCGGCAACAACGACGTCTACGACATGGACAACGGAGCTATCTTCCCGGCCACGGCGGGCTACGACATGGCCTCCGGCCTCGGCACGCCCGAGCTGACCCGCCCGAACGGCTCGGACGGGCTGGCCTTCTACCTGTGCACCCTCGGTGCGTCGGCCTCGCGGCCGGTCATCACCTCGATCACCCCGTCCTTCGGCTCGACGACAGCGCCGACCTCGGTCGTCGTCTCGGGATCCGGCTTCGAGTCCGGTGGAGAGGCAGCCGTCGAATCGGTCTGGGTAAACAACGCTGTCGTGTCCAAGTTCACGGTTACCAGCAACACCTCGCTGTCGCTCACGGTCCCAGCGGGTGACTCGATCAAGCCCACCGGTTCCGCCACCGACGGTGCGGGCCTGGCAGAAGTCGTGGTGACGCTCGGCAACGGCAAGTCGAGCAGTCCGAGCCCCGCAAGCAGCTTCGAGTTCGTGGACGAGAGCATCTCGAACGCTGCGCTTCCCGCGGTTACCGGCGTCAGCTCCTATGGCGGATCGCTGGCCGGCAAGAACACCGTCACAGTCTTCGGGTCGGGCTTCGGCACCTCGGCGCCGGAAGTGCAGATCGGAGGCATTCGATCGAAGGTGACCTACGTCAGCAGCTACGAGTTGAAGGCGGTGGTTCCTGCATACACCGCCGGCAAGACCGACTGCATGACGGACCTCAAGGCGGCAACCGACATGTGCCAGGTCGAGGTCGTGGTGACGACGAGCGCAGGGTCGAGCGCCACGGACACGATCCTGCCGGCTTACGAGGGGGCCATCACCTTCGACTCCAACGGAGCTTTCGGAGCGCCGACCGGTTGCGGGTGCGAGGTCGTCCCGGCAATGACGGAGTACGACTACATGCCGGCGCCGACAATCTCGGCCGTCTCGACCTCCCAGAGTCCTTCTGACGAGGCGAGCGAGCTCGGGGGATCGACCGTCACCATTACCGGCACGGGTTTCAACATCGTCGGCCTGGCAGGCATCTACTTCGGTAGCAGCAAGCAGGCTGCCAACCTCAGCGACAGCATCAGCTACGTCAGCGGCACCGAGATACAGGTCAGCGCACCGTCTCTCGGTTACACGACCAATCAGCCGCAGATGATGCAGCTGGGCGTTTGGACACTGGCCGGTCTCACCAAAGCCGGCGCTCCCGCCCGCGTCGTCTACTCGGGAGTCCCCCACGTCACCGCCGTCACCCCGGCAGCCTGGGCAGACACCGGGGGCAGCAAGGTTTCGGTGACCGGGACCGGCCTCACTAGCTCGATGGAGGCCGAGGTGTACGACGCCGAGCTCGGCCCGTATGGCCTGCTGGCGACCGTGGCCGACGTCGACATCGCCAGTGGCACATCGGCCAGCTTCGGTTCGCCCGGGTCGCTCCCTGGTCTGGAGACGGTGCTGCTCTGCAGCACCACGTCGGCAGCCGTGGCAGCTCAGGCCGGATATCCAGGCTGTGCCGTGCCGTCTGCCCAACCCCCGCTAGTGGTCGTCTACCCACCGGGCAACCCCGTAGTGGACAGTGCGAGCGCGACGTCCGGACCGGCTGCCGGCGGGACCAAGATCACGATCTACGGCCAGAATCTCGGCTGCGTGACAGCCGTCTACTTCGCCGGCGTGGCCGCCGAGACGTTCTCGAACCAAGAGGCACTCCTCGACTGCGGTTCGACGACCGCCGTCCAAGTCACGGTGCCGGCTGGCAAAGCCGGGGAGAAGGCGCTCGTGACAGTGACCACCGTCGAGAGCCAGGCGACCGGAACGGGCAAGTCCAAGTCTTCGGTCAGGTTCACCTATACGAAGGCTTAAGAGGCAGCACGCACATCGTCCCGGGTAGCTGCGCTGGCGGGCGCGGCGCCCGGGACCGCTGTATCGGGCAGAATGCAGGGCGACCACCCAACACAGAGACGAGACCGCCATGTCGATGATCGAACCGGCGCTCAAGTACCCGGACATCAGTGCCCAGGCGTTCGCCCACCAAGCTGACAGGGCGGCCCGAGCTGCTATCGGCTCGGTGCCGATGCTCGACACAGTCATCAAGAAGCTGTCCGAGTTCGGCTACGAGCGCAAGTACCGCCAGCTACTGCTCGGGCAGTCCGTCCGCCTCGGCGAAGACCAGTGCTCTTGGGCCTGGGCCATCCAACGGCAGTGCGCCAACACCCTCGACATCGAGACCGTACCCAAGCTCTACGTGACCCAGCAGTCGGTCGGCAACGCCATGACTATCGGCACGTCCGAGCCGGTGACACTGGTCATGTCCGGCCTGGTCTCGGGCTACGAAGAAGGAGAGTTGCGCGCCGTCCTGGCCCACGAGATGGGGCACGTCTTGTGCGACCATGTCGGGCTCAACACTACCCTGCAGCTGACTCGCCAGATCCTGCGGGGCGTCCTGAAAGGACAGCCGCTCGTCGGCCTACCTCTGCGAGGCGTGTACTACGCCCTGCTCGAGTGGTCGCGGATGGCAGAGCTGACGGCGGACCGTGCCGCCGCCCTCGTGACAGACGACCCGATGATCCCCATGGCGACGCTCATGCGCATCGCCGGAGGGCCGGTGAAGGAGATGAAGCTCGACGCTTTCATCCGGCAGGCGACCGAATACCAGGAGGAGCCGAGCCCTATGGCGCGCTACACCCGGTTCTGGCACGAGATCGGGTCGACTCACCCGTTCCCTGTCCGCCGTGTGAAGGAGCTCATCGCCTGGGTGAGCTCCGGCGAGTTCGACAGGATCCGGTCCGGCGCCTACGTCAGGCGGGGCCAGGAGCCACCGCCCACGGCAGAGTTCAACGAGGCGGTGGGGCACTACCGGAAGCGTTTCTCCGGAATCGTCGAGCGGGCAGGCGGCGGCATACAAACGGCGGTCGAGAAGGTCACCGGTTGGCTCGACGGGCATTCAGGGTCGGCTGCCTCCTCCGGGTCGAGCGAGAGCGACTTCGCCGACGAAGGCTTCGAGCCGAGCTTTTGAGGCGAGGCGTGGCGGACAGGATCGGGGAGCGCCGCCCGAGCCGGGCCACCGCTGACGGGACGCTCAGCCGGCGGGCGTTCCTCGGCGGCGCTGTGGCTTCGGCCCTTGCCCCGAGCGGCGCCTACGGGATCATCGAGCGCTTGGTACCACCAGGAGCCAGGCTCCGGCCGGGCCAGGGCACCCTCGCGGAACCTCACGGCCTGCCACCTGAGCAGTACCTGTTCGCGGGGACTCGGACCGTCACAGACAACGGCGTCGTCGTCGACGTGCCGCCCCTCTACCACGAAGTTGTCACCGCCAAGCTCGCCGCTGCAACGTCGGCTTCGGGTCTTCACGAGGCACAGCATGCCCTCGAAGCAGTGCTGGCGGGCATGGAGGACGACGGGCTGCTGACGTTCACTCCGCAAGGGCTCGGCTTGGCAATAGTTTGGGGCCTCCCCTACTTCGATCGCTTCCTGCCCGCCTCGCTCGTCGCGCGCCATATGCCTCTCGATGTGTCCGGGTCGGCGCTGCAAGGCGCCTACCGGCCGGTGCTGTTGCCCTCTGTGCGTTTCGCGAGCGACCCCAAGGACACGATCCTCGAGAACAACGACATCGCGGTCGTAATGGCGAGCGACTCGCTCCCCCACCTTGCGGCGGCCTACTCGGCGGTGTTCGGCGGCACACTAGCCGGCCTATTCGATGTCACCAGCCGCCGCAAAGGTTTCGTAGACGCCACCAGGCTCGGCAGGGGGGGGCAGAGCCTGACCAAGCGGTTCGCCCTGGCGAGCAAGCTGCCCGGCGCCGAGCTCATCCCGGACCAGTCGCCGCTCTTCCTCGGGTTCACGTCCACCCAAGCGGCCGCACAGGGTCAGCGGGGAATCGCCAACCTGGAGTCGCTCGGCATGACCAATCAGCGGGCCGGCAGCTACTTCGCGGGCGGGACCGTGCTGGCGCTCTCCCACTTGTTCGAGGACCTGGCCGAGTGGTATAGCCGCAATGCCTACGCGGACAGAGTCGACGTCGCCTTCCGCCCCGGGCTTGGCTCGACGGTGCCACCCGGCACTATGACCGTCGCGGAGGGGCCGGGCGGAGCTGAGACGGAGCGCGACGTCCGGAGTGACATCGGTGCTTACGGGATCGTGGGGCACTCGGGGTCCATGCAGCCCGTGTCGCGCCTGCAACAGGACACCAACGGGTTCGGGAAGGGCTCGGCGATACCGGTCCGAGCCGACTTCAACACCGTCGACGACCCGTTTGCCTACAGCGCCGACCCCTCCCGCGACCAGTGGTCGCCTTACCCCTCGGCCGGCGTCCACTTCCTCAGCTACGTCCCGACGAGCGACTACTTCACCCGCTTGCGGTCGGCGATGGACGGCGGCCTCAAGAGTGCCTCGCCGCCCTACCGGGCCTTCGTCAACTCGGCGGGCATCGCCACCACCCACCGCCAGAACTTCCTGGTGCCGCCGCGAGCGCACAGGTCCTTCCCGTTGACCGAGCTGATCTGATGGCCCAAGCTGGGCGCAACGCCGTCGTGACGGGGGCCTCGAGCGGGATAGGGGCGGCGACGGCCAGGGAACTGGCACGGTCGGGCTACTCGGTGGTGCTCGGTGCAAGGCGGCTCGAGCTCGTCGAGGCTGTCGCAGGCTCGATCGGACAGAGCGCCCGCGCCCTTCCTCTGGACGTGACAGACGCAGCCTCGGTCCAGACGTTCTGCGACGCCGCAGGCGATTGCCAGGTGCTCGTCAACAACGCCGGTGGAGCTCTCGGTCTCGACTCGATAGTCGATGCCGACGAGGCCAAGTGGCGCCGGATGTACGACTCGAACGTCCTTGGCACCCTGCGCATGACGCGCGCCCTCCTGCCCCGCCTCATAGCCTCCGGCGACGGTCTGGTGATCAACATCGGCTCGGTCGCCGCCTTCGAGCCGTACGCCGGAGGCGCCGGCTACAACGCGGCCAAGCATGCCCTTCGCGCCTTGACAGACGTACTCCGGATGGAGCTGCTGGGTCAGCCCGTGCGCGTTAGCGAGATCGACCCCGGGATGGTGGAGACGGACTTCTCGCTGGTGCGTTTCGATGGGGATTCCGGCCGGGCCGAAGCCGTTTACAAGGGGGTGACGCCACTCACTGCCCAAGACATCGCGGAGTGCGTCGCCTTCGTCGCCACGCGCCCCAGCCACGTGGACCTCGACCAGATCGTAGTGAGGCCGCGCGACCAGGCCAGGGTGCACCTGCTCAATCGCCGGCTCTGATGGCGCCGACGGCTCGGCGCCGCGCCGCGGCATAGCCTGGGGCATGGCCATCCCGGTGTCGCCGCCCCTATCCCCGATGCTTTCCAAGCCGGCAAAGGAGCTGCCGAGCGGCCGGCTGCTCTACGAGCCGAAGTGGGACGGTTTCAGGTGCATCGTGTTCCGCGACGGCGACTCGGTCGTCCTCGGCAGCCGCAACGAGCGGCCTCTGACTCGCTACTTCCCAGAGGTCGTGGCCGCCGTCGTGGCCAACATCCCGGAACGCTGCGTGCTAGACGGTGAGGTGGTGATCGCCGGCCCTCACGGCCTCGACTTCGACGCTTTGCTCAATCGCATCCACCCGGCCGACTCCCGGGTGCGCTTGCTCGCCGCGACGACTCCGGCGTGCTTCGTTGCCTTCGACGTGCTGGCACTCGACGATGTCGATCTGCGCTCTGCCCCGCTTGCCGAGCGGCGCGACCTTCTCGTGCAAGCGCTGGCCGGTGCCAGGGCCCCCGTCCACGTGACGCCGGCCACCGAGTCGATCGCCACGGCGGCCGACTGGTTCGCCCGGTTCGAAGGCGCCGGGCTTGACGGCGTGATGGCCAAGCCGCTCGACGGACCGTACGTCGAGAACCATCGGGGGTGGACCAAGATCAAGCACCGCCGCACGGCCGACTGCGTAGTAGCCGGCTTCCGCTGGCACAAGACGACCAAGGGTGCAGTGGGCTCCCTGTTGCTCGGCCTTTACGACGGCGACGGCACTTTGCATCACGTCGGGGTGACTTCGTCCTTCACGAACGCCCGCAGGCTCGAACTGGTGGATCAGCTGGCTCCCTACCGCCTGGAGTCGATGGAGGGACATCCCTGGGCGTGGGCCGAGGCGCAGCCGGCCGAGGGCCGGATCCCCGGCGGACAGAGCAGGTGGAACGCCGGGAAGGACCTCTCCTTCGAGCCGCTGCGACCCGAGCTCGTCTGTGAGGTTGCCTACGACCACCTGCAGGGCAACCGCTTCCGGCACGGCACCACTTTCCAGCGCTTCCGCCACGACCGGGAGCCGCTGTCGTGCCGGTACGACCAGCTGGAGGAAGCAGTGCCGGCGGAGCTGGCCACTGTCTTCTCCTCAAACGGCTGAGCCGGCCGGGGACAGTGCTGCGCCACCCGGCCGGCCTGGCCTACAAAGGTCAGCTCACCTTGGCCGGGCAGGAGTTGGTGTAGGTCTTCCCGATGAACTCCGGGTAGCCGAGCTGCTTCAGCTGCAAAGTCCCGTACTCGGCGTCCTTGGCGAAGTCGTTGACCCCGGAGGAGACGTTCCCGAAGTAGAAGTTGCAAGTTGTGCTTGACCGGACCTCGCTCCAGTACGGGTAGAAGTCACCCGGGCCTTTTGGTGGCACGGTGCAGCCAGCGGGGTCAGAAGACCCGCACGTCGCCTCCGACAGGGCGATGTCTGTCTGCATGTAGAACGTCGAGTATTGCTTGCCGTTCGTTGTTGGCAGGGCCTCGACGAAGCTCCCCGGGAAGGTTCCCGCCGTCGGACCGGTCGGCCACTGTTGGCGATAGGGAGGCCCGTCGAAGTCGAGATCGCCTCCGTTGTCCTCGTCGTCACAGCCAGTCATCACGTCGGGCGCTGACTCAAGCATGAAGTGCGTGTCACCCTTGTAATAACAGGGGCCGCTCTCGTCGTTGCCAGCCGGGCCGTTGGGGATGGTGTTCTGGTACGGACCGTGGCAGGTGTCGTAGGTCTTGTCGGAGACGGGCCCCACGTACTCGATACTTGGCCCGCTCAGCGATGTGCACGGCTGGAAGTGACCGGTCTCGAACTCAGTGCTGATGTTCGTCGAGAGCGCGGCCCACGGCGAGATGTTGTCTCTCGATGCTGTGTTGTACTCGGGCTGGAAGTTGTAGGGCGACGTCTGGCAGCCGACGATGGACGTTTGCGCAAAGCCGTTGGCAGCCGACGCCTGCATCCATCCCTTCTGGTGAGTGGTGAGGTCGGAGACCATCACCTCGAAAGCTTTCTGGCCCTTCTCCCCAGGCACCGGTGCGTCCCACTCATGGATGCTGATCTTGTCCCCTGAATTGATCGCCAGGGTGTCCTTGTTCGGCGTCTCCGACTTGAGGTCAGCGGTGGCGGGGCCCGGAGGGCCGGTCGGCACGCCGTTGGTCTGGATGAAGGCGAAGTTCACCGGCTCTTCACAGTTGGGATTGCACGTCACAAAGTTGACATCGCATTCCAAGCTGTCGATCGTGAGCGCGGCGCACCACGACTTGTCGTTGCAGCTGATGTCGTCCGCGAAGGGCGGGACACCCGGTGGGTAGAGCTGGAACTCCATAACGGCGTTGCCTCCGCCGGGATAGGAGTTCTGCGGGCACTCGTTGGCGGAGATGCAGGACGGGGCGTTGGTGTCGCTCTCCGGCGTGCAAGGCAGCAATGGGTACGAATCGGAGTCGCACATCATCATCGAGGTCCACGGAGCCGGCGTCAGCTCGAACCAGTCCGTGATGTCCTTGCCGGGGTTGTCGTCAGTCGGTGCCTTGGAGGGATCAGTGCCCACAGTCTGGTCCCAGGTCACGTTGTTGCCCGACCCGGGCAGCGACGAGTTGAACGAGAGGTCAGGCTCATCGTGCCCGATGTAATGCCCGTTGTCGAAGAACGTGTCGTTCCAGTCATTGGCCGTGCGCTCGTTCGGGATACCTCTGATGTCGGTACAGGACGCGGTAGCCCGCAACGCCACCTCGGCAGGGCTGTGCCCGTTGCAGTCGAGCAGCCCATACTTGGGGATCGCCTTGGAGGCCGCGGCACTCGCCTTGGGTGTGACCGCTATCAAGGTGAAGCCGGCACACATGGCGAGCGTCGCCACGGCGAAGGCAACCTTCCGAGCGCGGGGCCAGTGACGGGCTGACAATTGGCGCTTCATTGCATCCTCCTTCTCTAGAGGAGCCGACTCGAACTCACACCGGCTTCCCGATGGGCGAACTCACCACAGCCGTGCCTGAAGGAACAGCATCAGGGACATTAGGGTCAGTGCGTCAGTCCGTCAAGGCTCCTCGGACCGACGATCCGAGCGACGGTCCGCCTCTCCACGGCGAAGGCCAACCCGGGCAAGAAGCCCGCTGTCACCACGCCGACGACCTGCAGCAACGTGAAGCGTGCCTGCCGGGCGAGGTCCGCCGCCGACAGCAGGTAGACGATGTAGAGGCCACCGTGGATGGTCCACCCGACGCCCGCCAGCTTGGCGTCACCCCAGGCGTACTGCAGCGGCAGCCCGATGCAGACCATGACGAGAAGCATCGTCCCGACGACATAGGACATGATCCGGTACCGGTCGAGCGCGCCCTTCAGCTTGTGTGCTTCGCCAGGCACCACCGAGCTGTCAGCTCTTCCTCTGCTCGTCGGCGGCATGCAGACTGGCCAGGTACCGGTTGTAGGCGGCCAGCTCCGGGTCCGCCTCGTCATAAGGGTCGTGAGGTTTGTTCCCGGCGACCGTGACCGTGCTGCCGTCCCCTTCCCGGTGGCGATGCGGCACGGCGCTCTCGTCGTGGATCAGCCTCCACCACGTCCAAACGGCGTAGCAGGCGAAGAAAGGCCACTCGAACGTGTACGCCCAACTGAGGACGTTGCCGCCGATTGCCCGGTGTAGCTGCCACCAGGCGAGCGCGAAGAACAACGGCACGCAGACGGCGAGCGTTGCATGCAGGCCGAAGGCCCGGCGCGTCCACCAAGGGCTCGGCATGGCTCCGGTGCTCAATCCTCTGGCGGGCGCTGGTCGAAGGTGGCCACGAGCCGGCGGGCCGCCCGAGCCTCGTCCACCCGGCCGACCGGGGTCGTGCGAGGCGCCGCCTTCGCCTCGGCGGCCGAGCCTGACTCGCGCGCTTGGGCGGCGATGGCGAGCAGGGCCGTTGCAAGCGCGGCCAGCGTCTGCGGGCTCTCGGTCTCGGTCGGCTCGATCATGAGGGCCTCTTCGACGATGAGCGGGAAGTAAACCGTCGGTGCGTGGAACCCGTGCTCGAGGAGGTGCTTGGCGACGTCGAGCGCCCGCAGCCCGGTCGACTTGGTGAGCGTCTTGGCCGACACCACGCACTCGTGCATCACGGGGCGGTCGTAGGGCAAGTCGTAGCTGCCCCGCAGCTGCTCCTTCAGCCAGTTGGCGTTCAGCACGGCAATCTCGGCGACGTTCCGGAGCCCGTCGGCCCCGTTGAGGCGCAGGTAGGCCCATGCCCGCAACAGCACGACGGCGTTGCCGTGCCAGGAGTGGACGCGGCCCACCGAGCGTGGGGGGGTCTCGTAGCCATAGGAGCCGTCGGTCAGGCGCACGGGCCGCGGCCCGGGCAGGAAGTCCCGTAGGCGTTCGCTGACTGCCACCGGTCCGGAACCTGGCCCTCCCCCACCATGGGGAGTCGCGAACGTCTTGTGCGTGTTGAGGTGGACGATGTCGAAGCCCATGTCGCCAGGGCGCACTATCCCGAGGATGGCATTGAGGTTGGCGCCGTCGTAGTAGAGGAGCCCGCCGACCTCGTGCACGGCTCTGGCGATCTCGACGATGTCCTCCTCGAACAGCCCAAGGGTGTTCGGGTTCGTGAGCATGATGCCCGCTACGTCCTCGTCGAGGACGGCGCGCAGCTGGTCGAGGTCCACGCCTCCCCGACTGTTGGTGCCGACAGTGGAGACCTCGTAGCCGCCAAGAGTGACGGATGCCGGGTTCGTGCCGTGGGCCGAGTCGGGGATGATCACCCGGCTGCGCTGTTGCCCGTTGGCGTCGTGGTAGGTCCGCATCAGCAGCAGACCGGTGAGCTCTCCGGCCGCTCCGGCTGAAGGCTGCAGAGTCGCAGCTGACATGCCCGTGATGGTGCATATCGACTCCTCGAGCTCGACGAGGATCTCCAGCCAGCCCTGGGTCAACGAAGCCGGCGCGCCGGGATGGACGTTGGCGAATCCTGGCAACGCGGCTGCAGCGTCACATGTCTTCGGGTTGTACTTCATGGTGCACGAACCGAGGGGGTACGCACCCAGGTCGATCGAGTACTGGCGGTGACTGAGGCGCGTGAAGTGGCCGACAAGGTCGCGTTCTGACACTTCGACGAGTGCGACCGGCTCGCTTGCTCTGTACTCGGCCGGCACCAGCTCCTCGATCGACCACTCCGGCAGGCCGGTGGTCCGGAAAGTGGCTGAGCGGCGGCCAGGGGACGACAGCTCGAATAGGGACGGCTCGGTGTCGCGCCCGATGAGCGGCACACTCGTGGCGCGACCGCCCGGTGCGCCGGCACTGCTCGGCACCGAAGTCGGGTCCCCACCCGGGCCAGGGACGGCTGCTGCTCTCATCGGATCGCCTTGTCGAAAGCCGCCGCATAACCGTCGATCTCCTGGCGGGTACGCCGCTCCGTCGTCGCCACGAGAAGTGCTCCTTCGTACTCGGTTCCTTCGTAACCCTCGCCGACTGCGACCCCGGCCAGGTAGCCCTCTTCAGCCAGCCGCTCGATCAAGACCGTCGCCGGGACTGGCGCCCGGACAGCGAATTCCCGCAGCACGGGCGCCTCGGCGGCCAGCTCGACCCCGTCAATTGCCACGAGGGACTCCCGGGCGTAGCGAGCAGCCCTGGCTGACCGGACGGCGATCTCCTGCAACCCCTGCGTGCCGAGCCAGCCGAGCTGGATGGCGGCTGTCACTGCCATGAGGGTCTGGTTCGTGCAGACGTTCGAGGATGCCTTGTCCCGCCTGATGTCCTGCTCCCTGGCCCGCAGCGTGGTGACGTAGGCGAGACGTCCCTCGGTGTCCACTGTCTCGCCTACCAGCCGGCCGGGCAGCCTGCGCACGTCAGCGAGCTGGCAGGCGAACAGCCCGAGATAGGGCCCGCCGAAGTTGAGCGCCTGCCCGAGGGCCTGCCCCTCCCCCACAGCCACGTCCGCACCGAAAGATCCGGGGGTCCTCAGCACTCCGGCCGCAACCGGATCCATGCACACGATCAGCTTGGCGCCGAGCCCGTCGGCATAACGGCGGGCAGCGGCTAGATCTTCGAGGCACCCCAGGTAATTCGGTGTCGCAACCACTACGGCGCCGGCCTTCTCGCCGGCTGGCGAGCCGGGCGAGGTCGGCCAAGCGGTGACACCGGCGGCAAGCGGAACGTACTCCACCTCGTGATGGGTGCCACGGGAGAACGTCGCCATCGTGCGGCGCCACCGAGGGTTGACACCGGCCGAGCACATGATCCGTTGGTGGCCGGTAGCCGCGACGGCAAGGTTGACGGCCTCGACCAGGGACGCCGCTCCGTCGTAGAGCGAGGCGTTGGCGACCTCGAGGCCGCTCAGGCGGGCGACGAGGGTCTGGTACTCGAACAGCGCCTGCAGGATGCCCTGGGCTACCTCGGGCTGGTAGGGCGTGTAGGCCGTCACGAACTCCGACCGCCCGGCAAGTGCCTTCACGACGGCCGGCACCTCGTGGTCGTAGGCGCCTGCCCCTGCGAAACACACGAAGTCCCTTCCCACAGCCCTGTTCATCGCCGCCACGTCGTCGAGGCGGGCCAACAAGTCGGCTTCGGACCATTGGTCCGGGAGGTCGAGCCCGCCGGCCAGCCTGATGGCGGCGGGCACCGTCTCGAAGAGGTCTTCGAGGCTGGCAAGCCCGAGCGAAGCGAGCATGCCGGCTATCTCGGCATCGGTGTGGGCAACGTAGGGAGCGCCCATCACGCCTTGCCCGTTCGATCGCCGCTGCGGTGGAAGGGGGTCTTGGCGACCGCAGCCGCCGTGAGCGACCCCCTGATGTCTATCTCGACCACTTGTCCTTCACTGGTGCTAGGTGGCAGGAAGGCGAGGGCGATGCCCCGCTCGAGCACGGGAGAGTAGTTGCCGCTCGTCACTTGCCCGACCACCTGGCCTTCGATGAGCACGCGGTCTCCGGTGCGGGGCGGCCGGCGGCTCGAGGTGAGCAGGCCTTTGAGCAAGCGTCTCGGGCCCGCCTCCCGTTCGGCGACCAAAGCCTGCCTGCCGCGAAACGCCGGCTTGTCCCAGCCCACGACCCAGCCGAGACCCGCTTGCAGCGGAGTGATCCCCGGTCCGAGTTCGTGGCCGTGAAGCGGTAGGCCGGCCTCCAGCCTGAGGGTGTCCCTGGCGCCCAGCCCGGCCGGCGTCGCGCCGGCGTGCACGACAGCGTCCCAGAACGAACTCGCCCTGGAGGCCGGCACCGCACATTCGACGCCGTCCTCGCCGGTGTAGCCCGTGCCAGCGGCCAGGCAGGCGGCGCCTTCGAACTCGAAGCTGGTGACTCCGAACCGCCGCACCGTCGCCGCCTCCGCCGCAACGCTCGCCACGACTTGCCTGGCGGTCGGGCCCTGCACGGCTATCACGGCTCTCTGCGAGGTCGTGTCGCTGCCGCCTATGGCGTCGCGGACGCGATCTGTGTTCGAGGCGTTCGGCATGACGTCGAACCTGTGCTCCCCCACCCACCACACGATGATGTCGTCGAGGACCGAGGCGTCGTCAGGATCGAGCAGGTGCGTGTACTGGGCTCTCCCCGGAGCGACCCTGTTGAGGTCGTTCGTCAGGTTGGCTTGCAACCTCTCGAAGGCGTCCTCGCCTTCCACACGAACCGTCCCGAGGTGGCTGACGTCGAAGGCGGCGGCTGCTGTCCGGCAAGCCATGTGCTCCGCCACGGTTCCTGATCGGTACGAAAGCGGCATCTCCCAGCCGCCGAAGTCGACCAGCTTGGCGCCGAGCGCCTCGTGGTGCGACCGCAGTGGAGTGTCTTTGAGGCTCACCCCGCCAATGTAGGGCCTGCCGCCGGTCTGCCCGCAACGCGGTGGGTGCGGCGAGGGCTGGCCCGAGGGGCCCGCGCCCGAACCCGAGCGGCGCCACCCGAGGAGCCCGAGCTGCCGCCGGCACTGGCCCGCGCCCGAACCCGAGCGGCCCCACCCGAGGAGCCCGAGCTACCGCCCGGCACTGGCCCGCGCCCGAACCCGAGGAGCTGAGCTACCGCCTAGCGGGAGTAACCCTCCTCAACTTCGGCCAGATGGGCCAGGTTTTCCCGCAGCTTGTCCCTGCCCTGCCCCGCCAACTCCAAGCCTGTGGAGATCGTTGGGGATAACTCGCAGTCACGACGGTAGGTAAAACGGTAAGTGGCAGGCAGATAATCACGTCATGAACCACCAACGAGTCGCCGCCCTGACCGACTTGGCCGTTCGGCAGAAGGGCTTGTTCACCACTGCGCAGGCGGCCGCCATTGGGTTGGGGCCGAATACCCTCTCGACCCTCGTCGGCAATGGGCTCCTGGTGAGAGAAGGGCGCGGGCTCTACCGGCTGGCAACTGTCGAGGCCACGGCCGAGCACCGCGCTGTCGAGGGTGTTCTGTACACAGGAGGCGTGCTGTCGCACCGGTCGGCAGCCGGGCTCTATGGCCTCTTACGCAGGGTCAACGTCGTCGAGGTCACCGTCTGCCAAAAGCAGCGGCCGGCACCTAAGACCGGCATCATCGTGCACCGGACCAGACATCTGGACCGGGACGACTGGCAGGAGTTGCAGGGCCTTCGGGTGACGACGCCTGCTCGCACGCTGTTGGATCTGGCGCGTCCCGCATACGGCCTTCAGGACCCTGAGCTCAAGCGGATGCTGTCGGGTGCTCTGCACAAGAGACTGGTCAACCAGTGGTCGCTGAGCGTGGGCCTGGCCGCAGCGGACGGGCGAGCCCCAGGCGTCACGCGCCTTTCTCGACTGCTGGAGGCGCTTGTTTGCGTAGGCGCCGACTCGCCCTACGAACGGCTCGCATTCAACCTGATCAAGGAGGCCGGGCTTCCGCTACCTCGAGTTGGCTTCATAATCCGCGACGAGCACCACCAGTTCGTTGCCAAAGTCGACCAGGCATGGCCGGTCGAGAAGGTCGTGCACGAGATCGATGGGTGGTCCTTTCACTCGGATCCGGTGACCTTCGAGGCCGACCGGGTCAGAGGAAACCAGATTGTCGGGCTCGGATGGACACTCCTGCGCACCACGCCCGCCCGGATAGAACGCCACGCGGACGAAGTAGTCAGCTGCATCAGGAACGCTCTTCTACAAGCTGCGCCTGACCTCGCTCGCCGAGCCACAACAGCCACAACCAGCCGGGCGACATCGGCCGCCGACCCCCGAACCCGAGGAGCTGAGCTACCGCCTAGCGGGACCAACAATCCTCGACTTCGGCCGACCGAGTGCGCCCACCGGGACCGCTTGCCCACGGGACCGCTTGCCCACCGACCCCGCCCGATTGCCCCCACCCATAGCGGTGGGACCGGCAGGCTAGGCCGCAGCGTCGAGCCGGTACTTTGAGATGAGCGCCTCGACATCTCGGCGGTAGAGCATCTTCACGCTGACGTCCGGGTAGAGCGCCCACAGTAGGCGGAGCTTCCGGTTCTTCGCCGTCACGAGATCTTGCCGTAGCGTCGTCAGTTCGACGAACACTCCATGTTCGGGCAGGTAGAAATCAGGACGGAAAGCCTGCAGCGGAGTGCCGTCGTCCCGCCAGGCGAGCACGAACTCGACGGGTTCGTACTCCCAGGCCACCTCGTAGAAGTCCAGAAGTTCGGCGAACAAGCGCTCGGACTCGTGCGCAAAGCGAGCTGCGGCGGGTTCGATCACCTCGGCGTCGTGACCGCCGAGCTGCCGTCTCACGCGCTGCAACTGAACCGTCAGCCTCAGGGCCTTACCTGCCCAGCACTCGTTGTTGCGGAACTGGTGCAGCCGCCTCCTGCGAGCGAGACGGGGAAGTGCCGCCGGACAATTCGACGATGGCAGCGTCCACTTCGTCGACTACTCCGTCGAGCGGGATGACGTTGAAGACGCCCTGGCCACCGCGCAAGACGTCGAGGAGCTCACCGCCACTGTGGACGAGCACGGCGCTCGCGGCGCCGATCACCAGGTTGGCCGCTGCCAGATCCTCGCCGGAGCCCCGCAGGAATTCGACTGCGCGCCTCGCCCTTTGCAGTGTCACTCCTGCATCCAGGAGCTGTTTGATGACGCGGAGCTCGAGGACGTCGCCGTAGGAATACAGGCGCTGCGTGCCACTCCCCTTCGCCCTGACGAGCGACGGCGACTTGAGGCCCGTCCGGTCCCAGTGATCGAGCTGTCGGTAGGTGATCCCGACGATCTTGCAGACCTGCGGCCCGCGGAACCCGTCTTCTGACATCAAGCGCCCCTGTCTACACAGCTACCGCCCGACAGGGACGACAGCTACGTAACTACACGTCGGTCATCCACGCTAGGAGGCGCGGGTCTCCACGTCAACCACCGATCCAGGTTGCACCGGAATTAGCGCCTTGACCTCGACTTGAGGTCAAAGCCGAGCCGCATGCCTCAGCTGCTGAAGTCCTCAGGGCGGATCGTGTCGAGGAACTCGCTGAATTCGGCCACCAGCTCCTCGGGCTCGCCTACCTCACTGACGTCGTCCTCGTCGGGAGCGACCACCAGTCCCTCGGCGTCCATCAGGTCGTCCTCGACGTAGATCGGAGAATGCGTCCTGGCGGCAAGCGCGATGCCGTCCGACGGACGGCATGCCACAGCGATGTCCTTGTCACCGAGGCGCAGGCGAAGGTCGGCGAAATAGGTGCCATCGCGCAGTTCGGTCACCACCACTCTGGCGAGGCGGGCACCGAGGGCTTGCAGAAGGTTGTTCATCAGGTCGTGCGTCATCGGTCGAGGACTCTCGAGGCCCTGGAGGGCTGTGGCTATCGCCGCAGCCTCCGACTGCCCGATGAAGATAGGCAGCGAGCGCCGATTGCCTTCGGTCTCTTGAAGAAGCACCACTGGCGTGCTCGACTGGATATCGACTCGGACCCTAGAGAGCCGAACTTCGACCATGGCAGAGAACTTACAGCGGATGATCGCCCTCGGCACCCGCGACTCGGGCGCTTCTACTGCATGTGCTGCAAGACGTCCGGGTCAGCGGTCAACACGCAGGGCAGGTTACGGTATCGCTCCTCGAAATCGAGCCCGTACCCCACGAGATACTCTTCGCCCACCTCGATGCCCAGGTAGGCGATGTCGACGGGCACCACCCGCCGCCGCCTCCGGTCGAGCAGGGCACATATCTTCGTCGACCTGGCGCCCCGTTCGCCGAAAAGCCGATGGACATAGTTGGCTGTCAATCCGCTGTCTATGACGTCGACGACGATGACGGCATCCTGCTCGCTGAGGTCGACGTCGAGGTCCTTGGCGAGACGGACTCGCGGTCCGCCCTCGGTGTAGGCGGACAGCTGAAGGAAGTCCACCGAGCAGGCAACGTCGATGTGCCGGACCAGATCTGCCAAGAAACAGACGCTGCCCTTCAACATCCCGACCAGCACCACGCCGTCTGGGTGGTCGCGGGAGATCTCGCTGCCCAGCCTCTTGGTGATGACAGCTAGCTCCTCCGCCGTGAGCACGGTGACCCCAGCGAAGCCCTGTGCTGTCACCCTCCCGTCAGATCGCGCTGCGCAGCCTTGACGAAACACTCCTGGAGTGATGCGCCCAGCTCCGTGAGCCGACCTAGGTCTTCTGCCGCTCGCTTGCGCGCCACGGGGTTCCGCTGCCGCAACAGTGGCATGACGATTTGCGAGTACAAGCTGGCTTGACGTTCGGCCGCGTGCTTGAAGATTCTCAGGTGGCGAGCTTCGACGCCGAACTTGGCAAAGCCTGCAGCCACGTGCGCCACCAGGACCGCCGACTCGTCGTAACACGTGACCCCTGCCATCGAACGGCTCTCTATCAGCCCGAACGCTTCGAGCTCGTCGACGGCGGCAACGGTCAGACCGGTTGCCTCGGCAAGTTCCGCCGCCGTAAGGCTGCCCTCGGCCAGCTCTCCCGCGCCAGCATCGCCTGGCCCGACGGAAGGGCTCGAGGCAGGCGGCACCGGCGGAGGCAACGGCGCCGCGCTCTCCGAGATCGGAGCCTGACCCGGCACGGACACCCCGCCGGCCGAGGAAGCCCCGCTGCGCGGTTCGTCCGGCCGACCTGGCGCAGTCACGCTGCCGGCGGCGATCGGGTGTGCAGGCGATCCTGTCTCTTGGTGATAGACAGCCGCGCCGAGGCCAGCATCTCCAGCGCCTTCTGGACCCGAAGAAGCAGTTCGAGCGCCTGGCGAGGCGCTCGCCTGCCTCCCACCTTCCACGCCGGTAGCGCCGGCCGCAACCGGCGAGCCGGCCACGCTGGGTGATCCCGGCGCCCTGGGCGAACTTGGCGAACCGGCCACGCTGGGCGAACTCGGTCTCAGGCTCGGCGCTACCGGGAGTATCGCCCCGGCAGGGTTCCCGGACCGCGGAAGGAAACCGCTCGATGCAACGGGTCTTGGAATCACTACGCCGGCGGCGTGAGCCGGTCTACGTGGTGTTGTTGACACCAAGCTTGTCGCCTCGGCTCCGGGAGCCGTCGTGACCTCGGACTCCTTTGTCGACGGGCCAGCCGCGACTGCAACCGAGACGGTCTCGAGCTGGTCGTCCCCCCGCTCGCTGCTAGTCAGCTCCACGGGCTCCTGGCTGCCGTTGGGCGGCGGACCGATCTCGGCTCGTTGGCCCACGTCGAACAGCACCGCCGGCTCGGTCGCGGGCAACCCCTCAAGGCGGCCCTTGATCACCTTCAGAGGCAGGAAGTTCTCGCGCTGCTGGCGAAGGATCCACCGGAGCCGCTCGACGTCGTGCTCGTAGAACTTGCGGTACCCCGAGGCGGTGCGCTCGGGTACCAGAAGGCCGCGGCTCTCGAGGAAGCGGATCTTCGAGATGGTGACGTCCGGGAACTCTTCCTGCAGCAACGTCAGGACGTCGCCTATGGACAGGTAAGACCGCTCGTTCACGGCTTGCTCACTTGGGGCCGGTAGAGAGAAAGAGCAGCTTGAACTTTCCGATCTGCACCTCGTCTCCGCTCGACAGAGTCGCTTCGTCGATTCGCTGCCGATTGACGTATGTCCCGTTCAGCGAACCGGCGTCCCTCACTGTGTAAATCCCCTCCTTGCAGGAGAACTCAGCGTGCCGGCGAGACACCGTGATGTCGTCGAGGAAGATCTCGCTGTCGGGATGCCTGCCGACGAGGACCTGCTCCTTGTCAAGCACGTACCTGGCGCCGACAGACGGACCGCGCTTGACGACGAGCATCCCCGCACCTGTCGCGAGCTCGCCGATGGCGACGTTGAGCTCCTCTTCGCCCTGCTCCCCGGAGGGATCGTGCGGTAGGAAGGAGATGGTGGTCTCCGTCCCGTGCGCCAGGGGGCTCCCGCAGGAGGAGCAGAAGTTGGCGTCGGCGGGATTCCGATGGCCGCAGTTGTTGCAGAACACTTCGCCAAAGCTAGCTCACCTTCGGCGTGTCGCGAATGGCGAACTATCCGAACGTCCGGTTGGCCTAGGCGGGTGAGAAGTCTGAGGGTGCTCCGGAGGTTGAAGGTGCGGTCAGCCGTTCAACCGTCGACCAGGCTACGGTACCCGGCCGCGTCGAGGAGCGAGTCGTACTGGCTCTGGTCCATCGTCTCGATGACGCAGAGCCAGCCGTCACCGTAAGGATCGCCGTTGAGGGTCTCAGGCTCATCACGCAGTCTTTCGTTCACTTCGGCGACTCGCCCGCTGATCGGTGCGTATATCTGAGACACGGACTTCGTGGACTCGACTTCACCCAGCGGTCCGCCCTTGTCCACCTCTGCCCCGACAGCCGGCAGCTCTACGAACACCACGTCGCCAAGGCTGTCCTGGGCGAAGTCCGTGATGCCGATGAAGACGCGATCGCCGTCACGACGCGCCCACTCGTGGTCACTCGTGTACCGGAAGTCGTCAGGGACGTTCATTTCCTGTCCTCACTTGTCTTGTCGTTGCGTCTGCGGGCTGCGTCGAGGCCAGCGCCACGACCCGCCGGATCGTAGTCAGATCGAGTTCTCGGCGACGATCTCGCTGATGAGCGCCGCCATCTTGTTGGTCCGCTCCTCGGCCAAGCCGGGCGCGGCGGCTTCTGCTGACACAATCGTCAAAGCGTCCTCGGGGTCCGGGACGACAAGTGTCCAGCCCTCGGCATCGACGAACTTGATGCCGTCGATGAGCACGCGCTCGCCTTCCACCCGCTCTAACAGCAGGCGCATGACCAGGCCCTTGTGCTCGACAGGCGTCGCCACCGTTCGCCGCACCACGCACGCCGAGGGCAGCGAGTCGACAACCCCGGACAGACTGGTACCCCGACGTGCCAGCAGCGAGAGCAGGTGCACCAGGCTGGCGACTGCGTCGAAGGCAGGTAGGAAGCTCGGGAATATGAACCCGCCGAGGATGTTGCCGCCGAACACCACGCCAGGTTGGGCCGCGACCTCCATCAGGTCGGCCGGTTGCAACTTCGTCAGCACCAGCTCGCTGGAGGCTGCGTGCGCGAGCTGGGCGACCGCCTGCGGCGCATCGACAGGCACGGCGATCGCACCGCCTGGATGCGCCGCAGTCACGAGCTCGACCAGCGTCAAGAGGCATTGCTCGTCGCTCAGGACTCTCCCAGTGTCGTCCACGATCGTCAGCTGCTCGCCGTCGGGCTCTATGAGGGCACCTAGGTGCGCTCCTGAGGAGCGAACCAGCTCACCGACGTGGGCTGCATGTGACTGCCTCTCGAAGCTGAGCACACCGGGAGTTGACACGTGCGGGTTCATCACGAGCACCTCAGCCCCGAGCTTTGAAAGCACGTTGGGCATCACGAAGCTGGCCGTGCCGAAGGCGTAGTCGAGAACCACCTTGAGCTGAGCGGCCCGCACTGACACAAGGTCGACGGTGCGCATCAGATCGAGTGTGTACGCCTCGATGGTCCTCGACGGAAAGTCGATGTCACCGATCTCAGCAGCAAGCACGCGCCGTGACTCGTCCCGGTCGTGCAGTCGCTCGATCTTCCGCTGGGTGCCCTCGTCGAGGTCCACGCCGTCGCCATCGAGGAAACGCAAGCTCACAGACTGCGGATCCCCCGCCACGAGCCGGACCGTCACGCCGCCGCTCGAAGAGCTCGACCGGATCTGGAAGCGAGTCAGCGGCACGGTCGCTGCTTCGAGGTCGTGCACGTTGCACCCTGCAGCCGTCAAGCCGACCATCACAGCCCGCTTCAGCACGCGGGCTGCCCGGCTTGAGTCGCGCGAGGTCGTGAGCGTCGAGCCCTTCGGCAACACGGTCCCGTAAGCCATGGCCACGCGCATGGCCAGCTCCGGGGAAAGGTCGACGTTGGCGAGGCCGGACACGCCGTAGTGCCCGAACAGGGCTCTGGCGCCCCGCGACTCCCAAACGATCGAAGCCGCAACGACCGCTCCCGGCTCGATGATCTTGTTGGGGTACACCTTCACGCCGGCGCGTAGCACGGCCCCGCGGCCCACACGGCAACCGTCGCCCACCACGACGCCGTCCTCCAAGTGGCAGCCGGCGCGCAGCTCACAGGAGCGGGACACGACGGCTCCACGGGCCGTGACCCCTGGCGCCAGATATGAGTTGTCGTGGACAATCGTCTGCTCTAGGAGCGAGTTCTCACCGACGCGCACGTTCTTGCCGAGCACGCTGTGGGCGCGTATCAGGCTTTTGGCACCGATCCGGCAGTTCGGGCCTATCACGGCTGGACCGGAAACTTCTGCCGCCGGGTCTATCTCGGCTCCCTCGCCGATCCACACACCGGGCCGGAGAGGGAATCCGGCGATATCGACAGCGACCCGCCCGTCGAGGATGTCTGCGTGGGCACGGGTGTACGCGTCGAGGGTCCCCACATCCTCCCAGTACCCGTCGGTCACGAAGCCGTACATCGGCCTGTCGGCGTCCAGCATGGCCGGGAAGACTTCACCTGAGAAGTCGACAGGGCGCCCCGTCGGGATCCAGTCGAAAACCTCGGGCTCGAGCACGTAGATCCCTGTGTTGATGGTGTCCGAGAAGACGCCGCCCCATCCAGGCTTCTCGACGAAACGCTCGACCCTGCCGCTGCTGTCGGTGATGACGATCCCGAACTCGAGAGGGTTCTCCATCGCCTTCAGGGCCAGCGTCACAGCTGACTCGCGCTTGGTGTGGAACGCCACCAGCTCGGTAAGGTCGATGTCGGTCAGCACGTCGCCGGAGATGACCAGGAAGGGCGCATCCAGCTCTTGTCGAGCGTTCAGCACGGATCCGGCCGTACCGAGCGGGGTGTCCTCGGTTGCGTAGACCATGCGGACACCGAACTCGGAACCGTCACCGAAGTAGGTCCTCACGCTGTTGGCCAAGAAGGCCACAGTGACGACGATGTCGTCGAAGCCGTGGCGCCGCAACAGGTTGACGATGTGCTCGGCCATCGGGCGGTTCGCCATGGGAAGCATCGGCTTGGGCTGGTTGGCGGTCAGCGGCCGCAGTCTGGTGCCCTCACCGCCCGCCATGATGACGGCCTTCACGACGCTTTGCCTCTTTCGGTCACACGATGCGTCTCGGCGTCGGTCGACCGTTCGGCAAGCGCCCTCCGCGCCAGCGGGATGTAAGAGATTGCAGCTGCGAAGCTCAGGGCGAGGGAAGGTACCAGGAGCCCCCAGGTCGCGTCGTGAACCAATTGAACCCAGTGGACGCCTGAGTAGCTCAGCAGGAACACAGGAAAGCACACCATCAGCCCGAACGTCCCAGCTTTGCCGACGAAGACCACGTCGATGCGCCGCGCTCCGATCGCTGCCAAGACCATGACAGCTCCCGAGACAAGTACTTCGCGGCCGAGGACGACAGCTGCCAGCCACCACGGCACTGCGCCATAGGCGGCGATTGCCACCACGCCGCCGGCGAGCACGATCCGGTCAGCTGTCGGATCGAGGACCTTGCCCAGAGTCGTGACCTGGTGGAGGCGGCGCGCCACGTATCCGTCGAAGAAGTCGGTCGCTCCCGTCACTGCCAGGACGACAGTCGCCGCGACACGATCGTCGGCGCCGAAGAGCAAGTAGAAGAAGAGGCCGAGCAACAAGAGGCGACCAACCGACAACGCGTTAGGCACGGTCCAGATGCGATCGAGCCCACCGTCGTCGGAATCCACCGAACCTGCCGGTGGCGCTACCGGGTCCAGCGCTCGGTCAGCCACACGGGGGATTCTACGGGCACAGCGTGCGCCAGGCGGTGCCGTTGCCGGCAATAGGCGCCCAGCGCTACGTCCAGCGCCTGCGTGCGGCCGCCACGAGCGCCTCGAACAGTCGCGGGTCGTCACCCACCTCGGGATGCCACTGCACGCCCAACAGGAAGGAGAGGCTCGGATCCTCGACGGCTTCGATCGTGCCGTCCTCGGTGCTCGCCGCCACCTTGAGGCCCACGCCCAAATTTTGGATGGCCTGGTGATGGTGCGTCGGGACAGCCGAGGCCGCTGTGGCGAGCACTTCGCCCAGGAGCGAACCGGAGCGCAGACTCACGACGTGGGTACCGTAGCCATCGGCTGCGGGCAGGTGGCTGTCGTTGCCCAGGATGTCCGGCAAGTGCTGGCAAAGGGTGCCACCTCGAGCGACGTTGAGCACCTGCAGACCTCGGCAGATCGCCAGCAGGGGACGATCCCCTGCAGAGGCGGCATCGCAGAGAGCAGTCTCGACGGCGTCTCGCTCAGGTCGCGGAGCACTGGTCTTCTCGTGGGCCGCCGCCCCATAGAGCACAGGGTCCACGTCCGGTCCGCCGGTCAGGACCAGGCCGTCGAGACGTTGGACTACTTGAACGGCATCTTCAGGACCAAGGGCCTGCATCGGAACGAGCAGGGCGATGCCGCCCGCCGCCTCCACAGCACGGACGTAGTGAGACGGCAGCAAGGCAGCCCTGTCGCTCCACTGGTTCCAGGACGCCTCCTCCTCGTACGCCGAGATTCCGATCAGCGGTTTGATGCCACTGCCCTCCGTCACAGCGGCGTGACGTATGCGCCGGAGATGCCCCCATCGACGAGAAACGTCGAGGCGGTGATGAACGAGGCGTCGTCAGAGGCCAGGAAGGCGGCCGCCGCCGCAATCTCCTCGGGCTCTCCGAAGCGGCCCATTGGCACGTGCACGAGGCGCCGAGCCGCACGCTCGGGATCCTTGGCGAACAGCTCGGCAAGCAATGGCGTGTTGACAGGACCGGGGCAGAGCGCGTTGACACGTACGCCCTGCCGTGCGAACTGGACGCCCAGCTCGCGGGACATCGCAAGCACGCCTCCCTTGGAGGCGGTGTAGGAGATCTGGGAGGTCGCGGCGCCGAGCACGGCTACGAACGAGGCCGTGTTGACAACACTGCCGCCACCGCGCTCCAACAGTCGGGCGATTCCGGCTTTGCAGCACAGGTAGACGCTCGTCAGGTTCACCTGCTGCACCTTCAGCCAGACGTCGATATCTGTGTCCAGTATCGAGTCGTCGTCGGGTGGCGAAATGCCGGCGTTGTTGAAGCAGACGTCGAGACTACCGAAGCGAGAGATTGCTGCGTCGTACATCGCCTCTACGCTCGAAGCGTCAGTAACGTCGGCGTGAACGTACAGACCGCCGATCTCGGTCGCCAGCTCGGCTCCGTTCTCGTCCGAGAGGTCGGCCACGACGACCTTGGCACCCTCGGCGGCAAACTTACGGGCACTCGCCCTGCCAATTCCGCTGGCTGCACCCGTGATGACCGCGACCTTTCCATCGAGACGTCCCACTTGTCCTCCTCACCCTTCTGTCGCGATGAACACGTTCTTCAGATCAGTAAAGCTCTCTAGGGCGTCAGGGCCGAGCTCGCGCCCGATCCCTGACTGCTTGAAACCTCCGAACGGCGTCCAGTACCGGACCGAAGAGTGAGAGTTGACCGACAACGTCCCGGTCTCGACAGCCCGTGCCACGCGAAGCGCCCGCCCGATGTCGCGCGTCCAGATCGAGCCGGACAGACCGTAGGGCGTGTCGTTCGCAATGGCGATGGCGTCCGACTCGTCGGCGAACCGAACCACGCTTAGGACAGGCCCGAAGATCTCTTCGGTGAATTGCGGAGCAGACCGCTCCACGGGCGCCAGCACGGTGGGCGGGTACCAGTAGCCCGCGCCCTGCGGTGCCGATCCCCTGAAGGCAACAGGGGCATCGTCTGGAACGAAAGCTGCCACGGCGTCTCTGTGGGAGGCACTGATGAGCGGCCCCATCTCAGATTTGTCGTCGTGGGGGTCGGTCACGTTGAAAGATCGAATGGCGGGCTCCAGCAGCGACATGAACTTCTCATAAACGGTGTGCTCTACGAGGAGCCGCGAGCGCGAGCAACAGTCCTGGCCGGCGTTGTCGAACACCGACGAGGGCACTGAAGCCGCTGCCCTCTCCAGATCCGCGTCGGCGAACACGATGTTGGCGCTCTTGCCGCCGAGCTCGAGAGTGACACGCTTCACCTGATCTGCGCATCCGGCCATGATCTTCTTGCCGACTTCGGTGGATCCTGTGAAGCAGACCTTCCTGACGAGGGGATGGGTGACGAACCTCCAGCCGACGGTGCCGCCTCGGCCGGGCAGCACCTGGAAGACGTCTTCGGGGATACCGGCTTCGTGCAGCAATGCGGCGATGCGGATGGCGGTCAGCGGCGTCAGGTCCGCCGGCTTCAACACGACGGCGTTGCCCGCTGCCAGGGCAGGGGCAAATCCCCAGGATGCGATAGGCATCGGGAAGTTCCACGGCACGATGACCCCGACTACGCCAAGCGGTTCCCGGAACGTCATGTCGACGCCTCCTGGCACAGGGATCTGGCGGCCGAAGAGCCGCTCCGGAGCACCGGCGTAGTACGCCAGGACGTCGCGGACGTTGCCTGCCTCCCAGCGAGCATTGGAGATCGTGTGGCCGGAGTTGTCGACCTCCAGGCGCGCTAGCTGCTCGATGGATCGGTCGACGGCTTCGGCAGCGTTTCGCAAGAGGCGTGCCCTGTCTCCAGGTGAGACGGCGGCCCAGGTCCGCTGTGCCACCGCGGCAGCGGCGATCGCCTCGTCGACTTGCTCGAGCTCGAGCTGGCCAACCTCGGCTAAGACGCGTTCGGTCGCCGGGTTGCGGACTTGTGTGGTCGTCACGTGGTGTCCTACATGCGTTCGAAGGAGCGATAACGCTCCCAGTCCGTGACGCTCGACTCGAAGCTCGCCATCTCTACCTCGGCTGCGTTGACGTAGTGGTCGACCACGCTGCCCCCGAAGGCGTCGCGAGCTATCGCGCTAGCGGCGAACCGATCGGTGGCCTCTCTCATCGTCCTTGGCAGCCGGGGCGCCGCCGCGGCGTATGCGTTCCCGGAGAACGCCGGCTCGAGTGCCATGTCCTGCTCGACACCGTGCAGGCCGGCGGCCACGAGGGCCGAAATGGCCATATAGGGGTTCACGTCTCCTCCGGGGATACGGCACTCGACCCGCAGTGACTCTCCGTGGCCGACCACGCGGTAGGAGCACGTCCTGTTGTCAAGACCCCAGACCACGGCCGTCGGCGCGAACGAACCGGCGGCAAACCGCTTGTAAGAGTTGATGTTCGGGGCGAACAGAAGGGTCAGGTCGGCGGTGGCGTTCAGGAGCCCGGCCAGGAAGTGCTGGAAGACCTCGGACATCCCGTGCTCCCGCCGACCGGCGAACACCGGCACGTCGCCGTCGTCGCGGAGCGACATGTGGATGTGGCAGCTGTTGCCCTCCCGCTCGTCGTACTTCGCCATAAAAGTGACCGACCGCCCCTCCTGGGCCGCGATCTCCTTGACGCCGGTCTTGAACAGGGAGTGCTCGTCCGCTTTGGCAACGAGTTCGTCGAACCGGAAGGCAATCTCCTGCTGGCCGAGGTTGCACTCCCCCTTCAGGGACTCCACGCGCATGCCGCAGGCTGTCATCTCGCGCCGGATACGACCAAGGAACGGCTCGAGGCGGGACGTACCGAGGATCGAGTAGTCGATGTTGTACCGGCTGGCAGGAGTAAGACCCCTGTAACCGTTGTCCCAAGCTGACTCGTAGCTGTCGTCGAAGACGATGAACTCGAGCTCGGTCGCGACCAGGCCGTGCCACCCGTGCTCGGCCAGGCGAGCCACCTGGCCGCGCAGGATCTGACGGGGGGACTCAGCCACCGGGGCGCCGTCTTGCCAGATCAAGTCTGCATGGCAGATGGCAGTCCGCTCATGCCAGGCCATTACTCGCAACGTGGTCAGGTCAGGCTGCATGACGAAGTCGCCATAGCCCGTCTCCCAGGAGGACATGGCGTAGCCGCCCACGGTGTTCATGTCCACGTCCACGGCCAGCACGTAGCTACAAGCTTCCGTCGAGTGATGCACGACCTCGGACAGGAAGTGGTTGGCGTCGAAACGCTTGCCTTGCAATCGGCCTTGTAGGTCGGCGGCCACGACAAGGACCGTGTCGATTTCGCCGTCAGCCGCCAGGCCGGCAAGGTTGCGAAGGTTCAGCCTGGTCAATCCAGGTTTCATCTCGGATCTAGCTGTTTGACCTCGCGCTCGGGCTCGGCTGTGAGGATGAGCGTGGCGACGTCGCCAGTGTCTCCGGGCAGGTGGACGGCCATCCCAATGTGAAAGGCGATCTCGTAACCGGGCTGCGAGCTCTTGTTGAAATCTCGGACGTGAGTCATGACCCGCTCGACGACAAGACCTGCCGATTCGCTGTCGGTGCCGAACAACAGGACGACGAACTCGTCGGACGAGAGCCTGCCGACGATGTCCGAACGGCGCAAGCCCTCGGCAAGCAGCGTGGCCGCTTGCGCGAGAACCTGGTCGCCCGCGCCAAGTCCCACCTTGGCATTTATCGCCTCCATCCCGACGACGTCAGCCCTGACTATCACGCTGGCTTTGCCAACCCGATCACCGAACTCGACCAGGCGGTTGGCGACCTTCTCGAACGTGCGGAGATTCAAAGTGCCCGTCAGTGCGTCGCTCATCGCGTGCGGCAAGGAGGCCAGCTCGGCCTCCAGCAGCGTCGCAAGGTCCTTCAGGGTCCTCAGCTCCGGCAGGTTCAGCGAGCGCGGCCTGATGTCGAACACGCCGAGGGCGCCGACCACTTCGCCGCCAGGCGCCCGGATCGGCACGCCAGCGTAGGAGATGAGACCTGGCTTGCTCGTCACGAGAGGCATGGGGCAGAAACGATCGTCAGACCGAGCATCGGTCACGACGACCACCTCGCCCCGCGCCACAACGTAGGCGCAGAACCAATCGTCCCGTAACGGTCGGCCGATCTCGATCCCCAGCTTCGCAGCCCCGTGGACCGACTTCATGGAGACTCGGTGCTCGTCGACCAGGCTCATAATGGCGATCGGCATCTCGGTGAGCCGGGCGGCGAGCTGCACGATGCGGTCGAAGCGATCCTCGGGCTCGGAGTCCACGATTCTCAGCTCGCGGACGGCGAGCAGGCGACCCGGCTCGTCCTTGGCCAACGGCGCTGCCTGCATCGGCACACCCTAGACCCTTTGGAGTTGCTGGCCCAGGGGCGCTGACTGCCCGGCGCCGGCGTGCATGCTAGGACGACCATGAGCGGTACGTCGTCAACGGGAGGTTCGATGCCAACACAAGACCAAGTCGTCGAGGCGCTGAGAGAGCGTCTTCTCGAAGCCATCACCTCGAGGAACATGACCTCCGAGTCGCTCCTCACCCTGGCCGAGGCATACGCCTGGCTCGTCGCCCCCGATCAGCCCCACTCGGGGCGCCGGCCGTCTGGCTAGAGGGCATCGACTGTCGATCCAAGCTCTCAGCCGTCACGCCTCGGCTCGCCCGTGACAAGGCGGAACGACCCGTTCGTGCCGGACTCCGGCACGACTCTCTGAATTACCGCTCAACTTCTTCTAGAAGGGGCCGATGACTATTTGCAGCCTGTCCAAGCACTAGCGATACGCCTCCGGTCCCCCCCTTCACCGGAGGCGTCTTCGCGTACCCGAGCGCCGTTTCGCTCACTGCTTTGTGGTCGGGCTGCCCGGGATTTGAACCCGAGACCGCTTGACGCCCAGATCGGGCGGAGGCGTCTCCCGGTGCGGCCAGCTTTACGCCGCTAGACGGCCTCGACCCGCCGCTAGACGGCCTCGACCCGAAGTCGCTTCCCCGCCGCCTCTGCCACGCCTCGAATGTGGGTCTCGTTCGACGTCACGACCACGTCTCCGCCCGTTCGGACGGCGCCCTCTACGACCGTGACATCGGCGACGTCGTCATGACCTGATCGACCCACCAGCTGTCCGACTCGTCGCGCTTGGTCGGCGCTCATCTCCTCGACGTCGCAGCCCGCCACCATGCGGGCCAGGCTGGCTTGTCGCGCTCCACCCCGCCACCTCTCGGCAAGAACGACTGGCACGACCTGTTCAGCAAGGGGCAGGCGGCTGTCCCCAATCATCGAGCAGCTACTCGATGGCGACCGCGACGTAACGCCGGAAGCGCCGCGCGATCGCCGGGGCTCAGGGGATCAAGGATTCGTCATCCCGCGCCAAAACCTCGGCGATCGTTTCGCCTGGCGTCTGGTCGGACGTGTCGAGCCAGAGCCCTACGTGCCTTAGCGTCTTGACGACCTCCGCGTCGTTGAGAGCGGGCGTGAAGGAGCCCCTGTAGGCCGTCTTGCCGGTCGCGCGACGACGGGCCTCGTCCCGAGCTGCCACGATGTCAACGCTCGGCCGGAGGACGATCAGGTGTAGAGGGCGGTGCCTAATCGACGCGAGCCAGGTCGTGACGTCTTCCCCACAGATGTTGTCCTGTACCACGCAATCGAAACCGGCGACTGCGTACTCCTCGGCAACGTGTGCCGACAACCGGTAGCGAAGCTCGAGGAGTCGACGAGCCTCCTGCTGATCCGAGCCGTCGAAGTGAACCCACCCCTTGACCACCCAGCGGTAGAACTGGCCACCGCGGACGTGGACACCGCGCTCGAAGCTGCCGGCGAGCAAGTCGGCGATCGTCGACTTTCCTGCCCCTTGTGCGCCCGTGACGAGCCAGATGCCATTGGCCATACCAACAGTCTGCAGTAGCCGCCAACACTGCCCCCGAACTCCGCGACCGGACCGTCCCCGATCGCCGGGTGGGGCCTCGAGCCGCTCGACAGGTGAGGTGGCCGCTGCTAGGGGTGCGGGCTGCACCTACCACCGTTATGGCGGCCTCCAACTCTTCACCTGGGGAGCTCCGAGCCTCCGATCGTTACGTCGACGACGGCGACGTGATCACGTCGGCGGGCATCTCGGCCGGGATCGACATGGCGTTGCATCTAGTGGACCGGCTCGCCGGAATCGAGAGAGCACGCCAGGTTCGTAAGGGTATCCAGTACGACCCCAGCCCCCCTGTATGAGCATCCTCGTCCCGCTCGCACGGGGGCTGGACAAGTACAGCCTCTAGGCCGCCGGACCTCCGCTGTGGCTCACACAAGCGGTGTGGCGACAACAGGAGGAGGAAGCCGGCACCGAAGCGATGATCGCGCTCATCGACGCGGTCGGGCTCGAAGTGCCAGAAGCCAAGGACTCGCTCCTCGACGCCGGTCGATGGCTCCTCAGCGGCGCACTCGCAGAACTGACGGCGTGATCGCAGTACCAGCTCGGCGCGAGCACCGCGGATGTATTCGGGGAACTGAATGCATCCAGGACCTAACGTCAGTCTTTGGCGGCCTCAGCGGTTGACCTGAGCCGCCCGCTCCGACACCAGAATTGGGTGTCTAGCTGGTGTTACTTCGAGTCGGGCTGCCGGGATTTGAACCCGGGACCTCTTGACCCCCAGTCAAGCGCGCTAACCAAGCTGCGCCACAGCCCGTACGAGAGCAACACCCTAGTCTGGGCTAGTAACGATCCGTGACCCGAGCCGCCGGTCCGATCCCTCCGCCGCGCCGCGAGGTTGGATGCCGCAGTTGCCTCGTCCGCCAAAGACGCAGACGCGTCGGCCCTCGACCCGTTGACCGACAGCCAGCTTCCTAATTCGTGTTGCTGCCGACACCTGGGACGGTCACCTGCCGCCAGCTGCTGCCGCCGTCGGTGGTCCGGAAGAGTGCCTCGGATCCTTCGCCCAGGTACCAACCAACCTGCGCGGTGACGAAGTCCGGCATGCTGGCGGGGCTGCTGCCGAGAGGGATGTCGGACCTGACGGTTTGCCAACTCTGGCCGGCGTTGTCGGTGGCAAGGATCGTCCGCCCCGCCACGAGCTTCCACTCCGTGGGGCTGACGATGTCGATCGCCCACTCCCGAGGTGAGCCCTGTGGAGCAATCGGCTCCCAGCCGCCGCCGGCGGGGGGCAACTGGTGCTCTGCGATCTCGGTCGGCATCTCGCGAGCACGCCGGCGAAGATGTCGTAGGCAGTCGTTGAGCAACACGCGGCGGCACCAGCCGCGGCGATCGGAGCTGGATCTGCCAGCCAGGTCCCGTTGCCACAGCTGCCAGGCCTTGCAGTGCAGCTCCTGCCAGACGTCCTCGGCCGCCGAAGCGTCGCCCAGGATCAGCACGGCCGTCGCCTTGAGCTCGCCGTCGAACGTGCGAGCCGTCACCCCGTTGCCGCGATCCCCGAAGAGCGTGGCGTAGCCAACCGCCCTCTGCTCGTCCACGTCCTGGTCGGCGTCCTCGTCGGGGCCAACACCGAAGGCCGGGTCACCCTGGCCGACTTGCCGTTCGGTTGAGCCGCTTCGCCTCACGTCATATTCAATCCCGCAGGCACATCCACGGTTGCTCTCCCGACTATCCCCTAACGGTGGCGAGGGCCCTCCGAACGCGCAAGACCCGGCCACCTCACCGGGAGCGGCCGGGCTCACTTCCCGTTACTCGGTGCAACGGGCTGTCAAATAGTCGTCAACTCTGCTACTTCAGGGCGTCGCGAAGCCTCTCGAGCGCCACCAGGCGCCTGTTCATCTTCTCGGGATCCTCGGCATCGCGGCTGCGGACCCGAGCCTCCAGAGTGTCGAGGCGAGCAGCTTCCCTGCCGGTGAGATCGACCTGCTGGTCCTCCGGCCGGCGCTTCAGGGCACGGATGAAGCCGGCCTGCGCGTCGACTGCCCTCGGCAGCCCAAGCTTGCTGGCGACCGATGAGTAGGAGCTACCGCCGTCTCTCAGGCGGAGTATCTGCTCGTCGACGTCAGCTCGCGAAGGACGAGCTTGCCGCGGCGGCCCGGTTCGGCTGCCTCGGTCGGAGGGCTGCCCAGCGGGACTAGGCAATACGAACGCGAACTGCCTGCAGTCCCTTGGGGCCCTGTTCGGAATCGAACTCGACCCGCTGTCCCTCTTGCAGCTCCCGGAATCCTTGGACCTCGATAGCTGAGTGATGTACGAACAGGTCCGGCCCACCAGCCTCTGGGGTGATAAAGCCGTAGCCCTTCGTAGAGTTGAACCACTTCACTGTTCCTGCCGACACTTCTCTTCTTCCTTTTCAACCACGTGTGGACCCAGCGGACCAAAACCGCCTCTACTCGGCCTACGTGGGAGGAAACCGAGGGTGTTGGCGGGAAGCTTATCGTTTCTGTGAAGGGCTTGGGAGCAAAACTGGCCCGGTTGGCCACCACGTGCCAACCTGGCCCGTGGCCCCCTCGCCGCTCTTCGTGTGCGTCAACGGCCCACCGGGCAGCGGAAAGTCCACACTGGCCGGCCAGTTGGCTCTTAGTCTCGGCGTACCGCTGATCGCGAAGGACCTGATCAAAGAGGCGCTCATGTCCGAGATCGCCGTACCCGACGTGGAGGCATCCAAGACTCTGGGCCGGGCCGCCACAGGTGTCTTGTTTGCTGTCGCCGCCAGAGCATCGAGCGGGGCTGTGCTGGAGAGCAACTTCCACAGGTCCTTGGCGGCCGCCAGCCTGGCGCAACTGCCGGGCGCCGTGGTGGAGGTCTTCTGCCGCTGTGACAGGGACACCGCCGCCGCCCGCTACAGGGCACGCGCCTCGTCCCGCCTTGGTGGGCACTTCGACTCGAGCCGCACTGCTGAGGAAATCTGGCACAGCGACGTGACTGAGCCGGTGGCCGGAGGCTGGCCGGTTCTCGAGATCGACACCAGCCACCCTGTCGATGTCGCTCAGGTGGTGGCTGACGTTCGCCGCTTGTGGGCTTCCGAGGCTGGCGAGCCAACCTAGACTGCCGCCGATGCCGATCTACGAGTTCCGGTGCTCGCAGTGCGACACGCGTTTCGAAGCGAGACGAGCCGCTGAGCTCTCGGACGCCACTCCCCCGCCCTGCCCGAACGGGCACCCGGACGTGCGGCGCCTGCTGTCGGTGTTTGCAACAGCCGGCAAGGCCGTGGGCCGCAGTGACGCTGCACCTCAACGGGGCGGGAGCGGCTGCGGTTCCGGTTGTGCCTGCGCCCGGTAACTCTCGGCACTGACGCCGGCTCGCACGACCGAATCTCTCTGCGAGCCAGGTGGGCAGGGAAACGCACGTTTCGCGGGGGACTCGGCGCGTGAGACGGCCGCCTGCGCGCTCTAGACACGCTGCACGGGCTCGTTGGTCACCTGCTCCAGCGAGGCGCCGAGCCCTACAGGTGATGGGTGAGCCAACTCACTCCCTGGTAGGTCCGGTATCCGAGGTACACCACCGACGCAACCACCATCGCCTTGAAATGCCAGGGTGCCCTCGCCTGACCCTCCTCGTCCTCTTCTTCTTCTTCTCCCGGTGCTCTGCGGTCGCGAGCGCTCGGATCTCTCTTGGCCGGTTTGGCTGAGGCAGTTCCTCCGGAGCGGCGGCGATTCGCGCTCGCCCCCCTCTTTGCGTCGTCCGCCGGCCCGCTTCCGGTGGGTCGTCGGCCGCGGCGGTCTGCCGCGTTGGGTTCACGCGGCCGTGGGGGCCGCGCAGGGCCGGTCTTGGATACGTCCCCGGCTGTGGCACCGGGCTCCGGCGGGCGGCGGGGCCGCAGGCGGGGCTCGCCCGCATCACTCTGCGGCCGGGAGCGTGGGCGCTGCCCGGACGACGGGCGGCCGCCTGCATCTGGCGTGGGCGGCGAACGGCGAGGAGGCTCAGAGGCCGGGCGCTGCTGGCCGTCACCACCAGGTACAGGAGTCTGGCCGGAGCTCACACCGGGGGTACGCCGTGGTGCCGATCCGTGAGCCATCGGGACTTCGACTCAGCCAGAGAAAAGCGCGCGATGAGCTCATCGCGCAATGCCTCCGGCTGCACGACGGCGTCGATCACAAGGTCGGAGGCGAGGCGCAGCAGGTCGACATCAGTCTCGTACTCCTCGCGGCGGGCCTCAACGAACGCCCGACGCTCGTGACCTTCCGCGATCGCTGCGATCTTGTTGGCGTACACGGCGTTCACGGCGGGCTCGGGACCCATGACCGCGATCTTGGCCGAAGGCAACGCGATGCAGGCGTCGGGAGCGAACGCCGGCCCGCTCATCGCGTAAAGGCCGGCGCCGTAGGCCTTTCGCAGGATGACAGAAATCTTCGGCACCGTCGCCTCCGAGACCGCGGTGATCATCTTGGCCCCGTGGCGGATGATGCCCTCACGCTCGACCTGAGTCCCGATCATGAAGCCCGGCACGTCGGCCAAGAAGAGCAACGGCACGTTGAAGGCGTCGGCATTCCAGATGAAGCGAGCCGCCTTGTCGGCAGAATCGGTAAAAAGCACTCCCCCCCGAGAAGCCGGATTGTTGGCGACGATGCCGATCGAGCGACCTGCCAAGCGGGCCCACCCGATCACCAGCTCAGGTGCGAACAGCGGCTTCAGCTCGAAGAAGGAAGCTTCGTCGACAAGCCCGTCTATCACCGAATAGATGGAGTACCCGGCTGCCTCAGAAGCCGGGATCGTGGCCGATGTCAGCGATCCTGCTGGCTCGCTCGTGCCCGCGAACGGCGGCGCCTCCCGCCAGGAGCCGGGCAGGTAGGAGAAGTAGGCCTTGGCGGCCTCGATCGCCTGCTCGTCGTCAGCCACGAGGTTGTCGCCGCAGCCCGAGACCGTGGCGTGCATGCGGGCCCCGCCCATCTCCTCCAGGTCGGTCATCTCGCCCACGACCATCTCGGCCATTCGGGGGGACCCGAGGTACATCGAGGCGTTCCGCTCGACCATGAACACGACGTCGCAGAAAGCAGGAATGTAGGCACCGCCCGCCGCAGACGGGCCGAATAGGCAGCAGATCTGGGGCACCCGCCCGGAGAGCCGTACCTCGTTGTAGAAGATGCGGCCTGCTCCCCGCCGGCCGGGGAACAGCTCGACCTGGTCGGTGATGCGCGCCCCGGCCGAGTCGACGAGGTAGAAGACGGGCAACTCATGCTCGAGCGCGTACTCGGTGAGACGCACGATCTTCTCGACCGTCCGGGCTCCCCACGACCCGGCCTTGACCGTGGGGTCGTTGGCCATCACACACACGGGGCGGCCTTCGACGAGGCCACGGCCTGTCACGACGCCGTCTGCCGGGAGGTCCTGGCCGAGAGCATTGGCAAGGAGGCCGTCCTCGATGAACGACCCGTTGTCAAGCAGCATGGCAAGCCGGTCGCGGACGAAGAGCTTGTGCTGGGACTTCAGCTTGGCTGCGCCCTTCTCCAGGTTGCCCTCGGTGGCCCTGTCAGTCGCTGCCTCGATCCTGCTGGCGGCTTGCGTCTCTGCGGCTCCGTTCGGCTCGCCGGCCCCCACGGGCTGTGCGGTCTCCACAGGCTCGCCTTGGCTCACCGCTGTGCCCTTACTCGGACTCTCATGTCGAGCGGCGTGGGGCCGAGCTCGAAACGCTGGCGCAGCGACCGCTCGAGATACCGCAAGTACGGCGGCGGCAGCCGGCGGGTAGCGAACAGCGTGATCGTCGGTGGGTCGATGGCCCCTTGCACCGCATACAGGATACGAGCGCCCGGCGCCGGGTGAGCACTCTGGGCCGCCTTCAAGGCCTCGTTGAGCCGGGACGTCGGGATCCGGCGGTGGTAGGCGGCGATGGCCTCCTCTATGACCGGCAGCAGACGATGCACACCGAGGCCTGTCTTGGCCGAGACGCGGAGCACCGGTGCGTAGCCGAGAAAAGCGAGGCGGTCGGCTATGTCCTCTCCCACCACGAGCCGGCGCTCGGTGTCGAGCAGGTCCCACTTGTTCAAGAGCAGGACGACCGGGCTGCCTGAGGCATCGATCCGCTCCGCAAGCCTCTGGTCCTGGTGCGTGACGCCCTCGCTGGCGTCTATCACCAGCAGGGCCACGTCGCAGTGGTCGAGGGCTCGCAGCGACCGCACGAGCGAGAAGTACTCCGAGGCCTCACCCTCACGGGCGCGCCGCCGCATGCCGGCGGTGTCGACGAGCCGCAGTGCCCCCATCTCGGTCTCGACCACCGTGTCGATGGCATCTCGCGTGGTACCCGGCAGGTCGTGCACGACAGAGCGGTCCTCGCCCACGAGCCTGTTGAACAGCGTCGACTTCCCGACGTTCGGGCGGCCGATAATCGCCACCGAAGCCACCACTGCCGGCTCCCGGACAGAGGGTTCGTCGCCGGAGTCTTCTCCGTCCCGCCTAGGACCCTCGGTCGCTGCGGGAGCGCTGACGACTGCGGTGCCGCCGGGCCGGGGGCCAGGCGTGAGGGCATCGCCCGTCGCGTCGTGGCTCACCGGCAGGCGGTCAATCATCTCGTCCAGCATGTCGCCGATACCGCGGCCGTGAAGAGAGCTCACGAGGTGAGGCAGCCCCAGCCCGAGCGAGGCCAGCTCCCAGGCGTCGGCCTCCCGGTGCTCGGAGTCGACCTTGTTGGCGACGACGAGCACTTTGTCCTTCATGCGCCGCAGGTAGTCGCCCACCGCCGAGTCGGCCGAACTGACGCCAGTCGTCGAGTCCATGACGAAGAGCACGAGGTCAGCGGCCGCCATCGCCCGCTTGGACTGCTCTGTCACTTTGTCGTCCAGAGTGTCTCCTGCCTCGGTGAGCCCGCCCGTGTCCACTAGGAGGAACGAACGTCCGGCCCAGTCGCACTCGAGCTCGAGCCTGTCCCGGGTCACGCCGGGATGGCGCTCGACGATGGCGACCATCCGGCCGGCTATCCGGTTGAAGAGGGTCGACTTGCCGACGTTGGGACGTCCGGCGATCACGATGATCGGCAGCTCGCTCATCTGAGTGCCAGGGCCTTTCGCAAGGAGGCGCCGTCGGTCGGAACGACCTCGACGGGACGGGGCAACTCGGAGAGTTGCACCCCGTCGAGAAACACCCCGTTGGACAAGCACACGTCCGGCAGCAGGTAGCGCCCGTCGGCAGGAAGCCCTGCCAACACCGACGAGACATCGGCGCCTGTCATGAGGCCGGTGACTGCGATGTTGCCCCCGAAGAAGTGGTTGACGACAGGAACGATCTCGACATCGCCTCGGTCGATCCGCTGCATGAGCGGAGACAGGACCCTGGCGCCGTACTCGCCTGTGAGTATCGTCGGGCGCTGTGCCTTGGGGCGCAGCGTGACGGGCACAGCACCGGCGACTCTCGGTGCCCGGTAGCCCTCGGCCGGTGCTCCCTCCACCCACTGGAAGAAGCCCGACGTGTGGCCGGTACCGTGCTGGGACTCCCCAGCACCGAGTAGGTCTGCCTCGAAGGCCCGGGCCATTCCGATCCCGTTCTCATGCTGGATGAAGTCGTCGTAGGCGTCAGCGCCGGGAAAGGCCCGGTCTGCGAGCAGGTAGTACTCGTCGGCGGCGTACACCATGCGGTGGCCGACAGCCCGTGCGAACACAGGCTGCCACTCCTCGACGATGTCGACGACGGCAGCCGCCTCGGCCGGCGAGTGCGGACGCATCGCCCCTTCGCCGGAGTACCGGCTGATCCCGAGTGGCACGAGAGCCACCGAGGCCAGCTCCGGGTACTGGTCGAGAACGCCGGCCATGGTTCCCTGCAACACTCCCCCGTCGTTCACGCCCGGGCAGACCACGACCTGGCCGTGGATCTCGATCCCCCTGTCGAGCAAGGCACGCAGCCAGCGAAGCGAGATGGCGCCGCGGCGGTTGCGCAGGAGCTTGGCGCGGACCTCGGGGTCCGTGGCATGGATCGAGACATAGAGCGGAGACAGGTGCTGGTCGACCACGCGCTCGATGTCGAGCTCGGTGAAGCGAGTCAGCGTCGTGAAATTGCCGTAGAGAAACGACAACCGGTAGTCGTCGTCCTTCAGGTACAAACTCTTGCGCATCCCTTTCGGCAACTGGTAGATGAAGCAAAATTCGCAGTGGTTGTCGCACGTCCGCACCTGGTCGAACAAGGCCGAGGCGATCTCGGCCCCGAGAGGCTCGCCAGCCGACTTCTCGACTGTCAACAGGAACCCCAACCCGCCGCGCGAGACGTCGAGCTCGACGGTGGGCTCGTCGGCGATGAGCTGGTACTCGATGACGTCGCGGGGGACCTGGCCGTTCATCGAGCGGATCTCGTCACCCGGCAACAACCCGGCTAGAGACGCCGGAGAGGGGTCGGCCACGGCCACCACCTGGGGCAATGGCATTGCCTAAGGGTACCCGGCTCTAGACGGTGGGCTGCAACACGTCGGCAGCGCGCACGCTCCGGTCAGACGCCATAGGGGATGTCTCCAGCGACCCCGCCCCGAGCATCATGTCCAGAGCCGCCGCCGTCGACCGGAGGAGATCTCGCAGCTCGGGCGGTGGCGGAAAGTACTCGTCCTCGTCTGTCACGTGGACGATCTCGACTCCTCCCGCCGGAGCTAGACGGTCGAGGATCTCGCTGACGAGCCACTCCGGAGCGGATGCGCCGGCAGTCACACCCACCACCCCACTCAAGTCTTCGGGCAGCTCGTCGGGCGAGTTGACCCTGATCACCTGCGGGCACCCCTGCGACGCGACCTTGGCAAGGGCCAGCGTGTTAGAGGAATTCTCCGACCCCACGACAACGACGGTGTCACAACCCGGGGCGAGCGCCCGCATCGCCGCCTGTCGGTTTGTAGTGGCGTAACACAGGTCCGAGCGCCCCGGCATCCACATGTCCGGGAAGCGCCTCCTTGCCAGGTCCACCAACCCGGACCACTCGCCGTGTGGGAGCGTCGTCTGGGCGAGCAGTGCCACCGGGGTCCCTGCCGGTACAGCGGCTGCCGCAGCCTCGATGTCTTCGGCTGTCTCCACCAGGCGCGCCGCCCCCGGGGCCACGGCCATCGTGCCGATCGCCTCCTCGTGGCCCTCGTGCCCGACGTAGAGAACCGTGTAGCCCTTGCGGGCGCGCACCTTCATCTCGTGGTGCACCTTGGTCACGAGCGGGCAGCAGGCGTCGACGACGATCCTGCGGTGGTTGGAGGCGGCCGCCTCCACTT
>JBOGHW010000090.1:0-31180 GCA_050744865.1 Acidimicrobiales bacterium | reverse complement strand
TTGCCGGGAAGCACCCGGTGTTCAGGCTCAACTGACGCTAGAGCAGGGTTACCTGATTGATCAGCCACCGGCTGCCTGACTTGACGAGAGTGATCTCGACCTGGCTCCGGTCAGTGCTGGTGCCCTTCTGCTCTGAGTTGGTGACTTTCTGTTCCAGGAACACGAGAACCACGGATCGGGCCGGGCTCGAGGAAACCAGCCCCGCCGCCTCGACTGTGGCAGTGGAGGTGGCATGGAAGCGAGTGAGCGTCGACTTGAGGGCGTTGCTCGACTGGGTGAAGCTCGTCTTGAACGAAGGCGTCGAATTCGCCAGGACCGCACCGAAGTCTTTGTTCAGGTCCGCGTAGTTGTAGCCGGCGAGCTCGGCTGCGTAGCTACGGGCAGCCGCCAGTGCACTGCCCCTTGCACTCGCGTAGGCCGCACGCTGTTGCAGCTGCAGGGCGCCGGCGACGACGGCCGCCGCGAGAGCAATTATCACGATGCCGGTGGCGACGCGGGCCGGCCTGAGGAAGGCGAGCCGGCGGTGCTGTTGCTTCGGTATCCCTGTCGTGGCGACAGCCGGCGAAGGCTCTGGCTCTTCGACCGCGGGCTCCTCGACCACCTTGGCCTTGGCCTTGGCTTTGGCATCGTGCTTCGAGCTCGAATTCTTGGTGCTCTTGGCCGGCTTTGCCTTCCCGGACTTGCTCTTTGCCGGCTTCGGCTTGTCGTCCGGCAGCGTGCTCGTTGAGCTGCGGCGCGCCTCGTCGGTGCTCCGCTGAACAAGCTCGGCCCACTCGGCAACCTCGTCCCAGCCGCCGCCGCTCTGGGGCTCAACCTCGGCCTGACCGTCGTCAGCAGGTGCCTCCTTGTGGGGTGCCAGCGGCACGGTCAATGTCCGCGTGGCACCGTTGTGCCGATGGCGATGGTCGCCTTCGGTCGGATCCAGATCTATGTCGTCAACCATTGGATGTCTCCTCTCAGAACGCTGTTGCAGTCGACGGAGGCTGCAGTCGGGAAGCTGCCGCCGTTGCGGCACTGTCAACGACCTCCGCGTCTGCCATTTCGTCCATGCTGATGGGTCCTTCCGGCTTGCCGGCCAGGAACTGCTTGATGACGGGGTCCTCCGAGGTGGTCATCGCCTCCTTCGAGGCAAAGCCCACCAGCCTGCTTTGGAACAAGAGCCCGAGATAGTGGGCGGTCCGCGTCACGGACTCGATGTTGTGGCTGATGATGAAGAAGGTCGCAGCCGTCTCCTCGTGCACCGTGTTGATGAGCTGGTCCAGGTAGGCCACCCGTACCGGGTCAAGACCGGAGTCGGGCTCGTCGAAGAAGAGGATCTGGGGATCCAGCACGAGGGCACGCGCGAGCCCCGCTCGCTTGCGCATGCCGCCGGACACGTCGCCTGGCAGCTTGTGCAGGTGGCCGCCTAGCCCGACAAGGTCCGACTTGGCCATGACGATGCTTCGGATCTCGTTGTCGGTCTTGTTCGTGTGCTGGACCAAGGGAAACGCGATGTTGTCGAACAGGTTCATCGAGCCGAAGAGCGCCCCGTCCTGGAAGAGCACGCCGACTTTGCGTCGGATGCGGAGCATCTCCCTCTCGCTGATACCCACGATGGGATCGCCGTCGATGTAGACCTGTCCGCTCTCCGGCTTGAGCAGGCCGATGATGACCTTCAAGAGCACAGACTTGCCGGTACCCGACGGCCCGAGCACAGCCGAGGTGTATCCCCTCGGGACGTCGAATGTGACGTCGCGCAGCACCGTGTGACTCCCGAACCGCTTGGTTACCCCCTGTATCGAGATACTTACATCAGACGTCACCTCGAGCTGCCGGGTCGGCGGACACACTGCTTCAATGACCATGACGTGTTCGTCCTATGGCCGGCTTCATGGTGTGCTCCCGAGAGTGAAGCCGGTCGGGGGCCCGACGGGGAGGTCGAGGGCTGAGACCGTCGTCGTGGCGGAGAACTGCACCCAGCCGGGCGTGCCGGCGTCGGCGGGCGGGCGACTCTTGTCGAAGTAGTTGTTGTTCTCGCTCGCCGAGTCGGACGAAGACTTGGCGTTCCAACCCGCTAAAGGCGCGTCGAATACAGCCGCCAGCAGTGGGCACGTCTTCTCGGAGAAGGCCGGCACGCTGAAGTCGTTGCTGGCGACGATCGAACTGGCGGTTGCCAGCGGTCCCGTCAAGGGACGAGGCAGGTTGCGCAAGCTGCGGAGATCGGGGTTGCCGGACACGGGCGGGACGGGAGCACCCGCAGGCAGCTTGGACGGCAGCTGAGTCGACAGGGTGATGGTCGTCTTTGCGTTCTGGCACGACTCTCCCGAGCCGCCGGGAAAGCTGATGCTGAGGCCAGCTTGCGCCCCAGTCGTGACGCTCAGGTCGAGGGCTCCGTCTGGTTGCACGCCCGTGACAGTCAGCGAGGAGCCCCCGTCCGCTCTCAGGCTGACCACGTACGGGATGCAGTGATTCGAAGCCTCGTAGCACTTCTTGCCAGGCGGCGGCTGATTGGTGATCGTCGGCGACGGCGCTTGCCCTTTCACCGGTGCTCCGTTGAGCCTGACGCGGATGCACTCGCCGGCCGGGGGTTGCGCCGACTCGCAGGCTGTGCCGCCAGTGTCGCAGAACACAACGTCCTGCGGTGAGATCGTGGCGCTCAGATCGGGCAGTTGCAGCAATCCTGTCACCCAACCTGTGATGTCGTAGACCTCGGCCTGCCAGGGATATAGGTGGTAGGTCTTGCCACCGGCCGTCCATCGCGTGTGGTTGGCGGTCCACTCGTCGTAACCGGTCACGATCTTCCCACCCGTGACGGCGGCCAGAAACGGTACGCCGTAGCTGTGGCCCGGCGGATACGTCGGCGCCGGCAGCGCCGGAGCCTTGCACGTCGGCATGCCCGGTTCGGTGACCATCAACCGAGCGGACGCTTGTGCCCTGCGGACGTTGGCCACGTCAGCGGCCGGCGTGTATCGGCTCTGAGAGCTCGAACTGGGCGGCCGAGCAGAGCTGCCCGACGGAACGGCACCACTGTTCGGCGTCATCGCCAGCAGCCCGGCCCCGAGCACAAGGCCGCCGACGGCCGTACCCGCGGCGACCGCGCCGGCTGCCCACCAACCAAGTCGTCGCACTTTGCTCACTTCAGCGCCCCTCGTCAAGTTGAGAAGCGGCCTCAGACAGCGGGTGGCGGCCGAGGCCACCGCCCGCTGCCACACCTATGGCCGCCTGCGGATGGTTACGCCACGCCCTTTAGGTCAGGCGTGAAGATGATCGTCGAGGTAACGGTGGCCGCTGTGGCCGTGCAGCCCTTGCCGGAGACCGGGATCTTGGCCTTGCTCACCGTGGCAGTGTTGACGTTGTTGTACTTGCCTACGATGGCTGCTCTGGCGGTGGGAGCGGCAGTGACCTTGCACCCAGAGACGACAGTCGAGGTGAAGGTGGCTCCCGCTTTCGGGACGACAAGACTCACCTTGTCGCCGCTCGAGGCGATAGTCTCAGTGACCCTCCAGGTTCCGTCGGTCGCGTTGTCCTTGATCGTGTCCTTTCCACCGAGCGAATCGGTGCAGCCCGTGATCGACGGCGGTGGAATGCCGATGGTGAGGCCGGTCTTTGGGACCTTCCCGTTTGCCTTGAACGCCGTGCAGCTCACGGTGATAGGGATGCCGTTGATAGTGCCTCTGAAGACCAACTTGGTGCCCTTCTTGAGCGCACCCTTGACTATCGTCCCGGCCTTGGGTGTCGCGAAGTGACCGGTGGCGTGCGGCGTCGCCGAAGTCGCCTGCGGCGTCGCCGAAGCGACACCGGCTGTTGCTATGGCTCCAGAGACTATGAGTGCTGCGACCCCAAATCGTGCGACTAGGGCCTTCGGTCGTATTGCCATTGTCGCTATCTTCCTTTCTGTCTGTCCAAGCTCTGATTACCGGTTCAATTCGCCGGGCGGTACAGCGTTGCCTTGGCTGGCAAGTTGACCCGGGCGCCACCCGGCTTGATCGGCAGGCCGGCGATGGCGTCGAGGTTGGCGGGAACAGCCCCTTCGCAAGTCGGCGACGACGACACGGCCGGCACCGAGAAGTCGTCGCTGCTGAGCGTGATCTGAGTGGCTGTCAGCGGCCCGGTGAGCACGCCGGTGAGAGGGATCGTCAAAGGCCCGATCTCACAGGACAGCCCGTACAGGCCCGTAGTGGCACTCACCGTGGCCGAGAGATCGACCTCCAGGCCGTCGTTCGACGAGTGGCAGGAGAAGCCGCCGGTGATCGTACCGGGGTGCGCAGCGAAGGGAACTTTGGGAGTCATGCCCGGCACGAGCGTCAGAGTTGCCGAGAGGGAGCCGAACACTTCGCCGTCTGCTGGTGACGACACCATGCCCGTCGCATAGCAGGGAGGCTCGCCGCTTACGACAGTTACGATGCCGCAGAACTTTGCCGTGATGTCGGCGACGGTGGCCGGGCCCGCGGTCAACGTGCCGTTCGTGACTGTGCCGACAAGGCCGAGCTGGTAGGTGGATCCAGGTGGTCCCACCGCCTGCGGAACACAGTCTGCCGGTAGGTGTGTGCTGGCAGTGACCGCTGTCGCCGACTCAAGCAGCTGTGCGGTGAGCGTCGCCCCGGTGTGCTGGTCGCCGGCCGCCCGGCCTTGGCCGGCAGCAACACGATCCCGGCTGCCTGGTGCCCGGCTACCTGGCGCCTGGAGGGCTGGGCGGTGGGCAGCGCCTTCCCGGCTGAGGCCGACGGCCACCACGACGGCGATCGCCAGCAGCCCCGTGGCTGCCGTCATTGCGCTCGATCGGGGCCAGGATCTGGACATCGCTCCTCGTGTTTGAAAAACACCGGATGGGGGAACTTACTCGCGAGTACCCATCTGTCCCGAGGTTCAAACCTCAGGTTCTAACAAGGAGGCGTAAACGTGCAACGCTCGCCCCGTCCACAACGCGCTTGGTGCCGCAAGCTGGTGGCGCCTGGTGCGATCGTCCTGCTCACGGGAGCGTCGGTGTTGATTGCCGCAGCCCCGAGCTCCGCTCAGCCCCGTGCGCTGCCGGCGAATCTCGCCAAGTTCGCCAACTGCCCGGTCCATGTCAAGGCCGTCTCGCTGTGCGTCTTCTCGTCGACTACGCACACGACGTTCCAGATCGGGTCGACCACGGTCAGCTCGACCAAGCCGGCCACGATCTCGCTCGGAGTCGTCTTCAAGCCCTCGGGCGCCATCAAGGAAGTGGTACTTCCGGACAACGGCACGTCCGCTCTGGAGTCGCCGTCGATACCTCTTCCGGGTGGTCTGACAGGCATACCCGGGGCCGGGGGTGGCGAACTGGCTGTCACGGCCACACCCCAGCTCGTCGGAACCCCGACGCTCAGCCTTGCCAACCTCTTGGAGGCCAAGGGTGCCGGCCTGACACTGCCGATCGACGTGCTGGTGAGCACACCTACTGGCCTGCTCGGTTCCGACTGCACCATCGGCGATGCCGCCAGCCCGATCACGCTCAACTTGACTACGGGCAAGACCAACCCGCCGAGTCCCAACAGGCCGATCAAAGGCGCGAGAGGAACGCTCGCAAGCAAGTCTGACGGGGAAGTCATCATCTCCGGCCTGAAGCTCGTTGACAACGCTTATGCGGTGCCGGCCGCTCACAACTGTGGTCCCCTTGGTCTTGCGGACCCGATCCTCGACCTGGACAAAGGGCTGCCCTCGGCTGCAGGCAAGAACTCAGCGGTGCTCGCCGGCTCGTCCTACACGGTGCCAGCCTCGCTGATTCGCAAGTACCTGGGCTAGTCAGCCCCCCCGGCGGGGCTAGCCAGCCCCGCCGGTCAGCCCCCTGAGCAGCTGGGAGAGCTAGGTCCCCGCTCCCCGCTGGAGCATGTCGGGGGCCGACGAGCTGCACGAGCTCGACAGCGTCGGAGCGGCTACTTTCTGCGTCGGTCCCGGCATCTGGCTGCCGAGAACGTACGGACAGACAGTGTTCGCCGTGTTGATCTCGAGCACGCCGTGGATACGTCCCCCGCTTGCCACCGAGGCGAGGTCGTCAGAGACGATCGGCAGCAGTTCGAAGATTGCTCTCACTTCGGGCTGGTATTCGTCGCTCACCTTGGCGTCGGTGGACAGGCTGGCGATGAGCGCAGCCACCTGAGTGCTGTTGGCTTGCAAGAAGGGGTTCAGCTGCTGGCTGAGGGAAGCTCCGTTGTCGATCAAGTCTCGGAGATCGGAGTTGGAGCTCTTCAACTCGCCCGTGAGGGACGCCAGCGACTTGGCGAAGACCGCCAGGTCACCGTCGGTGGCTTGCAAGGTCTTCAGGTCCGTGCTGCCGTCCACGATGAGGTTGACCGTCTCCGGCTGGGCGGCGGCGAGCGCCTCGAAGAGCTTCTGGCCCGAAGCGACAATCGATTTCAACCCCGGCCCGGCGCTGCCGAATGCCGTCGACAGCCACGCCTCGACGGTGTGCAAGTCGCTTGGGTTGAGGCTCTTCAGCATCGCGCCGAGATCGACGAGTGTCGTGCCGATCGGTATCGGCAGGACAACCCGGCTGGCAGGGATCACCGTCCCGGAAGTGATGAACGGTCCGCCTGGGCTCGAAGGCTGCAGGTCGAGGTACTGCTCGCCGAGTGCGGATAGCTCCTTGACATAGACGGTCCCGTTGTCGGGCACTCGGGTGCCGGGATAGAGGCTGATCTTGGCCGCAACGTCGTTCTTGTGGAGATCGAGGGCGCTAACGGAACCGACCTGCACGCCTCTGTACGTGACGTTTGCCCCGGTGTACAGCCCACCGGCACTGGTCATCATGACAGTTGCCGTGTACGGCTGGGCGCCGATGCGGTATTGCATGACGTCGAAGGCGATGTAGTAGACGCCGAGCACGATCACGAGACCGAGCGCGATCATCCGGGGAACCAGGCTGCGGGTCATTGAGCACCCGTCCCGAGCAGGCCTGTCACTGCGGCACCGGCGGTTTGGGCACTGCTCGCCGGAGCCGAAGCTGCGTCGCTGACCGGGGTCGGCTCGAAGGCGCCCGACGGCAGGAGCACGTTGGCGATCACTTGCACTTGCAGGTAGGCGCCGGGAGCAACCTTGGGCGTGTCTGCCTCGAAAGCCGCCAGAGTCTTGAGGTCCGGGCCTAGCTGCTGCGACACGGCGTTCAGCTGGTCGACCACGGGAAGTAGGTCCTTCAAGTCGTTGACCGAGTCCTGCCCGCTCTCCTGGGCGATCTCCGTCCCGACCTGACCGAGCCGTGAGAGGCCCGCCACGAGGCTTGACAGCTGCTTGTTCTCGCTGGCCAGGACGCCCACGGCAGGCGAGATGGTGGCGAGGCCGTTGGCGATGACAGACCGCCCGGCGTTGAGCTTTTCGCTCAAAGAGGCCATTGAGGCCAGGGCGGCGTCGATCGTGGCCTTGCCATTGGCGACAGACTTTGCCCCGGTGTCGATAGTCGTCAAGAGGTCTCGTATCTGCGGCTGGTTGCCGGCGAAGGTGTCGTTCAGCTCGTGGATGATCGTCTGCAGCTGGTTGATCCCGCCGCCGTTGAGTACGAGCGAGAGTGCCGCCAGGGTGTCCTCGACGCTTGGGGCAGTGCTCGTCTGACTTTGCGGGATCAGGCTGCCGGCTGGGAGGTACCCGGTCCCACCGCCGGCCGGTGACTGGAGCATGACGTACTCGGCGCCGAGCGGGTTGTCGAAACGTATCTGCGCCGACGTCCCGACCGGCAACTTCACCTCCTTTTTGATCGACAGAGTCAGATCTGCCTGGTAATTGGTCGTGGAGATCGACGACACCTGGCCGACCACGGCTGCTCCGATACGGACCTGGGCATCGTCGGGCAGATTGAGGACATCGGCGAATTCAGCGCGGACTGGGTAGGTCGGCCCGCTCAGCGAGGAGAGCTTCGGGAGGGACTGCAGGCTCAGCGAGCACCCGCCGAGCCCCATTGCCAGCGCCAGCAGGCCGCAGGCGGCCAGCAGCAAGCGGGGTCTGGTCACGGCGCACCCCCGACCAGGGCACTCAGCGACAGGTTCGGCCCCGACGATGCCCCCGGCGGAGTGGGGAGCCCGGCGAGCAGGCCGTTCACGCCGCAGTCGAGGTCTACCTCACTGTCCTTGTCCTGTGATTGGTCGACAGAGATGAGAAGGAGCCGGAGCAGAGCGTTGCCGCACACGGCCTTCGAATACGACGAGGAGTCGCCCATCAAGTCGAGGCGGGCAACCAGAGCAGGCCCGCCCGAAGCGTTCGGATCCACCGCGTTGCCCAGGTTGTCGAGAGCTATCGGAAGATTGCCGAAGACTTGGGCCAGCTGCTGTTGCTTGGCAGCGACGGCGCTGGCGAAGGTGTCGAGGTCGTCGACGCTCTTGCCGAGGGCTGAGCTGTTCGTCCGGACGAATTCGGCCAGCGTCCCCAAGGCCCGCTGCAAGTTGGCGAGAGCCGACCCGATGTCCGAGTTGTCGGATGCCAATTCGGTGCTTACGGCGGCCAAGTCGTTGGCGAATGCCTGGTAAGTCGATGTGTATTGCGACGCGGTGTGGCTCAGGTTGCCGAGGTTGTCGAACAGGGCGGTCAGCTGCGGGCTGTGCGCCGAAAGGGCGGCCAGGGCACTGCCGAGGTTGTCGAGGGTCGAGTGCAGGTCGGCCCCGTTGGAACCGAAGGCGTGCGCCAGGCTGTCGACGAAGGCCGAGAGGGCGCCGTGGGCGTTGGCGCCACTTGGCCCGAGGGCCGTAGCCAGCTTGTCGAGACTGTCGATGACGGTGTCCAACGAGATGGCAGTCGCCGTCCTTGCGACGGGGATTACGGCGTGGTCGCTGAGGCGGGGCCCGCTCACGTAGGCGGGATTGAGCTGGACGTACCTGTCGTTGACGATCTGCGGTGCCATCAGGAACGCCTGAGCGTCGGCGGGGATCTTCGTCGAGGCTGGCACCTGCATCTCGACGGTGACGTAGGTCGCCCCCGGCGTGATCTTGGTCACGCTGCCAACTGGCATTCCGAGGATCTTCACCTGGTTCCCGACGTACAGGCCCGGAGCAGTGGCGAACTCGGCGGTAATCGTCATCTCGGGCGGTCCGGCCGTGGTCACCAGGAAGATGCCACTGGCGACCAGAGCGGCAACGACAAGTCCGGCGAGACCTCTGGCCCACTTCGGGAGCCGCCTCAAGGCCGGCACCCGACGTTGGCGTTGCCGGTTGGGTACGAACCCTTGGAGGCGCATTGCGCCGCCACGTTGTCGGGGATCAGCAGCGTCGGCACGGCGACGTCAGCAAAGGCGCCCGACCCGGTGACGTTGGCCGAGTAGCGGCTGAAGGCAGCCAGGACGGGGATTGCCTGTGAGAAGTCGTCGCTGTCCTTCGCCAGTACGGCCGACACCTCTTGGAGCGACTGGAGCAGCGAGGTCAGCTGCGAGCGGTTGACCGTCAGGACTGCAGTGATCTTCTGGCTGAGGGTGGACGTCGCTGTCAAGAGGCCCTGGATCGCCGTCCGGCGCTGTTCGAGCACTTGCAGGACCAGGTTCGCCTGGCCGAAGAGATCGAACAGGGCGTGGCTGTTCTGCGAGAGGACGCCAGTCAGGCCGGCGCCCCGGGTCACGATCGTGGCCAGGGCCGTTTGCTGGGCACTGACTTCGCTCGACAGATGGGCCAGACCGTCGAACGCGCTCGTCAACTCAGCCGGCGACGTCCCGTTGAGATCCTGGGTGCCGACCTCGAGAGCTTTCTCGAGCTGTGGAATGTTGTAACCCTGGATCGTCGACCCGAGACCTGACAGGTCGGTGACGAGGTTGTAGGGCACGCTCGTGCGCGACACGGGGATGGTGCCGTGCAGCGACCCTCCGCCGGCCGAGGTGAGTTGCACGTACTCGGTCCCGACCGGGCTGAGCACTTCGGCCGCAGCCGTCGTCGCCGAGCCGAGATGCAATCCGGTGCTGACCTCGAAGCTCACGGTGACGTGGTCCCCGTCGAGGCTCATGCCGGTGATGGAGCCAACCTTGACCCCGTCGACAGTGACGAGGTCGCCGGTGGCCAAACCGCCGGCGTTGGCAAAGTCGGCATTGAAGCCCGCGTTCGAATGGATCAAAGGAAGGGATGGGAACTTGAGGGCGGCGACGATCACCAGGAGCAGGACGACGACTCCGACGACTCCGACGACGGGGCGGTTGAGCTCGCGGAAACGTCTCACGAGCAGCTCGCGGTGTGGTCGCCGGAAGACCCCACAGGTCCTGACGGGAGCGTCACGGGGTCCGGGTACTGGGGCGGGCTGACACCGGGGACCAGGGATATGTCGAGCTGTCCGTGGACCTCAAGCGTGAGGTTGCAGAGGTAGACATTGATCCAGTTGCCGCTGTCCTGGATCTTTGTCAGAGCGCTTACCAGTCCCGGGAAGCCTTGCAGGACGCTGTCGATCCCCTGCTGGTTGGCTGACAACGACTGCACGGCCGTAGCCAGCTTGCCGATGTCCTCGTTGAGCGTGGGCTCCGACTGGTCGATCAGGTGGCTGGTCGTGGCTTCGAGGCTCGAAAGGTTTGTGATTGCCGAGCTGATGCTGGAGCGGGAGTTGGCCAGGCTGCGTACGAGGGTGTCGAAGTTCTTTATCAAACCGCCGAGCTGGGTGTCGTGCACGCCGACGGTGTTGAGCAGGCTCGACAGGCTCGTCAGCAGGGCGTCGATCACCTGCTGGCGATCGGCCAGGTTGTTCGTGATGACGGCCGTCTCGTCCACGAGGTTGGAGACCGTGCCGGATTCACCCTGGAACACTTGGACGATGGAGTTGGCCAGGTCGTTCACCTGTCCTGGTGCCAGGGCGGAAAACAGTGGCTGGAATCCGTCGAACACTGCCGTGAGGTTGATGGCCGGCGTCGTCCTCGACAGCGGGATGACGCTCCCGGGACCGACTTGTTTCCCCGCCGATCGGCCTGGCAACAGTGCCAGGAAGCGTTCGCCCAACAAGTTCTCGAAGTGAATCGCCGCCAGGGTGGTGCTCGTGATGTGTTGCGAGTGGTCGAGGCTGAACGAGATGACGGCGTGGTTGCCCATCAGGGACACAGCGGTGACCTTTCCAACTTCGACGCCGGCTATCCGGACGGTGTCGCCCGCCTGCAAGCCCGAGGCGTCTGTGAAGTCGGCGGAGTAGCCGCTGGCAGCTTGTGTCCCGACGTCGAGCAGCGAGGCGAAGACGATCGACGTCAACAGCACAGAAGCGGCTGCGAAGATCGCCACCTTGACGATGGTCCGGACGAGTCCCGGGCGGGCGTGGTGCGGGCGCCTCATTGCCCGTTCACCATGGACGTGAGGACAGGCCCGAGAAGCAACGTGGCCTCTGCCGGTGAACCGCCTCGCCGGCCGCGTATGGCGGCAAGGATCTCGGCTGCGGCAGTGCTCTCGGCCGGGCCGCTCATCATCGGGGCCGAGCTTGCGGCCAGGGCCTTGGCCATGGCGGCAGCCGAGTCGTTGCCCGGGATCGTTCCCGCCGAGGTGTAAGTCGGGGGGTTGACGTAGCTGGAACCGAGCCCGGCCGTGAGATATTGGACGGCTTCCGGCCCGCCGAGAGCGGCCAAGCCGAGGTCGGCCGGATTCGCCACCACGACATTGGTCGTGAGCTTCAGGTATGGGCCGGATCCTTCAGCCGCCGTCCAGGCTTGCGCCCAGGCTTGCAGGCCCGAGAGGAGGCGGGAGATTTCTGTCGGGCTCTGTGACACATCGTTCAGGAACGGCCCGGAGTCGGCTGCCAGGATGGCGTACGGCTGCTGCATGGCGGCCAGCAGCTTGGCAGCCTGCGAAGCGACGTCGCTGCCCCCGCTGATGGCCTCCCGGACGTCAGGTGACTGGGAGTCGATCGTGGATGCCGTGGTCGTCTGGTTCGCAATGATCGTGAGGATGTTGCTCGTGGACGCTTGCAGGGCGGTCGACACCGGCACCAACGCCTTCAAGTCCGAGAGCACCTGCGGCCACAGCCGCTGCATCTGCGTAAAGTACGTGTTGGCTTTGTCCAGGTTCTGCCCGAGTCCTGTGCCCTCACCCTGAATGGCGCCGGCGAGTGCCGTCAGGGCGGAATCGAGGTCTGCGGGGTGCAGCTCGATGAGCAACGAGTCGAGGTCGCCGAGCGTGCTTTGCAACGAGGCAGCCTGACCCGTCTGCACCGGGGGGATCGTCGCTCCGCCGCGGAGAGTCGACGTGCCGCTACGCGAGGGGGGCTGGAGAACTATGTAGGCGTCGCCGAAGAACGAGACCGGCGTCTCGGTGGCCCGCACACCCGACGGGATGGACGAGAGCATCGACGGCGTCATGTGAAGTGTGACGACCACGATGCCGCCGGACTCGGACTGCCCTTGGCTGGCGACGGAGCCGACTGTGACGTTGCGGTACTCGACCGGGGCGCCGAGGGCGACGGCCGTCGACGATGCGGGGAGCTGGGCGTGCAGGACGTCGTAGCTGGAGAAGGCGCCGCCGAAGGACTCGAAGATGAGGGCCGCGACACCCGCCATGACAAGAGCCATGACCAGTCCGAGGGTCAGTGCCAGGCGCGACGTTCGCTGCTTGGGAATCGGAAGCTCAGACGCCGGAGTTGTCGGAGGCGGCGCCGGCGGCGCCGTCACGCTCACCCTGTGACCTTCACGGGGACCGAGACGCCCCAGAACAGGAGCGTCATGAGCATGTCTGACACGGCGATTGCCACTGTCGACATCCGTATCGCCCGCCCCGCCGCCCGGCCGACACCTTCAGGACCGCCGCTGGCCGTCATGCCGTAGTAAGTGTGGATGACCGTGACGAGGACGGCGAAGACGACGACCTTAAGGACCGAGTAGAAGATGTCGCGTCGCTGCAAGAACAGGTAGAAGTAGTGGAGGTAAGTGCCGGATCCCTGGTGGGCGATCGTCACCACGGCGAGCTGAGTCGCCAGGTACGCGCCCGAGAGGGCCAATAGGTACATGGGTATCACAGCGGCCAACGCGGCCAGGAGCCGGGTGGCGATCAGGTAGGGGATGGACGGAACACCCATCACTTCGAGGGCGTCGATCTCCTCGTTCACCTTCATGGCGCCCAACTGAGCCGTGAAACGGCAACCCATCTGCGCTGCCAGCCCGTAACCGGCCAGCAGCGGGGACAGCTCTCTTGTGTTGGCAAAGGCTGAGAGCAGACCGGCAAGTGGGGCGAGCCCGATGATGTTGAGGCCTTGCAGGCCTTCGATGCCGAGTTGCACGCCTACGACCGAGGCGAGGAGCGCCGACACGAGGATCGTGCTGGCGGCGACAGCCCAAAGGCCCCCGCCGAACGTGATCTCGGCGATGAGCCGCCACACTTCGCTCCGGTAGTGGTGGAGAACCATCGGGATCGCCCGCACAACTTTGGCGACGAAGACGAGGAGCTCGCCTACCCAGGCGAGCCGGGCGACGAACCGGCGGGCCAGGCCGGAACCCCCGGCGGCCGTGGGCCCGGCTGGCCCGCTGCCCAGACTGGCGGTTGCCCTCAGGCTCATCAGCCGGCGCTCACAGGACTCTTGGCGGGACGATGGCGAGGAAGATGTCTGTCACGAGCAGGTTCATGAGGAACAGCCCCACACCGGTGATCACCACGGACCTGTTCACGGCCTCGGCGATGCCGGCTGGTCCCCTCTTGGTGTTGAGGCCTTGGTGAGATGCCACGACAGCGGCCATCAGGCCGAAGAGCGCGGCCTTCACCATTGACTCGATAGCGTCTGCGGGTTGGGCGAAGGCCGAGAACGAGTTGAGGAAGCCACCGGCGCTGGTGTGCAGGATGAAGACTGAGGCGAGGTAGCCGCTCATGATCCCGGCGAAGGCAACGATCCCGTTCAGCAGCAGAGCCACTACCACCGTGGCGATGACCCGCGGGGCCACGAGCCGTTCGATCGGGTCGACGGCCATCACCCACATGGCGTCTATCTCGTCGCGCATGGTGCGAGCTCCAAGATCCGCGCAGATGGCCGATCCACCGGCGCCGGAAAGCAGGATGGCCGTGATGACCGGTGCCGCCTCGCGCACGATGCCGATGGCGTCGACGGCACCCACTATCCCGGAAGCCCCGATCTGTACAGCCAGGCCGCCGACTTCCAGCACGAGCACCAATCCGAAGGGGATGGCGATCAGTACGGCCGGCAAAGTCGTGACGGACATCAAGAAGGATGCCTGCTCGAAGAATTCGGACCACGAGAAGCGCCGATGAATGACCGCTGACCCGGTCGACCAGAGCGAGTCGAGCATCATCGCGAAGATGTCGCCGAGCACGGCAAAGGCGGAAACGACCTTTCGCCACGGCGCGTCGAAGCTGTAGCCGGTCTCCTCCACGGCGCCTACCCCTTCCTTCTGAGCCGGGCAATACCCAGTGCCGAAGGCCGCTAAACAGGGGCGTCAGGCGGGTGGCTACTCCGGTAGCCGGCGCACGCACTCGCTACCATGGCGCCCGACGCCACGCTAGGGAGGAGGCATCCCGTTGGCCAAGCTCCGTTTCGATCCCGAGGACGAGTACACGCACGCGCTCGAGGAGACCGTCAACTTCAACGAGTCGATGTACTTCAACGTCTACGACCCGGTGCGCAGGGTGGGGGGCTTCTTCCGAGTCGGCAACCGCGCCAACGAGGGCTACGCCGAGATGACGGTCTGCCTGTACTTGCCCGATGGCCGGGTGGCCTTCATGTTCGGGCGCCCGACGATCGACGACAATGCCTCCTTCAGCGCCGCGGGCATGAGCTTCTCGGTGGTCGAGCCGTTCAAGGAGCTGAAGGTCGGCTACGAAGGCAAGGTCGTCATGCTCGACGACCCCCTGGCCATGGCTCACCCGAAGCGAGCGTTCACCGAGAACCCGTGGGTGGAGTGCAAAGCCGAGCTGACGTTTCGGGGCGTGTCGCCGATGCTGGGCGGCGAGATGGTCGCCGACGACGGGTCACCGTTGGCGGACACAGGCCAGGGCTTCGCCCGGGCTCACTACGAGCAGCACACCGCCGGTGCCGGCAGCCTCCAGGTTGGCGACGACGAGTGGGTCATAGACGGTTTCGGCCTGAGGGACCACTCGTGGGGTCCTCGCTACTGGCAAAGCCCGTGGTGGTACAGGTGGCTAACGGCCAACTGTGGTCCGGACCTCGGCTTCATGATCTCTGTCATCGCCTCCCGTGATGGGTCCAAGCGGAAAGCCGGCGTCGTGTTGAGAGACGGTGCCTACGAGTCGATCCACACGGTCGAGGTCGATACGGACTGGGCGGGCGAGGACATGTACCACTCCGGCATACGAGCGACGGCTGTGACTGCAGGCGGGACGTACGAGATCACCGGCAAGGTCCTGTCCCTCGTTCCTCTGCGTAACCGGAGGCAGGACAACGACGGCACGCAATTGGTGACGCGCATCTCCGAGGGCCTGACGGAGTGGACCTGCAACGGCGCCGTCGGTTACGGGTTGTCGGAGTACCTGGACCAGATCGTCGACGGCAAGCCGGTTGGCTCCGTCGCCTAGTCTGGTGTCTCGTCATTAGCCGGTGATCGATGCGAGTGCGACCGGCCTTCGTGCAGGGGTCTGTGCGGTACGCCAGAACCGGAAGGGCGACCAGCAGGGAACCTGCAGTTATCCGAGGCGCCGTAGCGCTGTCTCGATAGCGACTTCGACCCGGGCAGTCATGCCGGCCACATCGACGGGACGCCGCCCAGCGACCTGACTTCGGATCCACTTCGGCTGGCTATCGTCATAGTGCAGCAGGGCATACAGGTCCCACCACGGATCGAGAGCCATCCCTGCGATCGACTCGTAGAGCGACTGAAGCTGCTCCGACCACGCGGGCGAGTAGAGCGCCGCCAAGTATCGCCGACAGTGCCCGACGTCAATCGCCCGCGCCCCCCGATGGATGCCGTTCCAGTCGGTCAATCCAGTGATCCTCCCGCGCGACCAGAGCATGTTGACAGGCAGGAGATCGCCGTGCAGAAAGACGGCAGTGTCCTTTGGCGGCGCCGCCGCCATGGCACCAAACGCCGCCTTCCACACAGCCGGCTTCTGTGCGTCGACCGGCACCTGAAACCCGTCCAGAGGAGCGATCCAAGAATCCGTCCAAGGTCTGAACATCTTCGCGGGGAGATCGAGAGAATGCAGCAAGACAGCCATCTCCGCCATCCTTGTCATCCACGACTGAGGTTCCGCCGGATCGAGGTGAATATGCCCCTGCAACCGTGTCATCAGCAACGATGGCGCGCCCCCCGTCGAAGCACCAGCAACATCAGTAGCCAGGACGACCGGAACCGGGAGCCCGCTTCCCGCCACCACACCGAGGTTGGCGATCTCCTTCTCCAAGCTCGCCTGCAGGCCAAGCCCGCCCGGGTACTGCCGCAGCACGACGAACGTTCGCACTCCACGTCGCTCGACAGTCAGCCGATTCACGGCGGAGCAGACGCCACCGGTCAGTCGGCGATAGCCAACGACGCGACTGCTCCGACCCATCGACTCCGCTACCCAGGCGAGAGTCTCCACGGAGGGCCGACGCTGCCGGAAGCCGCCATCCCTCCAGTCGCCGTCGACCACATCGATCAGCTTCTCATCGAACCGGCGGTCATTGGAGAGCTTGAAGGTGCGCAGCAGATGCGGTTTGAGCCCACGAGCAGACCACACACGCTGCACCGTCGCTGGGCTCACCCCGGCCGCCTTGGCCATCGACCGGCAGCTCCAGTGCGTCTCGCCTTCCGGCTTGGACTCCTGGGTCAACCGGACGATCTCGTCGATCTTCTCCGCCGGGATCTGCGGCTTACGCCCCCGGCCGGGACGAACCCGCCCCAGCTTGGCCAGCCCCTCCTCAGCAAATCGACTCCGCCAGGCCACCACACTCGATGGCGAGACCCCGACCTCATAGGCGACAGCCGTGCTGGCAAGACCATCGGCTGCCAGCAACAGCGCCTTGGCCCGGTACTAGCCACCGAGCAGCGCCGGCGCCTCCAAGTCCAGGACGTGGGCGGAATGCCGGTGCGCCATGGCGAGGAACATGTAGTCGCCGCGATCGGTTCGCTCCACCAGGTTGGCGGCCGCTATAGCCGTGATCAGGCCGGCCCAGCTGGCCCGTCGGTAAGCCAGCCAGCAATCCTCCCAGGTGTAGCCGGCGACACCGTCAGCCAGCAGGCGGTCGTAGTAGCGACGTACCAACGCATCCTCGACCGCTCGGCGGTCGCCTGGCGAGAAGCTCGCCCCCACGAAGTAGGCGACGTCCTGCATGGCCGACCCGTGCGCCACCAGCTGCCAGTCGACGACGGCGATCGGCGCGGCCGCCCCGGGGCCACCGAAGAGCAGGTTGTCGAGCCGGTAGTCGCCGTGCACGACTGTCAAGGGATCTGACGAGGGAGCCAGCACGGCGTCCGTGTTGGCGACCAACGCGTCACCTATCTGGCGGACCTCGTCGCCGATCCTCTCGCTGTACCGCTCGACGAAACCCTGCCAGAACCCCGGCAAGACAGCCTTCAAGAAGTCACGTGCGCCGGCCGGATCGCGGTGCAACCACTCCAGCTCGGCGAGACCGGGATCGTTCCAGTGGCTGGAATGGAGGAGCGCCAGCTCGTCGAGCGCCAGCTGGGCTTCCTGCAGGCTGCAGCCGGCCAGCTGGTCACCCTGGCAGGCGGGTGACATGTCTTCCAGTAGGAGCACGAAAGCGCCACGGACGGTGTCGACGTCGGCGAAGTGGCACGCCGGTGTGCGCATCGGCAGCCCAGCCGCCAGCTCCTGGTAGAAACGGACCTCAACCTCATAGACCCGCAGCGCCACTCCCGTCGCCCGGCTCGTGCCGTTGCCGGCGTGCATCTTGGCGACCAGCGCGGCTGGCGCGGCCACCGGGCGGTCATAGGTGAGGCTGAGCCTGAGAGCCTCGGCCATTTGGCCGGTTCCTACGGGAGTGACCTCCACGTCCGTCACGCAGGCGCCGCTCAGCCTCGGCTCGAGAACCTCGGTCAACCACGCCGCCGTAAGGTCCGCCGCCGTCTCGGGTATCACGCGCTGACCGCTCTCTCGTCGGGCGCCAGCCGCACGCCTGTCGACACGGTCAGGCCGGGAGGACGCCCGGCACGACCGTGTCGGGGAAGTATTTGTGGTGGCGAGCGCCCGTCACTTCGAAGATGGCCGTTCCCTCACGTCCGTCATCGGTGCGCACCTTCATCTGGTTGAGGCCGCCGCGGTGGAACGGCTCGTACGGCCGGTCGAAACTGCCTTCCGCCTCGAGCCGGACACTTCGGCCGCCCTCGAGCGTGAACGTGGCCGAGCCCCGCAGACCCGTGACGGTCGCGCCAATCTCGCCGTATACAGCCGGCGTGCCATCCTTCTCGACCCACTCGAGGTCATGCTCGAAGCCCATCAGTGGCACCGGCTCCGATCCGTCCGTCGCCGCCCAGCAGCCGTCGGTGTAGACGACTGTGCCGTTCGCCAACTCCCAGTGCCAGACCCCGAGGAAGCCATCGGGCAGCTGCACCTGGAACCACAACCAGAGCGGACATCGCCCGTGGTCGCGGACGCCCCACGAGTGGTCCCGCTGACCCCACCAGTCCTCGACCTCATAGGTCGTCCCGGCGTAGCTGTAAGTCCCGTTGTAGGTACCGGACTGGAACATGTGGGACTGGTCCCAAATGAGCTCTTGGCCGGCCCGCATCGTTCCCCTGCGCAGGCCGTACGGCTTCGTGCGGGCGCGGAACACGAGATCCATCCCGAGCGTGCACTGGTCGGGATCGGCCCAGAGCTTGGCTTCCTCGAAGGGCTTGACTATCTCGACACGGGTGGCTCCCACCTCAGGTGTATGCGGGTCGCCGTCGTAAGCACGGGCGTGGTAGTCGATGACCTGCTCGCCTGCGACTCGACCCATCGGGAGGGAGTCGAGCACCTCCCGCTGGGGAAACGTCGCCATCGTCAGGATGACAAGGTCGCCGATGGCATCGGGCCGATGGGCGACGAAGAAGTAGCTCTCGCGCCAATGGGGATGGTGACTGGCCGTGTCGTCCAGCAGTTGGTGTGCCAGCAACTCGTCACTGGCCGTCAGGCGTGGCACGCGTCTTGTCCTGGTCGTGCGGTTCGGCGGTGGCTCGACTTCAAGCCGCAGGGGTGAACTCGGCCGACAAGTGCTTCAAGCCGTTGATGAAGTTCGACTGCAGCCGAGCCGGCTCGCCGACGGAACCGATGTCGGGCAGGACGCGGAACAGCTCCTCGAAGAGCACCCGGAGCTCGCGGCGAGCCAGGTTCGCCCCGAGGCAGAAGTGCGGACCGCCGCCCCCAAAGCCCACATGTTCGTTGGGGCTCCTGGTGATGTCGAAGACCTCCGGGTGGTCGAAGGCGTCCTCGTCCCGGTTGGCCGAGTTGTACCAGAGCGTGACCTTGTCACCTTCCTTGAAGGACGCCCGGCCGCTTGGGAGCTCCGTGTCAGCCATCACCGTGCGGCGGAAGTGGATGACAGGTGTCGACCAGCGCACGATCTCCTCGACGAAGCCCGGCATGTGTCTGTCTGGGTCGTCGATAAGCAACTGACGCTGGTCGGGGTGGGCGGTGAGAGTGTAGAGACCGTGGGCGATGGCGTTTCTTGTCGTCTCGTTGCCGGCGGTGCACAGGAGCACGAAGAACGAGCCCAGCTCGGCGGCGGTTAGGCGCTGCCCCTCCACCTCTGCTTGCATCAGCGTCGTGGTGATGTCGTCCTTGGGGTTCTCGAGCCGCTCGGCTCCTAGCTTCTGGGCGTAGTCGAAGAGGTTCCACCCGCCGGCGAAGAGGTCGGCGACGGTCTCGTTGTACTCGGGGTCGAGCCCGCCGAGGAGGTGGTTCGTCTGTTCGAAGATGTAACCGGCGTCGCTGCGGGGGATGCCCATCATGTCGCAGATGATGCGCAGCGGCATCGGGGCGGCTACCTCGGTGACGAAGTCGCAGCTTCCCTTGCCGACGATCTCCTGCACGCACTCGCGGGCGATGTCGTGGACGTAGTCCTCGATGCGGGCGACCATGCGCGGAGTGAATCCTTTGTTGACGAGGAGGCGCAGCTTGGTGTGGCGAGGGGCGTCCATGTTGATCATCGAGCCGAGCATGTCGTTCAGCTCTTCGGGCATGTCGACCACCTGGGTTCCCCGCCCCGAGGCGAATAGGTCGGCATGGCGGCTGGCATACATGACGTCGTCGTACTTCGTCAGGCAGTAATAGCCCGGCCCGGCAGCCAGGTTCTCAAGCGCGAGCTCCTCGAAGAAGGGCACGGGGCGCTCTCGGCGGAGCAGTGCAAAGGCGGCCTCCCGCTCCTCGGGTGGGCGGAGCCAGAAGTCGATCGACGACAGGTCGATGTCGTCGATCGTGAGCGGAGACTCGGACAACGGAGACTCGGACAGTTGCGTCATGGGGTGGCCTCCAGGGCTTGGCTTCCCGTAACTCTACCGAGCCGTTCAGCGACAATCTTCGTAACCATGTTGTAGATCGTCGTGTACAGCAGGGAGTGACGAGTGTCGCGAGTGGGGCGGCTTGTGGAGCACACGCCCGCACCAAGCATCCCGGTGGGAGTGGGAGTCGAGGCGCTCCCAGTTCTCCCAGGCGCGAGCGCATTGGAGTGATGGACGACCAAGTCCACGCGCACACTCGCCGGCGAACTGCGACACCTGGGCTACGAGATCAGTCTCGTCACCGTGGGGAATTGCCTAGATCACACCGGAAGTGGGGCGTTCGGGCGAAGTCAAGACGATATCGAGCTACCCCGGTCACCACAAGCAAAGGCTGTGAGTCTTTCAGGGCGAGTAGAGCTTGAGAGCTGCCTCCACGACCGGGAGCACGTGGAGCACATAACCGTGGTGATGTGGAACTGGTCCTGGTAGACGTCGATGTCGTCGATGATTGCTGGGCACTTGGTGGGAGTGCAAAGCCACGGGATCGTGCTGATGTACGTGGCGTCGGCCTTGTTGGCTGCGTCCTCCTGCGCCAACATGTGCGAGGCCGGGGCCGCCGTTGGCGTGACGCTCGTGCACTCCTGGAGTTCGCCTTCGTTCGCAGCCAGGCAGACCGGACCGGTAGTGGTCAAGTACGAGATGTCCCCGAGCGCCTCGAGCCGGCGGCCTCTGGCAGAGATGTCTTCGAGTGTCTTTAGCGGGCCGGCCGAGTACACGTCCTGCGGCATGGGCCGGTCTTCGGCGTTGCCCGGGTCGAAGTCGTTTCCCGTGACGATGACGATCTGAGGATCGAACGCGTTGATCCTGCTGATGGATTGATTGCGCCACCGATCGCACTCGGTGTTGGGCGTCTTGTTCAGGTTGTGCCCGATCGTCTCGTCGACTGGCGGGCACGAGGCCTTCGCCAACAGCAGGAAGTCGTACCCGTAGTGCTGTGCGACCTCCTCGAGTACGGCAACCGCTAGTAGGACGCCGCGCCTAGGACGCCGTGCGGGCCTTGAACGACACCGCTCGGTTTGCACCGACAGCGTCGATAGCAGCGCGTACCACTCGAGCTCCTCGAAGAAGGGCACCGAGCGCTCTCGGCGGAGGAGCGCAAAGGCGGAGACTCGAACAGTTGCGTCAGGGGTGTCGCGTCCAGGGCTGGGCCACCTGCAACTCTACCGAGCCTCGCGCTCGCTCTTGAGAGAAGCTGATGCGATAGCATCTGATGCATGCGCACTACGATCGCGATCGACGACGACGTTCTGCTAGCCGTCAAGGACCGGGCACTGAGGGAGCGGCGCTCGGCCGGCGAGGTTCTGTCCGACCTCGCCCGTCAAGCCCTCACTCAAGGGTACGAAGGCTCGGGCGAGCCGGTTGCCCGCTTTGGATTCCGGCCGTTCCCCCACCGCGGGGGGACCGTCTCGAATGCCGTGGTGAACCGCCTGCGGGACGAGGAGGTGGTTTGAGCCGCGCTCTATTCGATGTCAACGTCCTCCTCGCCCTGCTGGACCAGGACCACGTTGACCACGCCCGCGCTCTCGAGTGGATGATCGCAGAAGCGGACAACGGGTGGGCGTCCTGCGCGATCACTGAGAACGGCTTCGTCAGGATCATCAGTACACCGCGTTATCCCAACGCAGTGTCTCCCTACCAGGCGATGGAGCGGCTCGCTGAGGCGTGTGACACCGATTATCACGTCTATTGGCCCTGCACGGCCAGCCTGCTCGACGACTCCCTTGTCGACCGGTCGCGCATCCTCGGACCTCGTCAGGTCACAGACGCCTACCTCTTGGCGCTTGCTACACATGAAGGAGGACGTTTTGTGACGTTCGATCGTTCCGTCCTTCTTATCGCCGCCCGCGGCGCCACGACCGACAACCTGGTCGTGCTCTGAGGGCGGACCGTATCCTCCACGCGGGTTTGCCTTCGGAAGTGCTCGAGCTGAGCTGGGCACAGCTCGCCGTCCCCAACATCGCTCGCCCGAGCGACAGTTGTAGAACTGCCACTTAGCGCGACTTGCCGGCGGCGCGCTGGTACCGCCGGGCGGCCTCGGTCGCTCTCGACCGGTACGAGCCGCCGAACAACACGGTGTGCACGAGTAGCGGGTACAGCTGGAATAGCGCCACCCGATCCTGCCACCCGTTGTCAAGCGGCCTCACTTCCTGGTACGCGCCGATCAGCCGCTCGGGTACGGGTCCAAACAGTCCGAGCATCGCAAGATCCTCTTCGGGATGGCCGCCATGGACCGACGGGTCGATCAGCCATGGCCGGCCGCCGGCGCCCCACAGGACGTTGCCCCACCAAAGGTCACCGTGAAGAAGCGAAGGCCCGGTTGCTGGCAGCAGGTCGTCGAGGCGATCGATGACCGGCTGCACTTGTGCCGAAAGCCCGCAACGGGCGGCGAGATCACTCAGTCGCCTCGCGTAGAACTCCGCACCCGTCGCTGAAACGCCGGCGTCGACCTGGCAGAGCCCGATCCACCGGGATCCGCCACCCCACTCCCGCCAGCTGGCCGTGTGCAGGGCAGCGAGCGCCCGTCCGAGCGTGTCTTCGTGCAAATCGGTCTGTGCCGCCTGGGCGACCCACTCGGTCACGAGTAGACCGGGCTCTGCCAGCACGACTTCGGGCACGGCAGGCCCTCCGTCGACGGCTCGGAGCTCCCGCAGGCCTTCGGCCTCGTCGAGCACAGACGGGCCGAGCTTCACCAGAAGCTCTCGCCCTGCGGCCGCCCAGACCCGCTGAGCGCCACCGCTCAGCAAGCGCGTGGCGACGATCGGCCCGAGTGCCTCAGCGAACTGATCTCGCCAGTTCGCTGACAAGGCCTCTGCACGACCGCTCGACGATCGTGAGTACTTCGTCAAACTCCTTCATGCCACCGCCCCACGGGTCGGGCACCTCGTCTCCTTCGCCGGAGCAGGCGGGGTCGTAAGCACGGAGCAGTTCGGTCGGCGGCGGGCTCGCGAGCTGACGGCCGAGCCGTTGTACCTCGGCGACGTTCGACCGGTCGGCGCAGAGAACCAGGTCGAGCACGTCGAGGTCGCCGGCGCCGAGCCGGCGGGCGCGATGGCCGTCGTCAGCCCAGCCGCGCCGCCCCAAGGCGGCTGCGGCGCCAGGGTCCATCGGCTCACCGGCGTGGTAACCGGCCGTCCCGAACGATTCGATGTGGACTCGGCCGGAGAGCCCTGCTTCCGAAAGCAGGTGCCTGGTTACAGCCTCAGCCATGGGCGAACGGCAGATGTTGCCGAGGCAGACGAAGGCGACCCTCACGGACACACACGTGATCCGCCAGCCCGTAGCCCGCTCGAGGTGGACGCCACGAGCTCTGGAAAGTTGTCGGAGGGGTGCGCGGTAGCCGTCACGGCTCCAGTTTGCACCGGGTGGGCCCGCAAGAGCTAGGCGGTCGAAAGGACTGTGTCAGACAGAGCCTGGCGATTCGCCCCAGGCTCGAGGCGGCGTGCTTGGTCGTAGCCTGCCTGTGTGCCAAGCAAAGACGAGCTTGTTGCCGCAGCCGGCCAGCGAGTACCCGATGTGATCAGCCCGAATCTCGACGTCCTGTTCTGCGGCATCAACCCCGGCCTGTGGTCTGCGGCGGTGGGCCACCACTTTGCTCGGCCTGGCAATAGGTTCTGGAAGGTGTTGGCCGGGGCGGGCTTCTCGGCGGAAGTCCTGCCGCCCGAGTCGGACAGGCAGCTGCCCGCTCTCGGGCTCGGTGTGACCAACCTCGTAGGCCGTGCCACGGCGACGGCGGCCGAGCTCGGCCCTGGCGAGCTGCGTGCGGGTGCTCGACGGCTTGAGGTCAAAGCGAGACGCTGGCAGCCGCGCTTCGTCGCACTCGTCGGCATGACCGCCTACCGCACCGCCTTCGAGCGGCCCAAGGCCGGCATCGGCGAGCAGCTTGACTCCATTGGGGGCGCGCGAGCCTGGGTCCTCCCGAACCCGAGCGGGCTGCAGGCCCGCTACCAGCTGGCTGACCTGGTGGCTGCCTACTCTGAGCTGCGCCGTCAGGTGGCTGTTTCCGACTGCAGGTAGCCGGTGAGATTGTCGAGCATCTCGGTCGTGCCTTCCTGGCGGAGACCGGATGCTCCAGGGCCGTCGATCCCGTCGAGAAACGCGCCCTGCTCCGTGTACACAAGCGTCGTGCCGTCGCCGGTCTTGGTGAACTCGATCGTGGCGAGGGACACCGAGATGCGGGCGTCGCCGGCGTACATCTCGTAGCTGTAGACGATCCGTTGATCCGGGACGATGTCGTAGTACAGGGCGTCGTACCGGTACGTCGTGCCCTGCCACTTGTGACCGAAACGTTCCCTCCCGCCAACCCGGAAGTCGAACTCCTCCACGCCGGCGTCGCCCTCGGCTGGCTCGAGATCGCCGGTATCGCCCCACGTGCTCTTGGCTTCCGACGAAGCGAAGGCCGCGAAGACCCGGGAGGGTGTAGCCGGATAACTGCGCTCGATGGTGAAGGTGTCGTGGATGACGGACGTCAAGGCGTCTCCTTTGGTTGCGTGCGAGTGGTATGCGGGGCGCCGGGTTCGTCGGCCGTGTCTGCCAGGTACTCACCGAGGCGGTCAAGTCGGCGTTCCACGAGCAAGCGCCGGTCCGCGATCCAGGACTCAGCCGAGCGCAGCGTCGCCGGGTTGATGCTGCAGGTGCGGGTGCGACCGACCTTCCGGGTGCGGACCAGGCCGCTCGCCTCGAGCACTTGGACATGCTGGACCACGGCGGCCAGTGACATCGAGAGCGGCTTGGCGAGCTCTGTCACCGATGCCGGACCGTGGGTCAGCCGATCCACCATCACTCGTCGCCCGGGGTCGGCCAGCGCTTGGAACACCCTGTCCAGCACGGGTGCTTTGTTAAGCATGCGCTTTAGTGTGTCAGAGTTGTGGCCAATAGTCAAGTGAGTACTTCAACAACGTTGCGCCCAGGCCAAGGCGTGAGCTCGGAGTCGGCAGGTCCGAGCTGCTCAACGCTTGCCCCCGGCCGAGGAGATCGGCGGTGGCTCCGGTGTCACGAGCGATGGAGTGCGACCAGAGTCCAGGACCGCACCGTCCGGGGAAGCTTCTTTCCGATCTGGAGCGATCGCTTGGTGCAGGTCCGGAAAGCACCAGCCGTCCGTGGCGAGCCAGGTGTCGGAGGCGAATTCGGCGCTTCACGCCGTGCTGGCACCAGCTCCGCCGCCACCAGGCGAAAGCGTGCGACCACGCCGGGCGTCGACACGAGGCGCTCCAGGCTCAACGTGCTGCTGGACGGGACCGATGCCAAAAGGCGTTCGTAGCGTGCCGTCGTGGGACCGAGCTTGAGCTGATTGGCCAGTTCACGGCCGTCTGGGCGCATTCGCAACCCGGCGGCGAATGCCGCTGCACTACCCAGCTCTTCGGCCAGCGCAGCTGCCTGGCGCCAGGTCTGCAAGTCGGCTCGATCGAGTGCCCGCTCCATGTCATCTAACGGCGGCAGCCAGCGGTCCCCGTGCTGGGCCGCATGCAGAACCGCGATCAAGGCTGAGGCTGCGTGGGAGGGCACTCGCACTACGGCGCCTGCGACTTCGATGGTCTGGGTGCCTTCTGTCAGCCGTTCCCACAGCAGAGCCGGTGGCGCTAGCACGAGCCTCAGTGTGTGATGCAGCTCGACTTCGACCGGCAGGGTCCCGCCACGAACCAGCTGTTCGTGGTGTGACGCCCTCTCTTTGGTCTGCTCGAAGGCCGAGCGAGGGACGAAGTCAAGAGCGAGCAGCACTCGCATGGCTGCCTCGAACTCGCGAGGGTCGACCAGAAGATCGATGTCTCCGTAGGACCGCTCGCGCGGATTGTCGTAGAGCCAGTGCGCGAAGGCGGCACCCTTGACCAGCAGAGGGCGCACACCGTGCTCGTCCATCTGGTGCGAAATCTCTGCGAGAGCGCTCTCGAGCGTCAGCCTGCGGAAGGAGGACAGGCGCCCGGAGTCGAGCTTGCCTACCGCAAGGGCGCCGGCCGGAACGCTGGCCTCACACACCGTTAGGGATCTGACGGACTGTGAGGTTGCCCGTGGCAGTGCCGTTGCCGCGCGTGCAGTTGAGGAGCTGACCCAGAACCGGCGCAACGTCGGCCGGCGCTCCGCCCAGGTCGAGCACGTACGCAGGCACGCACCTTACGAGCTTGGCCAAGGGCCGGAGGGCAACGCCATCGCGCCGCGGCGCCTGGAAGATCGTGCTTGGCGCAAGTGCCTGCAGCGCAACCGAAGCTGAGGCACTCCGCAAGGTCGTGTTGTGACCCGGACAAAGTCGGGGCACAACGACTGCCACAATTTGCGCGCTCGTCCCGAGCCTTCCGGGCGGGCACCGCGAGACGTCGAGCACGTGCTTGGGGGCGCCGAGCGGCGGGGAGCCTGCGAAGATCTCGGGCAGGCCAGGAAGAAGGGAGATGGCATTTTCACCGAGCTTGGCGGTGGCATAGAGCGAGTGCACCATCGGGTGCTCGTCCGCCAGGTCGAGCAGGACGTAGTCGTCTCCCAGGTAGTCATAGCCGCCGAGCATTGCGGCAACGGCGCTCGTCGACTTTCCCGCGCCGCCCGGCCCGGCGAGAAGAAGGCTGCGGTTGCCCGCTGCGATGGCACCCGCATGAACAAGCAGGCGGTCAGGCTGGCTGAGCGCCCAGTGCAGCACGGCTCGTAAAGGAGCGGCACGCTCGTACCAGTAGGTCTCCTCAGGATCGACGACAAAGTACCTTGCGACAAAGGATCGATCGTCGAAGATCGTGACCGACCGAAAGGCGCCGTCTTGCGGGCGCACTCCGCTGTGGAACACCGCCCGCACTCCGGCGTCGTCAAATTCACGAACTTCGCCACGACCCGGGGCGTCGCGGTCGGACACGAAGCCAGGTGGGAAGATGCCGGTGGTGGCGCCATCCCAAAGCTCCACAGTGAGGCGGGGCTGCTCGCTGACGACTTTGGTCCTCAGGTGCGTAAAGGCCGGGAGGACGTATGGAACGAGGGAGGAACCGGCAAAACGGAGCCGTACCGGCATCCCGCCGATCCGCACCTCGTGGACTACCGCACCCGCCGCGGTCATGGCGCGCTCACAGGCCGATGAGAAGCTGGACAGGTACTCACGGGGCAAAAAGCTTTGGGTTGAGGGCTTGTCAGCTTGGCGTTGTAGTGGCAGGTTCAGATGCCCGATCCTACTGGCTGGCTCCACACGCCACCTGTAGGGTGAGCGATCATGAGTTCGCCGAGCTTGCCCGAATCGGTCCGTGTGAACCCGTCTCACGTCGTCCACGAGACGATCGACGGGGAGACGATTCTCATCCATCTGGGGACAGGCTCGTATTACAGCCTTGAAGGTTCTGGGTCAGAGATCTGGGTGATGCTCGCCGGCGGCGCCCGCAGTGAACAGGTGCTTGCCGCCGCGTCGGAGCGCTATCTGGGTGATCCTGACGAGGTCGGGATCGCTGTTGCCGGCCTGTTGGCGAATCTCTTGAGTGAAGATCTGCTCGTCGAAGGCGACGGTCTTCCCGCGCTGGACACCCCAGGCTTGCCTCCCGGAAGCGTGTCGTTCGCGGCTCCGGTACTGCAGGTCTATACGGACATGCAGGAGTTCATGCTTGTCGATCCGCTGCACGAAGTCGACGAGGCCGCCGGTTGGCCACATGTCAAGACGGACTGACGCCGCCGTCGTCTCGGTCGTGATGGCGGCCTTCGAAGCCGAGGACTTCGTGGCTGAGGCGATCGCCAGCGTGCTTGCCCAGACGTACAAGCCGGTGGAGGTCATCGTCGTGGACGACGGATCTTCCGACCGCACGGCCGAGATCGCGGAGGCTCAGGATGTAGAAGTGCTCCGCCAGCAGCACCAGGGTGCCTCGGCGGCGCGCAATGCCGGTCTTGCAGCCGCCAAGGGCGAGTACTGGACGATCTTCGACGCCGACGACGTCATGCCGCCCAACCGCCTCGAGACGCAAGTGTCCCACTTGGAGGAACACCCTGAGCTCGGCATGGTGCTCGGGTTGACCGAGGCCTTCGTGACCCCTGGCGAGCCGCGACCCGACCACTACAACCCGGTTTGGGAGGATGGCCCGTTTCCTGCCTGCGCGGGCACGATGCTGGCGCGCCGATCGGTTCTCGACCTCGTGGGCGGTTACGACGAGGCTCTGGATCTTGCGTACGACGTGGACTGGCTGGCACGCGCCAAGGATGCAGGTGTGAGGGCCGGACGGGTGGACTCGTTGTGCTTGCGATATCGCATCCACGGCCGTAACACTTCCTCGGATGCTGCGGCGGTGCACGCGGCAATGCTCGGGCTGCTGCGGTCGTCGGTACACAGGCGGCAGGCGACTTCCACTCATGACGCAGCTACTGCCTGAGTCCACGCTCGCCTCTTTCCATGCAGTTGCTTCTCGCGAATTCGAGCGCGCGGCGGAGCACCACGGACGGGTCGATCGCCGCTTGCGCTTTGTAGATCGCACTGTCCTATTGCGCTTTGCCGGCGCTCGACTGGCCGGGGTGCTTCTCGGTGCGCTGGCGGCGCGCGAGGACAACAGTGACGGCGCGCCGGATGACCGGACGCCGGACGCCGTTGTCTCGCTCTGGGAGGCGGACGACTGCCCGGGTGGGTCGGTTCCGTTTCCCTGGCGTTGGTCGAACGTAGGAACAGGTGGTTTGATACGGGAGACGGGAGACGGGCGACTGGTGGCTGTGCACGAGACGTGCTCGGGCACCCTGACCTTGATCGACCGCACAGCAAGTGCCATGTTGTACCGCGTTCCCCATACGCGGGCTGTGCCATGGTGGGAACGGGCTGCACCGTTGCGACCGTGCTTGTTCTGGGCCCTTGCTGGGGACGGCGGTCACCTCGTGCACGCGGCCGCCGTCGGAGACGATCGCGGAGCTGTGTTGCTCGTCGGTGCTCGCGGGTCGGGGAAGACGACGGTGGCCATGGCTGCCGTCAACCATGGCCTGCGGTTCGTAGCCGACGACTACCTGTTGCTGCGCAGTGGTCACACCCCGGAGGCGGTTGCCCTCTACAACACTGTCAGCGTTGCCGCTTCATCGCGGACCGCCAGTGCTGGCGACACCAAGGCGGTGCTCGACCTTCGCAAGCTGATGCCCGACGCTCTCTGCGAGTCACTGACCGTTCGTGCTGTCGTGGTCCCATGCGTTAGTGAAGGCCGGACACAGTTGCGACGCGTGACCCCCGTCGCTGCGCTGCGGGCTTGGGCGCCGACCACGGTCTTCCAGATGCCGTTCGACGACGGCGCCGTAGTTGCAACGCTCGCGGGCGTCGTGAGCAGTTGTCCGTGTTACTCCCTCGATGTCGGCTCGGACGAAGCCGACCTCGCCGACGCCGTGCTGCAAGTGCTCGAGCAGGTCGTCTCGTGACCGCCCCGCTCGTCTCGGTCGTGATGGCGGCCTTCGACGAGGAGGATTTCGTGGCCGAGGCTATTGCCAGTGTGCTCGCCCAGACCTACGGGGCGCTCGAGGTCATCGTCGTGGACGACGGATCCTCCGATCGCACTGCCGAGATTGCGGAAGCTCGCGGTGTGCAAGTGCTCCGCCGGCAGCATCGTGGTGCCTCGGCGGCGCGCAATGCCGGGCTGGCAGCTGCCAAGGGTGAGTACCGGGCGATCTTCGACGCCGACGACGTCATGCCCCTCGAGCGCATTGCCATCCAGGTCGCGTCCCTGGAGGAGCACCCCGAGCTCGGCATGGTGCTTGGGTTGACTGAGGCCTTCGTGAGTCCCGGGGAGCCGCGACCTGCCCACTACAACCCGGTGTGGGACGAGGGCCCATATCGGTGGCACCTGGGTACGATGCTGGCGCGACGTCGGGTGTTGGAGGTGGTGGGGGGTTTTGACGAGAGTTTGACGTTAGGCGAGGACGTGGACTGGTTGGCACGTGCGAGAGATGCCGGTGTGGTTGTCGGGCACGTCGATCACGTATGCCTCCGCTACAGAGTTCATCGGGCCAACTGCTCCGCGGATACACGTGCGAACCGGCAAGCGATGCTGGGGGTGTTGCGTACCTCTCTGCGAAGGCGCCGTGCCAGGAGTTGGCCGTGAGCCGTTCGCCTAAGCCCGCAGTCGATGTCGGCGTGGCACTACCGGTCTTCAACTGCGAGCGTTACGTCGTCGCCGCCTTGGAGAGCGTGTTGGCCCAGACCTATCCGGTCAGCGACGTCGTCGTCGTGGACGACGGGTCCGCGGACACCAGCTACCCGTTGGCGCTCGGTGTCGGGCACCCTGTCCGGGTCGTCCGGCAGGAGCACGCCGGCGTAGGAGTGGCGCGCAGTCGTGCCGTCAACCTCGTGCGCGGGGAGATCGTGGTCCTGATGGACTCGGACGACCTCCTCACGTCCGACAGCATCGGCACCCGCCTACAGGTGATCCTCGACAATCCCGATGTCGACATCGTGTACGGCCAGATACGGAGCTTTACCGAGTGTGTCGGCGGGGTGCCGGTTCCCCTCGATCGGCCAAGGCCGGCACACACGCCGGGGGCGATGATGGTTCGGCGTTCCGCCTTCGATCGGGTGGGGCCTTTCACCGCCGGCTTGCGTGTTGCCGAAGGGCTTGACTGGCTCCTTCGGGCTCACGAGGTCGGGCTTCGTGAGGCAACGGTGGAAGAGCAAGTGCAGTGGCGCCGTGTGCACGGAGCGAACAACTCTCTCACCCAGCGCGGTTCGCTCGGTGAGCTGCCGAGGACGCTGAAAGCCTCCCTTGATCGGCGGCGTCAGACGACTGCTCGCGACTGCAGATAGCCGGTTGAGTTGTCGAGGAGACTATCGGCGCCAGGCGTTCAGCGAACTGATTCGGGTGCGGCTCTTCTGAAGTGACGCTTCGGCGCCTGGCGTAGCCCCTGAGGCGGCCTCCCTCCTCGATCCACCACTGGGGCCTTCCGCGTGAGACAATCTGCCAGTGAGGCGCTAGCATATTGGAG
>JBOGHW010000089.1:0-12030 GCA_050744865.1 Acidimicrobiales bacterium | reverse complement strand
TTCCGCGGCGGGATGGGCGCAGAGGCCATCGCCCAGCTGATCGAAGAGCTCGACCTCGACGAAGAAGAAGTCAAGCTGCGTGAGGTCATCGAGCCCGACGAGGGGAAGCGCCACCTCTCGGTGCAACGCAAGCAAAAGGCCATCAAACGGCTGAAGATCGTATCGGCCTTCAACCGCCGTGACGACTCCGGTCGGCGGGTCAACGACCCGCGGGCAATGATCCTCGATGTCGTCCCGGTCATCCCGCCTGAACTGCGCCCGATGGTGCAATTGGACGGGGGCCGTTTCGCCACCAGTGATCTCAACGATCTCTACCGCAGGGTTATCAACCGCAACAACCGGTTGAAGAGGTTGCTCGACCTCGGCGCCCCCGAGATCATCATCAACAACGAGAAACGAATGCTCCAAGAGGCAGTCGACGCTCTCTTCGACAACGGCCGCCGCGGCCGTCCTGTCACGGGGCCCGGTAACCGCCCGCTCAAGTCGCTGTCCGACATGCTGAAAGGCAAGCAGGGGCGATTCCGCCAGAACCTGCTCGGCAAGCGCGTCGACTACTCGGGTCGTTCCGTCATCGTGGTCGGCCCGACGTTGAAGCTCCATCAGTGCGGCCTGCCCAAGCTGATGGCCCTCGAGCTCTTCAAGCCGTTCGTCATGAAGCGGCTCGTCGACACCGAGATAGCCCAGAACATCAAGTCGGCCAAGCGCATGGTGGAGCGGCGCCGCACCCAGGTCTGGGACGTGCTCGACGAGGTGATAAAGGAGCATCCGGTCCTGTTGAACCGCGCCCCGACGCTTCACCGCCTCGGCATCCAGGCCTTCGAACCGGTGCTGGTCGAGGGTAAGGCCATACAGATCCACCCACTCGTCTGCACGGCCTTCAATGCCGACTTCGACGGTGACCAGATGGCAGTTCACCTGCCTCTTTCCGCCGAGGCGCAGGCCGAGGCGCGGATCTTGATGCTGTCGGCCAACAACATCCTCTCGCCGGCTCACGGCCGGCCGATCACCGTGCCTTCGCAGGACATGGTCTTCGGCGCCTACTACCTCACGCTTGTCGAGGACGGGGTGCAGGGCGAGGGCAAGGTCTTCCGCAACGTCCACGAGGTGGAGCAGGCCTACGAGGCCGGCGAGGTCCACCTTCACGCCAAGATCCGCTTGCGGGCAGGTGTCGAAGGCTTCTGCTTCCCGATGAGAGGCGTCCGTCACGCCGACTCTGCCGAGCCTGCCGAAGCCCTGACCGAGGTGGAGACCACGCCTGGGCGCATCTTCTTCAACGGTGCCTTGCCGGAGGGCTTCGGCTACGTCAACGACGTGATCGGCCGCCGCGCCACCACGATCGGGGCCATCGTCGAGCAGATAGCTGCCAACTACCCGAAGGCGACTGTGGCCGAGAGCTTGGACAGGATCAAGGAGCTCGGGTTCGGGTTCGCTACTCGTTCAGGCTTGACGATCTCGATCGACGACGTCAAGACGCCGCCGGACAAGCGTGAGATCCTCGACCGCTACGAGAAGGACGCCGAGAAGGCCGAGACTCAGTACAAGCGAGGCATCATCACCGACGACGAGCGTCGCCAGAAGGAGATCGAGATCTGGACGTCGGCCAACTCCGAAGTCGGCCGGGCGATGGAGCGGACTCTGTCCACGATCACGTTCAACCCGCTCGACATGATGGTCGACTCCGGCGCCCGTGGTAACTCGCAGCAGGTGCGGCAGATCGCCGGCATGAAGGGCCTCGTCTCCAACCCTCGCGGTGAGATGATCCCCCGCCCGATCAAGTCGTCGTTCCGCGAGGGTCTTTCGGTCCTCGAGTACTTCATCTCCACCCACGGCGCCCGCAAGGGTCTTGCGGACACGGCTCTTCGTACCGCCGACTCCGGTTACCTCACGCGTCGCCTCGTCGACGTCGCCCAGGAGCTGATCGTGCGGATCGAGGACTGCGGCACGGCCCGCGGCATCTGGATCGAGGGCGTCGTGCACGACCAGCCCGGCAAGAGGAGCTACCTGGAGACCCGCCTGTTCGGACGCGTGCTCGCCGAGCCGGTCAAGCTCTCTGAGGGGCGAACCCTCGAAGCCGGTTTGACACTGAGCGACGTCGACGTCGCTCTGCTCGCTGACGACTCGGGAGTCGAGAGGGTACGAGTGCGCTCGGTGCTGACTTGCGAGGCGCCCCAAGGCGTGTGTGCCTGCTGCTACGGCAAGTCGTTGGCAACCGGGCGCGAGATCGAGCTCGGCGAAGCCGTCGGCGTCATCGCCGCCCAGTCGATCGGCGAGCCAGGGACCCAGTTGACCATGCGTACGTTCCACTCCGGTGGTGTCGCGGGCGAGGACATCACCCACGGCCTGCCTCGCGTCGTCGAGCTGTTCGAAGCTCGCACGCCCAAGGGCGCTGCCGTGCTGGTTCGCGAGCCGGGCGTGGTTCGTATCGACGAGGACGAGACCGGTCGACGCGTCACCGTGGTGGCCGACGACGGGTCCGAGCAGACGGTCACGATCTCGGTCCGTGCCCACCTCGAGGTGACTGCCGGCCAAGAGGTGCACCCCGGTGACGCTCTCGTCGAGGGCCCGAAGGACCCCAAGGAGCTACTCGAGATCAAGGGCATCCGCGAGACCCAGCAATACCTTGTCGAAGAGGTGCAGAAGGTCTACCGGGACCAGGGTGTGGGAATCGCCGACAAGCACATCGAGCTCGTGGTCCGGCAGATGCTGCGCCGCGTGCTCGTCGCCGAGCCGGGCGACGCTCCGTTCCTGCCCGGTGAGCGAGTGGACAACCAGCGCTATGCGGCTGTCAACCGCGAGCTGGTGCAGGCCGGGCAGCGCCCTGCCGAGGGGCGGCCCGAGTTGATGGGCATCACGAAGGCATCGCTGGCGACCGAGTCGTGGCTGTCGGCGGCCTCCTTCCAGGAGACGACGAGGGTGCTCACCGAAGCGGCCATCGAGTCGAAGTCCGATTCGCTGCTCGGCCTCAAGGAGAACATCATCATCGGCAAGCTCATCCCGGCGGGTACAGGAATGCTCCGCTATCGCGACATCGACGTGGAGACTCCCGAGGCTCAGCGGATGTCGTTCTGGTCGTCCGACCTGGACGGCGGCGAGGGTCTCGAGGCGGCACCGGCCGACCTGGCGGCGTGGCTGCGCGACGTCGGGCGCTCCTCTCTCGGGGAGACCGAGCTGGGCGACGCCTACGACACGGGCTACTCGACGGGGTACGAGACCGACGAGGGTGGGCTCGGTAGCTTCGATCCGGCCGAGGGGATCGGCGACCCGTATGCCACCGGCCTCGAGTCGGAGGAACTGAGCGCCCCCGTCCCCGAGGAGGGCTCGGCCTAGCTAGATCTCGGTCAGACCTAGGTCGGCCAAGACCGGTCCAGCTTGAGTACAGGCAAGTTAGAGACGGGGAATTAAGCCGAGGCGCGCAACGCGCGTCTCGGCTGTTTCTTGCCCAATTCGTGAGGTTGACGCCCGTTGACGCCTGTTGACGCTCGTTGACGCCCTAAGACCCGAGAGCTAGCGTCCACCGAAAGGACCTAGCAGGCGAGAGCCCGCGGCGCTCTCGCGCGAGTCGAGGAGGGGCAATGTCCAAAATCACGGTGTCTCGCTCCGCTCTGGCTCGAGCAGTTCGAGCAACCGCAGCAGCAGCTCTCGGCACGGCTTTGGCGCTCGGTGCTGCCACCACAGCCGGTGCTGCGCCGAAGCCCTCCCTTCGAGGGAGCGCCGCCTTGGCAATCTCGCCTCGCCCCCGGCAGGTGGCTTCGGTCACAGACAGCGTCTCGACGATGCCCCACGGGCTAGCTCGGTCTGACGAGCCTGCCATGCCCACAACCGCCGGCGCGAACGTCAAGGGGATCGACGTCCCCGTGACGGCCGGTGGCGAAGTCACAGGCACCGTGAAGTCAAGCGCAGGTGCCGTGCTGAGCGGCATATGCATCCAAGCGGAGTCGGAGAGCACCGGCAATGGTTACTACGCAGAGTCGGCGGCCAATGGGACGTACTCCATCGACGCAGTGCCAACCGGCAGCTACACAGTCGAGTTCGATGCCTGCGGGAACTCGAAGTCGGAGAACTGGATCACTCAGTACTGGGAGGACACCGACAACGCCGGTGACGCCGAGCGGGTCGCGGTGACGAGCGGCAAGACAACTGCCGGGATAGACGCCGCCCTCGTGCCCGGTGCCATCATCGAGGGCACCGTCACTGAGGGATCGAAGGTTCCCCTGACGGGCATATGCGTCAGTGCCTATGGGCCTGTGTCTTCGGGCGTAAGTCCGTCGAACTCGGCCGGGACCTACTCGATCGAAGCGTTGGCAGCTGGCACGTACACCGTGTACTTCGCGACAGGCTGCGGTTCCAAGTCCCAGAACTGGCTCGGGCAGTCCTGGAAGAACGTGACGGGGACTGGAACGGCGACACCGATCGTGCTGAAGGGCGGTCAGACCGTGAAGGGCATCAACGCCAAGATGCTGCCAGGAGGCATCATCTCGGGAACCGTGAAGGGCGTTGGAGGCGGCGTGCTGGCGGGGATCTGCGTGCTGGCTAACCCGGTCGATGAGGACGACGCGGGATCGATTGCTACCACGGCGAGCAACGGCACGTACTCGCTCGAGCCGCTCTACTCGGGCGCCTACAGCGTCGAGTTCTACACCGGTTGCGGCTCGGCGTCTGACGACTGGTTGACCCAGTACTGGAAAGGTGCGAAGACGGAGGACACGTCGACGATGGTCTCGGTCACCGAGGGAAAGACAACGCCCGGCGTCAGCGCGACCATGCAGCTGGCTGGAACTATCACCGGGACTGTCACGAGTAGCACGAAGGTGCCCGTTGCCGGAATCTGCGTCCAGGCGAACCTGGCGAACGGTAACTCGAGTGAAGAAGGGTTCTCCGCCGTTACGTCGGCGGCAGGAACGTTCGCTCTGACCGGTCTTCCCACCGGCACCTATTGGGTCCAGTACTCGCCGGGCTGTGGCTTTTCGGGCAACTGGCTCCTCCAGTGGAGAAGCGGGGCCTCCACGCTCGGTGCTGCCGCCTCGGTCCCAGTCTCGAACGGCAAGACGACCGGCGGCGTCGATGCCACGCTCGAGCCTGGCGGGCAGATCAGCGGCAAGGTCACAGGTCCGGGCGGCACGGGACTCGGTGACATCTGCGTGGAGGCCGACAACTCGAGCGGCGACTACGAGGGGTCGGTCGAGACAGGTCCCTCGGGCGGTTACACGATCTCGGGCCTGCGGACCGGTGGCTACGACGTCGTGTTCCGTGGTTGTGGGGCCAATTACGCGCCCGTCTGGTGGGGCGGCTCGGCGGTCCAGTCGGCGGCCAAACCGGTTGCCGTGACGGCGGGCAAGACCGTAGCCGGTGTCAACCAGGCCATGGTGACCGGCGGCCAGATCACGGGCACGATCAAGGTGCCGAGCGTCGCAGGCTTCGGAACTTGCGTGGCTGCTTTCTCGGTGGCTACAGGCGAGGAAGTTCAGGAGACTTTTACGGGTATCAGCGGAGCATTCACGATCGTCGGCCTGGCTTCGGGGAGCTACGTCTTGGGCGTGGAGGGATGCGGTGCGACGGCGGTGGGGCAATACTACGACGGGGCCGACTCTGCCAAGACGGCTAAACAGGTCTCCGTCACCGCCGGTAAGACGACGTCGGGACTGAACATGGCGCTCCGCGCAGACGGGTCGATCTCTGGGACCGTCAGCGACGCCAAGGGTGCGCTCGCCGGCGTATGCGTAGAAGCTACCAGCACGTCGGCGGACTTCGGGAGCCAGGCCGTCAGCGGCTCGTCCGGCGCCTACACGATCCATGGTCTGCCAACCGGCCACTACAAGGTGTACTTCGTCAACTGTGGGAACACCGGCTCCGGCACCGGAACCAGCTACGCACCTCAGTGGTACAAGGACCGAAGCTCTGCCGCGGCGGCCAATCCCGTGGCCGTGGTCGATGCCAAGACCACGACTGGTATCGACGCCACCCTGACCGCCGGCGGTACCATCACAGGACAGGTGACGCGCACCGGCGGTGTGGGCGAGCCCTTCGTCTGTGTAACCGCCGATGCGCTCTCGGGCGGAACCTCCGAGTACGCCATCACGGGAGCTGGTGGCACCTACACGGTGTACGACCTGCTCCCCGGTAAGTACGACGTATCGTTCGCCTCGAACTGCGCTGGCAGCACCTTTGCTCCGCAGTGGTACAAGGACGCCACGGTCCAGGCCAAGGCGACTGCGGTGACGGTGTCCGCCGGCAAGACGGCAGCCGGCGTGAGCGCGTCGCTGGTGGTTGCCGGCGAGATCACGGGCACCGTCAAGACAGGGAGCACACCGCTGTCGGGAGTTTGCGTGGGTGCCTTCTACGCGGGTTCTGCCATCGAGGCAGCGTTCGCCAGCTCGGCTGCCGGCGGGGCGTACGACCTGGTCGGCTTGGCGCCCGGGAGCTACGACGTCGAGTTCAGCCCATCGTGCCTGGGCGGCAACTACTTGACCCAGTGGTGGAAGGGGTCGTCGACGCAGGGCTCGGCCAAGACGGTGGCCGTGGTGTCCGGGAAGGACACGGCGGGGATCGACGCCAGCCTGAAGGCTGGAGGCAGTATCTCCGGCAACGTGAAGTCCTCCAGCGGTACCGACCTTCCATTCATCGAAGTCGTCGCCTTTGCGAAGGGCACCACGACGCTGGTCAGCTACGCCGAGACCGGTGCCGGCGGCAACTACACGTTGGCAGGTCTGCCGACCGGCAGCTACGACGTGGAGGTCAATCCGAGCGACCTCTGCGACATCTACGCCGAGCAGTACTGGAGAGATGCGAGCTCCCAGTCAGCCGCAACTGCGGTCACCGTAAGTGTCGGCAAGACGGTGGGTGGCATCGACGCCAAGCTCAGTCTGTCGAGCGCCGCCCTCGATTTCTGCTGAGCATCCTGGGCAGCTACGCCTGGCAGACGAGCAGGGCTATGCGCCTCCGGTCGGCGCGGCTACGGTTGGCCTGGTGACTGGCGTCTTCCCGCGTGATCAAGACGACACCGGCGCCCCGGGTGGGCACCCGGCGCCGTCGCCGGCCGTGCGGGCCTCGGACACCGAGCGAGAGGGGGTCGTGCGGGTGCTGACCGAGGCTTGTGCGGAGGGTCGCCTCACCTTGGAGGAGCTGGGCGGGCGTGTCGGAGCTGCCTACGGAGCAGTGACGCGGGCCGAGCTGGAGCCACTGACCATCGATCTGCCGGTGGCTGCACCAGTGCCGCAGGGTCAACCCACCGTGCCGGCGGCGATGCCGGTGCCGGCGGCGAGACGCAAGTGGCTCGTCGCGGTGATGAGCGAGCACAAGCACACCGGCCACTGGAGGCTCGGCCAGCGAACTGTCGGTGTCACGGTGATGGGCGAGATGGCGCTCGATCTCCGGAATGCCGTCATCGAGTCTCCCGACCTGCACCTCAGCCTCTACGTCGTGATGGGGGAGCTGAAGGTGATCGTGCCGGCGGGCGTCGAGGTCGAGGTCTCGGGCTTCGTGTTCATGGGCGAGCGGAAGGTGCGGGTCGACGCCACGAGGCCTCGGCCCGGAGTGCCCCGCCTGCACATACGGGTGAGGGGCATGATGGGCGAGGCCAAGATCGAGACCGCATGATGCCGGGCACGGCGCCGAGGACCTGACCACAAGCCGGTAGCGAGACCTCTGGGGGGAGAGACGCGGGCAGCTGATATAGTCTCTGTTCGCCCAGGCGGCGGAGTCATTTCGCGCCTTTCGACCCATTTGCAAGACCACTCAAGAGGACACGCGTGCCCACGATCTCCCAGCTCGTCCGCAAGGGACGGGAAACTCCGAGGACGAAGACCAAGACGCCAGCCCTGAAGGGCGCGCCCCAGCGCCGGGGGGTGTGTACGCGCGTGTACACGACCACTCCTAAGAAGCCGAACTCGGCATTGCGCAAGGTCGCCCGCGTCCGGCTCACCAGTGGTGTCGAGGTCACTGCCTTCATCCCGGGCGTCGGCCACAACCTTCAGGAGCACTCGATCGTGCTCGTGCGCGGCGGCCGTGTGAAGGACCTCCCGGGTGTGCGGTACAAGATCGTCCGCGGCACGCTCGACACCTCCGGGGTCCGCGACCGCGCCCAGGCCCGCAGCCGCTACGGCACGAAGAAGGAGAGCTGAGTTGCCCCGCAACGGCCCCCCCGCACGCCGGGAGCTCGTCCCGGATCCGGTCTACCGGTCCGTGCTCGTCACTCAGCTCGTCAACAAGGTCCTCGAGCGCGGCAAGCGCTCCCTGGCCGAGAAGATCGTCTATGACGCCCTTGACGTGGTCAAGGAAAAGACGGGTGGCGACCCGGTTCAGTCCCTGAAGAAGGCGCTCGACAACGCCCGGCCCGAGCTCGAGGTGAAGAGCCGCCGCGTCGGCGGTGCAACCTACCAGGTTCCGGTCGAAGTGCGGCCACGCCGCGCTACCACCTTGTCGATCCGTTGGCTTGTCACCTATGCCGGCCAGCGACGCGAGCGGACCATGGTGCTGAAGCTCGCCAACGAGATCCTCGACGCCGCCAATGGCCTCGGGGCGTCGGTGAAGCGCCGCGAGGACATGCACAAGATGGCCGAGTCGAACAAGGCGTTCGCCCACTACCGCTGGTAGCAGGCCTGTCGAACGAGACCGGCGCAGGTAGCCGGTCCGCCCGGTCGCGCAGGAACGTATCCCACCCATTCACGAAGAGACAACCGCAAATGGCCACTCCAATCCGCGAATTCCCGCTCGCCAGGACCCGCAACATCGGGATCATGGCCCACATCGACGCGGGCAAGACCACGACCACGGAGCGCATCCTCTATTACACCGGCCGCAACTACAAGATCGGCGAGGTGCACGAAGGCGCCGCCACGATGGACTGGATGGTCCAGGAGCAAGAGCGCGGCATCACCATCACGTCGGCTGCCACTACGTGCAACTGGCGGGGCACGTGGATCAACATCATCGACACGCCCGGGCACGTCGACTTCACCGTCGAGGTCGAGCGCTCACTGCGGGTCCTCGACGGCGCCGTGGCGGTCTTCGATGCCGTCGCCGGCGTCGAGCCGCAGACCGAGACCGTCTGGCGGCAGGCGAACAAATACAAGGTGCCGAGGATCTGCTTCGTCAACAAAATGGACAGAGTCGGCGCTGATTTCGACCGCACCGTGCAGATGATCCGTGATCGCCTCGAGGCGACTCCGGCCGTCATCCAGCTGCCCGTCGGGACCGAGGGCGGGTTCCGTGGCGTCGTCGACCTGCTCGAGATGAAAGCTCTCATCTGGGAAGACGGCATGGGCGAGAAGTGGTCCGACGAGGAGATTCCTGCAGCGCTCCGCCAGGGCGCCGAAGAGGCTCGCCACGAGCTGATCGACGTCCTGTCGAACTTCGACGACAACGTCATGGAGCGCTACGTCGCTGAACAGGAGATCACCGCCGACGACCTGCGGGCCGGTCTCCGCCGGGCCACCATCGACAGCGTCATCGTCCCTGTCATCTGCGGGTCCGCCTTCAAGAACAAGGGCGTCCAGCCCATGTTGGACGCCGTTGTCGACTACCTGCCGAGCCCGATCGACGTGCCGCCCACGGTTGGAACGAACATCAAGAGCGGTGAGCCGCTCACCCGGGAGGTTGGCGACAGCGAGCCCTTCGCCGCCCTCGCCTTCAAGATCATGAGCGACCCATTCGTCGGCAAGCTCACCTACCTGCGGGTGTACTCCGGCACCTTGGAAAAGGGCACCACGGTCCTCAACACCTCGAAGGACCGCAAGGAGCGGATAGGGCGCATCCTCCAGATGCACGCCAACCACCGCGAGGACATGGAGTCCATCTTCACCGGTGACATCGTCGCCGTGGTCGGCCTCAAGTCGACCTCGACCGGCGACACGCTCTGCGACTCAGCTCACCCGATCCTGCTGGAGGCCTTGGAGGTTCCCGAACCTGTCATCCACGTGGCGGTCGAGCCGAAGACCAAGGCCGACCAGGACAAGCTCGGCAAGGCGCTGTTCGCGCTCTCAGAAGAGGACCCGACGTTTCGGGTGCGAACCGACGAAGAGACCGGCCAAACCGTCATCTCTGGCATGGGCGAGCTGCACCTCGAGGTCTTCGTCGACCGCATGCTGCGGGAATTCAAAGTCGACGCCCACGTCGGCAAGCCCCAGGTGGCCTACCGGGAGACGGTACGGGACGCCGTCGGGAAGATCGAGGAGCGCTACATCCGCCAGACCGGTGGGCGCGGCCAGTACGGCCACGTCGTCATCGACCTGGAGCCGACAGGTCCCGGCGGCGGTTATGAGTTCGTCGACAAGATCACCGGCGGAGTGATCCCCAAGGAGTACATACCGTCGGTCGACGCCGGCATTCAGGAAGCCATGAACTCCGGGGTGCTCGCCGGCTTCCCGGCCGTGGACATGCGCGTGACGCTCACTTACGGCTCCTACCACGACGTGGACTCCTCGGAGATGGCGTTCAGGATCGCCGGCTCGATGGCCTGGAAGAAGGCGTGCCGGGTTGCCCGGCCCGTCCTTCTCGAGCCCATCATGTTCGTCGAAGTCGTGACCCCGGAGGACTACCTCGGTGACGTCATCGGCGATCTCTCCTCCCGGCGCGGCCGGGTCGAGGGCATGGAACAGCGGGGCCACACCCAGGTCGTGCGGTCGCAGGTCCCGCTATCCGATATGTTCGGCTACGCTACCGACCTGCGTTCGCGTACCCAGGGCCGAGCCAGCTACACAATGCAGTTCGACTCCTACCAGGAAGTCCCAGAGTCCGTATCGCGGGAGATCGTTGCCCGCGTGACCGGGGTCTGAGCTTCGGGCAGCTAGCAGTACAGATCAGCGGGTCACCGGCGCAACCTGGTCGGATGGCCGGCAAGCAATCCACCACACAAAGTCAATGATGACGCGGCGTCAAGGTAGCGCCGCCAGATACTTACGGAGCCGTCGGCAACAATGGCCAAGAAGAAATTCGAGCGGACCAAGCCTCACGTCAACGTGGGCACGATGGGACACATCGACCACGGCAAGACCACGCTGACGGCCGCCATCACAAAGGTGCTCCACGAGCACAACCCCAGCGTCGAGTTCACGGCGTTCGACCAGATCGACAAGGCGCCCGAGGAGAAGGCGCGTGGCATAACCAGCGCCATCGCCCACGTCGAGTACGAGACGGACAAACGTCACTACGCCCACGTCGACATGCCGGGCCACGCCGACTACATCAAGAACATGATCACCGGCGCTGCGCAGGTCGACGGGGCCATCCTGGTCGTGTCGGCCGCGGACGGCCCGATGCCCCAGACCCGTGAGCACGTCCTCCTCGCCCGCCAGGTCGGAGTGCCTTACATCGTGGTCGCGCTCAACAAGGCCGACATGGTCGACGACCCCGAGCTCCTCGATCTCGTCGAGCTCGAGGTCCGCGAGCTGCTGAACGAGTACACAGTCCCCGGTGACGACGCTCCGGTCGTGCGTGTCAGCGCGCTCAAGGCGCTCGAAGGTGATACCGAGTGGACGCCGAAGATCGTCGAGCTCATGGACGCCGTGGACGAGTGGATCCCCGAGCCCATCCGAGACGTCGAGAGGCCGTTCCTCATGCCGGTCGAGGACGTCATGTCCATCACCGGGCGCGGCACGGTCGTGACCGGAAAGGTGGAGCAGGGCGTCGTGCACGTGGGCGACGTCGTGGAGATCGTGGGGCTCAGAGACACGCAACAGACGACCGTCACCGGGGTCGAGATGTTCCGCAAGCTCCTCGACGAAGGCCGTGCGGGGGACAACATTGGCGCCTTGCTCCGCGGCACGAAGAAGGAGGACGTCGAGCGCGGGCAGGTGCTATGCAAGCCGAGCTCCATTACCCCGCACGCGGAGTTCGAGGCGGCGATCTACGTCCTCACCAAGGAAGAGGGTGGCCGGCACAAGCCGTTCTTCACCAACTACCGTCCGCAGTTCTACTTCCGGACGACCGACGTGACCGGATCGATCTCGCTTCCCGAGGGCACCGAAATGGTGATGCCCGGTGACAACACCGAGATCACCGTCGAGCTCGGCAAGCCGATTGCCATGGACGAAGGTC
>JBOGHW010000088.1:0-42312 GCA_050744865.1 Acidimicrobiales bacterium | reverse complement strand
GGTGGGCTGGCGTGGAACCACGCTCACCTCCCCAACCGAGACGCCGAGATGAAGCGTCGCATCTGGGAAGAAGGGGGGCGCGTCGTCGCATGGGGCTGGGTGTACCTGCCAGGCGAGCTCGAATGGGCGGTCCTTCCTGGCTGGGAGACACTCTCCACAGAAGTGCTCGCCTGGTTCGAGGAGGTGGCTGACGGTGATCGGTTGGAGGCGGCGGTCCTGAGCGATGACGCCCAGGGCGTCGAAGCACTCGCCTCTCGTGGCTACTCGGAGGACCACGACGCACCGTTCTTCTGCTACATGTTGCGCGACCTCGACTCAATCGACTCGCCGTCATTGTCACCGGGTTTCCGACTGCGCACCGTCACCGACGCCGATGTGGACCGCCGCGTCGAGCTGCATCGGGCAGTCTGGGTCGGGACGCGCTTTTCAGCCGAGAGCTACCGAGCCGTTCGGGACACCTGGCCCTATCGAGAGACACTCGACTGCGTCGTCGAGGCTCCGGACGGATCTCTCGCCTCATCGGTCATCGCGTGGTTCGATCCGGACAACAACGTAGGTGAGCTGGAGCCTGTCGACACCCACCCTGACTACCGACGCCTCGGGCTCGGCCGAGCGGTGAACCTGTTTTCCTTCGGACGCCTCCGCGAGGCCGGTGCCGAGCGGGCGATGGTCCTTTGTCGAGGCGATGCTGCATACCCGGTCCCCAAGCGCCTGTACGAGTCTGTCGGATTCACTGAAGTCGGTCGAACCCGTGTCTTCACCCGGCCGCGGTAGGGCTTCGCTACAGCGCCATATACCACGCTGCTCCCGCGCCCCACTATCCCAACTCGGCTGCATCCCCGAGGTGCCGGTAGGGGTGCAGCAACTTCCGCGACCACCCCAGAGTGCTGACACGCCTCTGACGGATCGACTTGTGCAACGCGCCGCGGGGCCCGCGCTCGACGGCGACATAGCCATCCTCGTCGTGAGTCCGTGGTGGCGACGGTCACGACGCGGCCTTACCGTGCAGGTACCGCTGGAGTCTCGGCACGCTGAGACGCCAGCGTGAACCGATCTGGATGGCCGGCGGGAACTGGCCGCTACGGCACAGCCGGTACAGCGGCACAGCCGGTACAGCGTCTGGCTGTGCAACCCGACGCGCCCTGCGGCTTGGGGGACAGAGATGGGGTCCGCGGCGATCGCGGTGTCGTGCACGTCGGCGGTCGTTGGGAGGACTCCTCCCCCAGTAGCTCGTCGGAGAAGCGGTCTAGTTCGTCCACCGGGATGAGACTCTCGCGCCGAAGCGCACCGTGCGGGGGCACCAAATGGTGGATGGCTCGGTGAGGGGCGGGGACTTCTCCTGGCCACAGGCGGGGATTTTCGATGGTCACCACCGGCGGACCTCACTTGGCCACCAGTAAGGACTTTTTCATGGCCACGGACAAGCGGGCTGCTCGGTGTTTCCGGACCACGGAGGGGTAGAGCGCGAGGACCGCATGTCAGTCCGCTCTCGGAACCTCAAATTGCGTTGGACCGCGTCAATCAGTCTCGTTGCTCTTGGACTCGCTGACGCTGTGCTGGTGTACGAGCTCGATCGGAACCTTGCTGCTTCCTTACTGGCGCTACCGCCATGACCCGGACGCCGCCCTGCCCGCCGGGCTGCCCACCGGACGTCCCGACCGCGATCGGCCTGTTGGGCGGAGGGCGAGTCCGCTTTCCCAAGCCGCCCCGGGAGCTGGCGGAACGGTACGTCCGGATAGCTGCTTGGCACGGCTGGGCTGTCGCCCGTTGGGGTTCGGGGACGCGCGTTCGGGGAACAGGTTCTCTTGGCCATCTCCTGTTGAGCAGTTCGGGGGATCAGGTCCAGACGGGTGACACCGTCCTGCGGTAGCGGCGGCCGCCGACCCGGCTGATGAGGAATAGGACGGGTCGGGGTACCTCTCGCCTCAGCCCGCGGATGGCATCGTCGTCGGCCCCGTCGAGCAGCCAGGCCAAGAGCGTGCCCTGATTCCCGCGGTGGGCCCGGCGCACCTGCTTCTGGGCCGACTTGATCTGGGGCGAGGCGTGGTGGGCGACCGACAGCGGCTCCATGTCGCGTTCCTCGTGAGCGAGGTGCTCGGCGAGCACGGCGCCTAGGTCCGATATGGCGATGCGGGCCGCGGCCGCATCCCCCGGGGAGGGTTGGGCCCGGAAGACGCCCACGGCCGCATCGGCCGCGTCGAGCGCCTCGAGCATGCGGGCGTGTTCGTGCTCCAGCTGGCCCGCCATCGACTCGTCACGCCGAGCGTCCGCAGCGCGGGCCAGAAGATGGTCTCCTCGTCCTGGTGGTGGTGGTGGAGTTGGAAGGAGAGGTTGTCCCAGGCCTCGGCCAGAGCCGCGGCCTTCGGGCCCGCCGGGGCCGAGGCGAACGCTTCGTGGAAGCGACCGAGGTCGCGGCGGAAGGCGGCGTGGATGATGGTGTTCATGGTCTTGTGCTCGGTCATGGCCGGTTCTCCCAAATCGTGCTGTCGGCGGGGTAGGTGTCGTAGTCGTTGGGCGAGGCGGCATCGGCGCCCGCAGGGTCGGCCGTCCCGTTCAGCGCCGCAGCTAAGCGGCGGAAGCCCTCGAACCGGTCGATACCCGGGGTGATGAGGGCCAGGAAGTCGGCATCGGCGCCGGCCGTGGCCGCGAAGGCGTGCGGCGTGTGCGGTGGCACCACCAACATGTCGCCTGCGGTGGCGGTGACGACTTGCTCCCCGGCGAGGACCTCGAGCCTGCCGTCCAGCACGTACAAGGCCTCGCTGTAGCGGGTGTGGAAGTGGGGACGTGCGCCGACTGATCCGGCGCCGAGGTGTGCCTGGTGGGCGCTGAGCGCACCGCCGGTGGCGCTAGCGTCGAGTAGGAGCGAGAGCGTCGAGGTGCCGAGGCGCAGGGTCTCGGCCTGGCCGCCGCGGGCTACGGCGGCCGATGCGGCCGGCCCGGTCACGACCCGCCGCCCGAGGAGGGCGAGCAGGCGGTCGCCGACGAGGGCGTCGGGCGGCGCTTTGAGGTCGGGTCCGAAGACGCCGCGGGCCCGCTGGTCGTCGAGGGCCACGCTGGCGTACAAAGCGTGGACCGGTGTGGCCAGCTCATCGTCGAGGACGTAGCTGCGCCCCGTCGCCTGGGCCAGGTCCCAGCTATGAAGGAGCACTTCGCCAAGGTTGATCACCACCGCCTCCTCGGCCGGGAACGTCCCGTACGGGTAGCTGCGCTCGCCGTGGAGGCCGCCGGCGCGCCACGACTCGACGTTGTCACGGGCCATCTTCTGCCAAGTCGCGGCCAGGCGGCTGCCGTCGCCGACCAGATCGCCTTGGTCGAGGCCAGCCGTCTGGCCCCGGTTGACCAGGGTCATCATCCGGGTTTCGCCCAAGATGTGGTTGAGAAGCTCCCGGATGCCCCAGCCCGCGCATGGGGTCGGAGCGTCGAGATCCTCGGATCGGAGCCCGTCTACTAGGGCCGCTCCCTGAGCCCAGCTGATTTCCAACGCATCGTTGAGGTCCATGGCGTCGCTCCTGTTATAGACTTGATTTATATTCTTGTCATAATGGAGGTCTAATGTCAAGTGAATCCGCTACGCCAAAACGGGCCTACGACGCCACCCGCCGGCGCGAGCGCGCCGAGGAGGAGCGCCGCGCCACCCGCAACCGGGTCATCGGGGCCGCGACGGCCCTGTTCGCCGAGCGCGGCTATACGGCGACGACCATGGCAGACATCGCCCGCGTCGCGGGCGTCTCCATGCAGTCGGTGTACTCGGCCGGTCGGAGCAAGGCCGACCTCCTCCATGCTGCGGTCGATCTCGCCGTGGCCGGCGACGACCAGGAAGTCCTCGTGCACGAGCGGCCGCTGTTCCAAGCGGTGGCCGCCGAGCCGGACCCGGCCCGGCAGGTGCAGATGCTCGCCGATCTCATCTGCACCATCCAGGAGCGCTCCGAGTTCATACGGGCCGCCGAGCGCGAGGGGGCGGCTGTGGAGCCGATCCTGGCCGAGCACCTGCAAGCGGCCCACCGCCGACGCTACGAGACGTTCAGGACCGGGATCGCCATGCTTCCGGCCGACCGACTGCGCTATTCCCCTGAGGAGTGCACCGAGACCGCTTGGGCAGTGGCCAGCACGGACGTGTTCATGCTCCTGCGCCATGTCCGCGGTTGGACTTGGGCCCAGATCCTCCCGTGGCTGGCACGGACCCTCATCGACCTCTTGCTCGTTCCATAGGTGCCCGACCTGAACACTTGCATGAGCAGCGATGTGGGGTATGACCTAAACGCGCCTCGGCGTGTCCCTGATCAGGCACGCACCTTGTGGCGATCGGTAGCAGTTCCGAACAGAAAGGGGCGCCGAATCACGACCTGCGTTGGCCGCTTCTCGCAACGGAACGACGAATCCGGCGTGGCTTCGAGGCGGCAGATGACCAGGCTGGACGCTCTCTTGTCAGGAAAAGTTCACCGAAATAATTTGTCGCCATTCGTGAGTGAGTGAGTGAGTTGAGTGGAGGTGGCGGGAGTCGAACCCGCGTCCTTCGGTGCTTTGATGGGACTTCTCCGAGCGCAGCCAGTGGAAGGTCTCGACACCCGTCCCGCTACTGGCGTCCGGACGGGTCTCCAGCCGGCATAAGAGTCCCCAGGTGACGTACCGACAGCACCACCTGAGCGAGCCCCGCTATATGGCGTCTGCTACCGGTCCGCAGGGCTGGGGCCGGACAGACGTTGCCGTTATTTAGGCGGCAAGTGCGAGCTGGTGCTCGGCGTTTGTGTTTGGTTCCGGCTCTTTAACGTGGTTCCGGAGACCACGGCTCGCTTCTCCCACCTCGACGACCAAAGTCGAAGCCTGTCACCCCCAGGGTCGATTCCGTATCTGTCTCTGACCGTTGATCCACCGGCCAGCACACGAAGTCTACCGCCGCCTCCGGAAGGGCCGCTCCACGAGGGAGCGGCCGTCGGACGGGTCGCTTCAGACGCCGAAGGTGCTCTTCTTGGCGTTGAGCGCCACCTTGGTCAGATAGGGCGACGTCTTGCACGAGCTCACGAGGGCACCGATCGTCTGAACGACTGCGTCGGTCGTCTTACCGGAACCGGCAAACGAGCCCTTGGCTGTCGTCTTGAAGCTCACCGTCGGCGGCGGACCGCTCTTCAGCACACCGGCCGTCAGGCTTATGGTCGAGGGCGCAGCCGGGTTGCCCTTGGTCGTCCAGGCAAGCTTGCCGGTCGGCGAAGGCACCGAGTTGAGCATGGAAGCGCACGAGAAATCGCCGACGACAGTGCCCTCGGCGTACCCCGACACGATCGTTGCGCCGGCCTGTGACGTCGTGCCCTTGCAGCCGCTGAGGTGGACGCTCAGCGTCAGTGTCACCGACTCCTTGGTGGTGAATTCCAGGCCGAGCTTGGGATGCTTGACCTGTGCGAAGCGCAGTACGCCGGAGACCGCACAGCTGATCGTTCCTTTGAACGTCACTGTCTTGCGTGGTCCTACAGCGGCCGAAGCCGTGGTCGGGCCGACAGCTACTGCACAGAGCGGTAGCGCCAGAGCCGATGCTGCTAGTGCGAACTTCCGGATCACGATGGTGCCCCCGTCTCTCTGGCCACGCCCAGGCGGCCCTCGCGGCAGCCTCGCAAGACGCTGTTAGATGATTGTGGGCGGGCGGTTACCTGCCCGTCAAGTTAGACCTGCACAAGGTCGATCGTTTGCCGGCGAGCAGGCCCGGTACGGGGCTCCTGCCGGCAGCCGAGCAGCGGGACGGGTGGAGTCCCGCTGCTCGTGGCCGCAAGGCCCTGGCCTGCTCAGCTGAGCTACGGGCTGAGCCGCCTCAATAGGTGCTCGATCAGCTGATGGTGCTGCCGGACCCTATCGTGATGGTCTTCAGATATGGAGAGGTCTCGCAGGACTTGATGAGCGATGACGCCGACTGCTTGACGTTGGCCGACGCCTTTCCCGAGCCCGCGAAAGATCCCTTCTGTGTCGTGGAGGGGTATGTGATGTTGGCCGGGGGACCGAGCGAGACGGTGCCGCTGCCCAGCGAGAACGTGGTGGCCGTGATCGTGCCGCCCGTGCCCTTCCAAGTGATCTTGCCGGCGGCGTCCGGCGGCGCCCCGATAAAGGACTCCCAGTCGTAGCTACCTGTGATCGAGGCCGAGATAGCGCCCTTCGTTAGCGTCACGCCACCTTGGGTGACGTCACCGGTACAAGCTGTCGCCGTAGCAGTGAGCTTTATCTTGGCTGTCTCGGGCGTCGAGTACTCCAGGCCGAGCGTGGTATCCGCTGTCTGTTTGATCGACAGCGAGCCTTTGAGCGCGCATGTCACCGAGCCCGTGAACTTCACCGCTGCGTGAGGGCTGACGGCCGACTGTCGGTTCGCCGCCGAGGCAGCGGCCGAGCCGAAGGCGACCGTGCCGAGCGGCAGCGCGAGCGCGATCAAGGCAAATGCGTACTTCCGAATCATTGGTTTTCCCCCCTTGCGGCGCGACCCCGCCATCCATCCGGCGGCTCGAAGGATCACGCCAAGCGCAGTCTGTACCGTAAGTTACTTGTCGGTCAAGTATCTTGAGACTCTTCTGGTGACGCGCTGTCCAAGCCGCCCGGACGCGGCAGCCTGGCCATCCAAAAGTCCTGCTCAACCCCTGCCGGTGTGCTCTTTGACGGCGCGCGCCGTCTCACGGTTGGCGTCCCGCTCGGCGATGGCGTGGCGCTTGTCGTACTGCCTGCGCCCGCGGGCCAGAGCGATCTGCACCTTGGCGCGCCCGTCCTTGAAGTAGACGCTGAGCGGCACCAGGGTGAGCGCCTTCTGGGCCACCTGGCCCGAGAGCTTGTCGAGCTCGCCACGGTGGAGCAGGAGCTTACGCGGGCGGTCCGGCTCGAAGCGTCCGTACCCTGAGGCGTACTCGTAGGGCGCCACGTGGGCCCCGACCAGCCAAGCTTCTCCCGAGTCGATCCTTGCGTAGGCGTCCTGGAGGGAGATCTGGCCGGCGCGCAGCGACTTCACCTCGGCCCCAAGCAACGAAATCCCGCACTCGTAGGTCTCGAGGATCTCGTAGTCGTGCCTGGCTCGCCGGTTCGTGGCGACGCGGTGGATGCCGAGCTCCTTGTCCAAACGGGCTTGGGAGTTGCTGCCGGTTCGTTTCGCCACGTCACGGACGCTAGTGCGCCGTTCGGCGGCGACTTCCTGGTTAGGCGGTAGCTTGCCGAGCGAAGATGGCCAACGAGCACTTGTCCCTTACGCGCAGTCACTTGGCTGAGATCGTCGCGCATTGCATCTCCGCGGTACCCGAGGAGGGCTGTGGTTTGCTCGTCGGTGACCCGGCCACGTCGACCGTGATGGCTGTGCACCCGACGCGCAACGAGGCGGCATCGGCTCAGGTGTACACCGTGGATCCGAAGGCTCACCTGCGCATCGACCGCCAGGCCGAGGAGGCGGGACTGGCTGTGATCGGCGTCTGGCACAGCCATACCCACACCGATGCGTGGCCGTCGCCGACAGACGTCCGGCAAGCGCCGGACCCCGGTTGGCACTACGTAATCGTGTCGCTGCGGCACGGCGCGGCGTCCACTCGCTCGTACCGCATCGTCGACGGGAACATCTCCGAAGAGACCGTGGTTGTGTTGGATAAGTAGAATCCGACCAAAACAGTCAACTTTTCGGAGGACAGCCAGTGCCAGTCGCAGTTCGCCTACCAACGGTGCTTCGAGGAGCTGCCGGCGGCCAGTCGGTCGTGCAGGTCGATGGGGTGACGATCGGCGAGGTCCTCGCCCTGCTGCAGGACGCCTACCCGGGCATATCTGGCCAGGTGCTCACCGGCGACGGCACCCTGCACAGGTTCGTCAACGTCTACGTGAACGACGACGACGTCCGCTACCTCGACCAGCTGGAGACCAAGGTCGCTCCACAGGACGTCGTCTCGATCCTGCCTGCCGTCGCCGGCGGCTAGCAGGCCGGGGCCGGCTGATGACGGCTTACGCCAGCATCCTCGACACGATAGGCAACACTCCTTTGGTCGATGTGTCGCGCCTCAGCCCGAACCCCGCGGTGCGGATCCTCGCCAAGCTGGAGGGTCACAACCCGGGCGGATCCGTCAAGGACAGGCCGGCCAAGGCAATGATCGAGCGGGCCGAGCGCGACGGGTTGCTGGGGCCCGGTTCCACGTTGCTTGAGCCGTCCTCGGGCAATACAGGGATCGGCCTGGCCATGGTGTGCCGGCTGAAGGGCTACCACTTGAAGGTCGTGCTGCCATCGAACGTGTCGGTAGAACGGCGGCAGCTGCTGGAGGTGTGGGGTGCCGAGATCATCGAGTCTCCCGGCTCGGAAGGCTCGAACGGCGCTGTCCGCAAGGCGAGGGCGATGGCGGGGGAGCATCCGGAGTGGGTATTCCTCTACCAATATGCCAACCCGGCCAATCCGGCGGCCCACTATGAGACCACCGGGCCGGAGATTTGGCGCGACTGCCCCGAGATAACGCACTTCGTCGCCGGCCTCGGGACGAGCGGCACCCTTATCGGCGTCGGGCGCTACCTTCGGGAGCGGCGAGCGGGGATCCAGATCTGGGCCGTCGAGCCACCGGCGGGGGAGTTGGTCGACGGGTTGCGCAACCTCGACGACGGGTACATCCCGCCGATCTTCGTCGAGGGCGGGGGAGAGAGCCTTCTCGACCGCAAGACGATCGTCGGGCCCAGGGACTCGATCGAGTGGACGAGGAGACTGGCCGATGTCGGCATCTTCGCCGGGATCTCTTCGGGTGCCGCCATGGCGGGTGCTGCCAAATGCGCCTCTTCCATAGACGAGGGCGTCATCGTGTTCGTCTCGGCGGACGGTGGCTGGAAGTACCTGTCGACCAACGCCTGGACAGACGACGTCGATGCCGTCGTCGAGCGCGCCCGGTCGATCATCTACTTCTGAGCCGGCTGCCCTGTGCGGGCCAGTCCCCGGGAGCGAATACCCTCTCAGGGTGACAATCGACAACTTCAAGCGCCGCGACGGGCGCGCGGCCGGCGAGCTGCGACCAGTCGAGCTCGTTCGGGACTACACGGAATTCGCTGCCGGCTCGGTGCTGGCGGTGATGGGCAAGACCCGCGTGCTTTGCACGGCCTCCATCGACGAGGACGTCCCGCGCTGGATGCGCGGCACGGGCAAGGGATGGGTGACAGCCGAGTATTCGATGCTGCCCGGCTCGTCGCGGGAACGGGTCGGTCGGGAGGCGGCAAAGGGCAAGCAATCCGGCCGCACACAGGAGATCCAGCGCCTCATCGGCCGGTCTCTTCGAGCCGTGACCGACATGATCGCCCTCGGCGAGCGCCAGATCGTTCTCGACTGCGACGTGCTGCAGGCTGACGGCGGGACCCGAACGACTGCGATCTCAGGTGCCTACGTGGCGCTGCACGACGCCTGCTCGCGGCTCGTGGCTGGCAGGAAGCTGGCCAAACACCCACTCACCGAGCACCTGGCGGCGGTGTCTGTCGGCATAGTCGATGCCATGGAACTGCTCGATCTCGACTACTCCGAAGACTCACGAGCCGAGACGGACATGAACGTGGTCATGACGGCCGGGGGGCGCTATGTCGAGGTGCAGGGGACGGCCGAAGGGTTGCCTTTCTCCCGTAGCGAGCTGGGCTCGCTCCTCGACCTGGCCGCCGAAGGCATCTCGCGCCTGCACGCCGCCCAAGCCGGGGTGCTCTCGGTCCCGCCAGCTCCACAGCGTTCATGACGCAGCGCCTCGTACTGGCCAGCGCCAACCCCGACAAGGCGGCAGACATCAGGGCGATTCTGCGGGCAGCGGCCGGTGAATGCGAACTGTTGGCCAGGCCTGCGGATGTGCCTGACGTCGACGAGACCGGAGAGACCCTCGAGGACAACGCACGCCTGAAGGCAATGGCGCTCCTCGATGCAACGGGTATTGCCAGCGTGGCTGACGACACCGGGCTGGAAGTGGACGCCCTCGGCGGGGCGCCCGGCGTGTACTCGGCCCGTTACGCCGGCGCCGGCGCCACCTACGCCGACAACGTCGCGAAGTTGCTCTCGGCGTTGGACGGCGTGCCGCCGGAGAGCCGAACGGCCCGGTTCTCGACGGTGGCTCTGGCTGTGTTCCCCGACGGATCGGAGATCGTGGCCAGCGGGTCAGTCGGGGGGTGGATCGCCGAGGCCGGACGGGGGCAGAACGGGTTCGGCTACGACCCCGTCTTCGTGCCGGATGGCGGCGACGGCCGCACCTTCGCCGAGATGTCACCCCCAGAGAAACACTCCCTTTCCCATCGCGGTCGAGCCTTTCGTGCACTTGCGGCCGGTCTGGCAGGGCGAGCCGACGATTGAGCAGTACGCGGCGAACAGCGCCGGCTCGGCCTACATTTGGAGGGCCTACATTTGCGCCAGGGGCGGCGCCCCAACCGAGAGCAGGAAGGACGTAACTTGGCTGTCGATCGCAGCATCATCGGGAAGTCGACAGGCAGCACCCGGGTCGTCGTCGAGCGGGGGCCGGTTGCGGTCTTTGCCGATGCCGTGCACGAGGACAGTCCCGCCTACAGGGACACCACGGCGGCCCTGACGGCCGGGCACGGTGCCATACCCGTACCTCCCACTTACCCATTCGCGATGGCCCATTGGGGCGCCTTCACCGAGATCCAGCCTGCCCCTGCCGCCGACGGCGCAGCTGGGATGGGTCGCGTGCTTGGCCCCTTGCTGGCCGAGGGCGGACTGCTGCTGCACGGCGAGCAGGCCTTCGAGTACCACCGGCCGGTCGTCGTGGGCGACGTCCTACTGGGCGAGGGCAAAGTAGCCGACGTGTACGAGAAACAGTCGGGTGGGCACACCATGACCTTCCTCGTCACCGAGACTATCTGGACCGACGACAGCACGGGCGAGGCCGTCGTCACGGCCCGGACCAACTTGCTGGTGAGGAAGTGAGCGGCGTGCCACGCCTGAGCTACGAGAGCACCGAAGTCGGAGCCCAGGGCCCCGTGCGGCGTCATGTCCTCACGAGGACCGATCTCGTGAAGTACGCCGGGGCTTCGGGCGACTTCAACCCGATGCACCACGACGAGCTGCTGGCAGCGGCTGCCGGCCAGCCCTCGGTCTTCGGCCACGGGATGTTCTCGATGGGCCTGCTCGGATCTGCCCTCAGCGGCTGGGCGGGGGCGGGGCGAGTGGTGGGGTTGCGGGTTCGTTTCTCTAAGCAGACCTGGCCGGGGGAGACTCTCGTGACCAACTTAGTCGTGACAGGAAAGCGCCAGGATGGCGACCGCAAGCTTGTCGAGGTCGACTGCAGCCTGGCCAACGAGGCCGGCGAGCTGAAGGTAGTCGGGACTGCGACCCTACTGGCGATGTGACTCAAGGCTCGATGGCGTCGCCCATCGTGCCTAGCGGGGGACCACCCAAGCTGAGCAGTGCCTCGTGGAATCGCCTCAGGCTGAACTTGGACCCCCAGGCGGCGATGGCTTCGTCCCGTAGCGCCATGATCTCCAGCTTCCCCCAGGTGTAGCGGCCGTACGTCGGGTCAAAAGTGGCTCGCGTCGCCTCACTGCGGGCGGCCGGGCCGAGGAGGAACGCATCTTCTTCGAAGCGTCGCGTGGCCTCCTCAACGGTCATCGACCCACCGTGGACGCCGAGGGCCGCCGCGAAGCGAGTCACGCGCAGGAGTGCCTCGATCCAGACTCCGACCGCAAAACGGGGGTCGTCCTGCCTGAAGCCCTCCTCCACGAACAGCTCCTCGGCATAGTGGGCCCATCCCTCGACGAACGGCGAGGAGTACAGGCTGCGGCGGATGTCCCCCTTGGCGAACAGCTGCAGCATCCTGCCGTGGGCGAAGTGGCCGGGCGTCACCTCGTGGACCGTGATGGAGGGCAGTGTGGTAGCCGAGAACATCGATCGCCACTCCGCCTTTGCCTCGTCGCCCCAGGATGGGTCCGGCGGGTTCACGTAGTACCAGGCCGGGGCATCTGCCTCGTAAGGGCCGGTCCAGGACATCATCGCCACGACGAACGAGCGGGACGCCGGCGCCGGGCCGACCAGGCAAGCCCCGCCGAGCGGTGGCAGCAGGTCCCTCTCGTAGGTGAAGGCTGTGGCTTCGGCGATGAGGTCGCGCGCTTGCCCGTAGATGAGCTCGTCCTGTGTGGGATGGTCAGCCAGGAGTTCCCGTACGACGTCAGCTGGCTGTTTTCCGGCTGAGACACGTTGGCAGGCTTCGACCAGTCGCTCCTTCAGACGCCCCCGCTCCCGGTCGGCCGCCTCCTCGAGCTTGCCCAGGTCGATCGTCATGCCCTCGGGGTCCCCGAGGAGGCGGGTGAGGACGGCGGCCCCGAGGCGAGCATCGGGCGTACCTTCGCCTGCAGCCCTGTGCACGACCTCGAGCAGCCTGCTGTGGGCGGCCAGAGCGGCTTCGTCCTCGACGCCGGCGGCCAGGCCGGCCACTCCTCGTTCCAGGGCGGCAGCAACGGGCTGGGGGATGCGGTCGAGCGACTGGAGCGATGCCTCGATCGCCTCCGGCCACTGGGCCAGGTGCGCAGCCCTGGCGCTCTGCCGGTCTGCTGCGGGGGCGTACTCGCGGTCGTAGCATGCCAGGTCGAGGTTGGACAGCGCATAGAGGGGGTTCCAGCGGTGCATCTCGGCTACGGCGAACTGTGCCCGGAGGCCCGCCTCGTAAGCCTCCAGGTGGGCCCGGTCGTGCCTGTCGGCGATGGGCGAGGTGCCGGCGTCGCCGAGGGCGTCGAGGGCGGTCCGCACGCCGTCCGGCGACAGATCCTGGACGACGCCGTCGTAGTCGTGGACTCCGGCGTACTCCCTGGTTTCGGCAATCGAGCAGTCCCAGGCGGCCTTGACACGCGGGTGAACCATGCGGGCAACCTAACGCACCCTCCAGATGCTGGGGCCGGGTATCGTCTCGCCATGGCCAACCGGTACCGGTGCGCAGGCTGCGGCAACCTCACCCGTTTCGACGTCGTGTCCACTCGACGCACTAGGGCGTTTCACCACTTCAGCCTCGGTGGGGAGCTCTCCGTGGAGGACGAGGAGGTCCTCGAAGAGACAGTAGAGCAGGTGATCTGCCGGTGGTGCGGGAGTACCCGCTCGATCGAGCAGATCCCCGAGGCTGGATTCACCCGGGGCAGCGGCGTCGCCCAGTCCGCTTGAGTCCCTCAGGCGTGAAGGAGGACTGTTACACCCTCTTGCGATCATGTCTACATGCAAGAGATGACGATCAGCTGCGACGAGTGCTGCTTGGACGGCACCGAGGCTTGTCAGGATTGCGTTGTGACGTTCCTCCTGGCGGGCGATGCCTGGAGCGAGGATGCGGTAATGGGGGAGGCTCCGGTGGAGCTCCGGCCCAAACAGGCGGTCATCGTGGACGCGTCGGAGATCCGCGCCATGCGGCTACTGCACTCGGCGGGGCTGGTGCCGACGCTGCGCTACCACAAGCGAGTGGGCTGAGCCTCGCCTCCCCCGGTTGTCGGGGCGTGGAGTGAGCCACCTGCTCGTCACCAACGACTTCCCGCCCAAGATCGGCGGGATTCAGAGCTATCTCTACGAGCTGTGGCGGCGACTCCCACCCGAGGAGGTGACGGTGCTCACGACGGCCCACCAGGGAGCGGCTCGTTTCGACAGCGAGCAACCGTTCGGCGTGGTGAGAGTGCAGTCACCCGTGCTTCTTCCCACGCCGCGGCTGGCGTCAAGGATCAAGGCGCTGGCCCGCGACGTCTCAGCTGGGCTGGTGGTGCTCGACCCGGCCTTCCCGCTCGGCCTGCTCGGTCCTCGTCTCGGCCTTGACTACGGCGTCGTCCTGCACGGCTCGGAGACGACCATCCCGGGACGCCTGCCCGTCAGCCGCTCTCTGCTCGGTGCGGTCGTATCCTCCTCGAGGCTCGTCGTGGCCGCCGGCGAGTACCCGGCGGCTGAGGGCAAGAACGCTGTCCGGGGCGACGTCCCCACGATGGTCGTTGTTCCCCCCGGCGTGGACACCGAGCTCTTCCACCCGTTGAGCCAAGCCGAGAAGGCAAAGGTGCGGGCGGACCTCGGCTTGCCGCCCGACGGCTTGCTCGTCGTGAGCGTCAGCCGACTCGTGCCGAGGAAGGGCATGGATGTGCTGATCGAAGCAGTCAGCCTGCTGCGGGGAAGCATGCCCGACCTGTGCCTTGCCATTGCCGGCAGCGGTCGCGAGTTGGGGAAGTTGCAGAGAGTCGCCGGCCGGTCGAGGGTGCCGGTGCAATTCCTCGGGCGGGTCAGCGAGCTGGACAAGGCCCGATTGAACGGGGCGGCCGACGTCTGGGCGATGCTCTGCAGGGACCGGATGGCGGGTCTGTTGCAAGAGGGCTTCGGCATCGTGTTTATGGAGGCAGCCGCGGCGGGCGTGCCTCAGGTGGCGGGCGACAGCGGAGGCGCCGGCGACGCCGTCGTCGACGGCGAGACCGGTCTCGTGGTCCGCAATCCCCGGGATCCAGCCGCCGCGGCCGCCTCCTTGCGGCGACTGCTCGAGAGCCAGTCGTTGCGGCAGTCGATGGGCGCCGCCGCCCGCCGGCGAGCCGTGGCAGAGTTCGACTACGACGTGCTCGCCCCGCGCCTGCACACCGCCTTGGCCGAAGCAGGCGGATGAGGTCTCGGCGCGGGTACTGTCCTGCAACGGCACAAGTGGGCGAGCGAGAGGAGAGGGTGTGGCCGAGCAGACCACTGAGCGCATGGTCGTCGAGGCTTCACCTGCGCGGTGCTACGAGGTGGTTGCAGACATCGAGCGCTATCCGGAGTGGGTGTCGGACCTGAAGGAAGTCCACGTTCTCGAGCGCGACACCGAGCAGCGGCCGGTCGTCGTCTCGTTCCGCGCAGCTGCCTTCGGTCGCTCCACCAGCTACACCCTTGTGTACGACTACGACAAGGTGCCCACCGAGTTCGGCTGGGTGCAACGAGTGGGCGACCTCACCAACCGGCTGGACGGCTACTACAGGTTCATCGACGCCCCTGGCGGGGGCACCGAGATCGTCTATCAGCTCGTGGTCGAACTGCTGGTCCCGCTGCCGGGCTTCATCAAGCGCCGAGCCGAGGGCCACATCCTGCACGCAGCGATCCGGGACCTGAAAGCGCGAGTGGAGTCCGGGGTCTGAGCGCTCTAGGGATGTCGACGGAGATACCGGTAGCGCTAGCTGCAACGCCAACCGTCGGCATAGACGTCGGCGGGACGAAGATCCTGGGTGTCGTCCTCGACGACGACGGCAAGGTCCTGATCGAGGAGCGACGCGACACCGTCGACCACGGGCAGACCCTCGTCGACGACCTGCAGGTCATGTGCGAAGGCCTCTTCGCCGACCTCAGCCGCAAGGCGCCGAGCGGTGCGGCCTGTGCGGCCGGTGGGGCCGGTGCGGCCGGTGCGGCGCCTGGGCCGATAGCCGTCGGGGTGGGTGTCCCCGGGCTCGTGGACGCCGGTGGGAAGCTCCGCTTTGCCCCTAATCTGCTGGCCGCCAACGGCATCGAAGTTCGGGCCGAGTTGCAAGGGCGCCTCGGCACGACGGCCGTCGTCACGGTCGACAACGACGCCACCTGTGCCGTCGCCGGCGAGTGCACCTACGGCGCTGGAGCCGGGCAGAGCGACGTGCTGTTCGTCACTCTCGGCACCGGCATCGGCGGCGGCATCCTGTCCGGTGGCAGGATCCTTCGCGGGGCCGCCAACTTCGCCGGCGAGATCGGGCACGTCGTGGTCGACACCCATGGCCCGCCCTGCGGGTGCGGCCGGAGAGGCTGTTGGGAGCGGTATGCCTCCGGGTCTGGCCTGGCTCGCATTGCCCGCGACGCCGCCTACGCCGGCCAGGCATCGAGAGTGACGGAGCTGGCCGGCGGCGATCCCGAGGACGTGCGGGGCGAGCACGTCGTGGTTGCCATGCGCGAGAACGACGCCGAGGCCGCTGCGATCATGGCCGAATTCGCCTGGTGGCTGGCGCTCGGGCTGGGCAACTTGGCCAGCATCGTCGATCCCGCAACGATCGTCCTCGGCGGTGGTCTCGTCCGCGCCGGCGCAGCCCTGTTCGGTCCTGTCCGTGAGGCGTTCGCCCTCCAGCTCGAAGGAGCCAGCCACCGGCCTCTCATCCCCATCGTGCCTGCGGCCCTCGGAGATCGTGCCGGTGCGATCGGGGCAGCGGTCCTCGGCCGTGCCCCCGGTCCGGGTCCTGCCGCCGGTCCGGGTCCTGCCACCGATCCAGGTCCTGCCGCCGGTCCAGGTCCTGCCGCCGGTCCGGGTCCTGCCGCCGGTCCGGGTCCTGCCACCGATCCAGGTCCTGCCGCCGGTCCGGGTCCTGCCACCGATCCAGGTCCTGCCGCCGATCCGGGTCCTGTCGCCGGTCCGGGGCGCGGAGCCGAACCAGGTCCTGCCGCCGGTCCGGGGCGCGGAGCCGAACCAGGTCCTGCCGCCGGTCCAGGGCGCGGAGCCGAACCAGGTCGAGCGTCGAGCTGAGCGCCGCGGAGGCGACATGCGTGTCGGGATCACCCTGCCCACCTTCGCCCGCCAGGCTGCCGGTGCCCTCGGTGCCGCCACCGAGGCGCAGCGGCTCGGGTTGCACGGCGTGTTCGTCTTCGACCACTTGTGGCCGATGGGCGATCCGTCCAGGCCCTCGCTGTCGGTGTTCCCGGTGCTGGGGGCGGTGGCCGCCCGCACTGACAGGATCGCGCTCGGCACGCTCGTCGCACGCGTCGGCCTCGTGCCCGACGAAGTGGTCCTGGCCTCCCTTGAGGGCCTCAGCAGGATCGCACCGGGGCGTGTCATTGCCGGTGTCGGCACGGGGGACAAGGCGAGCGAGCCCGAGAACGAGCGGCTGGGCATCCCGATGCTGTCGCCGGCCAGCCGGCGGGCTGGCTTGCGGGCCATAGCCGAGCAGCTGCAGGCCGACGGCGTCGAGTGCTGGGTCGGGGCGGGAGCTGAGGCGTCCAACGACGTGGCCAGGGACCTCAACCTGACCCTCAACCTCTGGGACGTGCCAGCAGAGACAGTGGCTGCCGAGGTAGCCAGGGGTACGACTGTGAGCTGGGCCGGACCGCTCCCGGCCGAAGCGGGTAGCGCTGCTGCCAAGCTTCGCGAGCTGGCTGAGGCCGGCGCCGGCTGGGTGGTGTGGGGCTGGCCGCGGTCGCTCCAGTCCGTCGTCGATGCCTGCCGGGACGCCGGATTGGAGCTGGAGGGCGAGAGGAGGCGGCGGCTGCCTGGTTAGCCGCCGGCATTTCGCAGTGCTCGGCGGGGACGGTTCTGGGGCGGTTCTGGCTGCCGAGTAACGTCGTTGGATGGAGCTCCGCCGTGTCACAGGGCTGCCGCCCTACGTCTTCGCCGAGATCAACGAGCTGAAAGCGGCCGCCCGGCGCGAGGGCCACGATGTCATCGACCTCGGCTTCGGCAACCCGGACATCCCGTCACCCGCTATAGCCGTCGACAAGCTGGCCGAGGCGGCCCGCAACCCTCGCAACCACCGCTACTCGGCCAGCCGCGGGATCCCCAAGCTGCGTGGAGCGATTGCGGAGCTGTACATGCGGCGTTTCGGTGTCGAGGTCGACCCGGACCGGGAGGTGGTGACGACCATCGGCGCCAAGGAAGGCTTGTCCCACCTGATGTGGGTGCTCGTGGCACCGGGTGACACTGCTCTCGTGCCCTCGCCTTCTTACCCGATACACATCTACGCCCCGCTGTTTGCAGGCGCCGACATCCGCATGGTCAGGTTGGAGGGGCTCGTAGGCGACGAGGACGGTGTCGGGGAGGGTTTGTTTCACAATCTCGTCGAGGCATGGGACTCCGCTTGGCCCAAGCCGCGGGTGGCGATCCTGTCCTTCCCCCACAACCCGACGACTGCCTGCATCGACCTTGCGACGATGACGCGCCTTGTGGAGTGGGCCCGCGAGCACAACGTGGTGCTGGTGCACGACTTCGCCTACTCCGATACCTCCTTCGACGGCTACAAGCCCCCGTCGATCCTGCAGGTGCCCGGTGCCAAGGATGTCGCCGTCGAGCTCTACACCTTGACGAAGTCCTTCTCCATGGCCGGTTGGCGCGTGGCCTTCATGCTCGGCAACGCCGAGCTGGTCCAAGCGCTCACCAAGCTCAAGAGCTATCTGGACTACGGCACCTTCCAGCCGATCCAGATCGCCGCCATAGTCGCCATGAACGAGGCACGGGACTACCCGCTCGAGGTGAACGCCATCTACCAGGGACGGCGGGATGCCCTGTGCGACGGGCTGGGGCGCATCGGCTGGCAGGTCGCCAAGCCGAAGGGGACGATGTTCGTCTGGGCACCGGTTCCCGAGCCCTACAAGGAGATGGGGTCGCTCGAGTTCTCCCGCTACCTGGTGTCGGAAGGGAAAGTGGCGACCTCGCCCGGCGTCGGCTTCGGGGCGGGAGGAGACGGCTACGTGCGCTTCGCGCTCATCGAGAACGAGCAGAGGATCGGCCAGGCGGTGAGGCTGCTGAAGAGAGCGCTCCCGAAGCTTTAGCTGGTGACCCAGGAGGCACCGCGGATACGCAGGCGGCGGCTCCGGCGTAGATGGCCGGCCGGAAGCCCTATCGTCGGGACATGCGCTACGGGATCGGAATAGACACTGGCAAGCCGCTACCCGAGGTGGTGGAGCAGGCTCGAAGGCGGGCGGCGGCCGGGTTCTCGTACCTGACCCTTTCCCACATCTTTGCCTACGACGCCCTCTCGCTCGTGGCTGCCGTCGGCCCGCAGGTGCCCGCAGTCGGTTTCACAACGGCCGTCGTTCCGATCTACACCAGGCACCCGATCGCCATGGCGCAGGAGGCGCTGACGGTGCAGGCTGCGTTGCACGGGCGTTTCTCCCTGGGAATAGGGCTGTCCCACAAGATCGTCATCGAGACGATGTACGGTCTTGACTTCGCCAAGCCCTTACGGGACATGACGGAATATCTGGCAGTCCTCATGCCGCTGCTGCGCGGCGAGCACGTGAGCTTCGAGGGTGAGACGGTGCAGGCGAACATCGGCCCCTTCGAGATCCCGGACTCGTCGCGGCCGCAGGTCATCGTGGCGGCTCTCGGGAGCGGGATGCTCAAACTGGCCGGAGCCGTCGCCGACGGCACGACCACTTGGATGACCGGCCCGAACACCCTGCGGGACCACATCGTGCCGACGATCCGGGCTGCCGCCGAGCAGGCCGGGCGGCCGAAGCCGCGGGTGATGGCCGCCCTGCCCATCTCGGTGACGAGCGACGTCGCCGCCGCCCGGGAGAAAGCCAGCACGACTCTGGCCGTCTACGGCCAGCTGCCGTCGTACAGGGCGATGCTCGACCGGGAGGGCGCAGCCGCCCCGGGCGATGTCGCCATCGCCGGCACAGAGGCGGAAGTGCGGGCGGCTCTCGAGGACTTGGACGATGCCGGGGTCACCGACTTCGCCGGCATGCCTGTCGGCACGCGCGACGAAGTTGAACGGACGCTGGCGTTGCTCGCCGAGCTGGCAAGCGCTTGAGGGTGCTGGAGGATGATCTGAGGGCTACCGCCGATAGCAGGGGTCACGAGACGGTCAGTGCCGCTATGCCGCCCTGGCTCACAGCAGTTCCCTCCGCGCCGGGGGTTCCGCCGAGCAAGCCCTCGGCTGCGTAGAGGTCCCCTGTCGTGGTGAGCCATGCGATAGACGCAAATCCGACTCCCGTCGGGCCTGCCGCCACGCTCGCCGAAGCGACACCTGTCGCCTGTTGCGAGAAGGAGGGCGCTGGGCCTTCGTCGACTTCGGTCTCGAGCGCGCCGCCGGCTGTCACGTAGGCCAGCAGCGGGACGTCCGTCGTCCCGACGCTCGTGACCGCGACTTGGGCGGCGCCCGTGGCTAGGGCGCTGAAAGGTGCCTTGAGGCCGGTGGCCAGGTAGAAGGTCCCGCCCTGCACGTAGGCACGAAGGTCGGACTTGGCGCCGGCGGTGCCGCCCGCCAGTGCGATCTGGGTGACGCCCGATGCAACCCGGAACCAGGGCGACGTCGCGAGCGAGCCAGCTGGTGCCATCTTGTCGAAGAAGGTGCCGGCCTCCGACAGGTACCCGACGAGCAGCCCGTTCGTCCCGGTGTCGGGTGCGAGTGCTATCGCCTGGACGCCGGTGGCCTCGAGGGCAGGCTTGGCTGTCAGGCTGCCGGCGGCAAGCTCGAAGTCACCGGCTGCGGTCACCCAACCGATGCTCGGCTCGCCGTGGGCCCCGACAGAGGCGGCGACGGCGAATGACGTCACGTTGCTTGCGATCGGGCTGAGCGCGCGTCCGGCGATTCCAGGCAGGTAGTACTCGAACTCGAGCCGGCCGCTGGTCGTGAGTGCGACGATGATCGGTTCCGGTTCCCAGCCGTCGCCGCCGATGACCTGGGCCCGTGCGATGCCCGAGGCGATCGTCACCCAGGTCCCGTCGAGACCGCCCGACGCCTGCACTTGCAGCACGCCGCCGGATATGCGGTCCAGCACGGGCTGTTGTAGCGACCAGGCGGGATTGTGCAGCCACCCAAGAACCGTGTCGCCTGCCACGCCGTCGCTCACGGTCCAGCCCTGCACGGTGAGCGTTGCCCAGCCGTTGCTGCCGGCGCCGTCGTTCTCGGTGATCGCCGTCAGGGTCCCGTTACCTTGGCTGTCGACCGAGGTGGCGGTCACGACCTCGGTGTGTCCGAAGGCGTCGGAGTTGGCGATGGACAGGACGTCGCCCGGCTTGGGGGAAGCGGCACGGGTGCCGTTGCTGATCTTCTGCAGATGGGGCCAGCCCGCCGTGCCGTCTGGGTAGTTGGCGACGACTCCGTTGCCGTTGGCGGCGTAGGGCTCCACTCCCCATGCCAGGTACATCCAGCGCATGGACAGCTCGACGCACTCCCACTCGAACTCGCCCCAGGCGCCCGGGAAGAATTGCACGAGGTAGTCCTCGCCGCTCTCGTCCGAGCCTGGCCCGCAGGCCTGAAGGCCGTCGAAACGAGCGGCCAACGCGTACGACCCGCTGTCGTCACCCACGTCGCAGGAGCCTTTCCACCACGAAGGGCGGGGCAAGGCGTCGTTCGGCTCCAGCTTGCTCGCCCTTGGCGACGACCGGATCGACCCGGCGTAGGCCGAGGCGCGAGCGTCGGGGGCGGCGGCCGCAAGAACTGCAACCGCCAGGACCGCCGCTGCCAACGCCGTTGGCGCCCTCCGGGCTCTTCTCCGCACGATCGCAGCACCGTAACTCGCCTACCAGGTATTAGTCAACGTTCATGCCCTGTTCAACGAGGGCGTCCAAGACCTTCGAGCCGCTGCTCCCGACCACCGTTACCCTGGCGGGCATGCTCTACGGGCTGATCAAGGCGATCATGACGCCGGTTTTGCGCGTCGCCTTCAGAGTCCGTGTCACAGGGCTGGAGAACATCCCCCGTGAAGGGGGGGTGCTGATCGCCTCCAACCACCAAGCGTTCTGCGACTCGTTGTTCATCCCGCTCGTCGTGCCGCGCCGCGTGACCTACGTGGCCAAGGCTGAGTATTTCGAGTCCTGGAAGACCCGGCATTTCTTCCGGGCGGTGGGCCAGATCCCCCTGGAGCGTTCGGGAGGGACCGCCTCGCAGAAGGCCCTCGGTGAGGCGCTGGCCGTGCTCAGGTCCGGTGGCTGCATAGGCATCTACCCGGAGGGCACCCGCCCGCCCGACGAGCGTCTCCACAAGGGCCGCACGGGAGTAGCCAGGCTCGCCCTGGCAGCCGGCTGCCCCGTTGTACCGGCGGCTCTGTTGGGAACGCGGGCGGTACAGCCGATCGGGGCCAAGATGTTGAGGCCGTTCAAGCGGGTGGAGGTTCGTGTCGGAAGGGCAATTGACCTCCAGGCCCACTATGGCGACAAGCTTGACGAGCCGTTGACCCTGCGGGAGGCCACCGACGAGATCATGTTCGAGATCGGCCAGCTCTCGGGCCAGGTATACGTGGACCGCTATGCCTCGCGCAGGGCCCAGGCGGCCGAGGAGGCACGGGTGGCCGCGGTCGCAGGGCTAACGGCGCCGTGATCCCCCTGGGCGGCGTATTCAGCGGGCCGGATCGCTGTCAAGCTCGACGGCGGAGACGAACGTGACTGGAATATCGCTCCGCCCGGGGGTAGAGAGACAGCATGACCGTACGCGACCAGTTCCGCTCCTATCGCGTCGTGCTTCCCATGTTCATGAAGTCGGACAAGCGCGACCTCCTTCGCTACCTTCGTCGGCGCCCCCAGCTGCTGGCCGGAACGTTCGCCTACGAGACGGCAATGCTGACGAGCGGCCGCGTGGACGCCCGCCTCAAGGCACTCGCCCAGCTGAAGGCGGCTGCCCTCGTCAATTGCGAGTTCTGCCTGGACGTCGGCTCGTCCCTGGCGAAGCTGTCCGGGGCCACCGACGCCCAGCTGGTCGCCCTCCCCCGATACCGTCAGGACGATCACTTCGACGACGATGAGAAGTTGGTCCTGGAGTTGGCCGAGGCCGTCACCGATACACCGGCGCTCGTGTCCGAGGATCTGCGGCGCCGTCTCGAGGAGCGTCTCTCTCCGACCGAGCTCGCCGAGCTGGCCGCCGCAATCGCCTGGGAGAACAACCGAGGACGGCTCAACCAGGCCCTCGGCGTCCGGCCAGAGGGTTTCTCGGACGGGGCCGTATGTGCACTCGCCGAACGGCCGTCCACGTGACCGCCTACCCCGCTGCATCGGGAGCGGACCGAGAAGCCTCGGGGCACATCGTCTGCCACACCGTGCGCAGCTGACATGGCGACGCTCGAGGAGGCGGCCGCGATTGCTCGGGAGCTGCCCGAGGTTGTCGAGGGCGAAAGGACCGGCACCCGCACTTGGTTCGTGAACGGCAAGGGCTTCGCCTGGGAGCGGCCGTTCAGCAAGGCTGATCTCAAACGCTTCGGCGACGAAGTGCCGCCCGACGGTCCGATCCTTGCAGTTCGGTTGGCGGATCTGGGCGAGAAAGATGCGGTGCTGGCGGCTGCGGAGCCTGGTGTTTTCACCATCCCGCACTTCAACGGGTACGCGGCGGTCCTCATCCAGCTGAAGAAGGTCCGCAAGAGGACACTGCGGCAGGCGATCATCGAGGGCTGGCTGGCCTGCGCCCCCTCGCGATTCGCCGATAAGTATCTTTCAGCGCGTGGGCGACGCAGTAGTCAGAGCAGCTGAGCCCTCCGATGCGCCGTCCGTCAGAAGTGTTTACGCGGATGCCTACACCGAGAATCGTGCTCTCGGGTTTCCCGGCAGCGCCGAGAACGTAAGTGTCGGAGAGGTCTCCGACTGGATCAGATCGGATTCTGTCTGGGTGGCAGAAGTCAGCGGGGCCATCGTCGGCGCGGTGCGCCTGCGACGGAGCGATCCCAACTACCCGACCCTTGGCCGGCTAGCCGTCGTGTCACGAATGAAGCGAAACGGCGTCGGCACCCGTCTCTTGGACGCAGCCGAAAGTGCCGGCAGGCGTGAGGGCTGCGCAGGCATCGAGCTCACGGTCGCCGAGAAACATCCCTACTTACCGAGGATGTATGCCGCTCGGGGCTACACAGTGCTCGGTCCGAGATCTCCTCAGCACTCGCTTTACAACGAGATCGTGATGCGAAAGCTCTTCGAGACAGACGAGCACTGACAACTTCGGATCGACCTAACAAGCCGCCGCCCAACCTCGGGAGCGTGCCAGAGCTGCCAGCCAGCCGGCGTGGTCCGAGTTGGCCTTGGCGGGGCTGGCTACCGGATCGAAGCTCGACTCCGCCGGCGCCAGTGCCCGCAGCTCGTCGACCGACGTCCAGACGCCCTCCGCCAGGCCCGCCAGCATGGCGGCACCGAGGGCCGTCACCTCCGTGGTCCGCGGGCGCACGACAGTGATCTGGGCTTGGTCGGCCTGTAGTTGGAGGAGTAGGTCCATGACCGCCGCGCCACCGTCGGCACGCAAGACGGCGACAGGGCGGCCGGCAGCCGACGCCATGGCGTCGAGGACGTCACGGGTCTGGAAGGCGATGGCCTCGACTGCCGCCCGGGCGAGGTGCGCCCGTCCCGAGCCCCGGGTGAGCCCGACGATCGTGGCTCGGGCGTCCTGGTCCCACCAAGGGCTGCCGAGCCCGGTGAACGCCGGCACGAGGTACACGCCGTCGCTCGCCGGAACCGAGGCCGCCAGCTGCTCGGTCTCGCCAGCCTGGGCGATGATCCCGAGCCCGTCGCGCAGCCACTGGATGGTCGCGCCAGAGGCGAAGACGGCGCCCTCGAGGGCGTAGGTGAAGGCCCCACCGATCTCCCAGGCCACGGTCGTCAGCAGGCCGTCGCTTGGAGGCGGGCACGACTGCCCGAGGTTCATGAGCACGAAGCTGCCCGTCCCGTACGTGACCTTGGTGTCGCCCGGTTCGAGGCAGCACTGCCCGAACAGCGCCGCCTGCTGGTCCCCGGCGACGCCCGAGACCGGCACGCCGCCGATGGCACCTCCGCACGCCTGGCTGCTCGCCAGCCCGTAGCGCCCGGACGAGGAGCGCACGTCGCCGAGCACCCCTTGCGGGATCGCCAGCAGCTCGCACAATTCGGCCGACCACTGCCGCTCGACGATGTCGTAGCACATCGTCCGCGAGGCGTTTGAAGCATCCGTGGCGTGCACTCCTTTGCGCGGGCCGCCTGTCAGGTTCCAGCACACCCAGTCGTCGACAGTCCCGAGAGCGAGGTGGCCCGTTGCTTCGACGCCTCCCCGGCGTAGCATCCACTCCCACTTGGTGGCCGTGAAGTAGCTGTCGAGCACGAGTCCGGTCCGCTGTCGGACGAGCTCGAGATGTCCCGCTTCGGCCAGCTCCTCGCAGCGCTGTGCCGTCCGCCTGTCCTGCCAGACGATGGCCCGGTGCAACGGTTCGCCCGTGCGGGTGTCCCATGCGACCGCCGTCTCGCGCTGGTTCGTGATGCCGATGGCGGCGATCGACTGTCCCGGGTAGGTCGCAGCCAGGCCGGAGCAGAGCTCGCTCAGCGTCTCCTGCACGAGCCGCCAGATCTCCGCTGCGTCGTGCTCCACCCAGCCTGGGCGGGGGAAGTACTGGGTCAGCTCCCTGTAGGACACGAGGACTATCTCACCGTCCTCGGCAACCGCCAGTGCCCGTACCCCACTGGTGCCGGCGTCTACTGCCACCACGAAAGCCACGGTCCGGACCGTAGCCCCTTGCACCGCCTGTGCGCACTGCAATTGGCAAAATGCAAACCTTCGCGAGCGGCCTCTGACCTGCATCGCCGCGCCGCCCTACCCGTTGACACGGAGGTAACTACGGTGCTGTAATTACCCGGCTATCTAGTAGTGACACGGACAGGCACTACTACATCTTGTGGTTATTAGGATCGAACCGGTGAGACCGGCAAGGAGGGGACAGGCAATGGCCGTCGCAGAGAATCGGTTGGGTATCGGCATTCGGCGCTACTTCACCGAAGAGGGCAAGCATCCCTATGACCAGGTCACCTGGGATCACCGGGACTCCCGCATCTCTGATTTTCGCACCGGCGCGGTCGCCTTCGAGCAGCTAGGCGTCGAGGTTCCCTCCACGTGGAGTGTCAACGCCACCAACATCCTCGCCCAGAAGTACTTCCGCGGGACGCTCGGCACGCCGGAGCGGGAGACGTCGCTCCGCCAGGTGATCGACCGCGTGGTCGACACGATCGCGGCTTGGGGCAGCAAGGACGGATACTTCATCGACGCCGCAGAGGTCGCGGCCTTCAGCGACGAACTGAAGCACTTGATCGTCGAGCAGAAGGCGGCCTTCAACTCGCCGGTCTGGTTCAACATCGGAGTGAAGGGCGTGCCGCAGCAGGCGAGCGCCTGCTTCATCCTGGCCGTCGACGACTCGATGAAGTCGATCCTCAACTGGTACGTCGAGGAGGGCACCATCTTCAAGGGCGGGTCGGGCTCGGGTGTGAACCTGTCCCGCATCAGGGCGTCCAAGGAGCTCCTCGAGGGTGGCGGCACTGCCTCCGGTCCCGTGAGCTTCATGCGTGGCGCCGACGCCTCGGCAGGCACGATCAAGTCAGGAGGCAAGACGCGCCGGGCCGCCAAGATGGTGATCCTGGACTCGGACCACCCGGACATCCAGGAGTTCATCTGGTGCAAGGCCAAGGAGGAGCGCAAGGCCCGCGTGCTGGCACAAGCCGGCTTCGATATGGATCTGGACGGAGCCGACAGCCACTCGACGCAGTACCAGAACGCCAACAACTCTGTGCGCGTGACGGACGAATTCATGCAGGCCGTCCTGGCCGACGCCGACTGGGATCTCGTCGGCCGCATTGACGGTGCGGTCATACAGACTGTCAAGGCACGCGCACTGTTTCGCCAGATCGCCGAGGCTGCCTGGGAGTGCGCCGACCCCGGGATGCAGTACGACACGACAATCAACAGGTGGCACACGGCGCCCAACACCGGTCGCATCACTGCCAGCAACCCCTGCTCGGAGTACGTGCACCTCGACAACTCGAGCTGCAACCTCGCCAGCCTCAACCTGCTGCGCTTCATCGACGAGGGTGGCGAGTTCGACGTCGAGGGGTACCGTCACGCCTGCGAGGTCGTCTTCACCGCCCAGGAGATCCTGATCGGCAACGCCGACTACCCTACGGACAAGATCGGCGACACGACTCGGGCCTTCCGCGAGCTCGGTCTCGGATATGCCAACCTCGGTGCCCTTCTCATGTCAGAAGGACTGCCGTATGACTCGGATGAGGGGCGAGCCTGGGCTGCCGCCTTGACGGCGCTCATGACCGGTGCTGCCTACGTGACGTCGGCGAAGATGGCGGCTCGGATGGGCCCGTTCGCCGGCTTCCACAAGAACGCCGAGCCGATGATCAAGGTGCTGAAGATGCACCGAGCCGCTGTGGCCGAGATCGACGAGGAGCTGGTCCCGACAGAGCTTTTGTCGGCTGCCCAGGAGTCCTGGGACACAGCCGTCGAGCTGGCCGAGGCGCACGGTGTCCGCAACTCACAGGCGACAGTGCTGGCCCCGACTGGGACGATCTCGTTCCTGATGGACTGCGACACGACCGGCATCGAGCCGGATCTCGGTCTCGTCAAGACGAAGAAGCTCGTGGGCGGCGGCACGATGTCGATTGTCAACCAGACGGTGCCGCGGGCGCTCCGCAAGCTCGGATACAGCGCCGAGCAGGTCGACGAGATCGTCGCCCACATCGACGAGCACAAGACGATCGTGGGGGCGCCTCACCTGGCAGCAGAGCACCTGCCGGTCTTTGCCTGCTCGATGGGCGACAACGTCATCCACTACCTCGGGCACGTCAAGATGATGGCGGCTGCCCAGCCGTTCGTCAGCGGGGCCATCTCCAAGTGCGTAGTGGGCGACACGCTGCTCACCACCGAGGACGGGCTCGTCCGTATCGACTCGTTGCACCACGGCGAGGAGGCGAACTCCTTCAGGGACGAGGCGCTGATCGTCTCGAGCCTCGACGGTCCGCAGAAGACTGACGCCTTTTACTACGGCGGCCCTCAGCGGGTTCGAACCGTGACACTCCGGTCCGGCCACCACGTCACTGGTACACCGAATCACCGAGTGCTGGTCGCCGGTGCGCCCGGGCTCGAGTGGCGCAGGCTCGACGAGATCGAGCCGGGCGAGCCTGTGGCGACGAAGTACGGAGCCGAGATGTGGTCGGTGGTCCCGGCCAGCTTGCGGAGCTTCGAGCCACTCCTGGCGCCTGCAGACAGGGCTGTCGCTGTTCCCGGGGAGATGACAGAGGACTTGGCCTTCCTCGTCGGCGCTTACGCGTCGCAGGGTTGCACAGTTCGATCGACTTGGACCGTCAGCATCACGAGCTCATTCGACTCGGTGTTGGAGAAGGTTGCCGCGACTGCCGAGAGGCTCTTTGGCGTCCGGGCGGACATCCTGCGGCACGCCGGCTGTCGCTCCAGTGTGGCCATCGCGTCGCAGACGGTCGTCGAGCTCCTCGACTACCTCGGATGCGGTGGCTCCGCCTCGACACGACGGGTGCCCGAGGCGGTCCTGCGATCTCCTCGCTCCATGGTGTTGGCGTTTGTCCAGGGCATGTCCCAGGACGCCGACGTGTCAGTCGAGAGCCGCCAGTGGGCCATCCGCCTCGGCTCCCCGGCCCTGCTCGACGATCTGCAGGCGATCCTCACGAACCTTGGTGTCGTGTCAGTCAAGACCGATGCCGAGATTGGGGCGTCTGGGAGATTCGCGGGGCGGCTGTGCGCGCTGGTCCCGTTTCTCGAGCCCGACAAGGCGGCCAGGGCGCTCTCGTTGCGGCAGCTGGCCCTCGGAGACACTGCCGCAACCGATGACGACCTGTCCTTCAGCCCTGTGGAGAGTGTCGTCGAGGCAGGCGTGCGCGAGGTCTATGACATCTCGGTTCCTGCGACTCAAGCCTTCGTCGGCAACGGCATCGTCAATCACAACACCGTCAACATGCCCGAGCGGGTCACCGTCGAGGAGGTGGAGCAGCTTCACATCGACGCCTGGAAGATGGGGCTGAAGGCGATCGCGATCTACCGTGACAACTGCAAGGTGGCCCAACCGCTGTCCATGACCAAAAAGGCCGGCGCTGTTGCCGAGGCCAGCTCCGGCGGTGACGAGCCGGTGCACGCCGAGCTGCAAGCTGTCGAAGCCGCATACTCGGCCAAGGAGGCCGATCTGGTCGCCAAGATCGCCGAGCTCGAGACGGCGCTGCAGAACTCGCATGTGAGTGCCCCGGCCGCCAGCAGCCGTACCCGCTTGCCCCGGCGTCGCAAGTCGAACACCTTCGCGTTCCGGGTGGCCGACTGCAAGGGCTATGTCACCGTCGGCGAGTACGAGGACGGCAGGCCGGGTGAGGTCTTCATGAAGGTATCCAAGCAGGGCTCCACCCTTTCGGGTGTGATGGACGCCTTCTCCATCTCGGTCAGCCTCGGGCTACAGCACGGGGTGCCCTTGTCGACGTTCGTGCAGAAGTACACGAATATGCGATTCGAACCTGCGGGTATCACCGACGACCAGGAGTTGCGCTTGGCGTCGAGCCTCGTCGACTACATCTTCCGGCGGTTGGCGCTCGACTACTTGAGCTTCGACGAGCGCTTGGAGCTCGGGGTCCTCTCGACGAACGAGCGGTCACAGCCGACCTTGCCCGGGTTGGAGGACCTTGAGGCTCAGGATGCCGACAAGCAGGACCGTGAGCGCTACGGCCCCGGCGGTGACGCCGCGGCGTCCTTGGCGCCGGCCGACCCGGCGAGCACCGGTGTCGGCCTCGAGAGCCGTGACGCGCCGTTCTGCTATGCCTGCGGCAACGTCATGCAAAGGGCTGGCTCCTGCTACGCCTGCCCGAGCTGTGGAGCCACGAGCGGCTGCTCGTAGCCGGCCGGCGGCTAGAGGTCGGCCAGGCGCCCGCCTTTGATCTGGTAGGCGACGGTGCAGGCCTCAGCCACGTCGGGGTCGTGGGTGGCCACCACGACCAGGGACCCGCGGTCGGCTACTCCGAGGAGTAGCTCAAGCACGGCTCGGCGGTTGTCGGCGTCGAGCTCGGCGGTCGGCTCGTCGGCCAGTAGCACGTCTGGCTCTGCGGCCAGCGCCCTGGCGACGGTGACGCGCTGGCGCTGCCCACCCGACAGCTCGGTGACGATGCGGTCGCTCGCGCTCTCCAGCCCGACCGAGGTCAAAGCCGCCTCGGTTCGCCAGCGAACCTCCTCGGGCGGTGTGCGCAACACGCGAAGCACTATCGAGACGTTCTCAGAAGCGCTCAGCCACGGGGCCAGGCCGAGGGTCTGAGGCACGTAAGCGATCCGTTGTTTCACGGTGATCAGAGAAGCCTCGGAAGCGGCCAGCTGGCGCCGTCGCCGGCCGACAGCCTCCGAGGGAGGTGAGTCGCTGAGCGCTGCCCGGGCGGCTCTGGCGGTCGAACCTGCTGGCCGACCCGCTGCGGTGTCATCGGCGAGCGAGATGTCGGCCGAGAGCTCGGGGCCGGATCTGTACCTAGGAGGTACTGGCGCCAAGCCGACGTGCGCTGTGGGCTCGTGATCGGCCGGGCTTGCGACCCCGGTGTCCTTGTCTGGGAGGCCAGTAGCCTCGGGCGCAGCGCCGGCCCGAGCAGGCTCGTCTCCGGGCGAGCCGACGATCTCCACGGAACCGCCGTCTGACCGAAGGATGCCTGCGAGGATCATGAGGAGCGTCGTCTTGCCCGTTCCGGAGGGGCCGGTGATCGCCACGAGCTCGCCGCCGCCGGCGCTCAGGTCGAGGCCTGACAGGACGTCGTGCCCACGGAAGCCGATCTTGAGTCCCTGCGCCCGTAGCTGCAGCCCAGGCTGAGCGTCTGAGGGGTTCATTCCGCACCTCCGGACGGGGTCTCGTCAGGAGAAGCTGTCGTGAGCTCGACACCGTTGGGCAGGCGCTGAAGGCGCACGAGTGTCAATGGCGGCAACAGCTCGAGGATCTCCGGCGGTAGCTGAACGGCGCCGTCTCGTCCCACCACGGCGTACTGGGTGCCGTGGTGGCCTTCGGAGCCGACTCGCCCGTCGCGGATCGTTACTGTCCGCGGCACGGACGCTGCGACGGTGGGATCGTGCGTGACCATGACGATGGTGGCAGTCAGGGCTTGGTGGAGCACATGGAGGGCCTCGATGACCGAGTCCCGAGCTTCGGCGTCTAGCTGGCTGGTGGGCTCGTCGATGAGCAGCAACCTCCCGCCGCCGGCTGCTCCCGCCGCTAGGGCAGCACGCTGCTGGTCACCTCCCGAGAGGGCTGAGAGCCGCTCGGAGGCGAGGTGCGCTATCCCCAGCAAGTCGAGAAGGCCAGGCAGCTCTGCTCGGTTGAAGGCCGTTGGCGAGTTGCGCTGTTGGGCGCCACGCGCTGCGAAGCCGACGTTCTCGGCGACCGTCGCGTAGGGCAGCAGGTTCGAAGCAGCGTCCTGCAGCACGATGCCGATCTCGCTGGCGCGAAATTCCCGTAGCTCGTTGGGTGGCATGCGGGTGAGGTCGCGGCCGCCGACGAGGACCCGCCCTGCCGAAGGTTTGATCAAGCCGCCGAGCATTCGCAACAGGGTGGACTTGCCGGCGCCGGACGGCCCGAGCAGCGCGAGCATCTCGCCGGCATCGATGTCAAGATCGACGCCACGCAGGGCGACGACTTCTGCGCCCTCGAGATGGTAGAGGTGAACGATGCCGAGGCAGTTGACTGCCAGGCCGGGGTCCTGGTGGTGCCGCTGCAGCAGCGGTACGAGGGCTCCGATGCTCACTGGGAGATCCTCAGGCAGGCTGGCACGGCACGGCGCATGACCAGGCTCGTGGCTAGCGTTGTCCCGGCGACGAGCACGACGAGCGTGGCGACGCAAGCCAGGAGGACTTCTTCCCACGGCACGAAGAAGCCGAAGACAGGCCCGACACGCCCGGGAGCGAACTCCGGGAGAGCGCCCAGTGCGAGGTGGATGGTGATCAGCCCCGAGAGCAAGCCGAGCAGGACGCCGGCCAGTACAACAGCGCCGTACTCCGCTATCAAGGACCGCCGGAGCAGCCCCCTCGGCACGCCCACGGCTGTCAAAGCGGCGATCTCGACGGCCCGCGCACGCGATCCGGAGGCAACGGCGAACACTAGGGATCCCAGGGTGAGCAACACAGCTGCTAGCGCGGCGAGCAGGAAGAGCTCGAAGGCGAGCGCCGGGCCGGAGCGATTGAGACTCGCCTCGGCCGAAGTCACCGATGTCGAGGACAGGACAATGATGCCTTCTGCACTCAGCCTGTGAAGCAGTGTGCGCGAGGGAGGTTTGGCGAACCAGATCTCGTCAGTCGCCAGCGACGGCCCCGACTCTGCTCGCTCGCCGTAGGTGAGGTCGACGAGGACGGCGTTGTCCCCGAGCAGCGGGATGGCGTCGGCTACGACGCGGCCGGACACCGTCAGGTCGGCCCCGTCCAGTCCGAGCGCCGGGTACTGGTCGGGAGTCGAGAGACTCGGGTTGGAAGCCACGATCCGGGTGGTGACGACCGCCGGTAGGAGCAGCGGTTCGTCGCTGCGATCGAGCGAGACGGCGGTGGCCGAGATGTCGACGTCGAAGTCGGCTAGCAGCCCGCCCGCGGCGGCAGTCACCTGCACCGCCGGGGAGCTGCCGATCCAATCGCCGAGCTTCTGGAAGGCACCGGGAACAGGGACCCAGCGCCCGTCGGGAGCCTTGGCGTCCAGACCAAAGAAACGCATCGGCATACGCACCTGCCCGCTCGACGCCGGGGGCGCATTCCAGTACGGAGTCAGCTTGACTATGTCGCAGGAGTCCGAGCAGACGCCGTCGAGGTCGACGGAGTACTGGTGTGACCCCTGCGCGACCGAGGTGATGGCAACCTCGACCTCACTGGAGGCAGCGATGTTGTAGACCTCGATCTCGATCGTCGGGTCGGGACGGATCTTGGCCGTTAGGTCGATGCCGAGACGAAAGGACGAGGTGGGAGGGACGACTAGGGGCGGTCCGGCGGGGGGTGTCAGGTAGTGGGCAACTTGGGCGGCGGTGTCGGCCGAGATCCCCTGAGGCCAACCGCCTACGGACGCCAGCCGGGTTGCGTCGACGGCCAGGATGGATCCACTGGGGCTCTGGAACGTCGACACTGCCATCGCCTCTCTGCCTCTCGGATCCGCTTTGCGCACAGCCGTGACGAAATCGAGGCCGTTGGGCACCTGGACATGGTCCACGACGGCGGCGCCCGTGTTGAACATGGCCTGCTGGTTGCGGTTGGCCCGAGCCACGTCGAAAGCTGCGATGGAGAAGACGAGAAGTCCGACTGCGATCGTCGGGATGAGCACTCGCCTTGCCATACCGGGCCGGCGCGTGATGCTGGCACAAGCCAACGAGGTGCCGACGCGGCGGCTCCAGCGGACCGAGCGCGATATGGCCCGGACCGCCCAGGGTAGGAGGCGTGCAGCCGCCACGCCGACTGCGAGGGCGACGAGTGCAGGGGCGAGAGCCGCCAGCGGGTTCGAGGACGTGCCTGCGCCGGCAGTGCCCTGACCGTTGAGGCCACCGTGCGCGGCGCCGGCTGTGACGAGTTGCACTACGGCAGCCACGGCGAGAAGGACGACCAGAGCGTCGGCGATGGTGGCGCCGCGGGCGGCACGCCTGGCGGCTGCGGCTCGGGACTCGTTTACGAGCGACGGACGAATCAGGGACCTGACGCCCATCGCCGAGGAGATCAACCCGCCGACGAAAGTCAATACGACGGCGCCGATCGTGAGCGAGTCGATCGTCACGGGCGTGTGGGCGCCGAACAGGTGAGGCGCCAGGGCGCGGACTACCGCCCAACCGACGAGCAATCCTACGGGTGCCGCCACTATCAAGAGCACGGCAGGCTCGCGAAGTGCCAGTGCCGCCATCGAGCGCCGCCGTAGCCCTCTCAGTTCGGCGATGGTGAGGTCCGGCCCGCGTTCGGCTCCCGTGCCGGCGGCTACCCCGTAGAGCACGAGGAGAGCCAGCAGGACGAGCTCGAGCCCAATGACGGCGGCGACGTTACGGGCTTGGCTCTCTTGGTCAGAGATGCTGCCGAGAATCGCGAACAGGCCCGAGCCACTTCCCATGCGACTGGAGGTCAGGCGACTCTGGAAGGCTCCCAGCTGGCTGCGGAGGGCCGGAAGCGCCGTGGCGAGGACCCTGCTGTCGTCTAGAGGCACCTGAGCCAGATCGGCCCCTGGCAACAGGTTGGCAAGGGTAACGGCTGTTCCCAACGTGACGAAGCCGTCGTCGAGGCTTATCTCGAGGGGGCCTGCAGGAAGGCCGTATGGGAAAGGGTTCTCGCCCCACCAGTAGTCGTCGACAGCGGGCGGCGCGGCGTACAGGCCCGAGACGACGACCGAGAGCTGGTGCGCCACTCCGCGAACGGGCGGCCCTCCTTTCGGGTAGAGCCTGTCGCCGACCTTGGCGCCGACGGCCGCGGCTGTCCTTGTCGAGATGACGACCTGGCCGGGTTTGGTGGCACATACGCCGGCCACGACGTGGATCTGGCCGCAGACCCCTGTGCGGGACAAGAACGTGATCTGGCTGCCCTGTTTCGACTTGATGTTCACCAAGGAGCCCTGGGCCGTCTGCTGGATGATGGGGGTGTCGAACTGCTTATCCGGTCCGGCGCCGCCGGGGAGCTGTCTTGCCAGCGCCAGGAGTGCCGCAGGCGAGGCGCTGGCACCGCCGGGTGAGGGGATTATCGAGAACCCGGTGGAGGTGACTGGCTTGCTGGCGAGCTGTGCGCTGACGAGTGACTGGTCGGCGGCCGCCAAATAGGTCGGCACGGCGCTGGCGACAGCTATTGCGGCGACACCGACAGCGAGAAACACGAGCGACGAACCGGCCCGCCACCTGATAGCCCGCCATACCAGCGAGGAACCGCTGAAGCGCGCCTTGGCCGGTCGCACAGCGTGACGATCCCGTGACGGACTCATACCACCACCGTAATCTGCCGGCACGGTTGGCATAGGGTCGATTCTCGCCAAATGAACCGAGCAGCAGGCAGCAGCTGTGTAGGCTCCGGTCGCCCTGACAGGCCGCCCTTGGCGCGGCCGGCTGTGAGAGGAGAGAGTTGGCCACCGTCGACACCGCAACCGTAAGTCCTTCGTCCGTTCCTGAGGCGGACAAGGCCTTTCACATCGAGCAGCACGGGATCGACTACGTCGCCGAGACCGAGCGCTGGGCCAGGCCGCGTGACCTGGCCGGCATGTGGGCCGGCGCCAGCGTCCAGATCGAGTACTTCGTGTACGGAGCCATTCTGGTCAGCGGCTTCGGCTTCGGGTTCAAGGAAGCACTCGTCCTCATCGTCGTCGGCAACTTGTCCTACCTGCTGCTGGGTATCTGCAGCCTGCAGGGGCCGGACGCCGGTACGACGGTCTTCGGTGTCAACCGTGCTCCGTACGGGCCGAACGGTTCCCGGCTCATCGCCTTGTTCAACTGGCTGACGCAGATCGGCTTCGAAGTCGAGGGTCTCATCCTCATCGTCGGGGCAGGAATAGTCTTGATGAGCAAGGGAGGGATAGCTGTCGGGACTCCGGCCAAAGTGGTGCTCGCCCTGGTTGCCATCGGCATCCAGGCCGTGCTTCCCTTCCTCGGGCACGCCACGATCGTGAAGACCCTGCGCTGGCTGATCCTGCCCTGTGTGGTGATATACGCGGTCGTGTTGGGCTTCTCGGCCGGGCACATGCACCTTGACGCCGGCTCGCTGTCGTTCGCCCACGGCTGGCAGTACTTCATGGTCGGGCTCGCCTTCACGATCGTCCTGAGCGGCCTCGGCTGGGCCGAGTGCGGCAACGACTACTCGCGGTACCTGCCTCGGCGGGCCTCCAAGCCTGCGATCGTCGGTTGGGTGTTCCTGGCGACCGCCTTGCCCGAGATCGTCGTCATGACGCTCGGGGCGGCCGTCGGTACCTTCGTCTCGAACATCGGCGGCGCGGGCGGCGCTTTCGTCCCGTTCGACCACCAGAGCGTGATTCCGAGCTGGTTCGTCGTCGTCTTCATGATCTTTTGCATCGTGCAGCTGTTCGGGATCAACAGCCTTGACCTCTACTCGTCAGGAGTCACGCTGCAGGCGCTCGGCCTCAAGGTGAAGCGGTACCAGGCGGTGCTGGTCGACAGTGCCATCTGCGTGTTCGTCACGCTCTACGCCTTGTTCAACTCGTCCTTTACCACTTACCTGTCCGACTTCGTCGACTGCGTCATCGCCTGGATCGGGCCGTGGATGGCGGTCTTCCTCGTCGACTGGGCGATGAGGCGCTTCCGGTACGTGCCCGCCGAGCTGCAGAAGACTGACAGACGGTCGATCTACTGGAGCGTGGGCGGAGTCAACTGGGCGGCCATCATCGCCCAAGCCGTCGGTACCGTCCTGTCTGTGTTGTCGCTGGACCAGCTCTTCTACGTCGGGCCGATCGCCCGCGCCTTTGGCGCCGGGGGCGCCGACATGAGCGTGTTCAGCGGGATCATCGGCGGCGGCATCGTCTACCTGATCCTCGGGTGGGTCACCGTGCGCAGGCAGGCTGCGCAGCAGGCGACGCTGCTCGTCGGCTAGTCGCGCCGCCCCCACTCCTCGACGAAGGTGCCGTCATCGCTGTGGCGGAACAGCGGGATCGATCCGAGGGCGTGTACGAGCTTGGTGTCCTCGCCGAGGGCTTGGCGCCAAAGACCGCCCTCGGTGAGCAGCGCCCCGAAGGCGACAGGCTGCCCGCCGATCTTGCGGATCAAGTTGAGAGCTGCCCGGCTCGAGCCGCCAGTGGAGATGACGTCGTCGACGATCGCCACGCGGCGCCCTTCGACGGCATGTATGCGGGCCTGGTCGAACAACAGCCGCTGCTCGCGGTCGGTCGTGATCGACCTGACGTCCTCGGACACGGCGTTCTGCAGGTGGACCTTGGGCGTCTTGTGCAAGATGGCGTAGTCGTCGAGCCCGAGCGCCCTGGTTACTTCGATGGCCAGCGGGATGCCCATTGTGGCTACGGAAGCGACGATCTCGATGTCGAGGTCTCGCAGCTGCTGGGCGAGCTCCTTGCCCGCCGTCTCGGTGAAGCCCACGCCGTGGTCGACACAGATGAGCAACGCGATGGTCACGTCGGGCGCCACTTGCACGAGTGGCAAGTCGATCTCTTGGGAACCGACGGTGGTGCGATAGGTTCGAGGGGCAGTCACCTGCCCGACTCTGGCCGCTCCGGCGCCGTGATGCAAGCAGGCCCCAGTCTCAAAGGAGCGGCGTGCACGACATCGAGGGAGCTGTGGGCCTGCCACTAGACCGAAGCGCCGCCGCTGGATGGCTGCAGATCGCACTGGAGGAGGCTCGAAGTGGCTTGGCAGAAGGCGGTATCCCGATAGGAGGAGCGCTCTTCCGTAGGGACGGCACGCTGCTAGGGCGGGGCCGCAACCGCAGGGTCCAGTACGGAGACGCCTCGTTGCACGGCGAGACGTCGGCCTTCCGGGATGCCGGCCGCATGAGGGACTACTCCGCTTGCGTGATGGTGACGACCCTGTCCCCGTGCTGGTACTGCAGCGGGCTGGTGCGCCAGTTCGGGATCGGGGCGGTCGTGATGGGGGAGTCCCGCAACTTCCAAGGCGGTCACGACTGGCTGGCCGAGAACGGGGTGGAGATTCTCGATCTTGACGACCGTGAGTGCATCTCGCTTCTCGGCGACTACGTAGCTGCCAACCCCGAAGTCTGGTACGAGGACATCGGGCTGTAGGACGCTGCTTTTTAAGCAAGCGCCGCCTGTTCTTTAGCAGCGTCTTCAGCTGCGGGTCCCCGCGCCGAGGCTGGCTCCCGACGAGGTGGGGCGGCCGACTTACGTCTCTAGGAGGCGGGCGCGGACACGGCCACCTGATGCCCAGGGCCACGGCGGGCGCGGGCGGGGGCGAGGTGGGCCGCCGGACGTACACTTCTGGCGTCGGTTCGGCGCGTGAGACGGCCCACCTGGGCTAGGGCCGGGGCGTCTGCTCCACGACGTTGAGGGCTCTGACCGGTGTCATCGGTGCTGACCGCCGGTTAGGGCGGGCCGAACAGCCGGTCCCCGGCGTCGCCGAGCCCGGGCACGATGAAGGCGTTGTCGTTCAGGGCGGCGTCCACGCCCGCGCAGGCAACCAGGATGTCCGGGTGGATCGAGTGGAAGTATTCGAGGCCGGGCTGCGAGGCAATCAGGCAGAGGGCTGTCACATTGGTGGCTCCGCGTTCTACGGCCAGGGAGCACACGGTCGCCAGCGAGCCGCCCGTCGCCAGCATCGGATCGCAGACGACCAGACGTTGGCCAGCGAGGTTCGGTGGCAGGCGGTTGAGGTAGACGTCGGCGCGGTGCGTCGTCTCGTCACGGCGAAGCCCGACATGAGCCACTCGTGTCAAGGGCAGCAGCTCCTGGATCGCCTGCACCATTCCGAGGCCCGCCCGTAGCACCGGGACGAGCAGCACGCTCTCGGACACCTGAGTAACTGACACCTCGGCCGCCACGGGTGTGTCGATCACCGACTCGCCCCGCGCCAGGTCGCGCAGCGCCTCGTAGGCAACGAAGACCGACACTTCGGCCACCAATTGCCGAAATGCGCTGGCCGACGTGTTCACGTCCCTCAACCGCCCGACCCGGTCAGCGACTACCGGATGGTCGACCAGTAGGAGGTTCCCCACTCAGGTCGGCACAGCTGTAGCCCGCATCAGCCAGGCGTCAGCCGCGCCGACCGCGCTAGCCGAGCACGCGGACACAGAGCACCGGCGGAAGGCCGGAGGCAGTCCGCCGCCAGGTGATGCCGCCGTCGAGGGATGCGAAGACTTCGCCCGCCTGGGTGCCGAACGCGAGAGGGAACGGCGAGTCTTCCCCGGCGGTGAATGCTTCGCCGAGCACTGCATAGTTGGCACCGGCATGAGGCACCGACTCGGTCACTTCGCTCCAGCCGAGGGCGGCGCCTACCACTGGGCCGTCGTCATGGCCGCCAACAGTTCCAGGCGCTGCCGGCGCCCAAGAATCTCCGGCATCGTCCGAGCGGTAGGTGCCGGCGCCGGTCCTGGCCCACAAACGGTCAGGGTAGCTCGGGTCCAGGGCGATCCTGCTCACGTACGCCCCCTCCGCCGGCAGGTCGCCGTTGCTGGCCTGGAAGGTGGCGCCGCCGTCTCCTGAGCGAAACACCCCGGCCCCGAGGATGCCCACAACGATACGGCCAGGCCTGGCTCGGTGCGTGAGGAGCGAGTGCAGCACGGCAATAGGTCGCTGGGAGTCGGTGCTCGAGTCACCTCCGGCGCAGAAGTCGTAGGCGAGGTCGAACGTGTTGCCATCGTCGAGCGACCTGAAGAGCGCTGCCGGGTCCGATGTGGCCAAGATGGCAGGCCGAAGGTCCTCGGAAGGCGCGCCGCTCGTCGGTGGCCCGGTCGAGTTGTCGACTTGCAGCTGAGTGACTCGATCGACGGCACGACCTGATCCCTCGGGAAACGCCACCCGAATAGGCTCGCCGAGGTTCCAGGTGAGGCCCCGGTCCTGGCTCACGTAGACGACAGGGTCGTCGGTCGCGCTGGCGGCGCCGGCGTAGCAACGATCCCCGATCTGCAGGAAGGCCGACACCTCACAACCTGAGAAGTACGGCCCATCGGTCTCGCCGTCCCTGATCGCGAACAGGCCCTGCTCGGTGCCGACGGCGACAGAGAGGTGATCGGTCAGGCGCGCCCGGAATCCAAGGCGAGCCGTGGGTTCTTGACCAGCATTGCCGCCTTTGTCGAGCCGCTCGGTCCGCGCGGACATGAGAGAGGTCATGAGCCGATTATGACGACCTGGGCGTGCCGAGTGGGGGATAGTCAGGCGTGCCTCCCTTCGAGGGCGTTGGCGGAAGTGGAGTCGCCGGCGGAGTCGCCGACAGCAGCGTTGCCGAGGCGCTCGGCCCTCCTCAGGCGGTTCCGCGGGCCGGCAGCGCTGGTCCTGCTCGGCACGGCGTGCCCGACGATCGTCGCCACCTTCGTGGCGACTTCGAGCAGTCCATCGAGGTCGATACCCGTCTCGATGCCCATGTCGTCGAGCAGCGCTACCAAGTCCTCTGTCGCGAGGTTGCCGCCTGCCCCCGTGGCGAATGGGGACCCGCCGAGCCCGCCTACTGCAGTGTCGAAACGAACCACCCCTGCCTGCAGCGCAACATAGGCGTTGAGGAGGGCGGTTCCCCGTGTCTCGTGCAGGTGGAGGCCGACGCCCGTCCCCGTCAGCTCGAGCACCTCTGACAGGACGCGTGGGGTGGCCATGCCGGTGGTGTCGGCCAGCGTCAGGTCGGCTGCGCCCGCCTCACGCAGGCGCGCGCCCAGCTCAGCTACGTCCGGCGCGGCGATGTCGCCTTCATAGGGGGAGCCGAAGGCGCACGAGATGACGGCGTCGACCGGCACGCCGGCCGCCTCAGCCAGAGCGCACACCCGGTCGATCTCGTCGACGGACTCCTCGATGGTGCGGTTGACGTTGCGCCGGTTGTATTCCAGCGAAGCAGCGACGGTGACGGTGATCTCGTCGACTCCTGACGCCAACGCCGCCTCGGCGCCCCGCACGTTTGGCACGAGGGCGGTCAGGCGGCACTCATGGCGGAGCTTCAAAGCCGCGACTACCTGGGAAGCGTCGGCCATGGCCGGGACGGCTTTCTCCGACACGAAGCTCACTGCCTCGACGCGACGGCATCCCACCGCCACCAGTGCGTCGACAAGGCCGGCTCGCGTTTCGGGGGCAACGGGCACCTCTCCCTGCAGGCCGTCGCGGGGCCCTACTTCACGGATCACGACAGAGGCAACCACCCGGCTAGCTTCGCGCCGATGACCCACGAGAGCGAGACGGAGGTGACCCTCGACGGTGTCGTGGTGACGGGCGACAGAAGGGGCCGGCTCCTTGGCTTCCCGACGGCCAACGTCGAGTTGCCTCCGGCGGCCGTGCTACCGGCGGACGGTGTCTACGCCGGCCGTCTCGAGCGTGAGGGAGGGGTGACGCACGCGGCGGCCATCTCGGTCGGGACGCGCCCTACTTACTACGCCCACCACGGGAAGCGCCTGGTGGAGGTCTACGTGCTGGACTTCGACGGCGACCTCTACGGGGAGACCGTGCGAGTGGTGTGTGGAGACATGGTGAGGGGGCAGGCGCGTTTCGAGTCGAGCGAGGCGCTGATCGAGCAGATGCACCGTGACGTGGACGCCGTGCGGGTGATCTCGTCGCTGCCACGTCCGGCCGCCGCCACCGAGCCGCCGCCTGGGAGCCCCTAGGGGTCTGCTCGCTCGCAGACGGGGCCGTCGGCGGCCAGTGCTGACCCGGCGGGCTGTCTTCTTGTCCTCGGCTGGCTGGCAGCGGCGGCGGGTGTGCCATGATTTACTGTCGGCGCACACTCCGGTGGGCGCCCGCATGGTGGTCGTAGCTCAGTTGGCAGAGCGCCAGGTTGTGGTCCTGGAAGTCGGGGGTTCAAGTCCCCTCGGCCACCCCAACCCAACCAACCCAGCAACCAACCCACCCACCGCCCCACCCACCGCCCCACCATCGGCGCCATCGTCAGCCTGGGCACGAGCTGGCTGCCTGTCTCCCGTCTCGAGCGAGCCGGTGAATCACCTGCGAGTTGGATGGTTGGGCTGGGCTTCGTGTCTGGGTCAACCACCAGCGAGTCCGGCAACATTCTGTGCCGTCGACGAGACTTCCGAGAGCGAGATCCTGGTAAGGAGCGGGCGGAGCCGATCCGGTCCGGCGCTACCCGTCCCAAGTTGTCCGAAGTTGTTGCGACCCCATGCCCAGAGTCTTCCTGCCTTATCGATGGCGTAGCAAGCGGAGCCACCGGAAGCCACCTTGACCGCCTTTGCCCCGCCCGGGAGCCTGACGCGGATCGGAACCGTAGAACTACTTTTGCTGCTATCGCCAAGCTGGCCGTCCGTCCCGTTGCCCCATGCCCAAAGAGAGTCGCCCGCCACGATGGCAAGCGTTTGCCCGTTCGTTGCGCCACTGCCTCCTTGGAAGACCTGGACGACGGCTGCTGGCAGATTGACGTGGACAGGCAGGTCGCTGTCCGTTGTGCTTCCATCACCGAGCTGGCCCGCTCGGTTGTAGCCCCAGTCGTAATACCTACCGTTGTCCATCAACGCACCGGAGTTTCCCCATGACGCCGTTAGTGCCTTGACTCTTCCCTCGGGCAGGCCGCGGACGCGAGTCGGAGTCGAGCTCGAAGTCATGGAGCCGTTGCCGAGCGCGCCGTACTCGTCACCCCCGCATGCGTAAACCGAACCGTTCGAGTCGAACAACGAGTGTGAGCGGGCACCGGCGGCCAAGCTGACGTGAGAAAGGGGTAGGCGTACCGGCCGCAGCACAGCGAATCGGTCTTGCAGGCACAGGTCGCCTGACACGTTGAGTCCCCACCCCCAGGCATCCCCCCGAGAGTCGATGGCCAGGGCACCGTCGAAGGGCATCGGGTTCGCGAGCTCGCTGATCGTGACGCCGCTGGGAAAGTCCACTTCCTTAGCGGTACCGGTGTAGGCGGGAGTGGATCCGTCACCGAGCTCGCCGTCGTTGGCGACACCCCACGCCCATACGGTTCCGGTTGAGGTGAGTGCGTAGGTGTCGGAGTTGGAGGTTGCGACCTGGACCACGGTTCCCACGATGCCAGCGATCGGGGTTGGCTTCTCGTGCAGGGTCGCGGTCACAGGCCCGTGGTTCGCGGCGACCCCGAAGGTGTCGACGATGGGGTGACCGACAGTGTGGCGGACAGTCGGGTGCGTCGTTGCGCTGTGCGCTCCGACGTCGCCGCACGCTGCCAGCCCGCATGCGACCAACAGAGCACTAACACCAGTCGTGGCTCGTCGTCTGGAGTTCATCTGTCGGGTCCCCGCAGCTCATGTGTCACGTCGCCCTCGGTGTTGATTCTAGGAAATTGATATGGGTGCGGCTCTTCTGAAGTGACGCTTCGGCGCCTGGCGTAGCCCCTGAGGCGGCCTCCCTCCTCGATCCACCACTGGGGCCTTCCGCGTGAGACAATCTGCCAGTGAGGCGCTAGCATATTGGAG
>JBOGHW010000087.1:0-5040 GCA_050744865.1 Acidimicrobiales bacterium | reverse complement strand
GCTGAGGAGCTGAATGCCCACCTATCGGTAGCTCAGCTCCTCGGGTAGCAGCCGCCAGGTGACCAGGTGACCAGGTCGCCAGGTCGCCAGGGCGAAGCTGAGGAGCTGAATGCCCACCTATCGGTAGCTCAGCTCCTCGGGTAGCAGCCGCCAGGTGACCAGGTGACCAGGTCGCCAGGTCGCCAGGGCGCCAGGGCGAAGCTGAGGAGCTGAATGCCCACCTATCGGTAGCTCAGCTCCTCGGGCTCGAGTTGCCAGCCTGCGGCCTGGCCTCATCTTCCAGCCCGGTGATCGGCAGCGAGGCCGGCCAGGCCGGCCAGGATGTCGGCCATCGAATAGTCCTTCGGCGTGTAGATGGCTGCGACGCCAGCGGCGAGCAGCTTCGGCTGGTCCTGCTCGGGGATGATCCCGCCGAGGACGACAGGGGCGTCGACATCGCGTGACTTGAGCTGGTCGATGATCTCAGGCACGAGCTCCATGTGGCTGCCGGACAGTATCGACAGCCCGATGACGTCGACGTCCTCGTCCACGGCTGCGACGGCGATCTCGACAGGCGTGAGGCGAATGCCGGCGTACACCACTTCAAAACCGGCGTCTCGCGCCGCTACGGCGATCTGCTCGGCCCCGTTGGAGTGGCCGTCGAGTCCCGGCTTGGCGACCAGCAGCCGTGGCGGGCCGCCCTCGACCGCCCGTACGGCGGCCGCGGCACCGGCCAGCTCGGCACCACGGTGGCCGACGCCGCCGGCGACTCCCGTCGGGGCCCTGAACTCGCCGAAGACCTGCCGCAATGCGCCTGCCCACTCGCCAGTCGTCCCTCCGGCGTGGGCGAGGGCGATCGTCGCCGGCATGAGGTTGTCTCCCGACTCGGCGGCCTTCTTCAGGGTGCTGATAGCCGCAGTCACCACTGCGGCGTCCCGCTTGGAGCGCCAATTGGTGACGTCCTGCCGCAGTTCGGCCTCGACCCGCGGGTCGACCGTGAGGATGGAGGCTGCGGTGTCGTCGGCACGGTGCAAGGGAGAAGGCTCGGTCTCGGTGTAGCAGTTGACGCCGACGACTTTCTGCTCACCGGACTCGATGCGGCGGAGGCGCTCGGCCTGCGAAGCGACCAAGCGAGCCTTGAGCTCGTCGATCGCAAGGTACGCCCCGCCCATCTCGAGCACCTCGCGCAACTCTCGGCTCGCCCCGGCTGCCATCTCGGAAGTCACCTCCTCGATGACGTGGGAGCCGTCGAGGAGGTCCGGGTACTCGAGCAGGTCAGACTCGAAGGCCAGAACCTGCTGGATGCGCAGCGACCACTGCTGGTCCCAAGGCCGTGGGAGGCCGAGCGCCTCGTTCCAGGCCGGCAACTGGACGGCACGCGCCCGCGCATTGCGAGAAAGCGTCACCCCAAGTGTCTCGAGAACGATTCGCTGGACGTTGTTCTCGGGCTGCTGCTCGGTGAGCCCGAGGGAGTTGACCTGAACGCCGTAGCGAAGGCGCCGAAGCTTGGGGTCCTGCACGCCATAGCGGTCGAGGCAAAGCCTGTCCCACAAGCGGGAGAATGCCCGCATCTTGCACGTCTGTTCGACGAAACGTAGCCCCGCATTGACGAAGAAGCTGATCCGCCCGACTACTTGTGGCATCTCGGCTGCTGTCACCTGGCCGGAGTCACGGACGGCGTCCAGGACGGCCACGGCCGTCGCCAGTGCGTATGCCACTTCTTGTACCGGTGTGGCTCCCGCCTCTTGCAGGTGATAGCTGCAGACGTTGATCGGGTTCCACTTCGGCATGTGACGAACGGTGTAGGTGACGAGGTCGACGGTGCACCGCAGGCTGGCGGCGGGCGGGAAGATGTAGGTACCTCGCGAGAGGTATTCCTTGACGAGGTCGTTCTGCGTGGTGCCAGCCAGGGCTGACGGGTCCACCCCTTGACGCTCGGCGTTGGCCACGTAGCAACCGAGGATCCATGGCGCCGTTGCGTTGATGGTCATCGACGTATTCATCGAGCCGACAGGGATGCCGTCCAACAGCTGGGTCATGTGCTCGACGTGGGCGACAGGGACTCCGACCTTGCCCACTTCACCGGCTGCCTCAGGGGCATCGGGGTCGTACCCGAGCTGCGTCGGCAGGTCGAAGGCGATGGAAAGACCCGTCTGGCCCTTGGCGAGGTTGCGCCGGTACAGCTCGTTGGAGGCCGTGGCAGACGAGTGTCCCGAGTAGGTGCGCATCGTCCACGGCGTCTCGGGCGTGCGGCCAGTCATAGTGTCACCTGCCGGTTCGAGTTGGGGCGCCTACCAGGGACGCTCTCGGCCAGCCTAGGAGCGCCGGTAGCGATAGAACCCCTCCCCTGCCTTACGCCCCAACTTTTCTGCCGCCACCATCCGGCGCAGGCGCGGGACCGGGGCGTAGTTGTGGTCGCGGTGCTCGTCGTAGAGAGCCTCCAGGATCGCAAGCGAGGTGTCGAGGCCGACGAGATCCAATAGTGCGAACGGGCCTATTGGGAAGCCGCAGCCTCCCTTCATTGCCTCGTCTATGTCCTCCATCGAAGCGACCCCTTGCTCGAGGAGCCTCACGGCGTTGTTGAGGTATGGGAACAGCAAGGCATTGACGATGAACCCCGCCTGGTCCTTGACGACAACTGCCGTCTTCCCACAAGCCTCGGCGAAGGCCTTGGCCTCCTCGATCGTCTCGTCGACAGCCGTAATGGGGCGGACGATCTCGACCAGGCCCATCGCCGGTGCGGGGTTGAAGAAGTGGATGCCGCACACTTTCTCGGGGCGCCCCGTCTGCATGGCCAGGTCGACGACCGCCAGGGTCGAGGTGTTGGTCGCCAGGATCGTCTGGTCGTGGCAGATCCTGTCCAGTTCTGCGAAGACCTGACGCTTGGTCGCGATGTCCTCGACGACGGACTCGATCACGAGGTCGCAATCGGCGAGGTCGTGGAGGTTCGAAGTGGCGGCGATCCGCGCCACAGCGGCGGCGTGGTCCTCGGAGGGCAGGTTTCCTTTCTCGACGCGCTTGGCCAGGGACCTGTCGACTCGTGCCAGGGTGCCCTCGGCGGTGGCCAGCTCACGTGAGCGCAGCACGACCTCGCAGCCGGCGAGGGAGGCAACCTCCGAGATGCCTCCGCCCATGATCCCGGACCCGATCACGCCGACCCGCTTTATCGTCATGCTAGAGGTTACTTGGCCGTAGCTCTCGTGGCCAGGTGTCATAGCTATCCCAGCCGGGTGCTAGTGGTCGCGTCTCAGGGCGCTACGCCTCTGCAGCGCGTCAACGGCGGTCGCGCCGCCTGAGTCAGCGAACACCCGTTCGGATACAATGCAGGGATGGCAGCAGCCCTGAGCCCGCCGACCGGTCAGGAGCCGGAAGCGCCGGACGCACTGGGCGCCGCGGACGCACTGGCGGCGTTCCATCCTGCGGTCGCCGAGTGGTTTCGGAGGAAGTACCCGGGAGGGCCGACCGAGGCGCAGGCACTCGGCTGGGCGGCGGTTGCAGCAGGCAGCGACACGCTAGTCGCAGCACCGACCGGGTCCGGGAAGACGTTGGCGGCGTTCCTGGTGGCGATCGATCGTTGTTATCACGCCGCAGCCTGGGGTGAGGGCAGGCGTGGCACCGACGTGGTCTACGTGTCCCCGCTGCGTGCACTGACCGTCGACGTGGCCCAGAACCTCCAGGAACCGCTCGTCGAGATCGCCGAAGTCGCTAGCGAGCTGGGGTACTCCGTCCCTGACGTGAGGGTCGCCGTTCGCAACGGGGACACGCCGGCGTCGCAGCGAGCCGCAATGATCCGTGAGCGACCCGAGATCGTCGTCACGACGCCCGAGTCCCTTTACCTCCTGCTCACGTCGGTGCGCGGGCGCGAACTGCTCGGCACGGTCCGTACGGTCATCGTCGACGAGATCCATGCCTTGGCCAGGGACAAGCGCGGCTCACACCTGTCGGTCAGCCTCGAGCGGCTCGATGCTGCGGTGACCGCCTATCGCAGGTCGCATCCCGAGCCGCTGACGCTGGGGACGGTTGGCCCGGACGACCCGTCGCCGCCGTCACCGCCGTCACCGTCACCCGCGCCGCCACCGGAGCTGAGGACGCAAGGCGACAACGGGCAACGCCCGGTCAGGATCGGTCTGTCGGCCACGCAGCGGCCGATCGCGACGATCGCCCAGCTCCTGGTCGGATCCGGGCCGGAGCGAACAGGCACCGACGGCTCCCCTCGTTGCGCCGTCGTCGACGTCGGGCTGCGCACGAGTCTGGACGTCGGCATCGAGCTTCCCGACGACGAGCTCGGAGCTGTCTCGACGCACGAGCAAATGGACGACGTGCTGAAGCTGATCGCCGACCACATCCGCCGGCGGAAGACGACGCTCGTGTTCGTCAACACCCGGCGCATGGCCGAGCGGGTTGCCCACCGCCTGGGCGAGCTGGTGGGCGACGATCTCGTACAAGCCCACCATGGCAGCCTGTCGATGGATCGGCGGCTGCGGGTGGAGGACCGCCTGCGCGCCGGCGACTTGAAGGCCGTCGTGGCGACGGCCTCCCTCGAGCTGGGCATCGACGTCGGGCCGGTCGAGCTCGTCTGCCAGATCGGCTCACCGCGGGCGATCTCGACGTGGTTGCAACGAGCAGGCCGCGCCCAGCACCACGTGGGAGGCACTCCGACGGCTCGCTTGTACCCACTCACGCGGGACGAGCTGGTCGAGTGCGCCAGCCTCTTCGCCGCCGTCCGGCGGGGCGAGCTTGACGCCACGGTGCCGCCGGTGGCGCCGCTGGACATCCTTGCTCAGCAGATCGTGGCAGAGGTTGCTGCCGCCGGGCCGGACGGGATCGGTGCCGGCGACCTGTACTGCATGATGGTCGGAGCCACGTCGTATGCCGGCCTGTCGCGCGAGACCTTCGACGAAGTCGTGGCCATGGTCGTGGACGGAGTCGTCACCGGGCGGGGAAGGCGGGGTGCGCACGTCCATCACGACAGGGTCAACGACGTGCTGCGGCCGCGGCGGGGCGCTCGCCTGACGGCCGTCACCTCAGGCGGCGCCATCCCCGAGGTGGCCGACTACAGGG
>JBOGHW010000086.1:0-25481 GCA_050744865.1 Acidimicrobiales bacterium | reverse complement strand
CGGTAGGAGAGGTGCCCGGCCGGGTCGAGCAGCGTCAGTCCGGAGTCGACCACCATCTCGAGGCCGCCCGCCCGGCCGCCGCCGCGACGGCGACCGGCAAGGCGAGTGATCTCGGCAGGGTCGAACCGGCTCTCCTTGCCACCGGCTAGCCGGTGACTCGTCAACATGCCGCGCGATACGTAGGCGTAGAGGGTCTCTCGCTTGACGCCCAGGCGCCTGGCGGCGTCAGTGGCGCTCAGCCAGCCAGTCTGTCCATTCGTCACCAGCCGACTTTATATTGATGAAATCAACGTTGACAACTATCTATAGAAGGGCGATCATCGTCCTCATGGACACAGACGACAAGACGCCGCCCGCCCACCGGCAACCACCGGCCAGCCTGCGGCGACCCCTTCCCACCTCACCCAAGTCGGTCGCCGACTTGATGACCTCGCCAGCGGTCAGCACGTCGGCGCGAACCTCGTTGCACGAGGCTGCCGAGCTCATGGAGGAGAACGCCGTCGGCTCGGTCCTGGTACTGGACGGTGGCCGTCTCGTCGGGATCCTCACCGAGCGCGACCTCGTGCGAGCCGGCGCCAGCGGAGCCGATCCTGGCCGTGTCACCGTGGGCGAGTGGATGACCCCGGACCCGGATTCCGTCCGGCCAGATGTCGAGGTCGTCGATGCCTGGAGGAGCTTGGCCGCTCACGGCTACCGGCACATTCCTGTCGTGGAGGGCGACGAGGTACGGGGCATCGTTTCGATACGGGACCTCGTGCGGGTTGCCCAGCTCCGTCCCGTCGACGGGGTGTTCACCGACGTCCCCCGCGGCCTGGAGGGAGTAGTGGCGGCAGAGACGGCCGTCGGCTCGGTCAGGGGGTTGGAGGGCTTCTTCCACTACAGGCAATACTCGGCCGTGGATCTCGCCACGAAGAGATCCTTCGAGGACTGCTGGCGGCTGCTCTTCGATGGTGAGCTGCCGGGAGCAGCCGAGGCGGCAGACTTTGCAGCCGAGGTCCGGCCGTTGTGCTCGCTCCCGCCTGTGCTCGCCGACCTGTTGCCGGGTCTGGTCGAAGCGTCGGCAGGCGCGCCTCCGCTGGACCAGCTGCGCACTGCGGTGTCTTTGCTCGGCACCGTCGAGGGCTTCCGCGCTACCAGGGACATAGATCGCTCGGGCGTTCGCCGCGACGCCCTGCGGGTCTGTGCCGCCGTGCCGGCACTCGTGGCTGCGCTGTGGCGCCTCGCCCACGGCGACCCGGTGCTGCAACCGAAGGACGACTTGGGTTACGTCGCCAACTACCTGTACATGCTCACTGGTCGCGAGCCGTCGGCTCAGCAGGCACGGGCGATCGAGCAGTACCTGAGCGCCACCATCGACCACGGCCTCAACGCCTCAACGTTCACCGCCCGCGTCGTCACATCGACTGGCGCAGACGTTGCTGCCGCAGTAGTGGCCGGCATCGCTGCGCTCTCCGGTCCTCTACACGGCGGGGCGCCCAGCCGTGCCCTTGACACGCTGGATGCCATCGGGACACCGGACCGAGCCGACGAGTTCATCCGGGAGGCGGTGCTCGGGGGCGACCGGATCATGGGGTTCGGGCATCGGGTGTACAAGACCCTCGACCCGCGCTCGGAGATGATGCGGGGTGTCGCCGAGTCGCTCGGCGGCCCGCTCGTCGACTTCGCCACACAGGTCGAGGCGACGGTCGTGGCGGTTCTCGCCGACTTGAAGCCCGGGCGCGAGCTGTACACGAACGTTGAGTTCTACGCCGGCGTCGTTATGGAGCTGTGCGGCATACCCAGAGAGCTGTTCACGCCGACCTTCGCCGTCAGCCGCTGCGTCGGTTGGTGCGCTCACCTGATCGAGCAGGCGGCCGACAACCGGATCATTCGCCCCAGCTCGAGGTACGTCGGCCCGCCGGCGCCACAGCCGGTGCCGGTCCTGTAGCCAGCCGGCGGCATGGCGCCTGACTTGCCCCGGCCGCACCGGCCCTGAGGCTACAGTCCGGGCGCAGTGAGCGGCGCACCAGAAGACCCTCATCCAGACTCCGGTCGGCAACGGAATACAGATGAGATGCGGCCGGACCTGAGAACGATGAGCGACGAGAGGCTCGTCCTCGCCATCGCCCGTTGGCGGGACGACGCGCTTGCCGAGACCTACCGCCGGCACGCCGGGCCAGCTTTCGCACTGGCCCGCCGGCTGCTTTGGGACCAGTCTGTTGCCGAAGAAGTCGTACAGGAGGTGTTCGTCAAGCTCTGGAACGACCCGGAGCGGTTTGACGCGGCGAGGGGGACATTGCGGTCGTTTCTCCTTGCCCAAACCCACAGCCGTGCCGTCGACCTGCTCCGTTCCGAGACTGCCAGGAAGCGCCGTGAGGAGCGCGAGGCGAGGATGACGGCAGAGGCGGCTTACGACGTCGAGCATGAGGTTGCCGACATCGTCGTCGCCGACAGCGTCCGGCAGGCGCTGAGCGACATCCCGGAGACCGAGCGGAGACCGATCGAGCTGGCGTACTTCGGGGGACACAGCTACCGGGAAGTGGCAGTCATGCTGGGCGAGCCGGAGGGCACGGTGAAGAGCCGTATCAGGTCGGGAATGAAGAAGATGCACAAGTCGCTGTCGGCGTCCGGCATGCTGGTAGGAGGCTGAAGTGACTCACCCCGAGATCGAAGAGCTGCTGGGTGCCTACGCCCTCGACGCCGTGTCGCCCGAGGAGCGCGACGAGATCGAGGCACACCTGCCCGAGTGCCCTCGGTGCCAGCAGGAAGTGACGGCTCATCTCCAGGTGACGGGAATGCTCGGGAGCCTCGGTGGCAGCGCGCCGGTCGGCCTGTGGGATCGGATCGCCGGGGAGCTCGCCATCGGGTCCGGCGGACCGTTGGAGGTCGGCAGCGCTCAGCGGGTGCCGGCCGAGCTCTCGCCGGGGCTGCAGGCTATGGCTCCGGTGCTTGCCCTGGATGATGCCCGCTCCAATCTTGGGACCAAGCCAGGCCGTGCCGGGCGTTCTGGTGCGAGGCGAGCCAGTCGCAGCACTTTGGCGGTGGCGTCCGTAGCGGCCGCCTTGCTGGTGATCGTCGGCCTGCTGAGCGCCACCGTCGTCAACCTCAACCATCGGGTGTCCCGTTTGCAGTCGGCGGTGGTGAGCGGCGGCGTGTCCGGCCAGGTGACGGCTGCCCTGGCCGACCCCAGGCATCAGACGGTCCAGCTGGCTGCCGCCGTCTCCGGACAGCCGTGGCGGGCGGAGGTGGTATTGGATCAGGGGAAGGCGTTTCTCGTGCCGGGGGAGATGCCGTCGATCTCGTCAGCCGACACATTCCAGGCGTGGGCAGTCGTGAGCGGCAAGTACGTGTCGCTCGGCGTAATCGGCAGCCGGCCCGGTGATGTGCAGCTGCAGTTGCAGCACGGTATGTCGCAGGTGCTCGTGAACGTCGAGCCGGAGGGCGGAACTGCCCAGCCGACCAACCCGGTACTGCTGGCCGCCGCGCTGCCTAGCTCGGTCTAGGTGCTGAGGCCGGTCCCCGCTGGTCTCGTGGCGGGCCAGGTGGGCCGCCGGACGTACGTCCTGGGTCGCAATTCGGCGCGTGGGACGACCCACCTGGGGCGTGAACGGCAGCCGGGGCCAGGTGGGCCGCCGGACGTACGTCCTGGGTCGCAATTCGGCGCGTGGGCGGGCCCACCTCGGACGTCGGCCGACCTCGGACGTCCGCTCAGCTGAGGAAGTCGCGTGCCAGCTGCTCGAACATGTCGGTCGACATCTGCAGGCTCTCCACGTCGACCCGCTCGTCGTCACCGTGGAACATGACGGAGAACTGCTCGAAGGTGAGACGCTCCGAGAACATCCCGTACCCGTAGCAAGTCGACCCCAACCGCCTGAAGAAACGAGCGTCCGTCGCGCCAACGCTGAAGAACGGCACAAGCGGAGCACCGGGATGGAAGCGGGCAGCACCCTGTTGCATCGTGTCCCACAACGGCGTGTCGACCGGCGAGGAGGTGGCCGGGTCGTCGACCATCGTAAGGACCTCGCACTTGGGCCAGAGATCGCCGATCGCCTCGGCGAGCAGAGCGCGCACTTCGGTCTCGCCCTGGCCCGGGAGCGTGCGGATGTCGATCTCGAGGTCCACCGTGTCGGGGATGACGTTGATCTTGCTGCCGCCCCGGATGATCGTCGGGGCGATCGTCAGGTGCGTGCAGGCGTGTGCCTGGCGGGCGAGTCCGATGTCCGGCAGCGTCTCGACGAGCTCTTCGATCTTGACCGGGTCGAGCAGCTGAGCCTCGAGCTCGGCACTCCAGCCGAGCCCACGCACGAAACGCCGCCACGCCTCATGAATATCCGCCAGCGGCCGGAACGCGGCCAAGCGCTGCACGACGGCGGCAGCAGTCACAAGCGCATTGTCTGTGCGCAGTGGCTGGGAGGCGTGCCCGGCCTCACCGTGCACACGCAGGCGGCACCAGCAGCTGCCCTTCTCGCCGACCATCACGGCCAACCGCTTGCCACCTGGGCCCTGCAGTGGGATGCCGCCCGACTCGGTGATCAAGTAGTCACATTTGACGGAATCGGCCTCGTGCCCGGCCAGCCAGCCGGCGCCGTGAGAGCCGAGCGCCTCCTCGTCGGCGACGGCGGCGAAGACGAGCGTGCCCTTCGGCTTGAAGCCGCTGCGCGCCAACCGGTCGAAGGCGGTGGCCATCGATGCCGTGACATTGAGCATGTCGACGGCGCCACGGCCCCAAACGACGTCGTCGACCAGCTCGCCGCCAAATGGGTCGCGGGACCACGTGTCCGGATTGGCGGGCACGACGTCGGTGTGCCCGAGCCAGCACATCGACGGCGCCGCCGGATCCGAGCCCTCGATGCGCCCGACGAGAGACGTCCTGCCAGGCGTTGGTTCGAACACCTCGTAGTCGGCGCCGGTGCCTGACAACTTGCTCTGCAGGAGCTCGACGCTTCTAGCCTCGTGACCGGACTCGGGTGAGCCGTCGTTGACGCACTCGTTGCGGATCATGTGCTGGATGAGGTCGACGACCTCCAAATCCTCTGCCGGCATTGTCAACCTTCCGTCGGGGCAGCTGGCTCGACCAGACGCCACATCACGATGTGCTCGACTCCCTCCGAGACGAAGGTATCGTCCCAGGCCCGGAATCCCCCACTCTCATAGAAACGCAGCGCCGGCACACGAGCGTTGCACCACAGCAGCCCACCTCCCTGGGCGGCCACGTAGCGCAAGCAGGCGGCGAGCACCCTGCTGCCGATACCAGTCGAGCGGAGGTCTTGGCGAGTGGCCATCCCGCGGAGCCGCCAGGCGCCGGCAATTGCCTCTGCCGGGACGACTTCCACGAGCTCGGCCCTGGGGGCCTCCCTGCGGACCATGGCCGTTGACACGACCTCGCCGGTGTCGGAGTCGGAGGCGCCGAAGGTCGCCGCGCCAGGCCCGTCGTCCCCGAAGATGTTCATTTGATCGAGGCGGAGGTTGGGGCGCAGTACCTGCTGGCGGAGCGCCACCGTCCGCTCGGGGTCGACCTGTTCGATCGTCACCTGCACGGCTCGGATGGTACCGGTAGCCCCGTGCCGGCCGAACCGGTCGGCCGGCGCCGAGCGGCGACTCGCCGCCCCCCGCCGGCGCCTAGCGCCGAGCGGGACCCGCCCACCCGCCCACCCGCCGAACCCGAGGAGCTGAGCTACCACCTAGCGGGAGTAACTCTCCTCGACTCGCCGCCGAGCGCCCCGCTGCTCCCTGCCGACCGCCCTGCCCACCGCCCACCGCTCACGGGAGGCTTGGCGGGTGCGGTCGTGCGCGAGGATCGGGGCGTGCATTCGGAGGCGGAGGGTTTCGCAAAGGTCGCCGAGGAGTACGAGCGGGCGAGGCCCGAGTACCCCAGAGCGGTGGTCGACCGGGTCGTAACAGCGGCGAGTGTCGGCGAAGGGGACGTCATCGTCGACTTGGCCGCCGGCACCGGCAAGCTGACTCGCCTGCTGGTCGGGCGAGGCGCCAGGGTTGTAGCCGTCGAGCCGGTGGCCGAGATGCGGAACCGGTTGGTGGCCGGCCTGCCTGATGGCGAGGCTGTCGAGGCCGTCGCGGGAACGGCCGAGGCGACCGGCTTGCCGGCGGGAATGGCTCGGTTGCTGACGGTGGGGCAGGCGTTTCACTGGTTTGCCAACGAGCTCGCACTGGCCGAGATGGCTCGCGTGATCGAACCCGAGGGTTACTTGGCGCTCGTGTGGAACAGGCGAGACCTCGCTCAGCCGATCCAGGCCGCCATAACCGCCGTCATAGCCCCTTACCGGCAGGACACGCCTTCTCACGAGACCCGCGAGTGGACGGTCGTGATGGAACAGACGCGGCTCTTCTCCGCCCCGGCGGAGGAGACCGAGGGCTTCGAGCAGCTCCTGACCGTCGAGGGTCTGGCCGACCGGGTCGGCTCGATCAGCTTCATAGCCAACCTGTCCGATGGCGAGCGCGCCCGGGTGCTCAGTCGGGTACGCGACCTCATGCCGAGCGGCGACGCCCTGGTGGCGCTTAGGTACGAGTGCGAGGCGTACCTGTACCGCCGGCAGACCGCGACGTAGGGCCACCGCTCAGCTAGCCGGCTGCGGACGACGGGCGGCCGACGAGAGCAGCCAGCGTCAGAGCAGGGAGGCCGAGAGGTCGGCGGCGCTGATCGAAGTGCCTGTGCCGAAGCGGTTCCTCGTCCCGTCTCGGCCGATCACCCAAGCTGACTGGCGGCCAGCGACACTGAAGGGTGGGGCACCGCCCTCCTCCGAAACGACAGCCGTGTCCTCGTCAAGCCCGACGATTGCCACCGTTGGCGGCAGGTGTTCCAAGTACCTTCCGATGATGCCGGGAACCCAGCTGACGATGCGGTCGAAGTGTGGGATGACTGCCACTGAGTCGACCAGCGCCAGACCGGTGGGCTCGACGCCCCGGTCACCACCGCCAGCGGTAGCCGCCCGGCCCAGCCGCTCCGATCGGACGTCGGTGGCGACCCACGACAGGGCACAGGCGCCCGCCGAGCACCCCGCGACGGCGGCGCCGCCAAGCCACGCCGACACGATCGCCTGCCACACGACGGTCCCCCGCAAGGTCGCGGCCAGGTAGCCCGGATTGCCGCCGGACAGGTAGACGAGGCCGGCGCCCTCGATCGCCGCCGCCAAGTCCGGCCTCTCGGCGTCCTGGCGGCTGAGAACTCGCAGTGGGACTGCCTCGACGCCGAGCCGCTCGAAGTGAGCCTGCCCGAGGTCCAGCCAGCGCTGCACGCTGGCGTCGCCCTCCTCGGCGGCCGCTGTCGGAAGGAAGACCGCCCTCGCCGTCCGGCCCTCCAGCAGGCCAAGGTCGACGGGCCTCATCACCTCCAGGTACTCGCCGCTGCCGACCAGCGCAACAGGTCCTCCTCTGGCGGCAGCAGGTTGTTCCGGGGTGTCAGGCACCCGCCTTACGCTAGGGGGCTGCCATGTTGACCGTCACCGATCTCGAGCTTGCCGTAGCGGGCCGCCAGCTGCTGGAGCCGGCGACCTTCCAAGTCGCGCTCGGCGACAAGATCGGGCTCGTCGGTCGCAACGGCGCCGGCAAGACGACCCTGGCCCGTGTCCTGGCCGGGGAGGGACAGCCCGCGGCCGGCACCGTCAGGCGGTCGGGACCCGTCGCCTACCTCCCGCAGGATCCTCGTACTGGCGACCTCGAGGTGAGTGCCATGGACCGCATCCTCGGTGCCCGTGACCTCGACAAGGTGATCCGTGGCCTTGACGCTGCGCGCCACGCCATGGCCGACGGCGACGCCGAACGGCGAGCAGCCGCCATGCGCCGGTACTCAAGGTTGGAAGAGAGCTTCCATTCGCTCGGCGGCTGGTCGGCGGAGGCCTCAGCGGCGTCCATCGCCTCCAGTCTTGGCATGCCCGAGGAGATTCTCGACCAGCGCATCGGGACGCTTTCAGGCGGCCAACGCCGGCGCATCGAGCTGGCCAGGGTGTTGTTCTCGGGTGCCTCGACCCTGGTGCTCGACGAGCCGACCAACCACCTGGATGCCGACTCCATCGTTTGGCTGAAGGGATACCTGAAAGCGCACGACGGTGGGCTCATCGTGATAAGCCACGACGCGGCCCTCCTCGAGACAGTCGTCAACAAGGTCTTCCACCTCGACGCCACCAGGTGCGTGCTCGACGTCTACCGTGTCGGCTGGAAGACCTACCTCGAGCAGCTTGCTACCGACGAGCGCCGCCGCCACCGCGAGCGGCAGAACGCCGAGCGCAAGATCATCGACTTGCGCAACCAGGCGGACCGCATGCGCGCCAAGGCGACGAAGGCGCGCATGGCGCACAACCTCGACCGCCGGGCCTCCCGGCTCGAAGCAGGGATCGAGCAGGTGCGGGTGGGTGACAAGGTGGCGCGGTTGCGTTTCCCAGCGCCTGCGCCATGCGGGCGGACACCCTTGAAAGCAACAGGCTTGATGAAGTCCTACGGCTCCCTCGAAGTGTTCACAGACGTCGACCTCGCCGTCGACCGTGGAACCAGAGTTGTAGTGCTCGGCCTGAACGGCGCCGGCAAGACGACACTGCTGCGGCTGTTGGCGAGCATCGAGACTCCCGACTCCGGGCAAGTCGAGCCCGGCCACGGCCTACAGCTCGGCTATTACGCCCAGGAGCACGAGACGCTGCAAGCCGACAAGTCAGTCTTCTACAACGTTCGCCACCAGTCGCCACCGTCGGTGACAGACGCCGAGCTCCGCCGCCTGCTCGGCTCCTTCCTGTTCGGCGGGGACCGGATCGAGCAGCTGGCGGGCACTCTCTCAGGCGGCGAGAAGACACGGCTGGCGCTGGCGACGCTCGTCGTGTCGTCGGCCAACGTCCTGTTGCTGGACGAGCCGACGAACAACCTCGACCCGGCGAGCCGAGCCGAGGTGTTGAAGGCACTGCGAACCTACGAAGGTGCCATAGTGCTCGTCACCCACGACCCGGGCGCCGTCGCCGCCCTCTCGCCCGATCGTGTCATCCTCATGCCGGATGGGGTGGAGGACACCTGGAGCGACGGCCTCGAGGACCTCGTCGCCTTGGCCTGAACCGCCTTCTCACCCTAGAAACGCCCGCCGGTACCGCACTTCGACAGCCTGACCACCCCCGCGCTCGAAGAGCTCCGAGGCTCCGTCGTGCCGCCAGCCGTGGTGCTCGTAGAACGCCCGAGCCCTCTTGTTGCGCTCGAAGACCCACAAGATGGCCTCGTCGTACCCGGCGGCCTGCAACTGCTCGACGGCAGCCTCCATGAGGATCGAGCCGGTACCGGTTCGCCACTCGTCGGGATGCACGTAGATGGCCCATAGCTCGCCCACTTCGGCGACAGCGTCGTCGTCGCGGCAGGGCCCGACCACGAAATAGCCGATGACGCGCCTGGCGTTGTCTTCGGCTACCCACGTCACCCTGCCCGGCAGGTCGGGGACGAGCAGCGTCGCACGCCAGCGAGCGACCGCCTCACCGATCTCGGCGCCCAAGCCGTCCAGATAGGTGTCCGGCAGGATCCCCCGGTAGGCACTCTGCCAGGCGAGGAGGTTCACTTCGGAGATGCCCGCGGCGTCACGGCCGGTGGCCTCTCGCACGGTGATCTGCTGTGGAGCGTCGTGTGCCGCGTCGTCCTCGAGCATGGCGGTTACCGGTTGGGCTTCGCGGCCAAGTCGTGACGGTAACTGGTCAAGTCGTGACGGTACCTGACCTCGGGTGCCTTGGCTGCTCCCTGCCCGTAGGTGCGGGACGTCCCGTCAGCCCTCCAACCGCAGGCTTGGTAGAAGGAGCGAGCGCGGACGTTCGCCTCCAGCACCCACAGGACCGCTTGCTCGTAGTGCTGCGACAGGTACTGGGCACCGGCGTCGAGGAGGCGAGCTCCCGCCCCATGGCGCCACTGGTCAGGGTCGACGTTGATCGCCCAGACCTCGCCCACTTTCGGCCCGACGTCGTCGTCACGAGCAGGGCCGTAGTTCAGCCACCCGATCACGGCGTCCCTATCACTAGCGGGCACCGCCACCAGCGTTACGAGCTCCGGCGGTTCCGGTCGCTTGATGCGTGCCTGCCAACGCTGGACCCTTTGGGCCATGTCGGTGCTCAGGTTGTCGAGGTGATCGTCAGGGAGCATCCCGCGGTAAGCGGCCTGCCAGCTACGGACGTGTATGTCAGCGATCTGCGGTGCGTCTGCAGCTTCGGCCCCTCTCACTACCACTGGTCCGGGGCCAGGTGGCCCTTCGTCGCTCTCCATTGCCTGCCAATCATGCCCGGTTGATCGCACGAACAAGTGTTCGTATAATCAGTCTGTGTCCTTGCAGGCCCTTAGTCAACTTCCAGGCGTGGAAGCCAGGCCGCCGACTCTTGCCTCTGAGAGGCTCCTCTCTACCACCCTTGCCTTGCAGGAGATCCTCCCGGGGCGCGGCCTCCAGCGCGGGACGACTGTCCTGATCGAGCCTGGTGCGGCCTCCGGCTCGACGACCCTGGCGCTGGAAATGTTGGCTGGGGTGTCAGTAGGGGGTTATTGGTGCGCAGTGGCGGGGGCACCGGAGCTCGGCCTGGTCGCAGCATCCGAGCGGGGGATCGACCTCGGGCGGCTGCTCCTGGTGCCTTCCCTCGGGGCGGCTGACCGCTGGCCGCAAGTGGTCGCCACCCTGTTTGACGCAGTGGACGTCGTGCTGTTCGTCCCGCCTCCGGCAGTGCGGCCTTCTGATGCCCGCCGGCTCTCGGCCCGCTCGAAGGAGCGCGGCTCGGTTCTCGTCGTCCTGGACCGCAAGAAGAGCTGGTCGGGCCCGAGCGACTTGCGCTGCACGGTAACGAGATCTGAGTGGGCAGGCCTGTCGAAGGGGTACGGGCTGCTGAGGGAGAGGGGATACGAAGTAGAAGTGAGCGGGCGGGGAGCTGCGGCCAGGCCGCTCCGGGCACCCCTGCGGCTTCCTGCTTGAACGCCATGGCCGAAGTCGGGAGGTTACGATGAGCGTCCGTACCCTCGTTGTCTGGTGCCCCAACTGGTCGTTGGTTGCCGCCGGCATGGCGGGCGTCCCATCTGCAGTGCTGCGCGCCAACCGCGTGGTGTCCTGCTCGCCGTCAGCTCGGGCAGAGGGGGTGAGACCCCGGCAACGCAGGCGTGAGGCGGAAGCCGCCTGCTACGACCTCGTGTTCGTCCCCGACGACCCGGTTCGGGACGTCCGTGCGTTCGAGCCTGTAGTGACTGCCATCTCGCAGTTCACGCCGAGAGTCGAGATCACCAGGCCGGGAGCATGTTCTGTCCCGGCGAGGGGGCCGGCCCGCTACTTCGGAGGCGAGGAGTCGCTGGTCAGACAGATCGCCATCTCCGTCGACCGCCTCCTCCTCGACAGGAACGGTCCCCAGTGCCGTATCGGGGTCGCCGACACCCCGTTTGCGGCACGGTTGGCTGCTCAGGCGTCACCGCCGGCGATCGTCCCGGCCGGCGGGGCCGAGAGCTGGCTGGCGGGTTTCCCCGTGGCGTCCCTCGGCAAGCCCGAACTGGCCGACTTGCTCGTCCGGCTCGGCATCCGGACGCTCGGCGACTATGGGGCCCTCGACGAGGGAACGGTGGGGGCGCGTTTTGGAGCCGAGGGAGCAGCCGCCCACCGCCTTGCCAGGGGTCTGGATGAACACGACCTCACCCTTTGCGACCCACCACCGGACCTCACGGTCGAGCGGCAGCTCGACGACCCCGTCGACCAGGTCGAGACCGTCGCCTTCGTCGCTGCTGGCATGGCTGAGGAACTGATGGGACGCCTCGAGCCTCGTGGCCTTGCCTGCTCCCGCCTGCTCGTCGAGGCCTCGACCGAGCACGCCGAGGAGTTGAGCCGCTGGTGGCGCACCGATCGCCCCTTTACTGCCCGGGCGATGGTGGACAGGGTGCGCTGGCAGCTCGAAGGTTGGCTGACTTCTGATGCAGCCGATGCACCGAGCGCCGGGATCACCTTGGTGCGCTTGACCGCAGGCGAAGTCCTGCCCGACAAAGGCAGGCAGGCCAGCCTCTTCGGCGGCCCGCCCGAAGCCGGCCAGAGGGTCGAGCGCGGCATTGCCCGTATCCAGGGCCTCTTGGGGCACGAGTCGATCGGGACCGCAGTGCTGGCAGGAGGGCGCGGCCCTCTCGAGCAGTCGCTTTTCGTACCTTGGGGCGAGCCGCGCGAGGAGCCAATCTCGACAGGTCACCCCTGGCCGGGTCGCGTGCCGTCGCCGTCACCGGCTCTCGTCTTCTGCGACCCACTGGAGATAGAGGTGCTCGACCGGTCCGGTGAGCCCGTGTGGGTCACGGGGAGGGGGTGCCTCACGGCAGCCCCGGCACGCCTAGGACTGCGCACCGTGCGCCACCACGTCCGCCGTGGGCAGGCCGGGTCCGGAGGGTTGGGGCTAGCTGAGGCCGGGGTAGCTGGTGCCAGGGGCGTTGGTGCCAGGGGCGTTGGGGGAGCAGGAGACGAGATAGTCGGGTGGGCCGGCCCCTGGCCAGCAGACGAGAGGTGGTGGGATCCGGTCGAGCATCGAAGGCGCGCCCGTCTCCAGGTTCTGCTCGACGGCGGGAGTGCCTACCTTCTCGTCCTGGAGAAGGGCTGCTGGCGGATCGAGGGCTCCTACGACTGAGCCGGGGCCACTAGGGCGCCCCCGGGCGGGATCCTCAGCCAACTACCAGCGCCAGCCAAGGCTCTACTCAGATCAAGGTGGCAATCTGTACCCAGACCCGGGCAGCTATCCCCCCCTCGCTGATCGGGTCGTAGGTAGGGCGGGGTTACGGCCCCCTTCGACCGGCGGCCTGCCCGTGCGGCCAACAGAACGCACGGGTGGGCGATGCCGGACTCGAAGATCAAGAGGTTCCGGGGCGGTGGCGACCCGTCCTAGCCACCGCCCCGGACAGCCCTGCCCTCTATGTAGGCTCTGCTTCAAATCACAGGAAGCTCTCAGTCTTTTCTGACACATTGGTCTCATGGCCCTTACCGACACCCAGCCCGGCGAAGGTCGGCGCGTTCTCGTAGTCGACGACGAGGAGTCGATCACAGAGCTCGTCTCGATGGCGTTGCGGTACGAGGGCTTCGAGGTCGAGACAGCCTCTGCGGGCTACCCGGCCTTGCAGAGGTTGGAGGACTTCCGCCCGGACCTGTTGATCCTGGACGTCATGTTGCCGGACCTGGACGGCTTCGCGGTGGCAGAACGGGTCCGCAGGGAACGCCGGGAGGTGCCCGTGCTCTTCCTCACCGCCAAGGACGCCACAGAGGACAAGGTGCGCGGCCTCACCATTGGCGGGGACGACTATGTGACAAAGCCCTTCAGCGTTGCCGAGCTCGTCGCCAGGGTCCACGCCGTATTGCGCCGTACCGGCCACGGCGATGCTGCCAACAAGCTCGTCCTCGGCGACCTCGAGATGGACGACGACGCCCATGAAGTCCGCCGGGCCGGCCAACTGATCGACCTCACCGCGACCGAGTACCGGCTGCTTCGCTACCTACTTATCAACGCCCGCCGGGTTCTCACGCGAGCCCAGCTGCTCGACCACGTCTGGAGTTACGACTTCGGCGGCGACGCCGGTGTGCTCGAGACGTATGTGAGCTATCTCCGCAAGAAGGTCGACTTCATCGAACCGCACATGATCCACACTGTGCGAGGCGTCGGCTATGTGCTGCGCCCGCCTAGGGACTGAGTGACGAAGGCACCGTGTCGCTGCGTTTCCGGCTCGTTCTGATTCCCCTCTTGCTGGTCATCCTGGCGCTCGGGGTGATCGAGACCATCACCTACCTGAAGATCCGCCAGACGCTGATCCAGAATGTCGACAACCAGATGCAGAGCTCCGTCGGCACCTGGGAGAGGTACTTCCTGTCGGCGATCCCCGGCACCGGGGCGCAAGATCAGATCAAGAACGCCGAGACGTCCACGTACGTGGCGCTCTATTACAACACCGGGCAGCTCGTCAACCTCGACGCCCAGAACCCCTATTGCGCGACCCCGACGTCCTCGTGCCAGGCCGAACCGGTGCTCGCCACCAACTTCGTGGTGAACGCCGCCTCGACGTCAAGCCAACCCCAGCTCAGTACCGTCGCAGGCTCGGGCGGCGTGAGCAGCTTCCGCGTCCTTACCAAGACGATCCGCGTCGGACCGGGGCAGTCGCTCGTGCTCGTCATCGCCTACCCGCTCACCGGAGTGAGCCAGACGAGCGGCCGTGTGCTCGGCCTCGAGCTCGTCATCGGCGCCTTGTTGCTGGCAGCTATTGCCGTCGCTTCCTGGTTCCTCGTGCAGCTCGGGCTTCGGCCGCTCGAGCAGATGTCGACCACGGCCAGCGAGATCGCGGCAGGCGACCTGACAAAACGTGTCCAGGACACAGACACCCGTACAGAGGTCGGCCAGCTGGGCGCGGCTTTGAACGTCATGCTCAGCCAGATCGAACGCGCCTTCGCGGCGAAGGAGGCGTCCGAGGAGCAATTGCGACGCTTCATCGCCGATGCCTCGCACGAGCTGAGGACTCCGCTCACCTCGATCCGGGGATACGCAGAGCTGTTCAAGAACGGAGGGGCAGACAGGCCCGAGGACCTCGCGGCCGCTCTCGGCCGAATCGAGAGCGAGTCCGTTCGCATGGGCGGGCTCGTCGAGGACCTCCTCCTGCTCGCCCGCCTGGACCAAGGCCGGCCCGTCAGCCACGAAGAAGTCGACATCGCTCAACTGGCAGCCGACGCCGTGCAGGACGCCAGCGTCGTCGACCAGTCGAGGCAGGTCACACTCATCGCCGAGCAACCGGCCAGGATCGTCGGCGACGAGCAACGCCTGCGTCAGGTGCTGGGCAACCTCGTGTCGAACGCCCTTAAGTACTCGACGCCGGCATCGCCCGTCGAAGTCGTCGTCCGGACCGGGCAAGCTGTCGCCGTACAGACTCCGCCGACGGGCCGGTCCACCGGTAGGTTCGGGGGCCCGTCCACCGGCCAGTTCACCTCCGCCCCCCTTGTTTCACCTTCGGCCCTCTCGGCCGCTTCGGCCACTTCGGCGGAGGGGGAGCAGGAAGGAGCAGCCGGCGCCGCGCCGCGACCTCTTGGTCCGTCAGACTTCGCGACAGGACCGCAAACGAGCCCTGGGGCTTCTCGAGTCGGCTCGCAGATGGCTGCGGGCGGAATCGTGGCGGTCGCCGTCGTCGACCATGGACCTGGTATCGCGGCGGAGATCCGGCCTTATGTGTTCGAACGTTTCTGGCGTGCGGACCCCTCGCGGGGACGAGCGAGTGGGGGCAACGGGCTCGGCCTCTCGATCGTGGCTGCTGTCGTGGCGGCTCACCACGGCCGGGTCACCATCCACTCCACGCCCGGCGGAGGCACCACGATCCTCGTGGAGCTGCCGATTGTGCAACCGCTCCTCTCGCCTCCGCCACCACCACCGCCGCCATCACCACCCGCCAACCTGACGACTCCTCTGGCCGACCCGGTGGCGCCGCCGGAGCCGACCGAAGCAGGCGGCGGTACCGCCTGGGAGGGGATCGATGCGCCGGCGGGGGCGATCGGCGCCGACGGCGGGAGGTCAGAATGACCTGCCGTGCAAGTTCCTGCAACTACGAGTGAACACTGTGGCGATAGCCTTTTGACGTGTTGCGACGCGTCCTGACCACTTGCGTTGTTGTGCTCGTTCTCGTAGCGGTTGGCCTCACGGCATGGAAGCTGAGCGCGCACCGCTCCGTGTCGCCCACGCCGGTTTCCACGAGCAATGTGTGGTCGCTGCAGGATGTGACGTCCCAGCATCCGGTGATCGCGTTCAAGCCGGGGACCCCTGATGCCCTGGCGTCCCTGTCGACGGGACAGAGCTTGGTGGCCAAACTCCCGCACGCCGAGCCGGGCTACAACAAGCCGGGTGGGCGAGCGGTCCGTACCGTGCCGGGCTCGTGGTGGGGGTACGTTTCGGAGCTCCCCGTCATCGGGGAGACACCGGGCTGGCTGGACGTCCGCCTGGCGCAGCGCCCTAACCAGTCGACGTCGTGGATACGCAGCACAGGCGTGAAGCTGTCCACGACCGATTACGAAATAGTCGTGAACTTGAAGACGACCCACCTCGAGCTGCTGAAGTCCGGCAATGTCGTTGACGACTTCCCCGCAGGAGTCGGCTCATCCGAGGATCCCACACCCGAGGGCAACTACTTCGTTGCCTTCTACGCCCCACCCCCCGCCGGGCAGGCATATCTGTACGGGCCTTGGGTGATGTTCACGTCGGCCCACTCGGACGCCATCGAGGACTGGGAAGGGACCGGCGACGCCATGATCGCCATTCACGGGCCGATCGGGGCAGACGCCGAGATCGGCACGACAGGCACCCAGATCTCTCACGGTTGCGTTCGCCTGCACATGGCCGACCAGCTAAAACTGGCGATGGTGCCGCCCGGGAGCCCGATCGACATCGTCGACTAGCCGCTCGGCACTCCCGCCCTGCGCTCCATTGTTGGCTCGACCTGCCAGCCGGTTCGGCTCGGCCCGGCCCGGCCCGGCCGTCGACACTGCGGGCGAACATGTGTTCGATCCCCTGGGCTATCCTCATTTGAGTGACCTCTGGGAGGGCCAGTCAGGCCTCCAATCCGACTGCCAGGGCGGCTCCGGCCGTTCCGTACGCAGAGCTTCACTGCCACTCCAGCTTCAGCTTCCTCGACGGTGCCTCACACCCGGAGGAGCTGGTCAAAGCGGCTTGCGAGCTCGGTTTGGAAGCACTTGCCCTGACTGACCACGACGGTCTGTACGGAGTCGTCCGCTACTTCGAGGCTGCCAGGGCGGCTGGTCTCCCCACCGTCTTCGGGTCAGAAGTCACGTTGGCGGCCGCGGTTGACCGTTCGGCGCCTGCGTCTGTGGCGGTGCCCGCCCCGGCGCCGGCCAGGACGAGGGTCCCCGACCCGGCGGGGTCGCACTTGGTGATCTTGGCCCGTGACCCCGAGGGCTACAGGCGTCTTGCCCGGTCCCTCAGTGCTGCCAACCTCGCCGGCGGCGAGAAAGGCCGCCCTCGCCACGACCTCGGCAAGCTGGCCGAGGCGGCAGGCGGGCACTTCGCCGTCCTCACCGGTTGCCGCAAAGGGGCGGTCCCGGCGGCGCTCGTCGATGCCGGCCCGGCGGCGGCGGGAAGGGAGCTTGACAAGTTGGCGGCGTATTTCGGGCGGGAGAACGTGGCTGTCGAGCTGTGGGACCACGGCGACCCCATCGACTCGGCCCGCAACGATGCCCTTGCCCAGATCGCCACCCGGCGGGGGGTGCCGGTCGTCGCCACCAATGTCGTCCACTACGCCACCCCCAAGGACCGGCGGCTGGCCACCGTGTTGGCTGCGGTGCGCTCGGGCAAGCCGCTCGACGAGATCGACGGCTGGCTGCCGGCTGCCGGCTCGGCCTGCCTGCGGTCAGGGGCCGAGCAGGCCAGGCGCTTTGCCCGCTACCCGGGCGCAGTCGGCTTCGCCGCCGAGCTCGGCAGGGCGTGCGCATTCGACTTGAAGCTCGTTGCCCCGAAGCTCCCGGACTTCCCGGTCCCGCCCGGTCACACCGAGGCGAGCTACCTCCGGCAACTCGTCGAGGACAAGGGCGCCCTCCGCTACGGGCCGCGCACGTTTCCCAGGGTGCCGGGGGCCTGGGAGCAGATAGACCACGAGCTGGAGATGATCGAGGCGCTCGACTTCCCCGGCTACTTCCTCGTCGTGTTCGACATCGTCGAGTTCTGCCGCCGGAACGACATCTTCTGCCAGGGCCGGGGGTCGGCGGCGAGCTCGGCCGTGTGCTACGTCCTCGGGATCACCAACGCCGACGCGGTCTCGCTCGGCCTGCTCTTCGAGCGCTTCTTGTCGCCCGAGCGTGACGGCCCACCCGACATAGACGTGGACATCGAGAGCGGCCGGCGAGAAGAGGTGATCCAGTACGTCTACGAGCGCTACGGGCGGGAGAGGGCGGCACTCGTCGGCGTCGTTGTGACCTACCGGGCGCGCTCGGCGGTGCGAGACACCGGCAAGGCTTTCGGGCATTCACAGGGCCAGGTTGACAAGTGGTCCAAGCAAGTGGACCGTTGGGGGACACTCGGTGGTCGTCGTCATGTCAACACGGGTGACAGGAGCGGCCACTGGTCGTGGTGGAGTGGGGCCGTGGCCAAGGAAGTGGCAGGGCGTGACGACGTCGCCAGCGAACCGGGGACGGCTCCCTGGACGTCTCCGGGACCCGGTGGAGACGAGACAGCGATTCCTCTGCCGGTGCTGGCGATGGCAACCGAGATCGAGGGCTTCCCGCGCCATCTCGGGATCCACCCGGGAGGCATGGTGATCTGCGACCGGCCGGTGTCAGAAGTCTGCCCTGTCGAGTGGGCGCGGATGGAGGGCCGGACCGTCCTGCAGTGGGACAAGGACGACTGCGCGGCTGTAGGGCTCGTGAAGTTCGACCTCCTCGGCCTCGGGATGCTCGAGGCGATCCACCGAGCCGTCGACATCGTGAAGGCGTACCACGGCGTCGAGCTCGACCTGGCCACCATCCCCCAGGAGGACGAGGTCTACGAGATGCTCTGCCGGGGCGACTCGGTGGGTGTCTTCCAGGTCGAGAGCCGGGCGCAGATGGCGACGCTGCCCCGCCTCAAGCCCCGGTACTTCTACGACCTCGTCGTCGAGGTCGCCCTCATCAGGCCAGGCCCGATCCAGGGTGGGTCGGTCCACCCGTACATCAGGCGGCGCAACGGCTTCGAGCCCGTCACCTACCCGCACCCGATCTTCGAGCGCTGCCTTGCCAAGACCCTCGGCGTGCCGCTGTTCCAGGAGCAGTTGATGGAGATGGCCATTGACGCGGCCGGCTTCTCGGCGGCTGAAGCCGACAAGCTCCGCCAGGCAATGGGTTCGAAACGATCCACCCAACGCATGCAAGCCCTCCGCACCCGGCTGTTCGATGGGATGGCGGCCAGGGGGATCACGGGGGCGGTCGCCGACGAGATATGGGACAAGCTGCGTGCTTTCGCCAACTTCGGCTTCCCCGAGAGCCACTCGGTCTCGTTCGCCTACCTCGTCTACGTGAGCGCTTGGCTGAAGCTCCATTACCCGGCTGCGTTTCTTGCGTCGTTGCTGAACTCGCAGCCGATGGGCTTCTGGGCGCCCCACACCCTGGTGGCCGACGCCCGCCGGCACGGGGTGACAGTGCTCGGGCCGGACGTGAACCTGAGCGACGCCGTCGCCTGCCTGCAGGCGCCTTTGCCGTTGCCCGAGGGTCGTGGACCTTCGCCGTTGCCCGAGGGTTGTGGACAGTTGCACCCGCTATCCGGGGGAGAAATGTCCGCGAAGCCAGCGCCGACCGCCGGCGGTCCAGCGCCGACCGCCAGCAGCGAGCCCGTTGTCCGGCTCGGCCTCATGTCGGTGAAAGGGCTAGGAGAGGAGCTAGCTGGGAAGATCGCCGGTGGCCGTCCCTACACGGACATGGAGGATCTCGCCCGCCGGACCGGAGCGAATCGCACCGTCCTGGAGACGCTTGCCACCGCCGGCGCCTTCAGCTCACTGGTCTCCGCCCAAGGCGCCAGCCGGCGCAGTGCCCTCTGGGCCGCCGGTGCCGCCGCAGAGGCCAGCGCCGATCGGCTTCCAGGGACGATCCTTGGGACGCAGGCCCCGCCACTTCCCCCGATGGACGAAGTCGAGGTGATGTCAGCCGATCTGCAGACTCTTGGCCTGTCACCCGGCTCCTCCCCGGTTCACCTCATGAGGCCGGCGCTGGACAGGCTCGGGGCTGTCCCCATCGCAGAGCTCATGGGTGTCCCCGACGGTGCAAGGGTGACGATCGCCGGCATAGTCACCCACCGCCAGCGCCCTGCGACAGCAGGCGGGACGACGTTCTTCAACATCGAGGACGAGACCGGGCTGATGAACGTCATCTGCTCGGCGGGCCTTTGGGTGCGCTACCGCAAGGCGGCCCGCACGGCCGTCGTGATGCTCGTGAAGGGCAGGCTGGAACGGGCTGACGGCGCCCATCCGGAGGCGCCGTCGGGGGCCAACGTCGTCGGCGAGTACCTGGAGGACGTCGGCGGTGTTCTGGCCGTCACGCCTTCTCGTGACTTCAGGTGAGCCCCCCTTCTGACCTGCCCGCCTTTACTCCGGCGGCTCCGGCGAGGCAAGCTTTGCGGAAATGCATGCTTTTTACGCGGCACTTGGCCGCTTCACAGTCAAGTTCCGCTGGGTGATCGTCGTCGTCTGGATCCTAGGCACCGTCTTCGCCGTCAAGACCCTGCCGTCGCTAGGGAGCGTCGTCAACAACAACAACTCGGCCTTCCTGCCGGCGAGCGCTCCGGACGTCCGAGCGGCGAACCTGGCAGGCCCGATACTCGGCAAGCAAACCCTCAGCCCGGTCTTGATCGTCGGCTACGTGGCGAGCGGCCGACCGACGGCGGCAGACGTGGCGGCACTGCAGAGCGAGGCGATGCTCGCCCGCAAGCAACCAAACGTCGTGAAGGTCGAGTTCGTCGGGCTATCGCCGGACCACAAGGCAATCGAGGTGGAGGCTCTCTCCCAGGTGCAGGGGTTCAGCCTGCAGGCGGCCGAGGACACGGTAAACGGCATCATCGGCACCTTCCCGCAGGTTCACCAACCCGGCCTCAAGCTCTATGTCGGCGGCCAAGTGGCCGACGAGGTGTACCAGAACAAGCAGTCGAACTCCACGGGCAACAAGACGCAGGGTTTCTCGGTGTTGTTCATCATCGTGCTGCTGTTTCTGATATTCAGGTCGGTGGTTGCACCTTTCGTCACTTTGCTGCCAGCTGTCGTGGTGCTGGAGCTGTCGGGTTCGATCATCGGTGAGCTCGGCATGCACGGCCTCAAGGTGTCGCAGATAACCCAGCTACTCCTGATCGTCATCGTGTTGGGAGCCGGCACCGACTACGGGCTGTTCCTCGTATTCCGCGTGCGGGAAGGGATAAGGGACGGCCTCAACGCCCGTGACGCCGTGGCCAAGGCAGTCGCCCGTGTCGGCGAGTCGATCTCGGCTAGCGCCGGGACGGTGATCCTGGCACTGCTCAGCTTGCTCTTCGCCACGTTCGGCATCTACCAGGATCTCGGCATCCCACTGGCCATCGGCGTCGCCTGCATGCTGCTGGCCGGGCTCACGCTGCTGCCGGCGCTGCTGGCGATCCTCGGCCGGGCAGCGTTTTGGCCCTCCAAGCCAAAGCTCGGGCAGACACAGGCCGGTTGGTGGGGAAGGATCGCCGGTCGCATCGTGCAGCGCCCAGCCCCGACACTGATCATCGGCGTCCTGGTCTTCGGGGCCTTGGCGATCGGCTCGTTCTGGTACCAGCCGGCCGGGTTCGGGGGATCGACGAGTGCCCCGGCCGGCACGGAGGCGGCGATTGCAGACAATCTCATCGCAGCTCACTTCCCGAAGGCTTCCTCGAACCCGACGAACCTCGTGCTTGCCTACAAGCAATCCGTCTGGGCAGATCCGTCGGTACTCGTGACAGCTGAGAAGTCTCTGGCTGCATCGGGCCAGTTCTCGACCATCAACGGGCCGCTCTCTCCGAGTGGCGCCCCGATAACGGCAGCTGAACTGACAATTCTGCACGCGCGGCTCGGCGCCCCCAAATCGTTGCCGCCGGTCGCTCCGGCCGGCGTACCGCTCGCGACCTACGAGCTCTACCGCAGCGAGGCGCTGTTCGTGAGCACTTCGGGGACAGTCGTCCAGTTCGAAGTTGCGACGAAGGCCGGCGACGGCAACCCGGGCAGTACGGCAGCCCTGGATGCCGTGCCCACGGTCAGGGCGACGCTGGCACGGGCGGCCGCGGCGTCCGGGGCGGTTGATAACGGCGTGGCGGGGGAGGCGGCAGCCCTCTACGACATCAGCGCAACCTCTGACTCGGACTTGAAGCACATCATCCCGCTGGCAGCGATCGCCATCGCCATCCTTCTCGCCCTCGTGCTGCGCAGCCTCGTGGCACCCTTCTACCTGATCGCCAGCGTCGTCGTTAGCTACCTGGCAGCTCTGGGATTCGCCTGCCTGGTGTTCATCGTGCTCGGGCACAGTGGAGGTCTGACGTTTCTCTTACCCTTCTTGATGTTCGTGTTCCTCCTGGCCCTTGGGGAGGATTACAACATCCTCGTCATGACGCGTATCCGGGAGGAGGCGCACGATCATCCGTTGCGAGAAGCGGTCGTCCGAGCCGTCGGGATGACCGGCCCGACCATCACATCGGCCGGCCTCGTCCTGGCCGGCACGTTCGCCGTGCTGACGTTTGCGGCGGGAGGCGGGTCGGGCGGCAGCCAGATCCGCGATATCGGGGCAGGGCTCGGCTTCGGGATCCTGATGGACACCTTCCTGGTGCGGACGCTCCTCGTGCCCTCGACGGTGGCGCTGCTCGGCAAGTGGAACTGGTGGCCCGTGCACGTGCACGAAGGCATGGGGTTCCCGAGCGCGGCCGGACCTTCCAGCTCGGGCGCGGACTCCATCGCCGGCGCCGGCGACGCGGACGCGGACGCTGCGAGAGAGGCCATGCTCGACGACGCCGCGCTCGTTCCGGACTGAGGCGCGGCCCGCCCCCGAGCCGATCCCGGCGGCAGGTTGCGCCAGCCGAGGTCAGACCGGCCGCACCACCGAAAGGAACTCGAGCAACAACTCGTTCACCTCGTCGGGCTTCTCCTGCTGCAGCCAGTGGCCGCACTCGGGCAGGATGTGAGAGCCGTGCAGGTAGGGGAGAGTACGTGGGAAGCGTTTGATGGCCTCGGCGCCCCAAAGCGTCGGACCGTCGTGGTCGCCGCCGAGGAACAGTGTCGGGACACCGAGAGGCTGCCCGCGGTAGGCCGCCAGGTCCGCCCAATCTAAGTCCAGGCACCTGTAGCGGTTCAGACCCCCCGTGAAACCGGTCCGCTCGAACTCGGTGACGTAGACGTCGAGGTCGTCGTTGCTCAACCAACCCATGGCCCCCTCGGGTGGCTGCACGAGCAGGTCTGACATCAGGCTGCCCTTGGGCACGACGGCGAACTTGGTCGCCTCGGGCGTCGCCCCGTAGCCACCCCCGTAATAGAAGCCACTCAGCCAAGCCCTCACGTCCGCCTCGGCTTCCGCCTCTGCCCGGCCCGGCTCTTGGAAGTAGACCATGTAAAATTCCTGGTCCTCGCCGAAGAGCTTCTTGAAGACGCCGGTGGGAGCCTGGACGCTCGGTGGCGCGTAGGGCACGCTCAAGATCGCCAGCGCCGAGAAGAGGTCGGGCCGCATGATGGCCGAGGTCCAGGAGATCGGCGCTCCCCAGTCGTGCCCGACGATGACGACTTCGTCGGCGCCGAGTGCCTCGGCCACGCCCACGTTGTCGGCGACGATGCGCACCAACCGGTAGTCACCTATGTCGGGTGGGCAGGTGGAGCGGCCGTACCCGCGGACGTCGATGGCAGCCGCCGTGTAGCCGGCGGCTGCAAGCGCCGGGATCTGGTGGCGCCAGGAGTACGAGGTCTCGGGGAACCCGTGGACGAGCAGGACGATTGGCCCGTCTCCCTCCACCACGACATGGATCGGCCCTTCGTCAAGCTCGACCATCATGTGGCGCTCGGCGGTGCCGGTCACAGCCGCACTACGACTTTGCCGGTGTTCTCGCCTGTGAAGAGCATGTTGAGAGCGCTCGGGGCGTTCTCGAGACCGTCCACGACGTGCTCGAAGTGCTTGAGCTTGCCCTCCAGCACCCAGCCGAAGAGGGCTCCCTGGGCCTCGGGGAAGCGGGCTGCATAGTCGAGGATGATGAAGCCCTCCATGCGCCCGCGGCGGGGGATGAGGTTGACGTAGTTGCTCGGGCCCGCTGGGAGCTCGGTCGCGTTGTACTGGGCGATGGCACCGCAGAGCACGACTCGCCCGCGCATCGCCAGGCGACCCAGGCAGGCGTTCAGGATGTCGCCACCGACGTTGTCGAAGTAGAGGTCGATGCCGTTCGGGCAATGCTCGCCGAGTTGGCGGGCTACTGCTCCCGCCTTGTAGTCGATAGCCACATCGAGACCCAGCTCATCCACCACAAAGGCGCACTTCTCCGGACCGCCGGCGATGCCGACGACTTTGGAGGCGCCGCTGATCTTGGCGATCTGGCCAGCGCTCGACCCGGTCGCTCCGGCCGCACCTGACACGACCACTACGTCGCCCTCCCGCATCTTGCCGACGTCCAGGAGCCCGAAGTAGGCCGTGAGGCCGGTGATGCCGAAGACATTGAGTGCCGTCGGCGGGTCGATGTCCTCGGGGATCGGCTGGGCAGCATTCGAGTGCTCGTCGGCGATGGTGTACTCCTGCCAACCGCACGTGCCGAAGACCAGGTCGCCGACCTTGTAGCGCTCGCTCTTGGACTCGACGACCTCGGAGATGCCGGCACTGCGGACGACTTCTCCGATCTGGATGGGCGGTAGGTAGCCGGGCACGTCGTTCATCCACGTGCGAATCGTCGGGTCGATCGACAGGTAGCGCACCTTGAGGAGGGCCTCGCCCGAGGCCGGCGTTGGGGCTTCGGCCGTTTCGAGCCGTACAGTGCCGGCGTCGACCATGCCCGTCGGGCGGGACGCAAGGAGGAGGCGACGATTGGGGTCTGGCATCAGCTTTGGCTCCTTTGCAGGCGTCCAATCAGCCTTGCACTTCTCGACGGGCGCGCGCTGTACTGGCTGCTCGGCAAATCGGGTAAGACATTCGTATGTTCCTGCTCATCATCGGGCTCTTGTTCTCCGGGCTGATAATCGGGGCCCTCGGCCGCCTTGTCGTACCGGGACGCAATCCCATTGGGCTCTTGGGTACCATCGGCGCCGGAATCGCCGGCTCGTTCTTCTGCGGTCTCGTTGCCAGGTTTGCCCTGAAGGAGGGCTACGGCGTGTCGGGTCTGGTGGGATTCGTGCTGGCCGTGATGTTCACGGCCCTCATCGTCAAGGCGCTCAGCCCGAGGGCCTCACGAGCGCTGCGCTGAAGGTCGTCTCTCGGTCGTATCGCCACGAGGCCGTCAAGTAAGGTCGAGCGCTGGCGGGCCCGTAGCTCAGCGGTCAGAGCAGGGGACTCATAATCCCTGGGTCGCAGGTTCGATCCCTGCCGGGCCCACCAGAAAAATCAAGGTAGATGAGCATATCTGCAAGTCCTGGTAGCTCGGTTAGCATGTCACCCAACTTTTCACCCAACATTCGCGGAGGAGTGACGGTGGCAGGAAGTCTCAGACTGGTATCCGAGCCGGATGTTTGGGAGCTCCGCGTATACGTCGGCCGTGACGCCGCTGGCCGGGTCAAGCATCGGTACGAGCGGTTCCGTGGGACCAAGCGTGCCGCCACTCGGGCGCTCGATGAGTTTGTCGCCGAGACTCGCAAGCAAGCGACGACGTTGACAGGCTCGGACGAGGACGAAGTGCAGCGGTGGGGGCCGCGGACGACCCTCAACGATGCGTTCGCTGCTTGGAAGGAGAACGGTTGGGACGACCTGTCGCCCTCGACCACTCGGCGGTACGACGGCATCTGGTCGGTGCAAGTGGCTCCTGCCATCGGCAACAAGCGCATCGCCGAGATCGGGCCGTACGAGATCGAGCGGTTCTTTCGCAAGCTGAAGGCGAGCGGGCTGGCTGAGGCGACAG
>JBOGHW010000085.1:0-72969 GCA_050744865.1 Acidimicrobiales bacterium | reverse complement strand
GCCGCGCCAAGCACATGCTCGAGGCCGAGGCAGGCGCTTTCGAGCGATGGGGCCTGAAAGCGGGAGACAAGCTGGAGATCGACGGGTGAGCCCTGCCGCAGGTCGCCTCGTCCTTGTGGCTACCCCGATCGGCAACATGGCCGACATGTCGCCGCGGGCGATGTCGGCTCTGGCCGAGGCGGACATCGTCTGCTGCGAGGACACGCGCCACTCGGGCCTGTTGCTGTCTCGCCTGGGGGTTGCCGCCAAGCGCCTCGTGTCGCTGAACGCCCACAACGAGGCCGAGAAGGCGCCCTGGCTCTTAGGGGTGATGGCCGGTGGCGCCGTGGTCGCCCTTGTGAGCGACGCCGGCACGCCCGCAGTGTCGGACCCCGGCGAGCGCCTCGTCGCCCTCGCCGCCGAGAACGGCCTTACCGTCACTTCTGTGCCAGGACCGTCGGCCGTGCTGGCCGGGCTAGTCGTGTCGGGAATGGGTTTGTCCCGCTGGCGCTTCGAAGGCTTCCTGCCGCGCAAAGGCCCGGAGCGGCGGGCGCTGTTGGCAGAGATCGCGGCCGCCCCGTGCCCGAGCGTTTGCTTCGAGTCGCCTCACCGAGTCGCCGCCACGTTGGCCGACCTTGCCGCGGCCTGTGGGGAGGGCCGGCGCGTGGCGGTGTGCCGGGAGCTCACCAAGCTGCACGAGGAGACATTCCGGGGCACGCTCGGAGAGGCCGCCGCCAGGTTCGCTGCAGCGCCGGTGCGGGGCGAGCTGGTGGTGGTCGTTGCCGGGTCTGACCCACCGTCACCTGCCGAGAGCGACGTCGCGGGCCTGCACTCCGCCGTCGGAAGTCTTATGGCAAAAGGTCTCTCACGCCGCGACGCCGTGCGACAGGTGGCCATCGACAAGGGCCTTCCCCGCAGCACGGTCTACGCGGCGGCAATCGCAGAGGTGCCGTCTCTGTAGGCTCGCTCGCGTGACGGGCCGCTACTACATCACCACGCCGATCTACTACGTCAACGACGTGCCGCATGTCGGCAACGGCTACTCGACGACTGTCGCCGACGCGCTGGCGCGCTGGCACCGGCTCGTGGGCGACGACGTCTGGTTTCTCACCGGCACCGACGAGCACGGCCTCAAGCTGCTGCGAACTGCACAGGCGAACGGCGTCAGCCCGCAGGCCTGGGTCGACCAGCTGAGCGTGCGCTTCAAGGACGCTTGGGCGGCGCTCGGCATGACCAACGACGACTTCATCCGCACGACCGAAGAGCGTCACAGGCGCAGCGTGCAGGTATTCATGCAAGCCATCTATGACAACGGGTACCTGCGCAAGGGCACCTACTCGGGGTGGTACTGCGTACCGTGCGAGGCTTACTACGCCGAGAGCGAGTTGCTCGCAGAGCAGCGTTGCCCCGTGCACGAGACGCCTGTCGAGTGGTTCACGGAACAGAACTGGTTCTTCGAGCTGAGCCGCTTCGAGGATCGCTTGCTGGAGTGGTACGAACAGCACCCCGCTGCCATCTTCCCCCTCACCCGGCGCAACGAGGCTCTCGGCATCATCAAGGGCGGTCTGCAGGACATCTCGATCACCCGGACCTCAATCGACTGGGGTGTGCCGGTCCCGTGGGACGAGGGCCACGTCTTCTACGTCTGGTATGACGCCCTCGTCAATTACATCACGGCGATCGGTTACGGCTCCGACAACGAGCGGTTCGAGAAGTGGTGGCCGTCGTCCTGTCACTTGTTGGGCAAGGACATCATCCGCTTCCACTGCGTTTGGTGGCCGGCCATGTGCATGGCGGCCGGGATCGACCCGCCGGCCTCGTTCATCGTTCACGGCTTCCTGCTCGTCGGCGGCAAGAAGATGGGCAAGAGTGCCTTCAACCAGATCAATCCGGTCGAGGTGGCGGCCGACGTGGGCAACGACGCCCTGCGTTACTACTTGCTGAGGGACGTGACTCTCGGCAGCGACGGCGACTTCACCTACGAGGGACTCATCGCCCGCTACAACTCCGACCTTGCCAACAACCTCGGCAACCTGCTGGCCCGCGTGGCCACCGTCGTCGGGTCGAAGTGCGGCGGCATAGGACCGGTCCCGCGCTCTGTGCTTGACGGCTCCAGGCTCGGTGCAGCCGCCGGCGAGCTCGTGCCTGAAGTTCAGCGCCACTGGGAAGAGTTGTCGCCGAGCGAAGGGCTCGACGCCGTCTGGCGCCTCATCCGCGCGGCCAACGCCGAGCTCGAGGCCGTCGAACCGTGGAAGCTGAAGCCCGGCCCGGAAGTAGACGCAGTCCTCGGTGACTCCCTTGAGGTGCTGCGCATCGTCGCCGTCCTCATCTCGCCTGTGCTGCCCGCCTCGGCCGCAGAGATCTGGCGCCGCCTCGGCGTTGCCGGGTCGCCCTCTGCGGCGGGCAACGCCGGGCGTTCCGGCGTGCTGGCGTGGGGTGGGTACCCGGGCGGGCTGCGGGTGGAGAAGGGAACGCCGTTGTTTCCTCGCCGCGCGGCAGACTGAGCCGGAGGGCTGAGCTGTGTGGACAGACTCTCACTGCCACGTTCAGTGGGACGAGGACCCTCCCGCGGTACTGGAGCGGGCTGCAGCCGCCGGCGTCGGGCGCGCTGTGCTCGTCGGCACCGACGACGAGACGTCCCGGCGGGCGGTGGCCGTTGCACAGGCTGTTGCCGGTGTGGCTGAGACAGGCGCCTGGCGCGCTCCGGCGCCCGAGCTGTGGGCCACGGTCGGCCTGCATCCTCACGACGCAAAGACGGGCTTGGCGGCGACGATGGCGCATCTGCGAGAGCTCGTCGGCGGACAAGGTCTGGAGACGTCGCGCGTCGTGGCGATCGGCGAGTGCGGTCTCGACTACCACTACGACCACTCGCCGAGGCCCGAACAGCGCGAGGTGTTCGCCGCTCAGATCGCCGTGGCGCACGAGCACTCGCTGGCGCTCGTGATCCACACCCGTTCCGCATGGGATGACACTTTCGCCATCCTCGATCGCGAGGGCGTCCCGCCGCGGACGATCCTTCACTGCTTCACGGGCGGCCCGGAGGAGGCCGCCGAGTGCCTGGCCCGTGGTGCTTACGTCTCGTTCAGCGGGATCGTCACGTTCCCGAAGGCCTTCGAGGTGCACGCTGCGGCCACCGCCTGCCCTCTTGGCTCGCTCCTGGTCGAGACGGACTCACCGTTCCTGGCTCCTGTGCCGATGCGAGGCAAGACGAACGAGCCATCGCTCCTTCCCTATGTCGGCCAACAGATCGCCGCCCTCAAAGGCCTGCAGGTTGCCTCCGTCGAGATGGCTACTTCCGCCAATGCGGCAGCGGCGTTCGGCTTGCCCGATTGAGCGCCGTGAGCCGCCGGCCGCCAGGACGAGCCGAGATCGTCGGCCTGCTCAACGCCCACGGGATCAAGCCGTCTCGTGCCCTCGGCCAGAACTTCGTCGTCGACCCCAACGTGGTCGAGCGCATTGCGCGCCTTGCCAAGGTCGGGCCGGGCGACCGCGTGTTGGAGATCGGAGCAGGCTTCGGCTCGCTGACGGTCGCCTTGGCCGCCACGGAGGCGTCCGTGACCGCCGTGGAGATCGACCGCTACATCGAGCCTGTGCTGCGGGAGTCCGTCGAACCGTTGGGGGTGCGGGTCGTACGAGCCGACGCCATGGAGTGTGACTGGGCCGAGCTGCTTGGCGGCCTAGCCGGCAGCGACGACCCGCCCTGGGTTCTTGTGGCGAACCTGCCCTACAACGTGGCCACGCCCTTGGTCTGCGACCTGTTGGTCGGCGTGCCGGCGATCGGGCGCATGCTCGTGATGGTCCAGCGAGAGGCAGGGGAGCGCCTGGCTGCTCTTCCGAGATCTCCGGCCTACGGCGCCGTCTCGGTACGCGTCAGCTACTTCGCGAAGGCCAAGGTGGTCGGGAGGGTGCCTGCCGACGTCTTCGTCCCCCGCCCGAACGTCGAGTCGGTGCTCGTCGAGGTCGTGCGCCGCCCGGCCCCACCGATCGACCCGGCCGAGGCCACTTACGCCGAAACGGACCGGTTGGTGCGAGCCGGCTTCGCCGGCCGGCGCAAGATGCTGCGTCGGTCGCTGGCGGGTTTGGTGGCGCCGGCGGCCTTCGAGGGTGCCGGAGTCCAGCCGACTGCCCGCGCAGAGGAACTGGACGTCGAGACTTGGGGCAAGCTGGCGGCATGCCAGCGGAGGATCGAGACGTCGGGCGCCTGATCGCGCCAGCCAAGCTGACTGTGCGGCTGCGCGTCACAGGCGTCCGCCCCGACGGTTACCACCTGCTCGACTCCGAGATGGTCAGCGTCGATTTGTGCGACGAGCTGGAGCTGTCCCCCGGCGAGGGCTTGGTCGTGGTCGACCAGGTGGGGTGGATGGGAGGTCTGGCCGAGCCGGTCGGGCTGTCGGGGCCGGTCGAGCTGGCCGAGCCGGCCGAACCGGCCGGACCGCCGCCGCCGCGGGCGGCTGGCCGGAACCTGGTCGAGGTGGCGCTCGCTGCGGTCGGGCGTCGGGTGGCAGTCCGCCTGACCAAGCGCATTCCCGCAGCCGCCGGCTTGGGCGGCGGCTCGGCCGACGCGGCGGCAATCCTGCGCTGGGCGGGCTGCCGGGACGCCGCTTCGGCAGCGGCTGTGGGTGCGGACGTCCCCTTCTGCCTGGTCGGCGGCCGGGCGAGCGTCAGGGGTGTGGGTGAGGTAGTCGAGCCGCTCGACTATCTGCAGGCGTCCTACTTGCTGGTCGTGCCCCGCTTGCCGGTTTCCACGCCGGCTGTCTACAGGGCCTGGGATGCGCTGGGCGGACCGCCGGGTGACAGGGGCAACGATCTCGAGCCTGCGGCACTGCTGGTCGAGCCGCGCCTTGGCTGGTGGCGCGACCTCGTCGAACGCGTGACCGGAGAGCGCCCTTCGTTGGCGGGCAGCGGAGGTACCTGGTGGACGGCCGGCAGTCGCCCGCGGCTCGATGAGCTGGCTGCGCAGATGGAGGCTGCTGTCGCCGACTCGCGTGAATCAGCCCTCGTCAGGGTGGTCGATGCCGTGGCCGGGAGTGGCGCCGTGCTTAGTTGACCGGAAGGTCTGGGGGCAGCGGCCGCCGAGAGCTACTTGCCGGCGGCGCGGCGCTGCCAGCGAGTGCGCTTCAGCATCTTCTTGTGCTTCTTCTTGCGCATCCGCTTGCGGCGCTTCTTGATGAGGGAACCCATGGCGTCGCAGAGGATAGTCGCTCTCGAGGGGGCGGTCGTCCGCGCGCTTGTTTCGGGTCGACTATGCCCACCGCCCGGCGGTGGCCGGGGTAGCTTCGTCACATGCTCGACGACCTGGACGCGGCCGCCAAAAGGGTGATCGAGATCGCCGGAAGGGAGGCAGCAAGCCTCAGTCACGACTTCACCGGTACCGAACACATCCTGCTCGGGTTGGTCCTGTGCGAAGACGACGTGGCTTCGCGGCTGCTTGCCACGCACGGCATTGTTGCCGAGCAGGTGAGGGGCCGCGTGGCGCGTGCGAGCGGCCTGGGTTCGGAGACTTCGGAGTACTCCAACTCGCTCACAGCTCGGGCCAAACAAGTCCTCTCGCTTGCCGGCAGGGAGGCCGACTTGCTCGGCGACGACAACGTTCGGCCGGAGCACTTGCTGCTCGGCATCATCAGGCAGGAGACAGGCGTGGCTGCGCTGGTGCTGCAGGACAAGGGGATCGACTTGGCCGAGTTGCGCGGCGAGATACTCGAGCTACGGGAGTTCCGGGACGGCGCTTCCCGTGCAACCCTGTTCGACGGCGAGTCTTCCGACGCGGAGGATGCGGAGGCTGCACCGGAGCTCAGGTTGGCGAATCCGTCATGCCCCAACTGTGGCAAGAGGTTGAGCGACGTCCTGGCCGTGGCGAGCATCGCCCCGGTTGGTGCCTCCTCCGGCCGCCGGCGGTCCGGCGGCGACGTCTCGGTGGTCTTCTGCGGGTCCTGCGGGCACACGCTGTCGGCCGTCCGCTGAGAGACATTCATCGGCTTCAGAACAGGAGACGGCGTCGTGCGCACCACCGAAGAGTTGCTCGCCAACAACGCCCGCCATGTCGCCGAGCTCGACCGCGCTGACCGTGTCATGTCACCCACCACCAAGGTCGCCGTCCTGGCCTGCATGGACGCCAGACTCGACCCGGCCAGGGCACTGGGTCTGCAGGCAGGCGACGCCCACGTGATCCGCAACGCCGGCGGCGTCGCCTCGGAAGACGCCGTGCGCAGCCTGGTGATCTCGCAGCGATTGCTCGGGACCGACGAGATCATCTTGATTCACCACACGGACTGCGGCATGTTGACCTTCACCGACGAGGCCGTCGGGGAGCAGATCCTCGCCGATACGGGCGTCCGGCCTGCCTTCGCCCTTGAAGCCTTTTCTGACGTCGAGGACGACGTGAGGCAGACCGCAGCGCGTATCAGGGAAAGCCCGTTCGTGCCGCACAAGAACATTCGCGGGTTCGTGTACGAAGTCGACACCGGCACGCTGCGCGAGGTGGCCGTGGACTGAGCACCAGTGGCGCCTCCTGGCCAAAGCCCGCCCGGGTTGCCCGATCCTGCTTTGGGACGCCCTAGTGGTCTCGGGCGGGCCTGCCGTGTGCAAGGCTGGTACGCGGCTCTGCAGGCGAGATCGTCGCCTCCAGTGGCGGGTAGTTCAATCGGCAGAACGCCTGACTTTGGATCAGGAGGTTGGAGGTTCGAGCCCTCCCCCGCCAGCTAGGTATTCCCGGGAGAGAGAGACAAGGACACCCGGAGAGCGAAAAACCCGGACAACCAGGGGAAACGCGGGAACCGGACACGGCGCCAGCAGGAGAGCGCCGGACCGGGCGAGCCGGGCCGGACGGCGGCCAGGACGCCGGCCGGGAGGACCGGCGGGGCGCAACACGAGACCGGAGCGGCGAGGGGCCGCGAGCCCGCCCGCGAGCGGACGCGAGCCGAGACGAGCGGCGGAGCGGCGGGACGAGGCAGGAGGGGTTTGGCGGAGGGGCAGAGCGTTGAGAGCGACGGGCAGCACTCGGGTGCAGTGTGAGCCGTTTCGGCGTCCCCCTACTGCGCGGGGGTAGTGCTGCGCGTGGGGGGCCTCAAGACGGGTTGGTGTGTCGGTGGCCGTCCTCATACGGGGCAAGGCCACCCCGCGTTGGTCTTCATGCTTCCTGGTGTTCAGCTGTCGGCGCAGTTTTCGGAGGCACCGTCATAGAACCGAACAGTGGAGGCCGATACGCGAATCATCGGATACACAGACCCGTCGGCGAGGCTGAGAGACAGCACGGGGAATCCTTTAAATAGCGACACCGTGATCTCGTCGTCCTCTTGGTCACTGCTGCCCAGTACTTCAGGAGTACGGATTGTAACGGCCGCAGCGTTCCTAGTGACCGTTCCGGAAACCGTGGCCGTCCCGTCGTCGTCACCATTGCCACCGTTAATACCTCCAGAGCCGCTCGCCACACACGAACCACTGAGGGCCGGTATACCCGCACGAGGATTGCTCTCGACTGGATACGTGCTCTGGTCCGCCACACCCGCGCCGAAGAAGAGCGTGCCGCTAACCTTCCTGTCGCCCTCTGTCAGCAGGGCCGAGAGCGTGACATTCGGTGTCATATAGAGCCACCAACCCGCCATCGAGGACGATGAAGCTCGGGTTGCACCGGAGTGACTGGTCGACCGCCCGATCAACAAGCCGCCTATTCCGATGGCAGCCGCTAGCACGACGGCTGCAACAGCGAGCCAAATCGAGGTCGGACGTTTGACTGCTGGTCGCGTATTCGGCGTTGTCTCAGTCACGAAACGCCGGATCCCGCGGAAACCTGGTAAGGCAGGTCGAATGCAGTTCTCGCCGGATCGGCTTGGCGGTAATGTTCGGCTCGATCGGGACGATCCAAGAACCGCTCAAAAGCGGTGAAGGCAGACTCGGCCCGGTCTGCCGACGTCGTCGTCGCGGAAGATGTCCGTGCTCTTGCCACGATCGACTGCCCGGCGACGAATGCGCCGGCGCCAACTGCTGCCACGCGGCGGCACTGATGCTGACGATGACGGTTCTTCGCACGTAGTGCTCTCCCTTGCAATGAGAAAGCCTACTCGGCGGTTTGGAGCCTTCCTCGAAGGTCGAGGCTGACCAACTGGCCGAGAGCCTGCCAGGTGGAGACGTGAGGAGTGAAGAGGCCCCGCCTTACCTGAGAGGCGTAGGACTTCGAAATGCCGGTCGCTGCCACAATCTCGGAGAGCTTCACAGTCGCCAGCTTCGGCAGGATGTCACGGCGGAATGTGTCCGGGTCATAAGAGGCGGCCCCGTTGGCCTGCTGCCACTCCGTGAGCGCGCGCTTCCGAGCCGCGATGGCTGCGCCGCGCCGTCCGCGGACTTCCGGCGACTGGCGAGGATCGGTGGCGATACAGGAATCACAGCGGACGTGGCGATGGTTGGTCACGGACCCGCCACACTCGGGGCATGACCAAGGCGAAGCTGCTGTCCTTGACGATGGCCGCTGCTTTTTGCTCGTCGAGGCGGCCGCGTGCTGCACGGCCTGCTTCCGCGCCTTGACGACCGCCTGTGCCTCTCGGGTCTTTCGGCCGGTGAGCGGCGTTGACGGTTGGTACTTGCCGGTAATCGCCTGTCCGAACACATGGGCAACGTGCTCAGCGATAGGAGCCAGGAATTTGGCCCACATCGGCATCGTCTCTGCTAGGTCATGGGTGAGCGGCGAACGAAGCCGCGTTTGGCCATCCAAGGTTTCGACGAACTCGACCTTGCGGAACGTACGCCGCTCGACGAGGTCGAGCACGAAACCGTCGACCTCCGGCCGCACCGGTTCGACGAGATCGAGCGCCAAGCTCTGCCGCCCCTTCGCGTCCGAGTGAACTATCCCTAGGCCCGGGTCGAGCCCGACAGCATGGCAGGCCAGTATCGCCTCGGCTTCGAGGAGCGAGTAGGCGTAGTTGAGCATCGCGTTTACCGGTCGCTCCGCCTTGCGGTTCGAACTGGAGGAGGCCAGCACCGACCGTCGTCCGTCGAAGCGGCTCCAATGGGCAGGCACCCGGCGACGGTCCTGGACAGCGAAGCACGGCACACACTCGATCCGTCCGGACCACGACCCGAAGTAGAGCGCCGCTGCCGAGGCTTCGAGCTGTCGCAGCTCGTCGATCGTCTCCGCCTCCTCGGCGGCAATCGCCAACTCACCGATGGTCCCGGAGGCGTCCGCGACACCAAACTTCCTGGCCAGGAGTGCGCCCTGCCCGGCAAGCTTGCGACTGATGAGCCAACGAGCCACGTCCAGCCCGTACGGCTCCTTCGGGGCCAGCGCCTGCGTGCGCCGGAGCCGAGCGTCGTCGGTCAAGCGGCGCGCCCGGCTGGCAACCCCGCTGGCGCTCATCCCGATGGGAACTTGGGACCCACGCTCGCAGTACCGAGCCGGGCACCGAGTTCGACCCGATGACACTGCAGGTCGTCGCCGCAGGACCGAGACCTGAGTTCGAGATGGAGCCCGGCGATGAAGTCTGCGGCCACGATGGCGCCGAGGTCGTCGGGCATCTTGTAGGCAGCACCGACCACCGTCGTGGGCCTGCTCGCCTCCTTAATCCAGTGGCGGTAGGAGGGGTCTGTCTCGCTGAGGAGGAGCACCCTGTGGCAGAGCTTGAGCTCCTCGATCATGGCTATGGCATCGGGCCCGTCGAAGCCGCCCGAGCACGGTAGCTGGCAGCGCAGGTCGATCAGGATGCCGCGCCGGACCAGCCCGGCCAGCTCGGCCCTCTGTTGCGGGGCGCAGTCGGCTGGCCCGAGACCACTCGGCTCGCGGGCGACGGCCGGAGCGACTGCGACATCGACGGCGAGCAGCCTCACCTGGCCGCTCACCAGCCGGCCATGCGTGGCTCAAGCTGAGGGCAGATCCGGCACCGTCGAGATCGGGCCGCAGGCCCATGGACCAGCCCGGGTGGCCGATGCAGCTTGCCCCCCGTCGTGGGCGGCCCTGAGGCTGTTACCGACCCACTTGGCCGCGGTGGCAAGGCGACGCGGTGGGTCGTCAGCTTTGCAGGACCCACGGCGCGGGCAGCTGGACGCTCACCGCCTTGCCGTTGAAGCTCCCTGTCACGGTCGCCGGCAAGCGAGCGTCCGCGACGCCCGTGCCCCAGCGGACACTGAACCGCCCTGACGCCTTCCCCGGACCCGTCGCGACGAGGGTGGCACTTACCGTCCCGGAGGATCGTTGCCACACCACGTGCCCCGAGACGGCCAAGTTCTTCGTCAAGCGACAGCCGTGAAGCACTAGCTTGATCGGCTGGCTGGAATAGTAAGCACCGCCGCTGACTGCGAAGGTACCTCCGTAAAGGCCGTGTCCGCTATCGGTAGACATGAAGTTGTACCACTGCGACAAGGCATCGCCGATCGTCTCGGCCGTGACCCAGGCAGCCTGGCGGCCGAGGGTTGGAGCTTGATTGCCGGCGGCTGGGCGCGCTGCCGGCGCGTCGACCAAGTTGCTGGGGAAGTCAGGTAGCACACTGATCGGTGGCATGGCCTTGGCACAAGCCGTGCTACCCGCCGACAATGTGCGGATGAACCTCTGGAGGATGACGGACGTGCAGTTGTCCATGTCGCCTTCGGCAGTCACATGGTTGGAGTTCGCGACCTCGACGAGGGTGCTGTCCTTCCACGCGCTGGCGACCTTCCGGGCGTCGGCCATCGGTGTCGCCTGGTCGAACTGGCCGTCGAGGATGAGCACCGGTGTGCGCGGGTAACTCAGGCCTGGTGGGAACGGCGGGTCGGCGACAGTGGGCGCCGGCCAGTCGAGACAGCCGTAGACGAGCTCGTTCTCGTCGTAGGAGCGCAGGTAGACCGTCTTGCTGAAGGGTGCGAACACGTCTGCCTTGAGTTTGGCAATCGCACGGTTCAACTCGGTCCTCCGCGTCGTGGGGTCAGCCGAGGTTAGCCATTCCGTCGGGTAGTCGTGGCATGACACCGCCATGAGGTCACCGCCGGAGTAACCGCTTGGGGCTCCCCCGCCGAAGTTGGCATCAGCGTCCTCGGCAGCCAGCCGCAAGAGCGGGGCGCGGTCGCCGCCGGCGAACGCCCGGAGTGCGGCGGGCAGGTCGATGAAGATGGAGTAGTAGTACGTGGCGTCGACGACGAGCTGCACGAAGGCGGAGGCAGTGAGGTCAACGTGCACGCCAGTGCCGTCGGCGTCCTTCGAGGTGCCGACCACCGGGTGCCGTTCCAATTGCCGGTCGAACGCGCCGATCTCGGCAAGGATCGGCTGCCCCTGGCATCCCGCCGAGCGCTTGCACAGGAGCGTCCATGCCCTTCTCAGCGCGGCGCTGGCTTCGGTCTCGACGGGGTTGAAGGAGTTGTCGTAGCTGCCGTCGAGGATCATCGATCGAACAAGCTTCGGATGGTGGAGCGTGAAGACCTGGGCCGAATAGTCGCCATAGGAGTCGCCGTACACATCGACCTCGTGCACTCCCAGCCGCTTGAGGATGTAGGCGAGGTCGTCGCCCACGGCGTCGCTCCCGTATGCATTGGCGGCTGCACCAAGCCTGTCCGCGCAATCCCGGACTGTCGCGGCGATGGCGTCGGGACGGACCAAGCCGTCATAGCGCTGCAGTTGCGGGCAGTTGACCGCGCCTGATGCTCCCGTACCGCGGTTGTCCATCACGATCAGGTCATGGCGGCGGTGCAGAGACCCGATCATGAACAGGTAGGCGGAAGCGGAGCCGATCGAGGGATAGCCGGGGCCGCCCTCCATCGCTACGATTGGTTCGAGCGCCGGAGCGGTGCGGTCGGTGTGCGGGTAGACGCGAAAGTACACCGTCAACTTCGGCCCGCCGGGGTTGCTCCAGTAGAGCGGCACGCGCACGGCCCCGCACAAGGTCTTCGACACCGCATTGCAAGGATGATCGATCGTTGCCGCCGAGCGGTCGGGGTCGTGTCCCGCCGCAGCAGCCACTGTCGCGAGAGAGCCAACCGGAAGCAAAGCAACCGCAAGGATCACCGCTGCGAAACATCCACGCCGACTTGATCGTACCGACGACCTCACCAGGCGAGAGTACCAGCGCCTCGATCCAGGCGGCAATCTGCAGCAGTCTCAGCGACTGCGGCCCATCGTCTTTGACGTGGCGCTCGAAGCGACGGCGGAAACAAGCAGAAGGTCTTCTTCGAAACGCCAAAATGGCACCCCCGCGAGACGAGGACACCGCCTCGGTCGTCGATCGCATTGCTGCCTCCGAGAGGCTCGTCGCCACCGCGCGGGCGCTACATCGGAGTCCGTCCGCCAGCGTGACGCCCTCTACCTCGTAGCCGTCGCCGAGCTCTCGTACGAGGATGCCGCCGCAGCTTTGTCTGGGGCGTACGTATGCCCCGGCCACCCGTGCGCCGTCGATGTCGAGCACGACACAGAAGGTCGCTGCAGCGCACGAGACCGCAGTCACTTCAGGCTCAAGGTACTGGCGCGTGAAGTCTGCTGGCTGATACCGGTGCCAGGCGGTGACTCCGCCCCGTTTGGCGAGCTTCAGCCGACCGCTACCGAGTACGTCGTCGAGCCGGTCTGGCCGTAGTTGTCCTTCAGCGTCACGACGACCTTGTAGGCACCGGCGGCGGCGTAGGCATGACTTGCCGAGTCGAGGCTCGTCGTAGTCGTTGCCGTCCCGTCGCCCCAATTCCAGAGGAAGCTGACAACTTTCCCACCAGGGAACGGATCGTGCCAGCTCGCCTTCCAGACGCCTTCGGCCTGTCGCGACAGGCTGGACGGGCCGGCAACCTTGCTTGACGGCCCAGTTTTCTCGAAGGCGCCGAGACCGTTCGGCGTACCAACGCCACTGGCGCCGTCGTAGCCGGCGAGGGCGTCGCAGGCTCGGTCTCCGGCGGCCGGGGTCTTAGGCGATGCGCCGTAGTCGCAGTCGAGGAGCAGCCCCGGCGTGTTCGGGTCGCCGCAGGCGGCTGCTCCCTCGCCGTCGCAGAAACCGTTGCCACCGCTCATCACGTCATAGAGAGCCGACGTGCCGAGGTGCCCGTAAAGAGTGAGGGCCGGGTAAGCCACTCCATGAGAGCCACCTGCAAGCCCGAACATCGCCGCAATGAGAGGGGAGGACAGCGACGTACCGCCGATGGTGTTCCATCCCGGTGCAAGACAGGAAGAGCCGCAGGCATACGTGTCGTAGGTGTCGAAGCCGGTGAGCCAGTCGGCATCGGCCGAGATGTCGGCGTCGAGCCGGTGTGCCTTGCAGCCGGTGCTCGGCCACACGGACAGTCTCGTCTGCCAGGCAGGGGCGGCGGACAACGTGCTGCAACCCCCACCGGAGGCGCCCTGTGAGGAGGAAAGGGCTTGCTCCCAGACGTCTTGTGTGCCGTTGTCGTTCCAGACGGACTCAGACTGCCGGGTGGCGGTCTGCCCGAGGTAGAGCGAGGTGCCGCCGACGGCTACGACGGTGTTGTACGAGGCGGGAGCATTCGGCTCGTCGGCGCCTTGGAAGGTGTCGTAGCCGTAGTAACCGTCGTCTCCCGTCGAAGCAGTGATGACCACGCCTGGGTGCTTGAACGCCGCCGCCGACTTTGGCGCCACACTGCTCTCCGGTTGGCCCCAAGAGTTCGAGATCTCGGTGGCGCCGAGCTTGACCGCTTCGTCCTCGGCGGCGTCGAAGTTCGGCGTGCTCGCCGAGTCGGCTTCGACGAGCATGATGTTGCACCTCTGGCAGACAGAGTGGACAGTCTCGACGTCGAGGGTCTCCTCGACCGACCAGCCGGAGTGATCGTTCTGCGGAAGTGTGGTGCCACCGGCCTGGTCGACGATCTTGAGGCAGCCGTTGGACGTGCTGCAAGCCGCCAGCGAGTAGTGCGCGTCGAAAGTCTGCAGGTCGCTGTTCAGGTTCGGGTCATTGAAAGCGTCGACGATGGCGACTGTCTGGTCCGCCACCGTGCCGTCGGTATGAAGGCCGTAGGCCGTGGCGAAGTCGTACGGAGTCAGCCCTCCAGCCGGGCCGATTGTCGCCTCCGGCCCGGAGCGCACACCATCGACCGGCACGATGTAGGGCCGGGCTCCGCGAGCGCCCTTCTTGACGCTGACGCGGCCAATGGCGAAACAGGTATCTTGGCCGCGTGTTGTCGGGCAGAGACGGCGACCGACTCCGTAATGCACGCGATAGCCGGCGGGAGAGTGCTGGACGGGGGCCGCCTGCCCGAGAGCTGCGGTAGAGGCCGGCAAGGCGCCGAGAACGGCGGCCACGGCAACGCCGGCGACAAGGCGACGTCCAGTCACCACTTCACCACCGACCAGCTGATGCCGCCGTTCGTCGTCTTCCAAAGCTGGCCGGGTGCCTGCGGGTCGGGACCGCTCGAGGGCGCGTAGACGACCCAGGCGACCTTGGCAGACACGTAGACGATTCCGTTCCATCCCTGCCCACCGTCTGGCTCACTCACGACACGCTTCCAGGCCGATCCGCCGGTGTAGTTGACGTCGATGTACGAGGCGCCTGAGGATGACGTGACAGCAAGATGCCGTGTGGGCGACGCCGCCAGTTGGGCGTTCACGCCTCCTGTCTCGGGTGCTCCGGCAGAGACGAACTTGGCGCCGCCGTTCGTCGAGTAGAAGACCGGCTTCAACGACTGCCCGACCGAAGGCTCGCTCTCGCAAAGGGCTCCCACGTCCTTCGCCGTGGTGGCCACCATCTGGACGAGATTCTCGGGCGTCTGACTTGTCGTATCACAAGGGACACTGTGGGCGACGAAACTTCCTCCGTTCTCGCTTGCCTTCATCACGTTGTGGACGTCGCCACCATCGCTGTTTTCAAAGCTGGCGAAGGCGTAGACGGTCGTGCCGAAGAGCGAGAGCCCGCTGTCGAAGTCGATCGTGCCGGCTGGAGGCGTGAAGTTGTTCTTGATCTCCGTCCACTTCCCAGGTGCCGCCGTCGGCGTGCTCCACAGCGTGTAGGGCTTCGCCTGGCAACTGCCCGCGATGTTCGGTGGGCACGGCGCCACCATGGCATAGGTCTCGGTGGCGTTGCTCACCAACGAGATCACTTGGGGTGCGCCGCCTGGCGTGGGTACCTTTGTCCACGCTTTGCCGCTGTCCTTGCTGAGCCAGAGGTCCGGCCCGTAGAGCCAGGCCACCTTGGGCGACGTCATCGTCACGCTCTGGACAGCGCCGGTCAGTGGTGCATTCACCGCGGCGACGAAGTCCCATGAGGCGCCGGCATTCCCCGTCCCGACGACGTAGAGGCAGCCGGTGGGGATAGAGGATCCACCGTCTGTCGTTTCTTTGCACGGTGCTGTGCCGAGCACGAGAGCGCTACTGGCGGTCAGCCAGCTCATCGAGGCGGCCCGGAATCCGCTCGGGACCGAGGCCGCCGGGCGGCTGCTAGCAGCAGCCGCGGCGACGGCCGTTATCGATGCCGCCGCCAGTCCAGCGGCCAGCACGGCGGGCACCACGGTTGCGGCTCGCCAGGAACCGGATCGGTTGCTTAGGGCAAAGCGGGACGATGACATCGTCTCAACTCCTCTCGATTTTTCGGCCCTCACGAGCCGTTGTCCGTTGCGATGAGTGGGACGCCGACATCCGTGATACCTACGGCGTAGCAGAGAAGGCCGGAGTAGCAGGACACGCCGGCGAGCGTCCCGATCCGCATCGGTGTGGACGCGCTGTTCCAGGTGGATCCGCCGTTCGTGCTCGTGACGATGGCTCCTCTGAGCTCGAGGCCAGAGGGCCCGATGTAAGCACTTGCCTGTCCGACGGCGACGCAAGCGGTCGGCGTGGAGCACGACGCCCCATCGATCCCGTAGACGCCGCTCGGCAGCTGACTCCTGTGCCAGCGCAGCCCTCCGTCGGAGCTGCGGACGATCACTCCTGTGCCGGTCGCGAACTCGCCGGCGGCTATGCAAAGGCTCGGAGATGGGCAGCTGGCGCCGAGCATCGTCGTGATGCCGACTGGTAGGTACTGCGCTCGACTTGTCCAGGTGGCTCCGCCGTCACGAGTCACGAGGAGAGCACCCTGGCCGGTGAGCGTGATGCCCGCCGCGGTGCAGACCTTGGCGTTGGCGCAGGAGATGGCGTGAAGGGCGCCGGTGTTGGCTGGGACGGATTGGCGAACCCACTTGCGACCGGCGTCCGTCGTTGCCATCACGACGGCCAGATTCTCGTTCTCGGCACCGACAGCGAAACACTCACTCGCAGTCGGGCACGAGACCCCGTTGAACGGCTGCGTCCCCGCAGGTAGCCCGACGAGTGTCCACTTCTCGCCGAAGTCGCTCGTGACGAGGATGACCCCGGAGCCCGTAACCCCGAACCCGACGGCCACACAATTCTGTGATGTGGAACATGACACGCCGGTGAGCAGCTGAACGCTTGCCGGGATGGAATCCAGGCGCCACTTCAGCCCCGCGTCCGTCGTCGCCAGAACGGCGCCCTGCCCGAGCGGGTCGCTGCCTGCAGCCAGGCAGTCGGCGGGTGCCGGGCAGGAAATGCTGTTCAAAGACTGGATCAGGCTTGTCAGGGGGACCGACCAGTCGGCGCCGGCGTCAGTCGTGGCGGCCACGATGCCAGGACCGCCAGGCTCGAAGCCCCCGGCGAGGCAGGTCGTGTCTGTAGCGCATGAGATGGCCCGCAGGTAGGCAACTTCGACGGGGAAGTATCCACCGGTCCACGTCTTGCCGCCGTTGGCAGTGGTGGAGATCGTGCCCTGCCCGTCGAAGTCGTCGCCCACGACCCAGCAGCGCAAGGCGGTCGGGCAGGCGACGCCGCCGGCGAAGTCCATGAAACTAGGAAGCACAAGCAGGCTCCACGAGTGGCCGGCGTCGGCCGTGCGAAGGACGTCGGCCTGCCCGGTCGAGGACTGGGCGGCGGCCGTGCAGACACCCGCAGTCGAGCACGACACCGAGGAAACGGACCTCACGCCTTCCGGCAGTGCTTGCCGTGCCCAGTGCAGCCCGCCGTCGCTGGAAGCGACAACGACCCCGGTGGACAACGGCGTCGAGCCGACCACGAAGCAGTCCGATGTAGTCGGGCAGGCGATGCCCGTCGCCGAGCCGATAGCCGAGGGGAGATCGACAGAGGTCCAGGACCCGCCGCCATCGGTGGTCGAGAGCACCACCAAGCCGGCCCCGGATGACTTCGTCCCGACGGCCGTGCAGCTGGTTGCCTGGCACGTCAAAGCCGTCAGGTCACCCGCGCCGGCAATAGTTATCGAGTGCCACGAGCCCCCGGCGTTTGTAGTCGACACGACGGTGCCCTCGCCGGTCTGGGTCTCTCCGGCCGACAAGCAGGTCTCGTCCGACGGACATGCGATGGCGACCAGCGAGTCGGATGTCGCCGGGCCGGTCAGCTTGGTCTCCCAAAGGCCGCCGCCGTCCTTCGTGGCCAGGATGGCTGAGCCATTGCCCCGAGCCGGCGGGCCGACGAGGTAACAGATGGTCGTACTGGGGCACGAGGTCCCGAGCACGTCGTCGACGACGAGCTTCTGTACCGGGTAGCTGGTCAGCACGCGCCAGGCGGTCGGCGTTGTGTCAACCGCACTGTCAGGGGTCGCGGCGGCGGCCGAATCTTCGGCGAGCGGGCTCGCGAACAGGCACATACCGAGTGCGACAGCCATCGCAACGCCGAGGACGGATGGCCTCACTCGCGCCGGTCGGGCACGGCTTCTCAAGACAGGGGTCCAACTGATTTCCGCCATCTGGTCTCTCATCGTGGCACATCTCTCAGGGGAACCCACGGACTAATGACGCCCGGACGGCCCGCCAGCTTCCACCGGTCACCTCACAGAGGCGGCGACCAAGAGTGGCCCTGAATTCGGTACCATAGTCATCGTGGAGGGAGCTGCTACAACCATCCGAAGGTCCGATGATCACCGCCGGTCGCTCGCCGGCACGCTCGTCGCCGAGGCGCGCCGCGCATCCGGGTTGAGCCAGCGTGAGCTTGCTCGCCGTGCTCACGTCTCGAGGACCACTGTCGCCGAGATCGAGAGCGGGGTCCGGGACCCGGGCGTCAGGACGCTCCGCTCTGTTCTCCACGGAGCGGGCTTAGACCTCGATGTCCACTTGGTCGCCTACGACGACCACGACGAGGTTCTCGAAAGGAGTCTCGGTCACCTGGACCCCGAGGCACGGGCCTGGAGCTCCGACTGATCGAACTCGCCAACCGGTAGCTTGGGCGGGTGAGCAGCGCTCCTTCGCGGTACCGGGCAATGACGGTGGACGACCTTGCTCGGTCGCTGGCTGCAGCCGACTCCGAGCGAGCTCGACGCAGACTCGTCCTCGAGTTCGTCGAGGAGTACCGCTTCGAGCCGGCAGAGCACAAACAAGCCCTCTTAGCTGAGCGCCCCGGTACAACCGGGGATGCTTGCTACGACGCCTTCCTCGGAGCGCTTGCTGAGCACCTGGCGTATCACGATGGACTGCCGGTGCCCGAGTGGACCTACGACCCCGAGCGCTTCCTCGACACTTGGTGGTTTCCGGTCGACTTACCGTCGGTGCGTGCGGATGCGATCGTTCACTCGCCCTGCGCGTTTCGAATCCGGGGTGTGTTCATAGGTACGGGTGCACTGGATCGCACCTAGGTGTCAGAGCTCATCGAACGATCTCAACTTGAAGAAGCTTTCCGGCGCGTGGCCGCCGAGCTGAAACGCGAAGGTATCGGCGGTGACATCTACATCTTCGGCGGAGCCGCCATGGTCCTGGCTTTCAACGCTCGCGAGGCCACTCGTGATGTCGACGCGCTTTTCGAACCGAGGGAGAAGATCCATCGCATCGCGCTGAGTGTGGCCCAGGAGTTGGGCATGCCGTCGTGGTGGCTGAACGACCAAGCCTCGAGTTACCTACCTCGGAGACGTGACGAGAAAGCACGCCTGATATTCGACCATCCACACCTTCGCGTTAGCGTCGTGTCCCCCGAACACTTGCTGGCGATGAAGGCGATGGCGGCAAGGACGTATGCGGATCTGGATGACATCGCGACCCTTTGCACTCACCTCGAGGTGACCGAGGTGACCGACGTGGCGGCGCTTTGCGCGAGGATCTACCCGGAGGAGCCGCTGACCGCGCGAGCAAGGCTCGTAATCGAGGACGTCCTCGATCGGCTGCGGCAAGGCCAGTGACTCCAGGTTGACGCGAGGTGCGCGCGCCAGGGTCTTGTCGGTCTTGGCCCGTCGCTTGGGACCCTTCAGCGCCGCGGTGTCAGCCGGTCGGCCAGATTTGGCCTCGATACCGGCACGACTGATCTCTTCGACCAGATAGCGCCACCCCGTGCAACCCTCTACCGCGGACGCCACATCATTTCGCCCGGCAAAACAACACACCAGCCACTTTCTCAACACCTCCCGATCCGCCGGTGCGATCCGACCCACGACACCTCTCCGGTCTCACAGTCCGGGTAATCGAACGTGATCTGCCGAACGGACTGGCCGGACAGCCTCCAAGAGGGAGTAACACTCTCCCGATGGCGCGAAGGAAGCACCGAGCGAGGCAGCGGGCAGGATCCGACGGAGCCCGGTCGGCGCGCCACGGCCAGCTTGGCCGGGCAACCGCTGCACCAGCTGTCACGGCCGCCTCCCGCCCGCTGCTGAGCTGGGCGGCACTGGGCGTCGTCTACTTCGTCTGGGGAGGAACGTACCTTGCGATCCGAGTGGGGGATCGCCACCTGCCCCCGTTGGTACTGGCGGGAACCCGGTACGTGGTGGCAGGCGGGTTGCTGTACCCAATCGCCCTGCGGGTCCGGGCCACGAGCCGAGCGGCGGGCCCGGCCGGACCCCGGCGCCCGGGGCTGCGTGCCTGGTTGGCCGGCGGGCTCGTGGGCATCCTGCTCCTGTCCATGGGAAACGGTGGCGTTACCGTTGCCGAGACGCGCCTCCCATCGGGCCTGGCGGCGGTCCTCGTGGCGACAGTCCCGCTCTGGATGCTCCTGTTCGCCTGGCCGCTCCGACATCAGCGACTCGCCTGGCGATCGGTCCTAGGCCTGGTGGCAGGCTTGGCCGGGGTGGGCGTGCTGACTGGCGGCGGGGCGGCTTCGGGGCACCTGTCGGGCGTGCTGATCGTGCTCGGGGCTGCCGTCGCTTGGGGCTTCGGCTCTGTCCTCAGCCACCGCCTCCCACTGCCTAGCGATGCCATGGTCTCTGCCGCCATCGAGATGCTCGTCGGGGGTGCCGTGCTCATCTTGGGCGCGGTCGTGAGCGGCGAGCTCTCCCGGGTGCACCTCTCCTCGGTGCCGGCGACGTCTTGGATCGCCCTGGCATACCTTGTGGTGCTCGGCTCGGTCCTTGCCTTCACCGCCTACGGCTATGCCTTGAAGCACCTGCCCGTCGCAACGGTCTCGACCTACGCTTACGTCAATCCCGTCGTCGCCGTCGCTGCCGGCGCCCTGCTCCTGGGAGAGCACGTCACTTGGAGCGAGGCCCTCGGGGCGCTTCTCGTCGTCGGCTCGGTGGCGATGACGCTCCGGAGGGCGCCCGCCAGGACCACGGGAGATGACGGCAAGCCACCTCAGCCGGCGTAGCGCTCCACCGCCGCGCCGACAGCCGTGCAGGCGGTACCAGAGCCGGCACGACACCCCGGTCTCGATCAGCCGAGGATCGCCGCGGCAACCTCGTCGAAGGCCGCCGTGTGGGCGTCCACGTCGGCAAGCGCAGTCGCCGGCGACATGAGCGTCATGTTGTGGAACGGGGTGAGCAGGACCCCTCTGTTCAGCATTGCCAGGTGCACGAAGTCGTCAAGCTCGGCGTCGCCGGCGGCGGCCGCCGCTGCGCCAGTCCGTGGCGGAGTGGGGGAGAACAAGTACTCCGACCGGCACCCGAGGCGGGTCACGTGCCACGGCGCTCCGTAGGCAGCGATCACAGCCGAGACGCCGTCGACGAGGTGCTTGGCGAGGGCTTCCATCCGGCCGAACGCCTCGGCGGTGAGCACGTGCTCGAGCGTTGCCCGCGTGGCGGCCAGCGAGAGGGCGTTGCCGGCCAAGGTCCCGCCGACTCCTCCGACGTCGGCGTCCGCCCAGAAGGTGTTGTCCGTCACCAGGTGGGCCACTTCCTCGGTCATCCCGTAGGCAGCCACCGGGACGCCGGCTCCTATCGTCTTGCCGATCGTGAGGAAGTCCGGCTCCAGTCCTTCCCGGCCCGTGTAGCCGCCGGGGCCGGCGCAAATGGTGTGCGTTTCGTCGATGACGAGCAGTGTGCCGGTGTCCCTCGTGAGCCTTCGCAGCTCGTCGTGGTAGCCGGCATCCGGCAAGACGATGCCGATATTGGTGAGAGCCGGCTCCACAAGGACGCAAGCGACCTGCCTGTCCTCGAGAGCTCGGGCGAGGCCGTCGAGGTCGTTGATCTCGACGACACGGGTGGTCCGGGTGACGTCGAGAGCCGGGCCCACGCTGCCTTCGCGGGCTACGACGTGACCGCCGGTGTCGAGGGACGCCAGGGTCTCGTCCACCGAGCCGTGGTAGCACCAGTTGTGTACGACGACGTTCGGGCGGCCGGTCATCTGCCTGGCCAGCCGCAATACGAAACGATTGGCGTCCGTAGCCGTCAGGCAGAACTGCCAGCGGGCCATCCCGAAGCGCCGCGACATCTCCTCGGCTACCCAGATCGAGTCCTCCGTCGGCAGCATGTAGGTGGCGCCGCGGCTGATCTGGCGACCGACCGCTTCTGTCACCGGCGAAGGCGCATGGCCGGCCATGGCGCCGGTGTCGCCCAGGCAGAAGTCGACATAGCGATGGCCGTCGATGTCCCAGAGCTCGGCTCCCTCGGCCGAGGCCACGACGACCGGAGTCGGGCCTGCCCACCTTGTCATCCAGTTCATGGGAACGCCGGACACCATCGAGCGCCTGGCGCGCTCCCTATAGGCGACAGCTCTCGGGTGCTCGGCGACGAAGCGCGCCTCCTCGACTTCGAGAAGCTTGCTCAGCCGCTGGCGCGGCACTGTCTTGTCGTCGGTCATCGGTTGGGTGAGCTTACGGTGCTGCAGACGTGTGCGGCGTGAGAGCCACCCCCGTGATGTCGAGGCATCACTGATCACGACGCTATGATGCGCCCTGTGCGGACAACGGTGACCCTCGACCCCGACACCGAGCAGCTGGTGAGGCGGCGCATGAGGGAACGCGGCCTGTCCTTCAAGGACGCCGTGAACGGGGCCATCCGGGCCGGGCTGGCTCCGTTGCCGGCAGCTCCATTCCGTACGCCGACAGCCGACCTCGGCATCCCGGTAGTGAATCTCGACAGGGCACTGCTGCTGGCGGGAGATCTGGAAGACGAGGAGATGCTCCGCAAGATGCGCATCGGCAAGTGAACCTCGTCGACGCCAACGTCCTGCTCTATGCCGTCAACCGTGCCGATCCCAAGCACGAAGCAGCGCTGGCCTGGCTCGACGAAGCGCTCTCGGGAGGTTCGACCGTCGGGTTCGCCTCGCTCGTCCTCCTGGCTTTCCTCCGGCTCTCGACGAAGCCAGGATTGTTCCCGAGCCCGTTGAGTGCCTCGGCGGCCGTGGAGACGGTCCGTGCCTGGACCGAGCAGCCGGCGGCCGTATTCGTCCACCCGACTCCCCGGCACCTCGACGTGCTCGGTGGACTGCTCGCCGGCGCCGGAACGGGTGGCAACCTCACCTCCGATGCCCACTTGGCAGCTCTGGCACTCGAGCACGACGCGTCGGTGGTGACGTTCGACGCTGACTTCGGCCGCTTCGCAGGAGTTCGCTGTCACGTTCCCGCCGCTCGATGACGAGCAGCGAGACGCCGTTCGGTGGTGGAGGGCGGAAGGCCCTGCGTGGCAGTGGCCGGCCCAGGTAGGCCACGTACTCGGCGCCCCACCGTCCTACGCCCGGCGCTGAGCCCGAGCTCCAGCGCCTCCCGGCGTGCCAGGGCACGATCAGGTCGGCCCGTGAGAGCCTGCTGCCATGGCTGAGGAGGCGCTTGACGAGCGATGTCGTGATCCCGAAGGGCGGGTTGGCCACGACCTTGAAGTCGCGCCGCGGTAGCAGGAGATCGGAGGCATCTGCGTGCACGACGGTCACTTGGCATCCGGCGAAACGCTTCCTCAGCGTCTCCACCCTCTCGCGATGCAACTCAACGGCGACGACGTGGGCGCCGGCTTCGATCAGTGCTTCGGTCAGTGCCCCTGTCCCGGCGCCCACGTCCAAGACGAGGTCGCCAGGCTCGATGCCTGCCGCCGCCACGATGCGGCCGGCCCAGCGACTATCGAGTTGGTGCCACCCCCAGCGGGGCCTGCTGTTCGCGGACACGGCGGACCATGACCATGAATGTCGTCACGGCCACGATGCTACACGTGGGCCGGAGCCGTCAGATGCTGTAGATCGTCGCGGACGGCGCCAGTACCCGGATGTCGCCGGCGTCACTAGTCACTATCGCCTGCCGCCGCTCCGTTGCACAGAGAGCCACGGACGCGTCCACCACGTCGGAGGTTCCGGCTCTGGCGAGCAGAACGCCGGCGGCGCGTGCGGCGGCACCGTCGAGGTCGACCACTTCGGTCTGGCTGGCTGCCAGAAGTCGAGCCAGGAGAGCCTGCTGCCGACCGTCGCGCCAAGCCTGCGCGACAGCCCCGGCCGGCACGTTGATGACTGCCTCGGCATCGTCGCGGACCAGGGCGAGCAGGGCGGTCATCCTGGCGTCGCGTCTTTCCACGGCGAGCAGCGCTCCTGCGTCGAGGGTGACGCCTCTCACCTGGAGGCGCCGAGCACTTCTCTCGCCCAGGTGTAGTCGGCAGCAGTCGGTTCGCCACCGGCGGCCACGAGATCCGCCACCAGATCGGCCAGTTCCCGCTCGCGGTCTGCCTTGGCGATGGCCTGCGACACGTAGGCCGACACGCTGGCGGCCTCGCCGCGAGCAACCGCCCGCCGAACCGATTGGACCTGGGCGGACGGCAGCGACACGGCGATTTTGCTCGTTCTGGTCATACCAGAATCATACCAGGATCAACGCTTTGCCGCTGGCGTGCGGTCTCAAGTCACGGCTCCCAAACGGCTCGATCGTGGGCGAAGACCACTCGGGCCGGGTCGAACTGCTGGAGCCTGTCTATCCATTCGGGCACCGGGACTGCACCTGTCAAGCGGTGCTCCTGGACGGCCTGCCGACCGAGTACATCGCTGCCGTACGCCGCTGCCGTGTTGTGGCTCTGGCCGGCCACCACCACGGTCCCGTCAGCTCGCCGGACGGCAACGGACTGGTGACCAGCGGTGTGGCCCGGCGTCGGAATGACGAATACGCCTTGGAGGATCTCGGCCTCGCCGTCGAGGATCTCGTAGGTGAGACCCGGCGCGTCGACCAGCTCGGGCAGCGTGTATCCCTCCTCGCGGCGGGCGATCTCCAGTTCGACGCGCTGGGTGAAGATCGGGCGGCCGGGCAGGCTGGCGTTGCCTCCGCAATGGTCGAAGTGGAGGTGGCAGTTGACGACATAGGCGATGTCGTCGAGGGTCGCCCCTGCGCCGGCCACGGCATCCTCGAGCTGGTACCTCAGCGGTTGGTAGTAGGCGTCGACTTCAGGATCGCTCCCCATCCCGGTGTCGACCAGGAGCAGGCCTTCGCTGTGTTGGACCAGGTAGCCGAGGCAGGGCTCAGCTCGCGCCGCCCCCGTCCCGGTCTCTTCGGCCGGCCGGACGAAGTAACCGAAGTCCACCCGCTGCACGGCGACGTCTGCCACTTGCCCAGTCTGCCGCTTCCGGAGCTGCGAGCCAAGGCCTGCGAGCCTCGCTACCCTCGACACCACGACTCTCCTCGGGGCCTTTCCTCGGGGACCTCACCTCGGAGGCAAGACCCCATGCGATACGTGAAGATGGGCACCACCGGTACCGACGTGTCCCGGATCTGCCTCGGTTGCATGAGCTTCGGCGATCCCAGCCGCGGCAGTCACCCGTGGTGCCTGAGAGAGGACGCCGCCCGGCCGATCATCCGCCAGGCGATCGAGAGCGGGATCAACTTCTTCGACACCGCCAACGTCTATTCCGACGGCGCCAGCGAGCAGGTCGTCGGCAAGGTCCTCGGAGAGCTGGGCCGCCGCGACGAGATCGTGCTGGCGACGAAAGTTGCCGGACGGATGCACCAGGGACCCAACGGCATCGGGCTCTCACGCAAGGCGATCATGTCCGAGATCGACAACAGCCTGCGGCGGCTCGGGACTGACTACGTCGACCTCTACCAGATTCACCGCGCCGACCCGAGGACGCCGGTCGAAGAGACCCTCGAGGCTCTCCACGACGTGGTGAAGGCGGGGAAAGCCCGCTACATAGGCGCTTCCTCGATGTATGCGTGGCAGTTCTCGAAGATGCTCTACGTGGCCGAGCGCGAGGGCTGGACGAAGTTCGTGATGATGCAGAACCACTACAACCTCCTCTACCGGGAGGAGGAGCGGGAGATGATGCCGTTGTGCCAGGACCGCGGCGTCGGGGCGATTCCGTGGAGCCCGCTGGCACGGGGCCGCCTGGCTCGCCAGTGGGGCGAGGCTACGGAGCGTAGCGAGACCGACGAGTTCGGGAAGGTGCTGTACCAGCCCGGTGACAAATCCGTGGTCGAGCGCGTCGGCGAGGTGGCGACCGAGCGCGGCGTCAAGCCTGCACAGGTGGCCCTGGCCTGGGTGCTCAGCAAGCCGGTGGTGACGGCACCGATCGTCGGCGTGACCCGGAGCGAGCAGCTCGACGACGCCGTCGGCGCCCTCGAGCTCGAGCTGACGGCAGCCGAAGTCGCCCGCCTCGAGGAGCCCTACGAGCCTCACGCAATCGCCGGCCACTAGAACCCGGGCGCGTCCTGGCCCGAGGCCCTAGCCTCGGTCGAATGGGTTATGGCATCAAGATGGCTCCAGGGTTTCGTGTCAGTGCCACGAGAAGCGGCTTGCGGCTCGGCGTCGGCCCGCGGAGCGCCCGCGTCCACGTAGGTAGTGGCAGGCCGTCCCTCTCGACAGGTGCCGGACCGGTCACCCTCTGGAAACCCGTCGGCCACAGCGCCCGACCTGTGCACCACAATGCTCAGGCCGCCAGGACTCAGACCGCCAATGCTCAGACCGGCAGGACTCAGACCGGCAGCACTCGGGCGGGCAGGCCGGCAGCGGGCGCAGCTGTGGGGCTCACGTCGGCCGACTCGCGAGCGGTCGCCGCTCAGACCGCCGCCGCCGCCCTGGCGGCTCTAGTCGCAGTGCATCGCGTCACGGTTCCGCCAGCCGGCCGCCCGGTGGCGAACCCTGACTTCTACCGACATCCTGCTGACAAATTCGATCCGGAGGCCGTTCGGGCAGCCCATCTCGCTACGGACTCGAAAGACCTTCACTTCTGGCAGCGCCAGGCGCTGGCGGAGGCCAAGGCTCAAGCCGACATCGAGACGTCGGGGGATGCGGCGGCCTATCAGGCGGCATGCGAGCGTGCGGAGCAGTCTGCCCAGGCGGCAGCCGCGGCGGCTCAAGTGCAACTCGACAAGGCCTGGCAGCTGTTGCTGGCGAACGATTCGCGGACCGTGTTGGCCACCCTCGAGCACGGCTTCGTGAGCCACGCCTGCAGGGCGACGGCTGTCCATTGCGAAGACGGCGTCGCCACCGTCATCGTGGTGTTCGGCCGGGCGAGTGTCGTGCTGCCGTCCGGCCAGCCGACTACTACTCCCGGCGGCCGGGGCACCGTGAAGACATGGACGCAGACAGCGCTGAACGAGGCTTACCTGAACGTCATCGCCAGCGAGGTCCTGCTCGTGCTCAAGGTTGCCATGGCATCGTGCCCGAAGCTGGCGGCCGTCCGGCTGGCAGTGATCCGTCCCGGCGACAGTGCCGAGTCTTGCGACGGGCTCGAGGTCGTCTATCGAGCAGAGTTTCGGCAGCCGGCAGACTCCCGTGGGCTGAGCGCTTTCGACCGCAACCCCGTCGTGCTGCTGCGCCAAGCCGAAGGCGCCGAGATCGAGGAGGCCAAGCGAACGGGCGAGGCGCAGGCGCTCCCGCTCGACGACGCTTGGCGTAGCGCTCTCGGCACCATCGCCGGCGCCGTGCACGCCCATCTGGCAGGAGGCTAAGAGGAGTCAGACTGGCCAGGCCAGGGCAGCCGGGGTCAGGTGTCTCGAAGCCGGGCGGTCAGCCGGTGGCGGCGCCGGGGTCGCAGCCGCTGAAGCTGTTGCCGCCGTTGAGGTCCTCGCATGGAGCGAGCTTGTAGGTGGTCGAAGCATCCTTGGCGATCGTCACGGAGTTGCCCGAGCTTCCGGAGTCGGCGTAGACGAGGTAGTCCGGGGTGTCGTGCGGCGCCGCCGGGCTGCCCGTGAAGGTGGCCGAGGTGACGACGTTGCCGGTCACGGGGCTCGTGGACTGCTTGAACAACACCAGCGCGATGTAAAAGCCGTTGGGCGATCCGTCGTCAGTGCTCGTGACGGAGCCGAACCGGTTCCCTGTCCCGCCATGGAAGTCGATCACGCCGTAGGTATCGTCCTTTGCAGACAAGTTCTCGAAGACGTTGTCGTCGTTGCCGGATGTACCGCCTCCGCCCGCCACACCGTCGTTGCCGACGTCGACTGCAACGGACTTGTGCACCACGTTTACCGTCTTGAAGACGTTGCCGGCGGCGGAGTGAGACAAGTTGATCCCGGGGTTCAGCTGACCGTGGCTCTCCCCGGTAATGGCAACGGTGCCGAAGACGTTGTCGGACGAATTGCCCAAGGCGATCCCGTACCCACCCTGCGAGCTTGCCTTGACCGAAGCGAACCGGCAGCCGGACGTCCCCTTCAGCTGCAGGCCTGAGCCGGCGTCGTTGACCCCCCAACTCCAGGTCGCCGTCGCCTTCCCGGTGTCCTCGGTCTTGATGGACGTGGCCGTGCAGGCAGTGGCGGTCGTGCCGGTGACGGACTGCAGGAGCGCGCCGTAGTGGTTGTCGTAGCTGCTCGAGAAGTAGCCGATCGTCACGCCTATCGCCTCGTTGACGAGCAGCCCGATGCCATCCCCGATGGTCGAGACCTGGCTGTTGGCCGTCTTGCCGCCGATCACCGACTCGTCGTTGCCCGATACGTACAAGCCGTCGTCTTCGAAGCCCTCGATGGTCGTCTGGGTGACCGAGCACGTGCCGCTGCATTGCAGGCCGTTCTTGGGCCCTTTGGACAGGGTCACGTCGGTGACTGCAGAGTCTGCGGCGGACGGCTCGACGACGATCATCGACGTCGTGAGGCCCGGTCCGCCGCTTAGCTTCGCACCATCGAAGTCGAGGATGGCCGGCGACGATACCGTGAGCCCGGCTGCCACCGTGATGCGCTGGCGCAACGGGTACAGGCACTCTTCGACCGGGAAGGCGCTCTCGGCAGCCGAGATGAAGCCCGTCAGAGAGGCGCCCGTGTACTTCCCACACGATGGTGCCTTCGCGTTACGGGTGGCGGCAGTTGCAGGGCTGGCCCAACCCAGGGTGAGGACTGCAGCCAAGACCACTACGACCAAGGTCGCCATCCGGGCGCGCCTCGACGACCTGACCGCCTTGCCTTCCCCCATGGCCAGAGCGTACACAGAGGTCTCCTGCTCGGTCTACGACCGGTCGGCAGCCCGGTGCTTTGCCCTAACGTCGTCTCCCGATGGCGCCCGACACGCGGTTCACGACCAGGCCACCGGCGGACCCGGCGGCCTACCAGTTCAAGCACCCGGTCAGGGTGCGCTTCGCCGAGACGGACGCGATGGGGATAGTCCACCACAGCGTCTACCCCGTCTACTTCGAAGAGGCGCGCGTCGCCTACCTAAACGCCATAGGACGCCCGTACGCCGAGATGCACGAGAGCGGCCTCGACATGGCCGTCCTGGAGGTGTGGGTGGGATACAGGAGGCCGCTGCGTTTCGACGAGGTTGTCGACGTCGGGGTCGCGATCACCGGAGTCACCCGGGCCACGGTCGAGATCGCCTACTGCCTGAGTATCGAAGACACGGTGCGGGCGTCGGGCATCACGATCCACGGATGCGTCGATCGAGCCGGCCGGCCTCGCCGGCTGCCTGACTGGCTCCGCGCCCCCTCCAATGCCTAACGGGCCTTCGCGGCGCTGAGCCGGGCGCTGGCCCGCTGTCGCCGGTGCTGGCTATCGTCAGCCGTGCGGGTCCTCCCGACCCACTAAGGAGACACCACGATGAGTGACGGCTTGACCGCGACGACGATCATGATCTCGGGCCACGACGGTGACGAGGTCGAGGCGTACCTGGCGCGCCCGGAGGGCGACGGCCGGCGGGGCGGCGTCGTCGTCATCCACCACATGCCCGGCTACGACAGGTCGACCAAGGAGATCACCCGCCGAATGGCCGAGCTCGGCTACGACGCGATCTGCCCCAACCTCTACTGGCGCGAGGCGCCCGGCCAGAGCCCGGACGACGCTGCTTCCTTCGTGCGCTCGCAGGGCGGTGTGCCCGACGCCAGGCTGATCGGGGACGTCGGGGCTGCGGCTGCCCACCTCCGGTCCCTGCCGACGTCCAACGGCAAGGTCGGTGTCATCGGGTACTGCTCAGGAGGACGCCAGAGCGTCCTGGCGGCCTGCAACCTCGACCTCGATGCTGCCGTCGACTGCTATGGGGCGTTCGTCACGGGCACACCGCCCGAGGGCTTCCCTTTGAGGATCACGAACCTCGTCGACCAGTTGCCGACCATCCAAGCCCCCTTGCTCGGCCTGTTCGGCGCCGACGACCAGTTCCCGAGCCCCGAGCAGGTCGACGAGCTCGAGCAGATCCTCGCCGCCAACGGCAAGGACTTCGAGCGCCACAGCTACGAAGGGGCTGGGCACGCCTTCTTCTCGGTCGACCGCGACGCCTACCGGGTGGCGGCGGCCAACGACGGCTGGGAGCGGATCACGGCCTTCTACGGGAAGCACTTGTCGGTTTAGCGCCCTTGGGCGGCGGTGCCCGCCGGGATGTCGACCAGAAGCGTCCCCGGCGCCCAGTCCGGCAGGCGGTCGACGACCTCGCCCGCCGGGTTGACGAGGGCAGCCAGGCCCGGGAAGTCCTCGTCCGAGGTGGAGCCGGCCTGGGTGGCGATCGCAACCCAGAGGCCGACGCGCTGCGCTTGGCGGATCGCGTCGCCGAGGCCGCACTCCTCCCACCACGTATGGCCGGCGCGCCAGCTTGCCTCGTCCGTGCGGCGCCCGTAGAGGCCGGGAGCCGCGCAGAAGAAGGCCACGCCGGCCGCTGTGGCGGCGACCGCGTCCCATGTGAAGTCAACACCCGCCTCCGCGCAGATGACGATCCCGCCGCCGTTCCCAGCCGGCGACCGCGCGCTCGGGGTGGCGAACGGGGTCGACTCCGCCGGTGGCGGCCAGGAGCGCTATCACGTCGGTCTTCACCGTATCCTCACCACACCGGTTCCGGACGGCCGCTACCGGTATGGATCAAAGGCAGCTTCAGTGTCACAATCGTCACGATGAAGACAGACGATCTCGTCCTCGACTCGCTCCGCCGGCGCATGCGCGCCATGCACTCTCTCTACGCCGACGCCCTTGCCTCCATGGACACCGGCCACGTCAACCACTTCGAGCGGGAGGGGGTCCTACCGATCGCCTTCTCGCTGTTCCATGTGACGAACATGATCGATTTTGCGTACCTCGTCATGACAGGTGAACCGCAGATCTGGGACGACTCTTGGCAGGCGCGTGTGAGGCCGTCGATCCCCGACCACGGCAAGCACCGCTCGGTGGAGGAGATGGTCGGCCAGAGGATCGGCGACTACGAGGCGTTCAAGGAGTACCAGCAGGCGGTGTGGGCCCGCACCGAGGCCTGGCTGGCGGGGCTCGACCCCGCCGAGCTGGCTCGCATCGTCGTAGCGAGGCCCTTCCCCCCGCAGATCGCCAGCACCTACAGCGCCCGCGTCGCCGGACCTGAGGGCATAACCCTCCTCGACGCGATCGAGTGCTGGATCTATCAGCACGGTCTTCGCCACATGGGCGAGATCGAGCTGGCACGAGGGCTGGTCGGCCTCGGTGGGATGACTTCATGAGCGCCATGACGGCGCCGGCGGCGGTCGACTTCCACTTCGACATCATGTGCCCGTACGCCTACCAGACCTCGATCTGGATGCGCGAAGTGCGAGACCTGGCCGGCGTGGCCGTGCGGTGGAAGTTCTTCAGCTTGGAGGAGATCAACCGTGAGGAAGGCAAGCGCCATCCGTGGGAGCGGGAGTGGTCATACGGGTGGTCGATGATGCGCATCGGCGCCTACCTCCGCCGCATGGACGCAGATCTCCTGGACAAGTGGTACCTGGCGGCCGGGACGGCTCTGCACGTCGACGGGCGCAAGCCACACCGCAAGGAGGTGGCCGAAGCTGTCGTGGGCGAGCTCGGCCTCGACCCCGTCATCGTCTCGGAGGCATTGGCGGACCCGACGACCCACGACGACGTCCTGCGAGAGCACGAGAAGGTGACGAGCTTGGGCGGCTTCGGCGTTCCGACGTTGATCTTCGGCCGCGACGGCGCCGCAGAGCAGGCGATATTCGGCCCGGTGCTGATCGACCCGCCGTCGGGCGAAGCGGCCCTCAGGCTCTGGCAGTGCATCGTCGGCTGGCTGGAGTTCCCGCACCTGTACGAGATTCGCCGTCCCAAGCAGCGCAGCGACATCCAGGCGATTGCCGACGCCTTCAATCCGTACTTCGAAGGCCGCGACTGGGTGAGCGTCCGGCACGAGGCTCCCTGATGGCGACTGTCGTCGACAGGGATGGCACCGTCCGGCTGCTGCGAGAGGAGTTCGCCGCCGCTGCCGAGTTGTGCCGGGGCTTCGGCGACGACGACTGGTCAACTTCGACGTGCCTGCCCGGCTGGACCGTGAAGGACCAGCTGAGCCACATGGCCGGTACCGAGGCGATGCTGGCTGGGGACCCCGTGCCGGCGGTCGAGGTGGGCGAAGCTGCCCACCTGAGAAACGACATCGCCCGCGCCAACGAAGCTTGGGTCGAAGCCAACCGCCCGTTGCCTGGACCACAGGTGCTGGCCATGTTCGAGGACGTGACCGCCCGGCGCTTGCAAGCCCTGGAGGCGATGACCCAGGCTGACTTCGACGAGGCGTCGTGGACCCCGGCCGGGCCTGACGAGAGCTACGGGCGGTTCATGCGCATCAGGCACTTCGACTGTTTTATGCACGAGCACGACATCCGCCAGGCTCTCGGTCTCTCAGACCGCCCCGACGCCCGGCACGTGCGGTCATGCTTGGACGAGGTGGCGACGGCGATCGGCTATATCGCCGGCCGCAAAGCTCGCCTGCCTGCCGGCACGACGGCCATCGTCGAGCTGACTGGCGCGGTCACGGCCGCCTACCATGTGGTCGTTGCCGGCCGCGCCAGTCTCGTCGAGGCGCTCGACGGCGAGCCGTCGATCACCGTTCGGATGCCTGCGATGCTCTGGCTCTGCCTGACCGGCGGTCGCCAGGAAGGGACGCCACACATCGGCGTCGACGTCGAGATAGAGGGCGACGAGAACCTCGGCAGGCAGCTGGTCGCGAACCTCGCCTTCACGATCTGACTGGCCTGCAGCTCAGCGGAAACGGCTGAAGTCAGGCGCCCGCTTCTCTGCGAAGGCGTTGGCACCCTCCATGCCCTCGTCTCCGTGGGCGAACAGCTCGAGGCCGTCGAAGGCAAGGTTCGAGAAGCCGGCCATCTGCTCGGAGTCGGCGTTGAACGAGTGCTTGAGGAACTTGATGGCGGTGGGGGAGTACGAAGCGATCTTGCCCGCCCACTCCTTGGCTTTGGCCATGAGCTCGTCCGGCGGCACGACTTCGTTCACGAGTCCCCATCGCTCGGCGGTGATGGCGTCGTACCTGTCGAGGAGGAACCAGATCTGGCGGGCGCGCTTCTCGCCGACGACCCGAGCGAGATAGGCCGAGCCGAAGCCGGCGTCGAACGATCCCACCCGCGGGCCCGCCTGGCCGAACGTTGCGGTCGAGGCGGCGACTGTCAGGTCGCACAGCACGTGCAGCACGTGGCCTCCCCCCACGGCGACACCGTTGACGGCGGCGATCACCGGCTTGGGGATGTCGCGGATCATCCGGTGCAGCCGCTCGATCTCGAACGTGCCCCACTCGGTCTCGCCGTAGCTGCCCGTCTCGGCCCGTTCCTTCACGTCACCACCGCTGCAAAATGCTCGCTCGCCGGCACCTGTCAAGATGACGGCGGCGACTTGTTTGTCCACCCAGGCGTGCTTGAACGCAGAGATGAGCTCGTCGACGGTCCTGCCTCGGAAGGCGTTCAACCGGTCGGGGCGGTTGATCGTGATCACGACGTGGCCGTCGGCAGGCTCGTAAGTGATGTCGGTGAGCTCGTCGAGCTTCATGGGTGTCCTCCTCGTGCCCGGGGTGGCCGGGCGATCGGCACTATTGGCTGGATAGATCTTGTGGCCCGGTCCGCGGTCCTGACAAGCTCACGGCGTGGAACCTCGATCCTGCCTCGTCACAGGTGCCGGTCGTGGCATAGGCAGAGCCATCAGCCTGTGCCTGTCAAAGGCGGGCCACAGCGTGGCCATCACTGCGCGCTCTGCAGGCGAGCTGGAGGCCGTGGCCGCCGAGATGCCGGGTCGCTGCCTCGTCGTTCCCGGCGACATCACAGACCCCGTCGACCTCGAAGGGATCTTCGGGCGCGTCGAGGCCGAGCTCGGACCGGTCGAGGTGCTTGTCGCCAACGCCGGCATGGCGGCTTCCAACCCGATAACGCGTGTCAGCGACGCCGATTGGCAAGAGATGATGGACGTGAACTTGACGGCGCCGTTTCGCTGCATGCGGCGTGCAGTGCCGTCTATGGTCCGGGCCGGGTTCGGCAGGATCGTGGTCGTCGCCTCCGTCGCTTCCAAGCGCGGCGACGCCTACATCTCGGCATACAGTGCCGCCAAGCACGGTGTCCTCGGCCTCGTCAGGTCGGTCGCAGCGGAGCTGGCAACCAAGGGAGTGACGGTTAACGCCGTCTGCCCCGCCTTCGTGGACACCCCGATGACCGACGGGACCGTGGCGAACATCAGCAGCCACACCGGTCGCAGCGAGGAGGAGTCCCGCCGGATACTGGCGGGCATGCAACCCATCGGTCGCCTCATCACTCCCGCCGAAGTGGCAGACGTGGTGGCGTTCCTCGTGGAGGCGCCCGGCGTGACAGGGCAAGGCTGGAACATCGACGGGGGGGCCGTCCAGTCGTGACAGAGCGGATAAACGGCGACGGCCTGGCGCCCGCAGTGGGCTTTTCTCACGCCGTTGCCACTACGGGTCCAGGCAGGCTTGTCTTCCTCGCCGGGCAGACGGCTCTCGACGCCGGCGGCACTGTCGTCGGCACGACCCTGGCAGAGCAGTTCGAGCAAGCTTTCAGTAACCTCCTGCAGGCACTGGCGGCAGCCGGTGGCTCTCCTGGCGACCTGGTCACAGTGACCGTGTACGCCGTCGACGTCGAGGACTACAGGGCCAATGCCGCCGAGCTGGGCAGGATCTGGCGGAGCCTGGCGGGTCGGGACTACCCGGCGATGGCCGTCGTCGGGGTGACGCGGTTGTGGGATCTGGAGGCACTCGTCGAACTGCAGGGGGTTGCCGTCGTCGCCGGCGTCACCGAAGGCGGGGGCTGAGCCGGCATGCGCATCGCCGTCGCCGGGGGCGGGCCGGCCGGTCTCTACTTCGCCGCCCTGGCCAAGCAGCTCGGGCCGGATCACGACATCACCGTCTATGAGCGCAACGGGCCCGACGAGACGTTCGGCTTCGGAATAGTCCTGTCGGACGAGACGCTGGGCGGCATCGAGCATGCCGACCCGGTCGTGTACGGAGAGATGGAGGCACGCTTCGCCCGGTGGGACGACATCGACGTGCATTACCGAGGTCGGGTGCTGACCTCGGGCGGCCATGGCTTCTCGGCCATGGGCCGCCGGGACCTCCTGGCCATCCTGCGCCGCCGAGCCGCCAGTCTCGGTGTCGCTCTCTTGTTCGGCACCGAGGCGCCCGACGGCCACACCCTGGCGGCGACCAACGACCTCGTCGTGGCATGCGACGGCAGGAACTCCGCCCTCCGGAGCGAGTACGCAACCGCTTTCCAGCCCGAGACCGAGTCCAGGCAGTGCCTGTACATGTGGCTCGCCCTCGACCGGCCGCTCGAGGCCTTCGAGTTCCACGTCTGCGAGACGCCTTTCGGCGTCATGCAGGTGCACGCCTATCCGTTCTCCGAGAATGAGAGCACCTTCATCGTCGAGATGCGGGAGGACGTCTGGTCGCGGGCGGGGTTCCGGATGCCGGCGGCGCTGGCCGCCGGCCAGAGCGATCTCGACTCGATCGACCGCGTGGCGGAGTTGCTGGGCGAGGTGATCGCAGGCGGTTTGAGGGCGAACAACTCGCAATGGCTGCGGTTCGGGACTGTCCGCTGTGCAACGTGGTCGCACGAAAACGTCGTGCTCGTCGGCGATGCGGCGCACACGGCTCACTTCTCGATCGGCTCGGGCACCAAGCTTGCCCTCGAGGACGCGCTGGCCCTTGCAGCCTCCATTCACGAGCAACCTGGCCTGTCAGCAGCACTCGACGCCTACGAAGCCGAGCGGCGGCCAGTGGTGTTGTCGACCCAAAGGGCGGCACAGGCCAGCCTGGAGTGGTTCGAGGGGCTAGGCCAGTATCTCGACCAGGAACCGGAACAGTTTGCTGCCAACATCCTCACGCGCTCGCGCCGCATCACCTACGACAACTTGCGGTTGCGGGATCCGGAGTTCGTCGACGCCCTCGACGCCTGGTTCGCCGAGCACGAGGCCAAGCGGGGCGTGCTGCGAGGCCCTGTCGAGGTGCGCCCTCCCATGTTCCAGCCGTTCGTCCTCGGGGACCTCGAGTTGAAGAACCGAGTCGTGGTGTCCCCGATGGACATGTACTCGGCCGTCGACGGCGTGCCGGGTGACTTCCACCTGGTCCACCTCGGCAGCAAGGCGCTCGGGGGGGCGGGCCTCGTGATGACAGAGATGATCTGCGTTTCCCCAGAGGGCCGCATCACGCCCGGGTGCACCGGGCTGTACGACGAGGTGCAGACCGAGTCGTGGCAGCGAATAGTCGAGTTCGTTCACGAGAACTCGACGGCGAGGATCGGTGCTCAGATAGGACACTCCGGCCGCAAGGGGTCGACGAAGCTGATGTGGGAGGGCATGGACGAGCCGCTACCGTCGGGCAACTGGGAGGTCTTCGGACCTTCCGCCCTCGCCTACTCGCCGGTCAACCAGGTACCACGCGAGCTTACGGCGGCGGATCTGGAGGAGATAAAAGGGCAGTTCGTGCACGCGGCCCGGCGCGCCGGGCGCGCCGGCTTCGACTTGCTGGAGGTGCACTGTGCGCACGGGTACCTGCTGTCCTCGTTCATCTCACCTCTTACCAACCACCGGTCCGACGACTACGGCGGGTCGTTGGAGGGTCGGCTGCGCTACCCCTTGGAAGTCTTCGACGCCGTACGAGCAACGTGGCCGGAGGGACGCCCGCTCACGGTGCGCATATCAGCTACCGACTGGCACCCGGACGGTGTCGACGGTGAGGAGGCCGTGGGAGTGGCTCGCGCCTTTGCCGAACATGGGGCGGCTGCCGTCGACGTCTCGACAGGGCAGGTTGTGAGCGACGAGCGCCCCGCTTTCGGGCGCAGCTACCAGACACCGTTCGCCGACCGTATTCGCAACGAAGTCGGCGCCAGTCACCCGATTGCCGTCATCGCGGTGGGGGCGATCTCCTCGTACGACGATGTGAACTCGATCATCGTGTCGGGCCGGGCGGATCTGGTCGCTGTCGGCCGCGCCCACCTCTACGATCCCCATTGGACGCTGCACGCCGCCGCCGAGCAGGGCTACGCGGCCGAGTGGCCGCTGCCGTTCCGCGCCGGGTCGCGCCGGCCGCTGACCGGCCGCACCGACGGCCCCCGGCCGCGGCTCGATCTCACGAGGCAGGGCGCGGAGGAGACGCAACACCGGCGCTGGCGGCCGGCGCCCCGCCCTTGAGCGAGCCGAGGGCCTTGCGGTCGATCTTGCCGTTGGCTGTCTTCGGCAGCTCGGGGACAACGCGTACCTGGCGCGGCACCTTGTAGCCTGCCAGCCGGCTGCGGACGTGCGACTGCAGGTCCGCAACGAAGGCTACCTCCGACTCTGCCGAGCCGGTGCCACCGCCCTGCCAGTCGCCTGCCTCGGGACCGTCGACTAGGACCACGTAAGCCAGTGGCTTGACCAACCCCTCGACCTCGTAGCCGAGGACTGCGCACTCGAGCACGCTCGGATGAGCGAGCAGGCACTGCTCGATCTCGGCCGGAGCCACCCAGATGCCGCTGATCTTGAGGAGGTCGTCAGCCCGCCCGACGTAAGAGAAGTACCCGTCGGGCTGGCGGATGAAGAGATCCTCGGACACCACGGTGTCGCCGTGGTACGTGGCCCGGCTCCGCTCCGCGTCGCCGTGGTACTCAAGGGCGATCGTCGGCCCGGTTACTGACAACCTGCCCACGTCGCCGTCGGGAAGGGCGGGCCCTGTGGCGTCCACGGGCACCACCCTGGCGGTGTAACCCGGCACCGGCTCCCCGACGGTCCCCGGACGCACGCGACCGGGCCTGTTGGAGATGTAGATGTGGTAGGCCTCCGAGGATCCGATGCCGTCCAGCACTTCCACGCCGAAGGTGTCGAGCCATCGCCGCTGCAGCTCGGCGGGCAGTGCCTCGCCCGCCGACGTGCAAACTCGTAGGCACGAGAGATCTTGTGAAGAAGCGCCCGGGTGGGCGACCATGGCGCCGATCATCGTCGGCACGTTCACGAGGATCGTCGGCCTGTGAGCACGGATCAACTCGAAGATCCTCTCGACCGTGGAACGCTCCGGGAAGACGATGCCGGAGGCGCCGACGCCGAAGGGGTATAGACAGGCAAGGTCCCGGGCGTATCCGAAGAAGAGCTTCGGCACGGCAAGCACCCGGTCGGACGGTTGCATGGCGAGCACGCCGACGGCGTAGGCGTGGTGGCTGGCGATCGGGTGGCTGGCCGGGTGGACACATGCCTTCGGGGAGCCGGTGCTGCCGGTGGTGAACTTCCAGACCGCGATGTCCTCGGGTCCGACTCGGGCGGGGGCCAGCTCAGACGGTGCCTGCTCGGCGAGCTCGGTCAGCCCGACCTCCCCCGGTCTCAACTCGGTGGCGGCAACGCCTACTGCAACCGTCGAGCGTGGCATGGCAGGCGCCGGTGCCAGCGAGGCAGCCTGCCGCATGGGCTCGAGTGTGACGGAGTCCACGAAGACCACGCGAGCCTGTGTGTAGGAGAGGTAGTAGGCGTAGTCCTTGGGTTGCAGGAACGTGTAGCACTCGGCGGTGACGAGGCCGAGCTTCTGGCAGGCATACCAGATGGCCACGAACTCCACGCCGTCGGAAACCGCAAGCAGCACGCGCTCTCCCTGCGCCACTCCGAGTCCGAGCAAGCCGTTGCCGGTCCGGTTGACGAGATCGGCGAGTTCGCCGTAGCTGACTGTGGCCGTGCCGGCGACCAGCGCGAGGCGCGCCGCCTCGCCGGCAGCCAGCCGGTTGTCGATGAAGTAAGTGGCGAGGTTGCAGTCTGCCGGCGAGATGTTGCTCACCGGCACAGCTTCTCCACTGGTGCGCACCGGCGCAATGTCGGGTCTTCCCGGGCAGCAAGGCGCCCGAAGTGCAATGATTGAAGTGGTTGCCACGAACAGGAGATCCAGTGGATCAACTGGTCTGAGTCAACCGGCAGAAGCCTCGGCTGGGGTTAGTGGGGAGCCGGGTCATGGAGATAGACGCCAACGGCCTCTCGAGGCTGGTTGCCAACATCGAAGAAGTCGTCATGACTGTGGACGCGGCGGGAACGATCACGTGGTGCAGCGCGAACATCCGGGAGGCCTACGGTTGGGCGCCCCAGCAGCTGCTCGGGCACAATTTCTTGGAGTTCGCCCACCCGGACCAGACCGACGACCTGCTCGAGGCATACCTGGCAGTGTCCGGCCAGGAGCTGCAGCTGGCAGACGACGTCTACAGCTGGCTGCTACGGGCGGCTGACGGGGACTATGTGCCGAGCGAGATATCCGTGTCGGCCGGCAAGGATCTCGACGTTCTCGGTGGAGTGGCTGCGACCATCATTCCCAAGGAGAAGAGCAACCCCCTCCGCAGCGAGATGATCCGGCTGGTGGACAACGAGAGCCGTCTCGTGCGTCTCGCCACGGTGCTGCTCGGAAGCTCCGTGACCGAGTTCAACAAGGCGCTAGAGGTCGCGGCCGAGGAGCTCAGCCACCTCATGCTCGTGGGCCGAGCATCGATCTGGCGCTTGAACGGAGATCAGCTCGAGCTTCTCGTGAGCGTCCAGCGTGACCCGGCCGTCAAGAGCAGCTTGCCTGCTAGATTGCCGGCGTCCTCGCTCGAGGAAGTTGCGGGCGGCTCCCTGGTCAGCGATCGCGAGGCCATCCTCGCCAAGCCGGAAGACGTCCCGCCGAGCTGGGAGCTGGGCGGCGAACCGTGGTTCCGCAAGGGCGTCAACGCCGCCCTGGTGGAGGCGATGGTGCTGGAGGATCGCCTCTCGGGGCTCGTGATGATCGAGAACACGTGGGGCGTCGGGAACTTCGATGCCACGCACTTCAGCGCGATGCGCTCGGCGGCGGCCATCCTGGGGGGCGCAATAGGGCGCCACGACGCGGAGATCGAGCTGCAGCGCCGGGCGACGACCGACAGCCTGACGGGTCTCGTCAACCGCTGGGTGGCGACCGAGGTCATCGACGAGTGGCTGTCGACGCCGACTTCCGAACGGCTCGGGCCGACCAATGGCATCGGTATCGCCCTGCTCGACCTCGACAGGTTCAAAGTCATCAACGAGTCGCTCGGGCACGCGGCCGGCGACAAGCTGCTCGTGTTCGTCGCCGAGCGCCTGTCGACGGCGATCGCGCCTTCGGGAGGGACACTCGGTCGCCTCGGAGGCGACGAGTTCATCGCCATGTGGCGCAGCGTGGCTGGTGTCAAGAGCGTCGAGGAGCTGACGAGAAAGCTTGTCGACTCGCTGATCCCTCCCTTCACCGTGCACGGGACACCTGTCCCGGTGACGGCCAGCGCAGGCCTGGTCTACGTCCTACCGGGTATTTCCGAGGCCGACGGGGCCCTTCGCAGCGCCGAGGAGGCCATGTACAGGGCGAAGTCGAAGGGTGGCAACCTCATAGAATTCGACGACGAGCGCTTCCACCCGCGCCTGGCGGACCAGATGATCGCCGAGAGCGAGCTGCGTGCCGCGATCGAGGATTGGACCCTTGAGGCCTGGTACCAGGGCGAGTGGGAGTTAGAAACGGGCAGACTCGGCGGCGCCGAAGCTCTCGTACGCTGGAACCACCCTCGGCGGGGGATGTTGACGGCGGCGGAATTCGTGCACATGGCAGAGGACATGGGCACGATCGGGTCGCTCGGGAACAGCATGCTGCGGGAGGCCTTCTCCGCCCTGGCCGAATGGACACCGCTGCTGGAGGGCGCCCCATTCGTCATGCGGGTGAACATCTCGGCCAAGCAACTCCGGGACGCCACCTTGGTGGACACGCTTGGCCTGCTCATCGCGGAGTTCGACGTCGACCCGGCCCAGATCTGCCTCGAGCTAACCGAGAGCACGTTGCTCGAGGACCCCGAGGCGGCTGCCGAGCGCCTAGATCGCATACGCGCCCTCAACATCGGCTTGGCGATAGACGACTTCGGCACCGGCTACTCGTCGCTCATCTACTTGAAGCGACTCCCTTTGACGTGCCTCAAGATCGACCAGGCGTTCGTGGAAGGGCTACCCGACGACCCCATCGACGCCGCCGTGGTCGCCTCCGTAGTCGAATTGGCCGCACGACTCGGCATGACTGTTACCGCCGAGGGCCTGACGACCGAGGCGCAGCGCACGGCAGTCATGAAGCTCGGGTGCTTCAGAGCCCAGGGCTACGCCCTGTCTCTACCAGAGCCGGCCGAGGATTTCCGAGCACGCCTGGTCAGGGGTGATCACAAGCCGTTCACAAGCAGAGCCATGCGAGATGCCGTAACACCGACGTGACAGACTACCTACCGGTAGGTAGGATGGTCTGGTGCCAGTCCAGGAACTTACCGTTCTGGAGTCTGGGGACGCCTCCGCAGCAGCCGAACGAGGCCGCAGCGGCTCGCTCAAGCCTGTCCTCGACGTCCTCCCGCCCTCGGTCTACGAGAACCCGACATGGAAGGGCATGTCGTATTTCGGCCGAGATATGGTCCTGTACCTCGGCTCGGTGGCGGCTCTCGTATTCGTGTCGAACGTCTTTGCTGCTCTGGCCCTCGACGTTGCCTGCTCGTTGGCGGTCCTCAGCCTCTTCGTGGTGGCGCACGACTGCGCCCACGGCGCCCTGTTCCGGTCCAAGAGGATCAATTCGTGGGTCGGCCACGTGGCGATGCTGCCTGGATGGCACGTGTTCGAAGGCTGGGTGCTGGGTCACAACCGAGTCCACCACGCCTTCACCGTACGGCAGGGGTACGACTTCGTCTGGCACCCGGTGACGCCTGAGCAGTGGCGGGAGATGCCGGCCCGCAGCCGTGCGCTGCACAGGCTCGAGTGGTCGTGGGCCGGCGCCGGGCTCTATTACATCCACCAGGTCTGGTTCAAGAAGATGGTCATCGGCAAGCCACCTGCACGCTGGGCGGCGGCGATACGCCGCGACCGCTGGTTCGTGGCCGCCTTCGTGCTGGCTGCCGCCACTGCCCTCGGCTTTGCGGGAGCCGCCATGACCGGTTCGGTGGCGGGCACCATCTGGCTCGAGGTGCGGGTGCTGGTCGTGCCGTGGTTGGGCTTCTCCTACTTGGCCGGCTCGTTCGTCCATGTCCACCACGTCCAGCCGGACATCCGCTGGTGGAAGCGGTCCGAGTGGACCAAGTTCAAGGCCCAGATGGAGGGCACGACCATCCTGCGTGCCCCGCGCGGAGCGCAATTCTTCCTCCACTGGATCATGGTGCACGTCCCGCATCATGTCGACATGCGCATTCCTATGTACAACCTGGAGGCTGCTGCCCGCGCCATCGAGGAGGCCTTCCCGGGCACCGTCCACGAAGGGCCGCTGCGCTTCCGTGACTTCGTGGCGAGCTCGAGGGCCTGCAAGCTCTACGACTTCGAAGCGGGCCGCTGGTTGACCTACGCCGAGGCCGTCACTCGACCGGGATGACTGTCACGAGGGGATGGCGGTCGACGACGTCGATGCGGGCGAACGCGCTCGACGGGCGCCCGACGAATTGTGACTCGATCATGGCGTCGGCGCGATAGGCGAGGGCCGGAGCCGCGAATACCGGGATGTTCCCGAGCATTCCTGTCGTGGCGTGGTGATTGTGCCCGCAGAGGACCAGGCTGACGTCCGATCCGGCAACGACCGCCTCCAGGTCGCCGGGACGGGCCAGGGCGATCTTGGCCATCGACTCGATCGGCGATGTGATGGGTGGGTGGTGGAGTGCCACCACGGTCCCGCATTCTGCTTGGCGGTCGGCCAGTTGCGCCGCCAACCAGTCGAGATCTGAAGGAGCAAGGGCACCGGCGTCGTCTCCGGGCACGAGCGTGTCGAGAGACACGAGCCTGAGATCCCCGAACCAGTGCACCTGGCGGATCGGGTCGCTCGGGTCGCTCGGGTCGCTCGGGTCGCTCTGTCCCGTCCCGGAGGCAGGGCCAAGCAGGTGGCGGCGGAATGCCGTCCTGTCGTCGTGGTTGCCTGGCAAGTAGACGACCTGAGCGCCTAGCTGCTCGCCGAGCCTGCCCACTCTCCGGCGCAGCATCTCATATGCTTCCGGTTCGCCCCTGTCGGCGAGATCGCCCGTCAGCACAAGGGCTTGAGGGCGGGCAGGCGAGGCAGCGATCTGCGCTATCGCGCGGTCGAGATTGCCCAGCGAGTCGCTCCCGCGCAAGGTGCTTGCGTCGGCTCGCAGGTGAACGTCGGACAGCTGAAGGAACAGGTGACGGTGCTCCATAACTAGTCTCTGTCTATCAACATCTTGTTCGTCTGCACCGCCAACATGTGTCGTTCACCGGCGGCGGCCGGTTTCATGCGGGTCCACATCGCCGAGCGAGGGGGCGACGGTCTTGTCGGATCTGCCGGCCTGCTAGAAGGTGGGCGCCCGTGTCCCGAGGCTCTCGTGGAGACGATGTCGTCCTACGGGATCGACGTCACGGCACATCGCAGCCGCCAGGTGACGCCGGCGATCATCGACAGTTCTGATCTCATCGTGGCGGCGGAACGCTTCCATGTGCGTGAGGTGGCCATCAGGGCAAGGGGTTCGTTTCCCCGCCTGTTCACATTCAGGGAGCTCGTCAGGCGCGGTGAGGAGATCAGGGCCCGCCAGCCGCACCAGTCGCTCGAGGAGTGGCTGGAGCTCGTACACGGTGAGCGCACGCCTTCCGATCTGATGGGGAAGTCGCCGGCTGACGACATAGCCGACCCGTACCTCGGGCCCGTCGAGGCCTACCAGGAGGTGTGCCTGCAACTGGCTGGCCTGACCCGCCAGTTGACCGATCTGCTCTGGCCGCGGGCCATGCCTGGAGCATCCAGGACCGCCAGGTCCAGGCCGGCAGGGGCAGAGCGTAGGCTCCGAGTCCCGAGAAGTCCCTAGCCTGTTCGCAGAGATCTCCCAGCTTGCAACGTCATGCTGGGTTGGACAGATAGAGACCCTCGGCTCGCGGAACAGGAGTGACTCCCGATGGAGAACGAATTCGAAGACCAGCCCGTCGAGGGTGCTGAGCAGGACGAGGGACGCTCCTGGTCGCTCGGTCCGCAAGACGCTGAGGGCGAGTACGACCAAGCAGGTGCAGAGTATGACCCGGATCCGGACCCGACCGGTCAGATGGACCCGACCGGCGAGCTCCCGCCGCCTCCCGGCCCGGCTGCGCCGTTCGAGCCGCCGGTTGGGTGGGCGCCCAGCGGTCAGCCGTGGCAGTCGACGGGCGCTGACCCGGGCCAACCCCAGCCTGGCTACGGCCAACCCCAGCCTGGCTACGGACAACCCCAGCCTGGCTACGGACAACCCGGCTGGGGGCAGTACGCCCCGGCGGGCCAGCCGGCTCAACGGTTCGGCGCGCCGGCACCCTTCGGTACCCGGGGCCCGTTTGGTGCGCCACCTCCTCCGCCTCCGGGTGCTTACGGCACGGCGCAGCAGGGGTATGCCGGAGAACCGATTGCCGGGGCGGCTGGCCTGCCCGGAGCCGACGGGCCCGGAGGTGCCGGATCGCCGCCGCCCAAGCGAACGGCCGGCCGGCGCGCCGCCATTGCCGTCGTCGTGCTGCTCGGCGTCCTCGGCGCCGGCATCGCCGTAGGCGTGGCTTCAGACAACGGGGGCCACTCGAACGCCGGATCGTCGGGCACGCCGACAGCCACGATCCCCCGCCCCGCCACCAACTCGGGCAACAGCTCCGGCAAGTTGACCATCCAGCAGGTGGTCAACAAAGTCGAACCCGGTGTCGTCGACATTACGGCGATCGTTGCGAGCGAAGGAGACGAGGTTGCGGGTACGGGAATGATCCTCACGTCTGACGGCGAGGTCCTTACCAACAACCACGTCATCGCCGAAGCGACCAAGATCACAGCGCAGATCGACGGGAGTGGGCGCACCTACCAGGTCAGGGTGCTCGGTGCCGACCAGACTCAGGACGTCGCCCTCGTGCAACTCGTGGGTGCCTCCGGCCTGAAGACCGTCCAAGTGGGGAATTCGTCGTCCGTCCAAGTGGGGGAGTCCGTAGTGGCGATCGGCAACGCCCTGGACCTTCCAGGCTCCCCGACGGTCACCTCCGGGATCATCTCCGCGCTCAACCGCTCCATCACTGCTTCGGACACCGGCAGCACCGCGACGGAGAACTTGAAGGGCCTCCTGCAAACTTCGGCTCAGATCAACCCCGGCAACTCGGGCGGGCCGCTCGCCAATTACAACGGGCAGGTCATCGGCATGAACACTGCGGCCGACGACGGGAGCTCCTCGCAATCGGCCACCTCGATCGGCTTCGCCATCCCGATCAACCAGGCTCTGTCGATCGCCCGGCAGATAGAGGAAGGGCACAGCTCGTCGAAGATCGAGCTCGCCCATGGGTTCATGGGCGTCGAGGTCCTTACGATCGCCGAGGCAGAGTCGGGCTCCGGCTTCGAGCAGTACCCGGCCCCGGCGGTTTCCAGCGGGGCATATGTCGCCGAGGCGCTACCAGGTGACCCGGCTGGCCAGGCTGGCATCGCGGAAGGTTCGGTGATCACAGCCGTCAACGGCGTCGGCGTGACGAATCCCACGCAGCTGGGCGACGATCTCGCAAAGTTCGACGCCGGTCAAAAAGTCACCATCCGCTGGGTGGACACTGCGGGAACCACGCACAACAGCAGCCTTACTCTCGTCAGCGGGCCGCTCCCCTAAGCCGACGCCTGCCATGCTCATGCCATGGACGGCGAGCCGGGTGGTCTTCACCTCAGGCGATGGCGCGACCCGAACGTCGTCGCCTTGGCCCTCCTGGCGATGGCAGCGGGCTTTGGCCAGTTCGGTGTCGTAGCGGCACTTGGAGATGTTGCCAGGACATTTGGCAGCATCACGAAAGGCGCCTCGCTCTCGGATCAGGCGGGCCTGTCGGGGACGACTCTCGGCCTCGGCCTGTCGGTCATCAGGTTGGCTTCGCTGGGAGGAATATTCCTGGCTGGTCTCGCCGACCGCGCCGGCCGGCGCCGGACTCTGCTGGTGTGCTGCGCCGCCGGTCTGGCGCTCACGGTGGCGTCCGCAGCCAGCCCGGGATTTTGGTGGTTCGTTGCCATCTTCGCCCTCGGTAGACCGCTGTTGAGCGCGACGAACGCGCTCGCCGGCGTATGTGCCGCCGAAGAAACAGCCTCCGCCAACCGCACCAAAGCCGTTGCCATGGTGGCGGCCGGCTACGCCATAGGGGCAGGCCTGCTGGCGATCCTGCACGGCTTGGTCCCATCCCTCGGGTTCCGTGGAACCGTTCTGCTCGGCATCGTCCCGCTGGCGTGCATCCCGCTGCTGGCCAAAGCAGTAAAGGAGCCCGACCGGTACGCCCGCTACTCGGTGGGCCAGGAGCACCGCCTTGCCGTCGTGGCGGCGATCGCCAAGGGCTACCGGGGACGCCTGGCGCTCATCTCGATCGTGGTGATGGGTGTATCGGTGATAACCGGTCCTGCCAACAGCTTCGTGTTCCTGTATGCCGAAAACGTCGCACACCTAAGTGGAGCCACTACAGCGGCGATGGTCACGGTCGCCGGCGTCACCGGATTCGCCGGGCTCCTGCTCGGCAGGTATCTAGCCGACACGCTCGGGCGGCGGTCGTCGATCGCGATCGGGGTGGCGGCTGTTGTTGCCTGCGGAGTACTGACATATGCAGGCAGTGGAACCGTCATATTCGTCGGCTACGTACTGGGCGTCCTGGCAGCGGCGGTGCTGGCGCCGTCGGCCGGCGCCTACGTGAACGAGCTGTTTCCTACGGCAGTGCGCGCTTCGGTTGCCGGCTTCGAGATCGCGGCCGGCGTCGTCGGGGCGATCGTCGGCCTCTTGGCGTTCGGCTCGATTGCCGATGTGGGCAACCGGTTCGGCTGGGCGGCGGCCTTCACGTTCGTCCCGGCACTGCTCTTTTTGATCCCCTTGGCGTTCCTGCCCGAGACCCGCGGCCGCGAGCCGGAGGATCTCTGGCCCGTCAGCGGCCCGGCAGACGAAGGCTCAGCGGGCGAACAGGTGCCAGCCCAGCCACGCCCAGAACACCACGATGAGCCCACGGCCGATGGCGCGCCGCCGCAACAAGCTCAGAATCTCGCCGGCCCGGCGACCGGCCCAACCCATACGGGCTGCGGTCTCGAGGCCGCCGGCGATGCAACCTAGGACCACCCAGCCCGCCCAGGCGGCCGCCCCGCTCATGCCGAAGGCTCGCGAGGACGAGGTGCCAGCGAGCCCGCCGAGAGCCAGCCGCCTAACGCCAGCCAAGCCAGGAACACCAGCCCACGGAGGACGGTGTGACCGTCGAGGAGCGACAACATCGAGCTGATCGTCGGGTGGGTCGAGCGGGGGGACAGGAAGTACTCGACCAGCTCATAAGCCACGATCGCAGCGACCATCCCAACCCAACCAACGATTGCCCGAAAGCTTGGCGGATCCGCGGCGGCTCCGGCGCCGGACGCCCCCGCCCGCCCGCTGATCCCGAGCGCCACCAGGCCGGCGATGGCCAGAGCCGTAGTCACGTCGGCGGTAGCCGTGAAAGGATGGGCCGTCGCCGCCACGGCTGCGTCGGCCAAGCCGGCGGCACAGGCGATCCAGGTGGCCGGCTTTCGTCTCACCGCCGCGGAGACTAACCTGGCGGGCAAGGTTCGGCTGCGCCGGCAGTGATCGAGGGCACCAGGCGCGCTTCTTAGGCAGTTCCGGGCACGGTACCCTCTACAGAGCAGGTAGGCGCCCGGAGGACGGCACGAACGCCTTGCAACGCATCAATCGACGCATGAAGGGGACACTCGGAAATGGCGAACAGCAGCGGCGGCAACAGCGGTAACCGCCGCCCCAAGGGTTCAGGGAACCGCTCTTCGTCAGCTCGCCGCTCAGGCTCCCCACAGGGTTCGTCCCGCCCGACACGTGACCCGTCGGCGGAGACCGAGCAGGAGCCAGAGGCAAAGACGGCCGACGAACGGGCCCGCGAAAGGCTTGCCAACAAGCCCGGCGCCAAGAAGCGGCCCCAAGCCGGTGGACCGCCTCGCGGTGGCAAGCCCGGCCAGCGCCGCCCGAGCTCCAAGGGCAAGGGCAGAGGCAGGGGAGGACCTCAGCGGAGTACCGGGACCATCGCCGCTGTGGCCGGCAGTGTCGTAGTAGCCGTCTTCGTCGTCGTCGTCGTCCTGGTCTCGACCCTGAGCTCGTCGGCGTCGGGTTCCACGACGCCGTTCAAGGCCAAGCCCGCCAGCGCCGCGCTTGTCAAGGGGGTCACTGACATTCCGGAGAGCTCGTTCAAGACCGCTGACACGGGAGATGGCACCGTCGGCGTGTCGAGCGAGCTCGACGAGACCACGGGGCAAGCCGCCTTGAAGTCGAACGGCTTGCCGGAGCTGATGTACGTGGGAGCCGAGGGTTGCCCCTACTGCGCGGCAGCTCGGTGGCCGATGATCATCGCACTCAGCCGCTTCGGAACTTTCAAAGGCCTCGGCATCATCAAGTCCTCGCCGGTGGACAGCTGGTCAAACACCAACACCTGGACGTTCTTGAACGCCACTTATACGAGCAAGTACTTGACGTTCGACCCCACCGAAGAGATGAGCAACGTCCCCTGCCCGTCGACCCCGGTGAAGGGCTGCGGGGTCGACCAGAGCTGGTACGACTTGCAGACTCCTACCAAGCAGGTCGCCAACATTGTGAAAAAGTACGACACGTGCTCGTACTTCCCGGACAGCGGCTCGCCGTGCTTAGGCGGTGGCATCCCTTTCATGGACTGGGCCGGCAAGTACGTCTCGTCGGGCGGTTGGTACCAGCCCACAGTCATCAACCCTGACTCGACGCCCAAGCAGGGCAAGTCGTACTCGTGGTCGCAGATCGAGAAATTCTTGACCGTCCCGGGTTCCGGCGAGGGCCAGACGATCCTGGCTGCGGCCAACATCTACTCGGCGCTCATCTGCGACATCACCGGCAACAGCGACGCTGCTGTCTGCGGTACGACTGAGGTGAAGAATGCCAACAAGCTGATCAAGGCGCAACAAGCAGTGAAGAAGTGAGCCGCTGGCGCCCTTGGGCGACCCTCGGCGTCTCTGTCTACGGGCTCGGGATGTCCACCTACCTCACGTACAGCCATTACAGCGACCCGACCGAGAAGAGCCTTGTTTGCCCCTTGCACCGGACGTCGAGCATGGTCAATTGCCAAGCCGTCCTGACGAGTGCCTACTCCGAAGTCCTCCACCTTCCGGTCGCCCTCTACGGTGCTGTGTTCTTCTTGTTCATGCTCGCCATCAACCTGCCGGCGATGTGGCGGTCGGCGAGCGTGTGGTTTGCCCGAGCACGCCTGGCGGCTGCGGTCGTCGGCATGGCAACGGTGTTGTATCTGGTCGGGGTGGAGTTTCTTGCGCTCAAGTACATCTGCGTCTACTGCACGAGCGTGCACATAGTGCAGTTCGCCTTGTTCTTGCTGGTCGTGACAGGTTGGAACGACACGGGATACGCAGCTTCGCTCTGGGACGACGACCCCGTCGAGCAGGGAGTAGTTCCTGCCGGGGTCTAGCCCTTCCCGCGGGCCAGTCGTTGCTCGGCCGTGCGGTCGGCGATCACACTCAGCCTCTCGCCCGTCGCAGATGCCACGTCGAACAGCGACTTGACGGTGTCATAGATGCGGGCGACGTGCGCCACGGCGGCTTCTGCGTCGTAGCTCGGCCGCTCGTAAGCGATGTTGATGACACCGCCCGCGTTGACGACGTAGTCCGGGACGTAAGTGATGCCCCTGGCGGCCAGGCCTTCCTCGATATCGGGCCTGTCGAGCTGGTTGTTGGCGGCACCGCAGACGGCGGCGCATTTCAGCTGCGGCAGCGTCCTGGCGTTGAGCGCCCCGCCAAGGGCACACGGGGCGTAGATGTCGCACTCCACGGCGTGAACGCTCTCGGCTGCAACGATCTCTGCCTTGACGTCTGCAAGGACCGCGGCCACGGCGGCAGCCGAGATGTCGGCGATCGTCACCTTCGCACCGCGCTCGGCACACCGCCTTGCCAGGCTGGTGCCGACTTTGCCCACCCCGTTTATCGCCACGTGCCGTCCTTCCAGGCTGGCGGTGCCGAAAAGCGCCTCGCTCGTCGCCTCGATGGCACGGACAACACCGTAAGCGGTGACCGGGCTGGGGTCTCCCGATCCGCCGAAGGACTCGGAACGGCCTGCGACGTAGTCGGTGTGCCGACCGATGAAGTCCATGTCGGCCTGCGTTGTGCCGACGTCTTCAGCCGTGATGTAGCGGCCTTGGAACGTCGCTACGTAACGTGCGTAGTCCGCCAGTAACTCCTTGCTCTTGAGCGTCTTCGGATCTCCGATGATCACGGCTTTGCCGCCCCCGAAGTCGAGACCGGCCATCGCCGACTTGTAGCTCATGCCTTTTGACAGCCGGAGGACGTCGAACAGACCCTCGGCTGCGGAGGCGTAGTGGCGGAACCTCACGCCGCCGAGGGAAGGACCGAGGGCGGTGGAGTGGATTGCCACGATGGCACGCAGGCCCGAGCCCTGCTTGTAGATGGCGCCGACCTCTTCGTGCTCGGTCCCCTCGGGGATGGCGAGAAGGGTGTCCGACCCGTGCGACTGCGCTGTCTCGATGGTCACGATGCTCCTTGTCTGCGTTGTGCCTATTCAAGCCGAAGGCGCCTTGGCTACGTAAGGCCCGCTCGCCCCGAAGCCGAGCAGGGCCATGGCTACGGGCCGGTATGTCCTGCTGTCCCAACCATCCGCCCATGGCGAGTAAAGGAGCCACCAGTTCCCCGCTCTGTCCTCGAGAACCGACTCCTCGCCCGGCCCGTCGCCCTGGTCGTTGCTCCCGAGCCACGGGCCGTTCGTGGACAGGTCGTGGCAAGGCCCAGCAGGCCCGTCACAACTGGCAATGCCGATGCCATAAGTGGGCTGGTTGAACCAGGAACCGGAGTAGAAGAGCCAGAAACGGCCCTGAATCTCCACCATGTCCGGCGCCTCGGTGATGCCGAGCTGCCAAGACGCGTCGGCTGTCATCAGCTTGTGGCGCGGCCCGGCGAGCGCCAAGCCATTGGGCGCCAGCTGCTGCGCGTAGATCGTGGAAGGTGAATATGGCGCCGGAGTGTTGGCGTTCGTGTCGGACTTCCAGTCCAGCCAAAGAGTTCCGTCGGCTGCCACGAACGTCCGGGGGTCGATCGCCCCGTGCGCTGCGAAGTCACAGACAAGGGGGAAGCTCGTCCCGAAGAACGGCCCGCCAGGGTGGTGTGCGACCGCAAGACCGATGCACTGCGCATAGTGGCCGAGACCGGTTTGACCGGGGCTGTCCCATACGGTTGCAGGCACCAGCGAGTCGAAGTACATCACGTACTGTCCCGCCACGAAACGAACGTCCGGCGACCACAGGAAGCCGTTGACAGCCCACGGCGGCACGAATGCGACGGCCGAATGTGCGACGGGCCAGTGGCGCAGGTTTGTAGTGAAAGCAGTGGCGATCCGGAGAGTGCCGACTCCGGTCTGGCTGGCGTACAGCTGGTAGCCGCCCGGCACCTTGATCACGTCGGGGTCCGGCAGGTTGCGGCCGCTCGTCACGATCGTGGCCGGGTCCGCGGCGTTGCCGTGGGCCGGTGGCATGGTGGCCGGCGGTCCCTGCGGCACGGTCGGCTGGCTGCGGGCGGACGTCCCGCCGGTGGACGTCCCGGGGCGGACGGCGGCCGGCGGGTCGGCGCTGCACGCGGCGAGGAGAGCGGCGAGGAGAGCGGACAGGGCCACCACCAGCACCACGGGTCTGATGCTGGAGGCGAGGACAGGTGCTGGGCGGCGAGGGCGAGCCGCCAAGGGCCGGATGGTGGGGTGGCTGTCGGTCATGCGGAGGTCAAGTGAGACGGCACTGGCGCAGCCCGAGGCTACCGTGAGCGGCGTGGGGCATCGGCGGAACATACTGCTCGTAGTCTCCGATCAGGAGCGCAACCGGCGATGGCTCCCGAGCTCCGTGCACCTCCCCTGGCGAGCGAGCCTCATGAGAGACGGCCTTGAGCTCACGAATTACTGGACTCACTCTTCTCCCTGCTCGCCGTCGCGGGCGACCATGATGACCGGCCGCTACCTCCCCGGCCACGGCGTAGTGGACAACGTCATCTTCCCCTGGCACACCGAACTCGACCGCGGGCTGCCCACGATCGGCCGGATGCTCTCCGAGGGTGCCGGCTACAGGTCCTCTTATATCGGCAAGTGGCACCTCAGCTATGGCGCCGCGCCCGACATGGTGTCCTACGGGTATTCGGACTGGTCGGGCAATGACCGCCATTTCATGGGGTGGGCCGGGACGGGCGTGCATTTCGACCCGATTATCGCCGCCAATGCCGCCAACTGGTTGGCAGAGAACGGTCGATCCTCGCCGTGGTTCCTGACAGTGGCCCTGGTGAACCCGCACGACGTGATGTGGTTCCCGATCGACCAGCCGTGGTACCAGGAGCGGGAGGTCGAGGAGGTGGCGTTTTGCAAGCAGTTCCTCTCGGAGGCGAGGTGGGCTGAGTCCGATCCGATCCCACCGTTCACAGCCGACTATCCGGAAGTCTTCGACAAGCTGCCGGCGAACTTCGGCGACGATCTCTCGGATAAGCCCGCCGCCCACGGAGCCTGGCGTCACAGCCAGCAAAGCGGCATCTGGGGCCACATCGACGCCACGGACAAGCGGGCGTGGCTGCGGCACCTCGACTACTACGCCGAGCTGCACCGATTGGCCGACGAAAGCCTGGGCGTCGTGCTGTCGGCGCTTGTGTCCTCGGGTGCCGCCGAGGACACGGCGGTGATCTTCACGTCCGACCACGGGGACATGTGCGGCAGCCACGGCCTGCGGTCCAAGGGGCCGTTCGTGTACTCCGAGATAATGAACGTGCCCTGCTACCTGAAGGTTCCCGGGCTCACCAGGCCAGGATCGGCGTCTTCGGCGCTGGCGAGCCATGCCGACCTTGCGCCCACCATTGTCGGGCTGGCGGGGTTGGGCGGCCCCCCAGGCTTGCCGGGCGTGGACCTTGCGCCGCTGTTCGCCGACCCGGAGGTCTCGGTGCGCGACCACGTTCTGTTCGCGATGGATTCCGCTCACACCGCCGAGGTGCGTGAGACCAGGTATGCGCTGCGCGGCTACTTCGACGGGAGGCACAAGTACGCTCGCTACTACGGGATCGGTGGTGGGATGCCAAATGACGACCTCTCACCCGAGGCCCGCGCCTCGGTCAAGCGCTACGGCGTCAATGCTGCCTTCGAGAAACAGGAACACGAGCTGTACGACCTGGCTGAAGACCCGGGCGAGTTGGTGAACCTGGCGGCTGACCCGGCGCGCCGGAGCGAGGTAGTCGAGTGTTACCACCGACTGCTGGGCTACGAGGCAAGCGAGCTCTTCTAGGACCGGCCCTCTCCTGGGAAGGTGGGTGAGCGCCTAGCCTGCGGGTATGGCCTTTGCAGATGCTCCTGGAACCGCCTGCGGTTGTACCTGCTGGCATTCGTCGCTGGACTGGCGATGGTCGGCGTCCTGACCGTCGAGTTGCACATGCCGGTCGCCCGCTCCCTCAAAGAGAAGCGTTCCACCCTTCGCCCCATCCTCGACACTGCCCGGGCGCGCTACCGGGTGGCGATCGCCGAAATCGGTTACCAGGAGCTCCATCAGCGGGCGCTGCTGGAAGTGGCCGCCGTGGCGTCCGCGGAGCACGTCGTGACCGAGATGCTCGATGCTGTCGAGCGGCTCGTTTGGTCCTCTTCCTCTGCCGAGGTCGTCGCCACGCGGCGGATATTCGTCGAGGAGGACTGAGCCCGGCCCGGCCCAGCCCGGCCCGGCGCAGCCCACTCGGGGGAACACTTGTTCGTCTCGCTGTCACACCCTCGGCGTATCGTTGGTCTCATGGAGGAGCGGCCGCCTGGGGGCGAGGGCGATGGGGCCAAGGGCGATCAGGCCAAGGGCGATGAAGGCAAGGGTCGTCCTGTCGCCACGGGGGTTCTTGACCCGCTTGGGCGAGGAGTGAGCAGGCTCGGGGACATGCCGAGGGCCGATCGTGCAGTGGTGGTGGGGCGACTGACTGACGACGAGCTGACGGAGGCTCTCACTGAGGTGTCAGTGGTGATCGAGCGCCTATGCGCCCTCCGGCTCGAGCTGGCCGCAGCTTACGAGACACGCGAAGCCCACCGCCGGGACGGCTGCCTGACGATGGGCGCCTGGTTGACCGAGCGGCTCGGCCTCGCTTCGACCGAAGGTAACCGGGTTGCCAGGGTTGCCGGCGAGCTGTCGGAGCTGCCGCACATGAGGGAAGCCTTGGCCTCGGGTCGCCTTACGTTCGACAAGGTGAGGATGCTGTCTGGCGTCGTTGGACCTGGCAACGAGGCCGCCGTCGCCGTACTTGCCGAGGAGATGAACGTAGAGGGCTGCAGGCGGCTCGCCAAGAGCCTGCGAGAGGTGACGGCTGAGGAGGCGGACGGGCGAGGAAAGGCGGCCTTCCTCAGCCTCAAGGCGACCACCGACGGGATGACCCGGGTCTCCGGACTGTTGGCTGACGAGGACGGCGTTGCGCTTTCGAACCTGTTGCACATGATGGCCGACAACGAACCTGCCGATCCGGAGACCGGCCTGTTCGCCCCGCTCGAGGAGAGGCTGGCCCGGGCGCTGGCGGAGCTCGCCAGCCTGCGTCTCGGGTCCCTCACCGTGGAGGCGCACAAGGCGACCGTCGTGCTCCATGTTGACCCCGAAGTCTTTTCTGGCACGGGCGGCCACGGGGAGCTGGCCGGCGGACCGTCGCTCAGCCGCGAGGCCATCGAGCGGCTCATGTGCGACTGCCGCTTCCAGATCATCAAAGAGGATGCCGGCGGCAATGCTCTCGGCCTAGGCCGGGCGTCCCGTCTCGCCAGCGGGACGCAGAACCGAGAGCTCCGGCGCCGTGATGGCGGTTGCCGCTTCCCGGGCTGCAACCGCACGCGTTGGCTCAACTCCCACCACATCGTCTTCTGGGAGCACGGGGGTCTGACGGACCCCAGCAACCTGATCACGACGTGTGTCAGGCACCACCACTACTTGCACGAGGGCGGCTGGAAAATCTCCGGCCACCCCGCGGGCGAGGTCAAGTTCACGTCGCCAGCCGGCGCTGTCCTCACGTCTCAGCCGGCCATCCTTCCGGCGGCGCTCCTGAGGACGTTGCGGGCAGGTCGGCCGCCCACGCCCGGCAGAGTGGTACAACGGGCGGTCCGGCAACCGGTGCCCGAGCCTGCCGGGAGTCGCAGCCCGCTGGCCCGGCTGTGCGCGACGGTATCGATGAGGGTGAGGCTTGACCTAGTCGACCCAGACTGTCTTCGTGACGGCGAACTCCTTGACGCCGGGCCCGGCCAGCTCGCGACCGTAGCCCGAACGCTTGACGCCGCCGAAGGGGAGGTCGACGTAGGACGTGGTCATCCAGTTGATGAACACCATCCCGGCCTCGAGCTCCTCGATGAATTGCTGCTGCTCGGCGTCGTCCTGCGTCCAGGCGTTGGACCCGAGCCCGAAGTCGCTGTCGTTCGCCAGTTCGATGGCCTCCTCGATGGAGCTGACCACGTACACCGAGGCGACGGGCCCGAAGACCTCCTCGCGGTACATGCGCATCTCAGTGGTGATGTCGGTGATCGCCGTCGGGGGGTAGAACCAGCCGGGGCCGGCTGGCCGCTCTCCGCCGCAGAGGACCCGCGCGCCCTTGGCGATGGCGTCGTCCACCAGTTCGGCCACGTCCTGCAGGCCGGCAGCAGTGGCGAGCGGCCCGATATCGGTCGCCGGGTCGAGCGGGTCGCCGACCACCAGCTTGCCGAGTGCCTGTGTGAAGCGCTCGATGTATTCCTCCGCTATGTCCTCGTGGAGGATGAACCGCTTGGCGGCGATGCACGACTGGCCGTTGTTCTGGACCCTCGCCTTCACGCCGACCTCCACGGCCCGGCCAAGATCTGCCGAAGGCATGACGATGTAAGGATCAGACCCGCCGAGCTCGAGCACGGTCTTCTTGATCTCGCTGGCGGCGATCGACCCAACCGAGCGGCCCGCCGGCTCGGATCCGGTGAGCGTGGCCGCCTTGACACGGTCGTCCCGCAGGATCCCCTCGACCTTGTCGGCGCCGACGAGGAGGGTTTGGAACACTCCCTCCGGGATGCCGGCCCGCAGGCAAGCATCCTCCAGGTAAAGCGCCGTCTGCGGCACGTTGGAAGCGTGCTTGAGGAGCCCGACGTTGCCGAGCATGAGGGCAGGGGCGGCAAACCGGACGACCTGCCAGAGCGGGTAGTTCCATGGCATGACGGCCAACACGGGACCAATCGGCTGGTAGGTGACGAACGACCGTCTCTTGGCGCCGGCGCCCGGCACGTCGTCGTCGGCGAGAAGGGCCTCTGCGTGCTCGGCGAAGTACCTGAAGCCGGTGGCGCACTTCTTCACCTCGGCGATGGCTTGGCCGATTGGCTTGCCCATCTCGATCGTGACCGTACGCCCGAGCGACTCGGCGTCCTCCTCGACGATGTCGGCGAGTCGGTTGACAAGGGCTGCACGCTGGGCGAACGTGGTCCGGCGCCAGGACTTGAAGGCGGACGCGGCGAGCGTCAGCCGCTGCTCGACGGCGTCGTTGTCGAGAGGAGCGAACGTCTGGACTGTCTCTCCGGTGGCGGGGTTGATGGTTGCGATCGGCACGGCACCGTTCTAGTAGGAATCGCTACTCTCCGATGTCATGAGCGACCAAGACTCGGCTGCGGTGCTACGGGGCATCGAGCAGCGCCTCGACGCCATCGAGACTGCCCTGAATCGCCTGGATGACGGTTCGTACTCGACCTGCGAGCGGTGCGGCGGCCCGATCAGCGACACCGATCTTCAGGCCGACCCTGCTCGCCGCCTTTGCGGCAGAGAGTCGGCGTGATGCCGAAGCTCCTGCTGTTCGCTCAGGCCCGCGACGTGGCCGGTTGTCGATCGGCCGACGTCGAGGCAGATACCGTGGGGGGCGTGCTCAAGTCGGCGGCCGCGCGCTGGCCTGGCTTGGACGCGGTGATTGCCGTCAGCGCCGTCTGGGTCAACGGAGAACCGGCCGACCCCGAACAAGCCGTGGCGGCGGGCGACGAGGTGGCAGTCCTGCCGCCGGTATCTGGTGGCTAGACGCCCGGGGCTACGCCGCCTTGGTCTCCCAGAAGATCGTGTCGATCTCACCGATGCCCGCCAAAAGGCGGTCGGCAACAGCCGTGTCGTTGGTCTTCTTCGACTCGCCCGCGGCCTTGGTCGTCTTCCAGAACAGCTCGTGCAGCTGGGGGTACTTCTCGAGGTGCTCGGGCTTGAAGTAGTCCGTCCAGAGCACCCAGAGGTGGTGCTTGACCATCTCCGCGCGCTCTTCCTTGATGACCGTGGCCCTCTCCTTGAAGACAGCGTCATCAGAGGCGTTGAACTTCTCCATGCAGGCCTTCACCGACTCTGCCTCGATGCGGGCTTGGGCCGGGTCGTACACGCCGCAGGGCAAATCGCAGTGGGCGGACACCTTGGGGACCGGGCCAACGATCACTCGAGACACAAACGAGCTGAGGTACATGCCACCACTCCTTGCTGAGACTCCACTTGACCGGGTCACCTTATCTGGGGTGATCGGCATCGGCGGCCGGCTGCGCAAGCGCCTGTCCCAACGCCGGGCCTTGTTGTGGTCTGCCGGCGCCCTCGCCGCCGCCGTGATGGCTGGCGGCGTGGCGTTGGTGAGGGGCAGGGTGTTGCGTTTCGAGGTGGAAGGCCTCAGCATGGTCCCCTCACTCGGGCCAGGAGACCGCATCCTGGTGCTTAGGACCAAGCACCTTGCGGTCGGGGACATCGCCGCCTTCCCCGATCCGGACCTTCCCGAGCGCATGCTGGTCAAGCGCGTGACGGGCGTCGAGTGGAACGCCGTGCGCGTGGAGGGTGACAACGCCGCGGTCAGCCGCGACAGCAGGCACTTCGGTTCTGTTCCTCTGGCCAAGGTAACCGGGCGGGTGCTGTGGTGTTACTGGTCGCCCTATACAGGGCCAACGCGGCTCGGCCGTGCAGCAGGCACTACGCTCGATGCCAGAGATCGCAGGAGCTGGGCGGCCAATCTATGAGCCTGCAACGACAAGACGTGGACAAGCTGCTGGCGCCCGCCCTGGTCGCCGGGTTGCCGGATGTCGCCCTCGATGAGGTGAGAGCGCGCCGCGACGCCTGCAAGCGCGTGGAGGATCTCGTGTCGTACGTGCGACGGGTGATCCAGGGCCAGCTCGACCTCGTGACCGCAGAGATGGCTATGCGCGCCGGTGGCACTCGCGGCGACCTCGAGACGCTCGTAGAGCGCCTCCCGGACATCCTGGCGGGGCCGGCGGCCAACCCCAACCAGGCTCGGCCGGTCGTGTCCGCCCAGAGTGTGCCAGTCGGCGAGTTCGAGCCGCCCGCGCCTTTGAGCACGCTGGGCGGCGGCTCGTTGCTGGCCGCCAACATCGGCAGCTTCAGCGACGCCGAGTTGCAGGAGCTGAGTCGCCACTTACAGGTCCAGGAGAAGGAGCTTTCCGAGCAGCGCCACGCCCTCCACGAGCGGATCGACTTGCTGCAGGCCAGCATCGTCGAGCGCTACAAGTCCGGTGCCGCCGACATAGACAGCTTGCTGGTCGACGCCGAGGCCGACGGGAGCGAGGGGCCCTGAGCGAGCCAGATCGTTGGATAGATCTCGGAGCGTTCATCCGTCAACAGCGAGAGCAGGCCAGGCTCTCCCTCCGACGGATGTCCGATATAGCCGGCATCTCCAATCCGTACCTGAGCCAGATCGAGCGCGGGCTTCGCCGGCCCTCGGCCGAGATCCTGCAGAAGATCGCCAAGGCTTTGCGCCTATCGGCCGAGACCTTCTACGTCCGGGCCGGGATCCTGGACGACGAGCGCGCAAGCAACCTCGAGTCCGCCATCCTGGCGACTCCGGACCTCACCGACGAGGCCCGCCATGCCCTGATAACGGTGTACAGGTCGCTGCGCACGCCCCGAACCGGCAGCGACGAGGGCGAAGCGGCACAAGCGCGAGGCGAGAGCCAGCCGGCGTGACGAGGCGCGATCCAGATGGCGGGCGGCGAAGCGGCCCTTACTAGGCTGGCGCCGATGCGCAGGCTCGCTGTGCTTTCTCTGCACACTTCCCCTCTGGCTCAGCCGGGCACCGGCGACAGCGGCGGCATGAACGTCTACGTCCGTGAGCTGTCCTCCGCCCTCGCGAGAGCAGGCGTGGCCTGCGACGTCTACACGCGCCGCTATAGCGAGGCGTTGCCCGACACGGTGTTCGTGGAACCCGGCTTCGAAGTGCATCACGTGATGGCCGGCCCGGTCACTCCAGTCGCCAAGGAGCACTTGCACGAGCACGTCGACGAGTTCACAGAAGGCGTCCTGGCGCACATGACGCACGGCAAGAGGGCGCGTGCCCCGGGCACGGGGATATTCGGCTCCCTCGAGGACAGCCCGAGCGCCATCCACGCCAACTACTGGCTCTCCGGCTTGAGTGGGCACGCCATCAAGCACAAGCTCGACCTGCCCTTGGTCTCGACCTTCCACACACTCGATCGCGTGAAGGCAGTGGCCAGTGCCGAGGAGGAGGAGACAGCAGCGGGCTCTCGCCGGGCGCTGGCCGAGGCAGCCATCATCGGATGCTCGGACGCCCTGCTCGCCTCTTGCACCGTAGAGGCAGACCAGCTCGTCGACCTCTACGACGCCTCTGTCGACAGGATTGCCGTCGTACCTCTCGGCGTGGACCATGCCTTCTTCTCGCCAGGCGAGAGGCGAGCCGCCCAGCGGGCGATCGGGCTCGACACCGGCAGCGGCCCTCTACTGCTGTTCGTCGGGCGCATCCAACCGCTGAAAGGGGTGGACGTGGCCGTGCGCGCCCTCGCCAAGCTGCGGGACAGTCGCCAAAGGGGCGCTTCAGGTGCCCGGCTCGTCGTCGTCGGCGGGCCGAGCGGGCCCCACGGTTCCGAAGAGCTCGCCAAGCTGCTGGCGCTCGTGGCGGATCTCGGGTTGCAGGGCAGCGTCACGTTCGTCCCACCGCAGCCGCACGAGCTGCTGTCGACGTACTACCGGGCGGCCGACTGCTGCCTGGTGCCGTCTCGCTCGGAGTCATTCGGTCTGGTCGCCCTCGAGGCCTCCGCTTGCGGCGTACCAGTCGTAGCCGCGGCAGTCGGAGGGCTTACGACGCTTGTCAAGGACGGGCGCACGGGTTACTTGGTTGACCCGGACGATGCCGACGGCTTCGCCGAACGGGTCGCCCGCATCGTGACCGACCCCATCCACCAGGCCGACCTTGGTGCCGGTGGTCACGAGATGGCCAGGCAGTACACCTGGGCAACGGCGGCTTCGCGGCTGCGGGCCCTCTATGCCGACCTGACGAGCCGCGAGCTGGTCGAGTGCTGACACACTGGCCGAGATCGTGAAACTGGCGGTGGTCGGCGGCGGCCGCATGGGCCGGGCCTTGGTGGGTGGTCTCCTGCGCTCGGGCTGGTTGATGGCCGACGACATCACTGTCGTAGAACTGGTTGCCGAGGCCAGGAGTGAGCTGGCGGAGAGGTTTCCCGGCGTGCCCATCGCCACGTCTTGTGGCGAGGCGGACGCAGCCGTGCTGGCCGTGAAGCCGGCGGACGCCGAAGTAGCCGCACGGGCCGTGGCGGGCGCCGGGGTGCCCCGAGTCCTGTCGATCATGGCCGGCATAACCATCGCCGAGCTGGAACCCTGGTGCGGCAGCGCCGTAGTGCTTAGAGCGATGCCCAACGTCCCGGCGGTGCTCGGATCGGGAGCCTCCGGTCTTGCCGGCGGAGGTCGGGCCGGCGAGGAGGACTTCGCATGGGCCGAAGCCGTTCTCTCCTCGTTCGGCGTCGTCGCCCGGATGCCGGAGAAGCTGCTCGACGCCGTCACCGGGTTGTCCGGCTCCGGCCCCGCCTACGTCTTCCTGATCGCCGAGGCGCTGGTGGAGGCCGGTGTCGCGCAAGGCCTGGACAGGGACGTGAGCGAGTTGCTGGTAACCGCAACGCTCCTCGGCTCGGCGCGCCTCCTCTCCGAAACAGGCGAACGCGCCGAAACCCTCCGCGCCTCCATCACCTCGCCCGGAGGCACGACGGCGGCGGGCTTGAGGGTTCTCGAGGCACACCGGACACGCTCTGCCCTCATCGAGGCAGTGGCTGCGGCGACCGAGAGATCGAAGGAATTGGGCCGGCGCTGAGCTGCCCGAAGATAGTCACACTTTTCACATCAGCCACATTGGCGTACAGTCGTGTACAGGCGGAGAGGGGTGATCTATCTGACGAGCATCGACTATTCGAAGGCCAAGTTCTACACAGTCGCGGAAGTCGCCCAGGTCTTGAGGGTGTCCAACATGACCGTGTACAGGCTCATCAATGCCGGCCAGCTGCCAGCGGTCCGAGTTGGCAAGTCTTACCGCTTACGGGAAGAGGACGTGAATCGCTACCTGTCTGAGCGCTTCACCGAAGCCGGCTAAGTATTCTGTCGCCCCGGTAGGGCGAGGTAGCGCCCTGGGTGAGAGGGAAGCGCAGCCGTGAACCTTGCGACGATTGTCGAGCCGCACCCGGCGGCGGACGTGGCCTTGCGTCATGGCGGGGTCGATGTCACCTACGGGGAGCTGAGATCTCGTGTCGCAGCCACGCGGCAGGTGCTGCATACCGAAGTCGAGCCTGGCCATGTCGTAGCCCTGATATTGCCCGCGACGCCTGACTTCGTCGTTGCCTACCTGGCCGTCCTCGGGCTAGGCGCCGTCGCGGCACCGCTCAATCCGGAGAGCCCAATCTCCGAGCTGGAGCGCGAGCTCGCGACCATAAGGGCAAACGTCGTCATGGTCGGGTCCCCCACGAGATCGCTCGTCGAAGCCCTCGGCTACCCCGTGCGGGACTGCGCCCAGTCGGAGGCCGCCTCGGTCACCTCAGCCACGCCGAGCGCCCAGCCAGTCGCAGTGCCAGTCGCAGTGCCAATCGCAGAGCGAGGCGCCGACGACCTGGCCGTTCTCCTGTTCACGTCTGGCACGGCCGGCTCGCCGAAGGCTGCGATGCTGACACACGGAAGCTTGCTGGCCAACATCGACCAGATGGAGCTTGCCGTCGGACTGGCGGCCACGAGGGACGACACCGGTCTGCTTGTCGTCCCGCCCTTCCACATCTATGGCCTCAACGCCGTGCTCGGGCTCCATCTGTTCGCTGGTGGGAGGTTGGTGATGATGGAGCGTTTCGTTGCTGCTGACTTGCTCGAGATCGTCGAGAAGGAGCGGGTCACGATCCTGCCCGGCGTACCTCAGCTGTTCGCCGCCCTGCTCGCCCACGGTGGCGCCAGCGGATCCGAGCTCAGCTCGCTGCGCCTGGCCTGCTCCGGCGCGGCGCCGCTGCCGCTCGAGGTCTCCGAGGCCTTCGAGGCCAAGTTCGGTGTTCAGATTTGGCAGGCATACGGGCTGACGGAGGCGTCGCCGACGGTCACGTTTCCCGACCTTGACGCCGACAGGCACCCGCTGTCTGCCGGAGCGCCTCTTCCGGGAATCGAGCTCACCATCGTCGATCCTGACGGCGATCCCGTCGAGCACGGCGACCCAGGAGAGGTGCTGGTGAGAGGGCCTAACGTCTTCTCCGGCTACTTCGAAGACCCGACCGCGACGAAGCTGGCCATCGACGCCGCCGGCTGGTTGCACACCGGCGACGTCGCCGTGATGGACGACGCAGGCTCGATCACCATCGTGGACCGCAACAAGGACCTGATCATCGTGAGCGGCTTCAACGTCTTCCCCGCCGAGGTCGAGCACGTCCTCGAGGAGAGCCCGGCCGTCGACGAGGCCGCCGTCGTGGGCGTGCCTGACAGCCTGCTGGGCGAGTCGGTGCGGGCATTCGTCGTGCCCAAGACCGAGGCTTGGCCCGACGGCGCCAACGCGCCCGGCGGCGTGAGCGAGAGCGAGCTGATCGAGCACTGCGCTTTACGGCTGGCACGATACAAGTGCCCGAGCAGCGTCGTCTTCGTGAGGGAGCTGCCTCACGGTATCCAGGGAAAGGCGCTGCGCCGAGCACTGGCGTGAGCGTGCAAGGCGGCTGTCTTGTGGCCGAAAGCCAGCCCTCGTTACCATGCTTGCCCATGCAGGAACGCTTCGGCCGCCGGATCCCAGAACCGACCGTCGTCCGGCTGCCTGTCTACCAACGAGTGCTGTCCGAGCTCGACGACTGCGGTCTCACGACCGTGTCGTCCGCCGAGTTGGCCGACGCCTGCGGGGTAAACGCAGCCAAGGTGCGCAAGGACCTGTCCTACTTCGGCAGCTACGGCACGCGAGGGACAGGTTACGACGTCGAGTACCTGCTCGGGCAGATACAGCGCGAGCTCGGCATCGACCTGGAGCGACCGGTGGTCATCACCGGTATGGGGCACCTGGGCCATGCACTGGCACGGTCGCCCGGCTTCGCCCAGAGCGGCTTTCGCATCGTGGGCATGTTCGACGTCGCCAGCGACACCGTCGGAGAGGTGATAGGGGGATTGCCGATCCGCCACTTGGCCGAGCTTGCCACGGTGTGCCGAGAGCAGGACGTGTCGATAGGTGTCATCACGACTCCGGCTTCGGCTGCTCAGGACGTCTGCGACAGGCTCGCCGCCGTCGGGGTCAACGCCGTGCTCAACTTCGCCCCGACCGTTCTCACAGCGGTCGCACCGATGAAGGTACGCCATGTCGACTTCTCGGCCGAGCTGCAGGTTCTTGCGTTCTACCAGGCACACCCGGAGGCTGCGGGCCGGACCGAGGCGCGGGCGGGTAACGGCTCCTGACAGGCGCCGGTACGATCCAGCCGTCGCCTGCGCAGTCTGAGGCTTAGAGGAAGGTAACGGGCAGTTGTCGGTCGTAGTTGTAGGCATGCACGAGCGGGACGTCCCCTTGGCGGTGTTCGAACGGGTGGCCGTTCCCGAGCATAATGTTCGCAAGGCCTTGCGCGAGCTAGTCGGCGGGCCGAACGTGGCCGAGGCGGTCGTGCTCTCGACGTGCCTGCGTACCGAGGTCTACGCAGTTGTGGAGCGGTTCCACGACGGTCTTTCGGACATCGAGAGCTTCTTCCGCCAGCGCCTTGGCGCCGGCGAGCCTGTCACCTCCGCAGTCGAGTCACGAGAGCACGGGCCGGAGGTCGGCGGCGGGATCATGGATCTCGGGGAGCCGCTTGTGTGCCGCTACGACGAGGCGGCCGTCGCCTACTTGTTCGACGTGGCCGCCGGCATCGACTCGCCGGTTCTGGGGGAGGGCGAGATTCTCCGGCAGGTGCGGGCCGCCGCCGAGACGGCCCGCCTGGAGCACGCCATCGGGACTGTGCTTGATCCGCTGTTCCGGCATGCCGTCGAAGCGGGGAAGCGGGCAAGGGCCGAGACGGCTATAGCGCGCGGCACCACCTCGCTCGCTCACGCTGCCGTCGAGCTGGCCGCAGACCACGCGGGTGGTCTCGAGAACAAGAAGATCCTGGTTGTGGGTGCCGGCGAGATGGGAGCAGGGATCGCGAGGGCGCTCGCCGGGCGGGGCGACCTCACAGGCGAGGTGGTCGTCGCCAACCGCGGAGCCGACAGGGCCGCTGAAGTTGCCGACCTCATGGCAGCTCGCGCGGTTGACCTCGACTCGATCCCGGGGGAGCTGGCCGGGTCGGACGTCGTGCTGACCTCCACAGCGGCCGACGGAATAGTGCTCCCGCTTTCCATGTTCGCCGGCGCCCTCTCCGGCGGCAGGCGGGTGGTGGTGGTCGACATGGCAGTTCCGCGCGATGTCGACCCGGCGGTGGGACTGCTCGAGGGTGTCACCCGGCTCGACGTTGAGGACATCCGCCGCCACGCCGAGCAGCAGATGAGCACTCGTCTGGCCGAAGTGCCCCTTGTCAGGGCACTGCTTGCCGAGGAGCTGGATCGATACCGGGCGTCGGCCGCAGCCCGGCTGGCGGCTCCGATCGTCGCCGCGCTGCGGGATCGTGTCGAGACGATCCGAGCTGCCGAGCTGGAGCGCCACTCCGCCGGCCTGTCGGCGAGCGAGCGTGAGGTAGTCGAGACCGTTACCCGGCGCGTCGTGGCCAAGCTCTTGCACGAGCCGACGGTTCGTGTGAAGGAAGTGGCAGGGTCGCCGCGGGGCGAGCGGTTGGCTGAAGCCCTGCGCGTCCTGTTCGACCTGTAGATCCTCAGTCCTGGCATGCTCGGCCCTGTCGTCCTGGCAACCCGCGGCAGCCCTCTGGCCCTGTGCCAGGCCGACCTGGCTGCGACCGCCCTCGGCCTGGCTGCGACCGCCCTCGGCCTGCCGGCGGGGCAACGAGTCGCCAAGCTGGTGGTGACATCGGCCGGCGACCTCCGGCCGGACGTGCCCATCCACGAGCTGGGCGGCCGGGGGGTGTTCGCCGCCGAGATCGACCGTGCCGTGGCGGAGGGGAGAGCACAGGCCGCGGTCCACTCGGCCAAAGACCTGCCTTCGCGCCAGGAAGAAGGCATAACGATCGCGGCCTTCCTGCCCCGCGCCGACCCCCGCGACGCCCTCGTCGGCCGGCGGCTGGCCGATCTGCCGCCAGGCGCCCGGATCGCCACCGGGTCGGTGAGGCGGCGCGCCCAGCTGGCGTGGCTCCGCCCGGATCTCACGTTCCAGGATCTTCGCGGCAACATGGCCACGAGGCTCGGGAAGATCCCGGCGGGAGGAGCCCTGGTGGCGGCGATGTCGGCACTCGACAGGCTGGGCATGGCTTTGGACGTTGCTCAAGCGCTGTCGCCCACAGAGATGCTGCCCCAAGTCGGCCAAGGTGCGATAGCCCTGTGCTGCCGGGCCGGCGACAGCGAGGTCGAGACCCTGCTCCGCTCGGTCGACGACCGGGACACCAGGCTTGCAGTCGAGGCTGAGCGGGCTTGGCTGGCAGCCGTCGGTGGTGGCGGCTGCGACTTGCCCGTAGGAGCGCTTTGCACCGTGGACGGTGACCGCCTGGACATGGAGGCACTGATCGCCTCTCTCGACGGTCACGTCGTCGTCCGGTCGAGCGCCACTGGCCTGAACGGACCGGAGGAGCTGGGAGGGCGGTTGGCGACCGAGCTTTTGGCCCGAGGCGGCCGGTCCCTGTTGGAGCCTCAAGTCCCGCGATGACCGTCTACCTCGTCGGTGCCGGGCCTGGAGACCCAGCCCTTGTCACCGTGCGAGGCGCCGAACTTCTGGCCCGGGCCGACGCCGTCGTGCACGACCGGCTGGTGCACCGCGAGCTGCTCGCTCTCGTGCCGGCCGCAGCCGAGGTACACGACGTCGGGAAACGCCCCGGTGACCGCGTAGAGCAGGGCGCCATCGATGCTTTGCTCGTGCGGCTCGGCCGCCGATACCGCGGCGGCACTGTCGTCAGGCTGAAGGGCGGCGACCCCTTCGTGTTCGGCCGCGGCGGCGAGGAGGCTCTTGCCCTCCGGGCAGCAGGGCTCGGCTATGAGGTAGTCCCGGGCGTCTCGGCCCCCAACGGCGTCCTTGGCTATGCCGGCATCCCCCTCACCCACAGGGGCGAGTCGGCCGGCTTCGCCGTTGTAACCGGTCACGGCGCCGGCGGGGGACCGGCGGCCGTCGACTGGGAGGCGCTGGCCCGCCTCGAGATCACTGTCGTAGTGCTGATGGGAGTCGAGCACAGGGCTGAGCTTTCCGCCAGGCTCCTCGCAGGCGGGCGTCCGGCCTCGACGCCGGTGGCGATCGTCGAGAACGGCACCCTGCCTGCACAGACCGTGACCCGCACCACGCTCGACAATTTGGCTGCCGTCGCGGCCGGCTCGCCGGCGACCATCGTGGTCGGCAGCGTCGCGGCCCTCGACCTGGCCTGGTTCGCCGGCCGGCCCCTCACAGGGTGGACCGTCGCTGTGACAAGGGCCAAGGGACAGGCGCCGGCCCTCTCGGAGGCTCTGAGGCAGGCCGGCGCCACCGCTGTCGAGATACCGATGATCAGCCTCGTCGAGCCGAGCGACGGCGGGCGAGCCCTCCGGGATGCCATCGGGCGCCTCGACTCGTACGACTGGGTGGTGTTCACATCGCGGAACACCGTCGAGCGGGTATGGCGGGAGGTCCGAGATGCCCGCGCCTTTGGCCGCGTCCGCGTGGCATGCATCGGCACCGCCACGGCGGCGGCCCTGGCCGAGCGTGGCATCGTGCCCGACCTGGTCCCTGACAGCTTCGTCAGCGAAGCCTTGGCGGCGGCCTTCCCACCGGCGGCAGCCGGGGGTCAGCGTGTGCTGTTGCCGCAGGCCTCTGTGGCCCGCCAGGTGCTCAGCGAAGAGCTTGCGGCCAAGGGCTACATCGTCGAGGTCGCCGAGGCGTACCAGGTGGTCCGCGCCGACCCCGAGCCCGACCTGGTGGCAGCAGCGCGGCGGGCCGACGCCGTCATGCTCGCCTCGGCGTCGTCGGCTGTGGGCTGGGCGGACGTGATGGGATCGGGCGACGCTCCGGCGCTGGCCTGTTGCATCGGCCCGGTCACTGCGGCGGCTGCCCGAGCAGCCGGGATCGGCGTGAGCATGGAGGCGGCGGAACATACGATCTCCGGTCTCGTGCAGGCGCTGTGCGAGTACGCCTCCGTCCACGGCCGGCCGGCCCAGGGCTAGGGCGTTTCCCCCGGCGTCCCGGTGCGATACTGGCTCCCGTGGACAGCTACCCTCAACGCCGCCTCCGCCGCCTCCGCCGCACGCCGGCGCTGCGCAGCCTCGTGGCCGAGACTTCCCTGTCCAGGAGCGATCTCGTGGCGCCCCTGTTCGTCAGGGAGGGCATCTCGGAGCCTCAGGCCGTGCCCTCGCTGCCTGGCGTCCTACAGCACACGGTCTCGTCAGCGGTTGCCGAATCTAAGCGGTTGGGCTCTCTCGGCCTGCCGGGGATCATCGTCTTCGGTGTCCCCGTCGCCAAGGACCCCACAGGCTCTGGAGCTTCCGACCCGGCGGGCATCGCCCAGGTCGCTCTCTCCGAGATCGCCTCGGCCGTCGGAGACTCGCTCGTCGTGATGGCCGACCTCTGCCTCGACGAGTACACGGACCACGGCCACTGCGGCATCGTGCGGCCGGACGGGAGCGTCGACAACAACGCCACGCTCGAGCGCTACGCCGAGGTGGCCGTCGCCCAGGCGCGCGCCGGGGCCTCGGTCGTCGCTCCGAGCGGCATGATGGACGGCCAGGTCGGTGCTATCCGGGCGGCGCTCGACTCCGCCGGCGCTGCCGAGGTTGCCATCCTTGCCTACTCGGCCAAGTACGCCTCGGCGCTGTACGGCCCCTTCCGCGACGCGGTCAACGTCAGCATCGCAGGAGACCGCAAGAGCTATCAACAGGACAGCCGCAACCTCAGCGAGGCGCTGGCCGAAGTGCGCCTCGACGTTGGGGAAGGAGCGGACATCGTGATGGTCAAGCCGGCGCTTGCCTACCTCGACGTGATAGCGGCCGTCCGTGCCGCCGTTGACGTCCCCGTGGCCGCCTACCAGGTGAGCGGGGAGTACGCCATGGTCAAGGCCGCAGCCGAGCGGGGCTGGATCGACGGGCAAGCCGTCGCCTTGGAGCACCTAGGGGCGATCAAGCGAGCGGGCGCCTCGTTCGTCCTCACGTACTTCGCCGCCGAGGTGGCCGAGATGCTCGATGCCTGACGAGCTGTTCGCCCGGGCCTCGGCCGTCATTCCCGGCGGTGTCAACTCCCCGGTTCGCGCCTTCGGATCCGTCGGCGGCACGCCGTATTTCGTGGAGAGCGCCAAGGGCGCCTTCGTGACGGACACCGACGGCAACACCTACCTGGACTACGTGCAGTCCTGGGGTGCCTCGATCCTCGGGCACGCCGACACCTCGGTCCTGCGTGCGATCGCAGATGCGGCCGAGCACGGGACGACCTACGGAGCACCCACCGTCGGGGAGGTGCGCCTTGCCGAGGCCATCTGCGAGGCGGTCGAGGACCTCGACATGGTCCGGCTCGTGTCCTCCGGCACCGAGGCCACGATGACTGCCGTGCGCCTGGCGAGAGGAGCGACGGGGCGCGACAAGGTAGTCAAGTTCGCCGGCTGCTACCACGGGCACTCCGACGGCCTGCTGGCAGCGGGAGGCAGCGGTGTGGCGACCCTCGGGCTCGCCGGGTCGGCCGGTGTGCCGGCCGGTGCCGTCGCCGACACGCTGGTGGCGCCCTACAACGTCGTACCCGAGATAGGCGCCGACACCGCCTGCGTCATCGTCGAGCCCGTGGCGGCCAACATGGGTCTTGTCGCACCTGCTGACGGCTTTCTCGCCGGCCTCCGCAAGGCGTGCGACAAGGCCGGCGCCCTTCTCATCTTCGACGAGGTCATCACGGGCTTTCGTCTCGGTCGCGGGAGCGTCGCCGCGTTGGTGGGGGTACGTCCCGACCTGTGGACCTTCGGCAAGGTGATCGGCGGCGGCTTGCCGCTGGCAGCCCTCGGTGGGGGCTCCGACCTGATGTCCCAGCTGGCCCCCCTTGGGCCGGTGTACCAGGCAGGCACGCTGTCCGGCAACCCGCTCGCCACGGCGGCGGGCCTGGCCGTCTTGGAGCAGTTGCCGCCGGAGGCCTACGAGGAGCTGTCCCAAAGGGTCGGCCGCCTGGCGGCAGGCTTGCACGAGGCGATCTCCTCGGCCGGCCTGGCCGTGCAGGTTCCGGCGTTCCGCAGCTTGTTCGCCGTCTTCTTCAGCAGCGATCCGGTCCTCGACTACGACGGCGCCAAGGCTGCGGCCTCCAACGGGCTGTACGCCAAGTTCTTCCATGCCATGCTCGACCGCAAGGTGGCGCTGGCTCCGAGCGCGTACGAGGTGGGTTTCTGCTCGCTGGCACATACCGACGCCGACGTCGCGCGCACCGTGGAGGCCGCCCGCCAGGCCGCGGCCGAGGTTGCAGCGGGCCTCTAGCCGGCGAGGGCCTGCGCCCGGCGGCGCTGCCGCACTTCGGCGATCTTGTCGAGCGCCCGGTAGGCACCGTCGGCCCCGGTGAGACGGTCGGGCCGGTTGAGGTTGGCCATGATCCGCAGCACGCCTTTCATGACTGGCGGTACGTACATGCCGGCCGCCACGAGGCTGCGCATCACCCTCGGGTCCTCGATAAGCCTGACGAAACCCCTCGCGATCGCGTAGTACCTCCCATAATCCGCTTGCAGGCGCTGCTCGTAAGAAGCCAGGACGGCAGCTGCATCGGCCGGCGGAGCCGACAGGGCGCGGGCGACGGCAGCGGCCGCCAGACGACCCGTCTCCCAGGCGTAGGCGATGCCCTCGCCATTGAACGGGTTGATGGCGGCGGCGGCATCCCCCACGACCACGTAGTCGGCGCCGACCCTGGGCCGCACCGACAGGCTCATCGGGAGGCGGCCACCTGTCGGCACCGAGCAGGCCGTCTTCGGCGAGATGCACCACGACCTCGGGGCGAAGTGGACGAACTCCTCCATCAGCTTGGTGGTGTTGAGGCCCTTCCAGCGGTCCGAGGTCGACAGGAGGCCAATTCCGACGTTGAGGCGCCCGTCCCCCAGCGGGAAGATCCAGCCGTAGCCGGGCACGACGTTGCCTTGGCGGTCGCGGACATCGAGGTGGGACTCGATGTAGGGGTCGTCGTGGCGCGGTGACTTGAAGTAGCCGCGGATCGCCATCCCTTGCGGGAACGCCTTGTCGCGGCTGGCGCCCAGCGCTCGTCCGAAGCGCGAGAGCGACCCGTCTGCCACGATCACGTACCTCGCGTGCACCTTCGAGCTGGTGCCCCGCTCCTTGTCGACGACGAGGGCGCCCCCGGCCTTTGTGCCGTCTCCGCCACTGGTGCCGCCGCCGAGGGGCTCGACTGCCTCGGCCCCCTGCCATACGACAGCGCCGGCCTTCTCGGCGTGCTCGTTCACGAGCGTGTCGAGCTCGTAGCGGGTCACCGTGTAGCCGTACGGAGGGAACTCCGGGTGATCCGGCCAGGGCATCTCCAGCTCGCGGCCGAAGGCGACCGACCGGAGCCCGACGTAGCGATGGCTGCCGGCGAGTGCCCCCTCGAGGCCCATGTCCTGCAGCTGCCGCACCGAACGAGGCGTCAGGCCGTCACCGCAGGTCTTCTCCCGTGGGAAGTGCTTCTTCTCGACGCAAAGCACGTCCACCCCACGGCTGGCCAGCCAGTAGCTCGCCGCCGATCCGCTCGGCCCGCCGCCCACTACCAGCACGTCGCAATGGTGCTCGGCCGGCCGCGGAGGGTGGATGCTGTCTGTCGTGGCCACATGAGAATGTTAGGGCCAGGCGTACCGCAGGAAGAACCGAAGCGCCCGATCTGACCGCGGCCCTGGCCGCGTGGTAGAACGCCTCGGCAATGGGAAGCCTCGATAGCTACCTACCGATCTTCTTCATGATCGTGCTTGGGATCGCATTCGCGGCCCTTTCTTTCGTCGCGTCCAAGCTCATGGCGCCGCAACGACCGACCGCGGCCAAAGAGGCGCCATACGAGTGCGGCATCGTGCCGACGCACGAGACGTCGCGGCGGTTCCCGGTGCGTTTCTATCTGGTGGCGATGATCTTCATCATCTTCGACATCGAGGTGATCTTCCTGTTCCCATGGGCCGTCGTCTACAACGAGCTGGGTACGTTCGGCCTCGTCGAGATCCTGGTGTTCGTGGGCACGGTCTTCATCCCGTTCTGCTACCTCGTCTCGAACGGGGCCCTCGACTGGGGCCCGGCCCGCAACCTGTACCGGCAGGCGCAGGACTACGTCCGCACATCCGCAACCACGGTGGTGCGTGTCGCCCAGATCCCGCCGATCACGACGACGGCGACGAGCCACGGCGAGCAGGTGGCGGCGACCACCGGTGAGGACGCGGCTCCTCCCGCACGCGACCCGGCACCGGTCCCGACAGGCGCCGCCTACGGCGCCAAGGCCGGCTGAGGCAAGATGGGACTCGAGGATCTCCAGCACAACTTCCTCACCGGCAGTATCGAGGAGCTGGTCAAGTGGGCCAGGCGATCAAGCGTCTGGCCGGCGACGTTCGGCCTGGCTTGCTGCGCCATCGAGATGATGTCTGCCGGGGCGGCAGACTTCGACCTGGCACGCTTCGGCATGGAGGTGTTCCGGGCTTCTCCCCGCCAGGCGGACCTCATGATCGTGGCCGGCCGGGTCTCCCAGAAGATGGCGCCTGTGCTCCGGTTGGTCTACGACCAGATGATGGAGCCGAAGTGGGTCATCTCGATGGGTGTGTGTGCCTCGACGGGCGGTATGTTCAACAACTACGCCATCGTGCAGGGAGTCGACCAGATCGTGCCCGTCGACGTCTATGCGCCAGGCTGCCCGCCGAGCCCGCAGACCCTCATCCATGCGATCCTCACGCTCCACGAGAAGATCCGCACAGGTGAGATCACCCGCCGCCCCGACGAGGGAGTCGGTGCCGGCATCAGGATCGGCGGCGACGTCCCCGGCTGGGTCCAGCCAGAAGCCAAGCCGGTGCACCTGGGGACACCGCGTTGAGCAAGCAGGCAGCCGACATCACCCAGCTCCCGGCCGTGGCCGGGCAGCCTGCCGAGACCCGTCTCGGGCAGTTCGTCGTGCACCCGACCCGCGGCGGCTACCTGGCGGCCGTCCAAGCGCTCCACGAGGCTGGCTTCGAGATGTGCTCGGATCTCTGCGCCGTGGACTACCAGCAGAACATGGACAGGTCGTTGCCTGCCGGCGTGGAGCCCGAACGATTCGAGATCGTCGTCGTGCTGACATCTGTCACCCGGCACGAGAGGGTGCGGCTGCGCGTGCAGGTGCCCGAGTCCGACCCGACTATCACCACGTTGTTCAGCGTGTACCCGGGCACCGAAGCCATGGAGCGCGAGGCCTACGACATGTTCGGCATCGTCTTCGACAATCACCCGGACATGAGCCGCATCCTCATGCCCGAGGACTGGGAGGGGCACCCGCTCCGCAAGGACTACTCCGTCGGCCGGGTGCCGGTCCAGTTCAAAGGTGCGCCGGGGCCCCGATGACCGACGCCACGTTCGAAGGCCCCCAAGAGATGGCCGAGGTGGTCGACACCGACGCGACCGAGCTCGCCATCGAGCAGGGCGCCGTCCTCCGGCTTTCCGAAGGCCTCGTGCTCAACCCGACCGACGTCGACGTCGAGTTCGGCGAAGACGAGACGATGATCATCAACATGGGGCCGCAGCACCCGTCGACCCACGGCGTGCTGCGCATCATGCTGGAGCTCGAGGGCGAGACGGTGCTTCGCTCCAAACCTGTCGTCGGCTACCTGCACACCGGCATGGAGAAAACAGGCGAGGAGCTCGCCTACACGCAGGGGGCGACGAACGTCACCCGTATGGATTACTTGTCTCCTCTCAACAACGAGCTGGCGTACTCGCTGGCCGTCGAGGAGCTCCTGGGCGTCGAGATCCCGCCGCGGGCCAACTGGATCCGCATGCTGATGTCCGAGCTCAACCGCATCTCGTCTCATGTCATGTGGACTGCCACGAACGGCATGGACCTGGCGTCGACCTCGATGATGATCTACGGCTTCCGCGAGCGGGAGATGATCCTGTCCTTCTTCGAGAAGACGACCGGCCTGCGGATGAACCACAACTACATCCGCCCCGGCGGGGTGGCAGCC
>JBOGHW010000084.1:0-59669 GCA_050744865.1 Acidimicrobiales bacterium | reverse complement strand
GAGCCGTACGGCTCGGCAAAGGTTGGTCGAGAAGTCCGCCAGCGCCAGGTTGTTACCGCCGCAATGAGGGCCGAGCCGTACGGCTCGGCAAAGCCGGCGCCAACCAGCTCGTCGTGGTCGCGGTCGTTGAGCCGCAATGAGGGCCGAGCCGTACGGCTCGGCAAAGGCAGCAGCAGCAGCAGCGGCGCCCACAGCGACGAGGGGCCGCAATGAGGGCCGAGCCGTACGGCTCGGCAAAGTCGTCGGTTCATTGCAATCCTTAAACTACACTCTTGGCCGCAATGAGGGCCGAGCCGTACGGCTCGGCAAAGGCTGCGGTTGTCGCCGACCTATACCCGATTATGTCGCCGCCGCAATGAGGGCCGAGCCGTACGGCTCGGCAAAGGGTAGCCCTCAGATCAGGGCCCTGAACTGGACTTTCAGGCGCCCATTCGAGAGCTGTTCGAAACTGACGGATTCGAAGCGGTTGTCTCGGTTGTCAAGGATCAGATCTGCCCGCTGAGCTGGGTGCGAGTGGTCCCCGTTCAGCGTGTCAGCACAGGAGGTCTCGCACTTACAGAACTACCGCCCCGGCTCTTGGAAGATAGGGTGGAACGCCCATGAACTCAAAGCAACTCCGCCCGCGCTCCTGTGGGGAACCGAGGCGGACGATGGCGATGGAGTCGACTCGAGCGTTGATGATCTCGCCGATGTTGCGCTTCAGATCGAGCACCTCGACCTCGTCGAGGTCGCACACGAACACGGAATACTGCATCGCCCAACCGAAACCCTTCATGCTGGCGTGAACACGGCGAAGGCGCTTGTCGTCGCGGATGTCGTACGAGACCAGATAACGGGTGCGGGCCATCCTTCTCCTCACCTCGTAGTGAAGGCGTGATAAGAGGGCACCTCACGCAACAGGTAGGCGGCAAGCAACCGTGATTGGACCTCCATGATTCGCCGGTACGTCGCCTTGTACCCGAACAGTGGATGGGTGACGGACATGTCGAGGCGGCGCTCGTAGGCCGAGATGACGGCCTTGCGCCCATCAGCCGTCAGCGCAACTCCTGCCGCTCGCACGACGAAGCTCGAGAGCCGTACTTCACCGTTGTTGATGACATTGATGGTGACCGAATCTGCGATGAGCGGTCGGAACTCCTCGGCGAGATCAAGTGCAAGAGCTGGACGACCGAAGCGGGGTCTGTGGAAGAAGCCGAGATAGGGGTCGAAGCCGACTCCGAAGGCCGTGACGGTCAGATCCTTCGCCAGCAGTCCGTACAGGTACGACAGGAGGCAGTTCACCGGGTCCAGCGGAGGTCGGCGGTTGCGGCCATCGAAGTCGAACCCGAGGTCCTCTCGGAGCATCGTCGAGAACTGACTGAAGTACAGCCTTGCGGCGCTGCCCTCCACACCGAGCAGCGACTCGATCGTCGGCGCAGACTCGGCAGACACGGCCAGAGCCTTGAGGCTCTCCAGCACGGGCTCGCTCCGGGAACGAGCGTTGCGGCGCAACAGCGTTCGGCAGTTGCGAATCTTCCCTGCAACGAATGCCCTTGCGACCGGCAATCCGGCCTGGCTTGCGATCGCTGCCTGGCGTCGGCGCAGTTCGACGTTCTTGGACGGGAGACCCTCCGCCAACCCGCTGAACCACCCGCCGTAGCTGAACCAGAGAACAGGGAGCTCCCGCCGGAAGCACTCCCTTATGAGCTGCGTCGAGATCTGCACGTTGCCGGTGACATTGAGCTGCGACACGTCCAGCAACCTGACCTCGGCGATCTTCTCGCGGTTCCTGCTGACCTCGACCCTGCCCGATCGCATCCCTACGTAGCTGCCCTGCTCTCCGACATACAACGGGCGCGCCGCCTGCTCCCGAGGCAGTAACCGTCTGGGCGGTTGCTGGCTTGCTTCGATCAGCAGGTTCGTCTCGTCCGGCAGGCAGATACCGACAAGCGAGCAGCGCGGGCACTTCGGGCTGTCCACCAGCGGCGGCGGGCACTGACCAAGGTTTGCCACTTCGCGTAACTGTCGGACCGCCTCAAGCGTCCGCTCGACGAGAGCGTCGTCGAAGACGACAGTGCGGCGTTCTCGTGTCTCGGCATAGGAGATGATCCCCTCGTCGCACAGGTAGCCATTGTCACGCAACACCAGCCCTTGAACACACAGCTGGACAAGCTCGGGCTCCCAAGCTGGTCCATGCGGAGGCGGGCGTCCCTTCTTCAGGTCGATCGGCACGACCTTGCCCTGCTCAGGCTCCAGCAGGTCGATCGTGGCTATCAAACCAAGCCGTTCCGAGCTCAGTGTGACCGAAGTGGCACGGCGAAGCTCGTCGGCCTCGTTCGGTCCGGGAGCACGACCCTCTGCCCTATCCACGGCTCTGTGAACGTAAACCCCGGTGGCCGTGTCGGCATTTCCTTGGAACTGCGAATCGACCCACTCGAGGTAGAACAATCGAGGGCAGTAACAGAACTCGTTGACCATCCGCGCCGGCACCAGAGCCGGGACAGCGGCGGTCGTGTCGCTCATCGTTACTCGGCGGAGCTCTCGGGCCAAAGTCGTGACGCCGACATGAGCGGCCCATCGCTCTGCGAGAGTCCCAAGCGCTCTGATCGCCACAGACCGGTCAGGCCAAGCTCACGGCGTCGCTGATCGAGTGCCTTGTGACCGATCTCGGAATGCAAGAGGCGAGTCGAGAGGTCGGGATGATCCAGAAGAGCCCTCACAGCGCACATATCCACAGGTCGCGACCAGGTCGGCCAGACCATGCCCAGGGCGCGCCTACCGCGTTCTCCTCGGTTCCGACGTTGCCACAAGACACTCGGCACAGGATCGCCTCGCGCACTCAGTCTGGCAAGTACCAAACCTTGGAGCGCCAGCCACGTTGGCCCTGGCGCCCCACGATTCGCGGGCTTACCACTCGGCTCGACTCCGGCATCGCGCAGTGCTCGTTGATCGAGGTTCGCTCCGGTGAATCCGCCTACGCGTCTCCACCGAGTGAAGGCCGAAGCGACGTGGCCATGCTCCGCCGCGACCAGCCGGAGCGGCTCGGCCAGGTTGCCTGCGAACGTCATCTGCCCGGACGGGGCGTAAAACAGAGTCATGGTGACCCGGCCTTCGTCCAACGATCGCGGACAATAGACGGACACGAGCCACTCTGCGAGAGACTCGTCGCCACTCATGCTTGCGGTACCTGCAGAGCGGCCCCACACGAGCGCGTCCTCAGCTGACAGGCGCGCTGGGTCACCGCCCCTGGTGCCTTGTTTCTTCGGCGGGAACACGCAAGGCGTGCCGCACAGGAGGCGCCCCTCAGCCTCCATCTGTCTAGCCAATGCCTCTATGTCCTCGGCGAGGCCTAGGAGATCCTTGGCCTCGCCGAGGTCGATCCTGGCCGTCAAATCGGCTCCCGGAGCGAAGTGAAGTCTTGCCGGAATGCCGAGGCCCACCGTCGCGAGGCGCAGTGTCCCAAGCGCGGCAAGGAATCCCAATGGGTCGTCGCCTCGCAGCCCCGGAAGCTCGATGAAGTTGCTCACGATCCCTCCTCCGAGACGCAGGTGTCAGCTGACCGCACAACAGCCTCGAGCAAGGCCAGGCCCCACCAGCCATATCGCCGGCACAGCTCGTGGAAACGGCGCGGGGAGTCCCAGTCGATCTGGCTCTCGATCCCAGAAGACGCAAGCCTCTTACCGTCGACCGGGCTCGTCACCGTGATCTGGGTGCGCTTACCGACGCCGCGGGGCGGCATCAGGGGTCGCTGGTGACCGTGATGCGAGAGAACGAGATGTGCAACCAGCTCGCGATCGACCTCGACGCTGGCGCCGTCCAGGAAGTCGTCGAGAAGCGTCGCCGACAGTGCTTCGTGGCGCAGGCCCAAAGGCCAGTCGTAGGTGTGACGCAAACGCTGCCCCGACTTCGCTAGCACTCGGCCGTCGGCTTCTCTTGCAAGCCTGTCGCCCTGCCAAAGCGACAGCTGGAATCTTGGATCCGCCTTGCCGAGGTCGTGAGCCAGTGCGGCCAGGCGGACTGCAGCGGTACTGGCTTCGTCCAGCCCGAGACGTGCAGCAATCGCCTCGGCTCGGTCAGCGACTGCCTGCAGGTGCACGTCCAGTTCGACGCGCCCTGCGCCTTGCGAGGAAGACAGGTCCGTGCCGTCCTGAACCTCGAGGTCCTGTAGGGCGGACTCGAAACGCACTGTCACACCGTCTTGACAGCCCTCGGTCGCCTGCCGGCCACGGAGATATGCGCCTAAGCCGACCCAGCCCAGCCGCTCCAACTGCACTGCGACTTCAGCAACGGCATCTGCAACAAGGACGGCGGTGACCGCCGCTTCGGCCTCATCGGCGTCTCCGTTCACGAGCCGCTGCGTTGCCTTGGCCAGAGACGCCGTATCGATACCCTCGACTCCGAGGCTCGACAACACAGATTGCTGCAACCTGAGGGTTCCCCAAGGTCTGCACAAGTCGGCGACGTCGGCAACGATGCCACCAGAGCGGCCCGTCCAACCCCACTCGTCGTAACCGCCCGAAGTCGTCGGGATGACAATGACATCTCCCGGTCGCACATCGCTCGGACGCCTGAGGGCGACAGGGGTGTCATCAGCGAGTCGCATACCGGGGACAACCAACTCATCGGGCGCAAGATCACCTTCGCCGGTGGCGACATCAGCCCCGGAGTCAATGTCTTTCCCCTGGAGTAGAGCCACTGCTTCCCAAATCGGGACCTCTACCAGCTCGCCGGATCGAACGGGGACAAGTTCGAGCGAGCTCGCAAGCGCCTGCTCCTGAGCCAGCCTTTCCACGCTGTCGCAGGTGGCACGCCAGGCCACCGACACCATTGCTGAGGGTCTTTCGATCCCGTGCAAATAAGGCGCTACAGGCTCGTCGGGTACAGGCACCGGAGCAGTCCGCGCCCACACATCGACTATCGGGGGCAATACGACAGGCCCTGCGGCTGTCCTGGCGACGAGAGGCAGACGATCGACGCCGGCCAGGTTCCTGTCGATGCCTTCCACGCCAAGGTCAAGGCCGGCCGGGCGGAGGTCTGCAAGCGCCACGTTGCCCGCCGGGACGGAAAGCGACCTTTCGCCCAGTTCCAGGAGAACGTCCCAGGTCGCCTCGGTGGGCTCACCATAAACAGGATCCTTGCCTGCCACTCGGACGACGGTGACCTCTGTTCGCTCCCGCTTTCCCGCGCGGTCAAGGCGACCGAGCCGCTGCACCAGGCTGTCCAACGGCGCGGCCTGGGTGACGAGGGCGCCAACGTCCAGATCGACTCCAACCTCGACTGTCTGGGTTGCCACCAAGACAGGTGGGGAAGAACCGTCGACCGCGGCACCCATGAGAAACGGTGCGAGCTTGCTCTGCAATCTAGCTCTGTCCACCGGCCGTACCTTCCCGACCAAAAGGCAGGACTCGGTCTTGTGCTTGGCTCGCAACCGGTCGAAGACGGCTCTCGCGAGACCCACAGTGTTGACGACGACGGCAACGGTGTCACCGCCAAGCGCTCTGCGGTGCGCAACTGCAAGGTTCGCCATGACGTCGGCCGCAGAGCGTGCCTCGACCTTGACGAACCTGGCCATCTTGCTCGCCTTGAGCCGCGGCCCGGCAACCTCGTCTTCCCAGTCGGCACGGGTCACAAAGGTGGCGCCTGCATGTGGAATCGTGGCGGACATCTGCACCAGCTGGACGGGGCGACCAGCCCGGGCGGGGGCGAGCGCCTCGTAGCCGTCGATCGCCTGCATCGTCTCGACGAACGGCCGTGAGAGGTGAACCTCGTCGACGATCACAAGAGCGTCCGTGCCCACAAGCGCGGCGTCGATCGGCCGGCGGCGGTCGCCGACGCCGTAACCACGGAACAACGCCCGGCTTCCGAGCTGATCGACCGTACCGACTACTAGGGCCGGAAGATCGGGACGGCGGATGAACCGGCTGGCCCACGTCGTGCCGCCCCGCATCCTGACGACCTCGAGAATGCTCTCGCCGTGATGCGGATCCGGAGAGCCAAGCGCTCTGAGGGCCGACGCCACCTCTAGCAGGACGCCGGACTCCGCGGCCTCGATCCTGCCGGCGATCCGCTGGGCACGATCGTACGCCTGGTCCACCACGAGCCTCCTGTCGACCACGAGGTAGGTCCGCCGAGGCGCTCTGTCGAGACCAGCCGCACTGCTTCCACCTGCCAGTGCCCAGACTGCGACATCCAAGACTGCCGTCTTGCCGAGACCAGTTGGTACCTGGAACGCTTCTGGCCAACCCTGGTCCGCGACAGTGTCTGCTAGGGCCAGCTGCCAGGGGAATGGGTCATAGCCGTGAACAGCCCCGAAGAACTCCCCGAAGTCAATCATGGTGCCCATCGTCTAGCGGCGTGAAAAGGCCAAGCCCGAAGTGGCGCAGGCGACCGACCACGACTGGACCACGGACGGCCCCGGCAAACTCGACCAGTACATGGCGGTACGGCAACGGAGGGCCGCCCGGACGGTGCACCTGGTTCGGGCGAGGCTGAGCGGCACCCTTGACAAAAGCCGTCCGAGACCAAGACAAGCCGTCAGCGACTGGCTCTGGGTAGCCCGCTCGCCGGAAGCTCGCCGCCAGCTCGACGCCGAGTTGCTCCTCGGTCTTGGCGAAGCGATCCCACACGACAGGGGTAACAGACGCCCAGCGCCTCGAGGGACGCGTCCAGTGCCGCCAGCTGACAGCCAAAGGACCGCCTCTAGCAACGCGCTCGAGACTGACAGCCCCGTGTTGTGTCAGTGGCGGCGGGAGGGCCAAGATGTCGAGCCCAGATCGCCCTGCAGATCCGAGCAACGCACCCAACAGCAACGACCTGCTGGCCGCGTCCGCCTCAGCCGGTATCGCGACCCCAACTCCCATGAGACGTCCGGTCGAGTGCTCGCTGGCAGCAAACGGCAGCGCCAGCCACGCGACGTGGTGCCCGCCATCGTGCCCGTGCACGAGAGCAGGCACGTCCTTGCCAATACGGCTGATGACAGCACGGCGCAACTGACTGGTGACGGCCAGCGTGGCGGACCCGTCCAGGCCCGGCCGCGGTTGCATCGCAAAGGTGACCAAGTCGGCGTACGGGCCGTCCGTCGTCAACCCCGTATAGGCGCCCGTGGACGGTGCAGGCGCCGCGCGCACCGCTTCTGCCCGGACAGGGCTGTAAGCCTCGTCAACCCGCACCTCGTGGGGGAGATCCCCTCTGTCGTATGAGTCCCGCAGCGCATCAAGCACACCTGGGAATGGCACCCTCATAGTCATTGGCCCGCCACTGTCAGGCCGCCAGATCTCCTCCTTCGCTTCCGCAGGCAAGGCGTCGTGGACATCGACGGACAAAGTGACGGGGCTCGACGCACGCCCGAGATACGGCACGTCCCGCGCCAGGCGCTCGAGCGCTTCGGCGGTTGCCGCATCGGGGCTGTCTGCCCAGACGAAGCGAACCTTCTTCGACTCCGGAAACACTCTCGGCCAGACTTTCGGCATGCTCGCGCTCACGCGACCCGGGTAGAGCGTGTGTTTCGGCTTGCTGGGAAGATCGTTCACCGGCACGTACACGGAGCGAACAGACCGGCCCACCCGTGCCGCCGCCCGCACTTCGGGTGGCGGCTGTCGCTCCAGCCATCTAAGCGCCTCGTCAGCACCTGCCGGTGCCCCGACTCTCCTACTCGCTGAATCAACGAGAGCACTGAAGAGCCGCTGAGGGTGAGGCGGCCACTCGGCGACATTGCGCGACGGATCTGAGGTCGCCGCGTCGAAGGTGCCCAGCTGTAGCACCGCCGTTACGACGAGAGGCATCAGGACTCGTCCGACGGCGCCCGCAGATACGCCGTCTCGATGAGCTGAGCTAGGTTCGGTTGAGGCGTCAACCGGAGCGGGCCTGCGCGCCACGCTAAGCCAGCAACGCGAGCAAGATCGAGAGCGTCGTGCAGCGTCGACAGTGCGTCGTCGAGCTCGATGACAACAGGCGACTCCTCACCCCCGCGTCGCACGAACGCGAGCTCCTCGCTCTCATAGACGAGATCGCAGCCGGAACGGAAGAACACGCCAGGGCCGGCAAAGGCTGCTCGGTCGGCCACGATTGCCAGTGCCGCAAGTGTCGTCCGGGCTGCAATGTCGACTTCGACGTCGGGCACCTCCTCTGCGGACTCTGCGAACCCGAGCCGCGCTAGAGCGATGCCGTTCAGGTAAGCCACGCGCTCGATGGAGCGGACGCTGACACCCCCGGGCCCCGGACCAGGCGGCACCATCCCAAGGTTGACTTCGCTCAGCTTGGTCTTCCCCTTCTCGTCCGGGTACCAGGTGCCGCCCTCGCGACGAACCGGGAAAGCATCGGCCTTCATGTTGACCAGCGGATCGAAACGGCCCGCTGCCCTCACACCTGTCCTCGGGTCCCATCCAATCGTCTCCGACAGGTATGACCTGGCGAGACGCACCTGGCGACCGCCGCGCTGCGAGTCCCAGAACCCGAACACTAAGTCTGCTGGCGAGTGCTCGAAGTACGCCCTCAGGGCGTGCACTTCGGCCCGCCTGAGCCCACGTCCAATGCCAGACTTCTCGAAGTCGTCGCCGTCCAGGAGGCTGTCGCGGAAGTAAGCGTCGCGACTGCGGTGCGGCGCGTCAAGAGAAGTGAGGCGGACGTGCCACCCATCGACATCTGTCTCGAGCTGCAGCCAGGGGAGCTCGATCCGGCCGGTATCGGCGAGGCCGAGCAAGGCCCGCTCTGCCCGGTTGGCCTGGGCCTGGATCGAGTCGAGAAGTACGACAGGAGCGGGAACGCCTTCATGGTTGTAGCGATCTTCGACCACGTACGGCCCGTCGCCGGGATCGGTCTTGTATCGAGGCGGGCTGACTTTCGAGGTGGGGCCGCCCACGGGCCGATAACGCGCCGTAATCCGGAGCCCGGCGATCTCTCCGGTACCGCTGACCATGTCCCGGATTACGTCCAGTAAAGCCACATCGTCTCCTTCCGTCAGCAGTGACAAGACGGGCGACCCGAGCAAAGTGCCACACCTCTCACATGCAGTCGATCCACTTCCAATTGCCACAAAGCAGGCCCGGGCCGGTGCCAGTATGCCCGATCTGGTGGAAATTGTCAACTTAAATTGCAAGTGCCAGTGTCATCCTCTTGAGCTACGTTAGAATCGTAGTACATTGAGACCGCTATTGAAGGAGTCCAGCACTATGCTCGTAGGGCGAGACCGAGAGATGGCCCAGCTCCAGAAACTGTGGGCTGACGCCTGCGAGGGCAAGCCTCAGCTCGGAGTGATGTACGGCCGGCGGCGCGTCGGCAAGACGTTTCTCTGTGTGGCGCTACTCGACGAGTTGCGCCGCGACCGTCACCGCGTCGTCTACTTCAACGCCACCGAGGAGTCCGAGGGGATCCAGCTAAGACGGCTCGCCGATGCTATGAGGCGCGATCTCGGGTCGGAGGCTACGGCACCGTTGCAGGAGAGCTTCTCGTCTTGGGAGAGCGCCTTGGAATACCTACTGGTCAGCTCCCGCCAGCAACCACTGGCGGTCGTGATCGACGAGGTGTCGTGGCTCACGGAGTCGACGCCGGCCTTCGCGTCGATCGTGCAGTCCGTCTGGGATCGTGCCACGACGTTCGGACCGGCGGCCCGCTTGTTGCTCTTGTTGACCGGGTCGGCCATTGGCGCGTTGACGCGGCTACTCAGCGCAGGCGGTCCCCTCTTTCGTCGTGCGCGTCTGCAACAGCGGCTCGATCCCCTGAACGTTCGCGAGGCCGCTCGCTTGCTTCCTGGGGCAAATCCTGAGGCCGTGATCCAAGCATACGCTGCCTGCGGCGGCATTCCCCTGTACTTGAGCGCCTGGGATACGTCGGCATCAGCCGGCCAGAATCTCGAGGCACTGGCCGGCTCACCCGGAGGGATCCTTCTCGAGGATGCGCCGAGTGTCGTGCGAGACGAGATAGGTGGCGAGGTCGGCTTCGGCCGCGTTCTTGCGGCCATCGGAACGGGGATCACCCGGCGCGGGGCAATCGCCGATGCCACCGCTCAGCGAATTGAGACATCGCTGGACGTGCTGCAGGCTTCCGGCTTAGTCAGAAGAGCGACGCCGCTTGGTGCACCCCGGCGGGCAACGCCTTTCTACGAAGTGCCAGATCCTTACCTTCGCTTCTGGTACTCGGTCCTGTTCCGCAATGTGGGTTTGATCGCGGGCGGTCAGGGCCGTGTTGTTCTTGCCCGCGAGAGCTCTCAGATCGACAGACACGTCGCCTGGGTCTGGGAGGAACTGGCTCGCTGGCATGCCGTGGCCGAGGTGGGCCACAGATTGCCGCCTGAGCTTCTCATCGGTCGCTGGTGGGATCATCACGGCCAGGACGAGATCGACGTACTCGGCTTGGACGGTAGCCGTACGGCTCTTGTCGGCGAGGCCCGTTGGAGCGTCAGGACGGTCGAACCACGGGACGTCGCTCGCCTGCTAGCCAAGGCAGGTCGGACGCCTGGCTTCGTCGGCACCCCTCAGGTCGCCATCTGGTCGAAGGCCGGCATCACGCCGACTGTGGCCGGCGCAGGGGTGCAGGCCTTCGGTCCGGGAGACGTCGTTGGCTAGGACCCCGATGCAGATGCGCACGGTGAAGTGTGCCCGGCTGTAACGCGCCGACGCTGGCAGGGACCGAAGTTCAGGAGACGCCAAGCTTGGCGCGCGCGCAGCTGGGAGACTGTCAAGAAGATGACCAATCCGGAAGGCCAGCTCGGGACAACGCACGTCGGGCGGCGCACCGTGCTCGGCCTGGCCGGGCTCGGGGTGGCCGGCATCGCCTTCGGGGCGGCGGTCGACAACAAGGTCGGCGGCGCCCTCACCAAGGTGAGCAACGCCCTCGGCGGGCTCCCCATCCCGGGCGCCGACCAGTTCCGCATCTACACGGTCACCGGCACGATCCCGACGATCTCCCGCCAGTCCTACAAGCTGCACGTCGGCGGGCTCGTGGACAGGCCGCTCACCTTGTCGGTCGACGACCTTCGCGGCATGCCCCGCACCGAGTTCACCAGATTCTTCCAGTGCGTGACGGGCTGGAAGGTTCCCAATGTCCACTGGGCTGGCGTGAGCCTGGCCGACGTCCTTGCCGCCGCCGGGGTGACGGGGGCGGGCACGGCGTTGCGTTTCTTCTCGGGAGACGGCGTCTACACCGAGAGCCTGACGATCGAGCAGGCCCACCTGCCACAGGTCCTCGTAGCCGACCAGATGATCGGCCACGACGTGACAGCCGAGCACGGCGGCCCGGTCCGCCTCTACGTCGCCCCGATGTACGGGTACAAGTCGATCAAGTGGCTCGACAGGATCGAGGTGGTCGACAAGGTCGTGCCCGGGTACTGGGAGAACTTCGGCTACGCCGTCAACGGCTGGATAGGCGGCTCGCAGTGATCAAGCCGATCGAGCGCTTCGACCGCACCGAGCGGATCGTGCACTGGTCGACCGCGATCATCATGGTCGAGCTGATAGTCACAGGGGCGATCCTCTACATCCCCGACCTTGCCCTGCTCGTGGGCCACCGCGGCATCGTCGAGAACGTGCACGTCTACTCGGGTATCGCCCTGGTCTTGCCCGTGGTCGCCGGCATAGCCGGGCCTTGGCGGGCAGGCTTGCTGGCCGACTTGCAACGCTTCGACCGCTGGTCTTCTGTCGACTGGGACTACTTCCGGTCCGGCCGCAAGAAGTCGCACGCCCCGCTCGGGAAGTTCAACGGCGGGCAGAAGGCCGAAGCGGCCCTCGTCGGGGGCGGCGGGATCGTGATGCTGGCAACCGGCCTGTTGATGAGGTTCGGCCCGCTGTCGTGGAACACCTGGCAGCAGGGCGCGACGTTGGTGCACGACATCGGCTTCTTTGCCCTTGCCATCTTGATATTCGCCCACGTCGCCATGGCCGTCAACCGGCCCGACCAGCTGAAGAGCATGTACAACGGCCGGATCCCCCGCGCCTGGGCTGCCAAGCACGCCCCGGCTTGGTTGGCTGAGGTCGACGCCGAGGGCGGGCCGGTGACAAGGTATTCACATGGTCACGGTGAACTGGGGGGCCGCCACTGACGTCGGCCGCCACCGGAACGACAACGAGGACTCGTACTTTGCCGAGTTCCCGGTCTTCGTCGTGGCCGACGGTGTCGGCGGCTACGCGGGTGGGGAGGTCGCCAGCCAGAGCGCCGTCGCCATCTTCGCCGCCCTCAAAGCGGGCGGCGGACCGCTCACGAGCGATGCCATAAAGCAGGCCATCGAGAGGACCAACGTCGAAGTGCTCGAGAAGGCGGCGACCAGCCCCGGCCTCGACTCCATGGGGACCACGCTCGTCGGCCTGGCGTTCGTGACAGATGCCGGCCAAGAACGCTGGGCGGGATTCAACGTCGGCGACTCGCGCCTGTACCGGATGCAAGACGGCGAGCTCGAGCAGGTCTCGGTCGACCACTCGATCGTCCAAGAGCTGGTCGACTCTGGTGCGATCTCGCCGAGTGAGGCGCGCAGCCACCCCAACAGGAACGTCATCACGCGGACCATCGGCGTCTACGGGCCGGTCGAGCCCGACATCTGGATCCGTCCACCCGTGGCGGGCGAGCGGTGGCTCGTCTGCTCGGACGGCCTCAACGAGATGCTGGACGACACCGCCATCGGAGCGGCCATGCGGGACATAGGCGACCCGCAGGAAGCGGCCGACAGGCTCGTGAAGCTGGCGGTCGAAGCGGGCGGCCGCGACAACATCACCACGATCGTCGTCGACGTCGTCGACGACGGCGACGATGCAACGCAGATCAGCTGATCCCGAGCTCTGCCTCCACTGCAACGGTGTGCTCGCCCAGCTGCGGGGGTGGGTAGCGGTAGCTCACGGGCGTCTCGGAGAAGCCAATCGGGTTGCGAACCTGGGCATCTCTCCCGGGCTTGGCAACGGCGCCGCCGACGGCCTCACCGGATGGGCCGAGGCATACGACGGGATCCAGCCCGAGTCGCTTCGCCAGGGCGAAGGCCTCGCCTATGTCGTTGACGATGCCGCAAGGTATGCCCGCCGCCTGCATCCGCGGCAACCACTGGCCCGCCGTCTGCTGCCGCAGGCAGCCCTCCAGCGCCTCGATCATCGCCGGCCGGTTCGCCACTCGTGAGGCATTGGTCGCAAAGCGAGCGTCAGCAGCCATCCAGTCCAGGCCGACCACGCCGGCCAGCGTGGCGAACTGCGAGTCGTTGCCGACGGCGACGACCAGAAGGCGGTCAGAAGCGTGCAGCGTCTCGTAAGGAGAGATGCTCGGGTGCTCGTTGCCCATCGCCCTCGGCACGGCGCCCGTCGTGATGTAGGTAGAAGCCTGGTTGATGAGAGACGACAGCAGAGATGAGAGCAGGTTCACCTCGACACGCTGCCCACGACCCGAGCGCTCTCGCTCGTAGAGCGCCGCCAGGATCGCCGAGGTCGCGAACTGGGCCGTGAGGACGTCGACGACGGCGACTCCGACTTTGCGGGGCTCGCCGCCGGCGTCCCCGGTTATGGACATCAGGCCACCGACCCCCTGCAGCAAGAAGTCGTAACCGGGCAGCTCGGCGCCCTCCCCGGTCGTGCCGAAGCCCGAGACCGAGCAGTAAACGAGCCCGGGGTTGCCGCCTGCCACCTCCTCGTAGCCGAGGCCGAACTTGGCGGCGGTCCCGGGCCGGAAGTTCTCGACCAGGACGTCTGCCTTGCCTGCCAGCACGGCCGCCTTGCGACGGCCTTCGGCGCTCGACAGATCCCAGGCGACGCCGCGCTTGTTGCGGTTCACCGACAGGTAGTAGGAGCTCACGCCGTCGACAAAGGGAGGCCCGAAGCCGCGTGTGTCGTCACCCGAACCCGGCCGCTCCACCTTGACAACATCTGCGCCGAGGTCGCCAAGCAGCATCGTGGCGTAAGGACCGGCCACGACACGGGAGAAGTCGGCGACGAGGAGGCCGTCGAGCGGGCCCTTCTTGGGAGACGTCACCGCTCGTCGAAAGCAAAACGTTCAGCCAGTGTCCCCACCACAGTCCCCACCGCGATCTCGTCCCCGACCAGCTCGGCGCCGGCTTCGGCCATCGCCGTCAGCGCCTGGGCGGTCGTGGTGGGCGCCACGCCGGCGGTGAGATCGACCAGCACGCGCACCCTGAACCCGAGCTGGCAGGCGTCGAGCACGGTCGCCCGTACGCAGAAGTCGGTGGCGATCCCGCATATGTCGAGCCTGTCGATCCTGTGGTCGAGGAGCCAGGTGGCCAACGAGGCCCCGTCGGCACTGCGCCCTTCGAAGGCGGAGTATGCCGCCTCCTCGGCTCCCTTGTCGAAGATGGCGGCGAACACGACACCGCCGAGTGCCGAGTGGATGCCGGCGCCCTGGCTCCCGGCCACGCAATGGACCGGCCACGAGGTCTCGAGGTCCGGCACCGCCCCGGCCTGGGCGAAGTGAGTACCAGGGTTCACGTGCCAGTCACGGCTGGCCAGCACGGCCGCGTAGCGCTCCGGATCGCTCTCGACCAGCGCCGCCACCGCCCCGGCGACCCGATCGCCTCCTGGCACCGCCAGAGGTCCGCCTTCGCAGAAGTCCTCCTGCACGTCCACCACCAGCAGCGCCCGCGGCGCCTCGGCCTCGGCCTCGGCCGCAGCGACGTCCACCGACGGCCCGGCGGCGCCCGGGCGGATCTCCCTCACCACGCCCATGCGTCCTGCCGGGGCAGTCTTGCGGTCCCCGCCCCGGCCGTAGCGGGTGGGGATCATCGGGCCCCCGGGCTTGAGGTCGAAGGCCTCGGCACCAAGCTCGCGGAGCGACCACCTGTGGTGCTCGCGGGAATCGGCCAGGCTCGGCAACGCCTCGGCCCGCGAGCCCTCGGACATCACACGATGCTGGAGGTCGCGGGCAGCCCAGCCCTCCGGCAGCTCGTCGGGCAGCCTGCCCGGGATGGCCGAGAGCGTGGTGTCCCGGGAGCCTTCGGCAACCTCGACGAGAGGGCGCACGAACTCCACGCGCGCCTGTCCCTCTTCGTCGATCCAGCGCGAGGCGTGCTTGCGGGCACCGAGGGAGTGTTTGGCGGGGGAACGTTTCTCTACGGCGTGCAGAGGGGCCAGCAGGCCGCTCTCGGCAGCGACGGCGACGAGCTTGTAGACGAATCCCGCCGTCGGCGCCCCCGAGCCTGTAGCCATCCGCGTGCCGACCCCGTATCCGTCGACGGGCGCCCCGGCCAGGCCGGCGATGGCGTACTCGTCGAGGTCGGAGGTCACCACGATGGCGGTCGACTTGGCACCCAGGTCGTCCAGCTGTGCCCTGGCACGCGAGGCCTCCTCGAGGAGGTCGCCGGAGTCGAGACGGATGGCAGCCGGTCCCTCGCCGCCCCGCTCGCGTGCCAGCTCGACGGCTGTGGCAATTGCCTTGGCGGTGTCGTAGGTGTCGACGAGCAGGGTCGTCCCCAGCCCCATCGTGTCCAACTGGGCGGCGAAGGCCTGCCTCTCGTTCTCGTAGGCCAGGATGAACGAGTGGGCCGCCGTGCCGGCCGTCGGGATGCCGTAGGCCCGGCCCGCCTCCAGATTGGACGTCGAGGCGCAGCCGCCGATGTAGGCCGCCCTCGCCGAGGAGACAGCCGCCTCCTCGTGGGTGCGCCGCGAGCCCATCTCGATGACCGGGCGTCCCTCGGCGGCGCCCACGATACGTGAGGCCGCCGCGGCCACCGCCGAGTCGAAGTTGAGGATGGAGAGCACCACCGTCTCCAGCAGCACCGCCTCGGCGAACGGCGCCTCGATCGTGAGAACAGGGCTGCCCGGAAAGAAACACTCTCCCTCCGTATAGGCGTCGAGGTCCCCACCGAATCGAAAGGCCCTCAGCCACTCCCCCGTCTCGGGCCTGACGATGCCTTCGCCGACGAGCCAGGCGACGTCAGCGCCGCCGAACTGGAAGTTCTCGATGGCTCCGACAAGCCTGCCCAGGCCGGCCACGACTCCGTAGCGACGACCTGCCGGGAGCCCTCGGGCAAACACCTCGAAGACCGCACGATGGTCGGCGACACCGCTGCTGAGGGCAGTGTCGAGCATAGTGAGCTCGTAGCGGTCGGTCCTCAAGGCAGTCGACACGCTCAGCTCCGTCACGGGGCTAACGCTAGGGCACGGGCAGCCCGGTGCCGGCAGGCAACGGCGCGTAACGTGCCAACTGGCGGCTCTCTGCCACGAGAACGCCTTCCGGGCTCCACAGCTGACCACTCTCGTCCACGTAGCCGCCGGCGTACAGGTCGGTCTCGAAACGGGCGTACATCCAGCCCGCCGGCACCGCGTTACGCCAGTGGACCGTCAGCTCCAGTGTCGGGGCGCCCCCCTCACCCGCACGCCTGGTGCGCGAGAAGACAGCCGGAGGCCAGCAATCGAGAAACAGTGGGGCGCACAGGTCGTCCGACGGGCGTCCGTCGGCCAGCCGCGTCCAGCCGCCCGTGCGAGCTTCGCCGGCCTGGGTCGACATGAAGAAGACGTCGCCACCACGGGCGACCCGTTGCTCCAAACGGCCCATGAGGGTCATCGACTCGCCCTCCGGCGTCCAGCGCTTGAGGGCACTGCACTTGTCGGGAGGCGGCACGTCCGGCGGCGGCGGTCCGAAGTCGAGCTCACCGCGGGCGCGGCGCCGGCCTGTGAGCACCAGGCCCGTCGCCCGCAGCTCTTCGGCACCTTGCACCAGGTCGAACCGATACGTCGCGTGCCCCCGCCCCTCGCGCATCGCCACCACGCGGACGGTGGCCGAGCCGGGCAGCGGGCGCGAGAGGTAGTGGATCGTCATGGACAGCGGATCGGGCAGTGCGCTCGCTTCCAGCACGCCACGTAGGCAAAAGGCCGCCAGGTAGCCGCCGTTCATGCCGCCGCCCACGTTCCAGCGGGTGGCGAGCCGGCCCGAGTAGCAACCGCCGGAGCCACCCGCAGCCGCCAGCGCGGTGTCGGCGTCGAGCTCGAACGGGCCGGGCAGCGCGCCGCTCACGAGTCCTCCGACCCGGGGCCTGCCACCTCGCCCAATGCCCACTGCGCCCACTCGACGAGCCCCCTCTCGTAGCGGATGCCGGCTTCGAGCATCACGCGCTGCGACCTCCGCTCGCGGTCGTCCGACCAGTCCCAGCCCGCCGAGTCCCGGAGCGACTCGTAGGTGCTCAGCTTCTCGGCGTGGAACTCCCGTTCGCGCTCGATCAGGCCGGCGGCCTCGCCGCTGTCGAGCATCCAGTAGAAGAAGCCTTGCAGCATGGCTTCGACCCGCACGTCCCTGCGCGGGTCGTCCTTGCGCAGCCACTGCAAGACCTCGGTGCGGCCGGCTTGCGTGGTGGAGTACACCTTGCGCCCCCGCGGCCCGGAGTCGACTTGCTCTATCAGACCTGCGGCCACGAGCCGGGCCAGCTCTGGGTAGATCTGGCTGTGCTTGGCTGACCACACGTTGCAAAGGGTCAGGTCGAACTCCCTCGTAAGGTCGTAGCCGGACATAGGGCGGCCGGCGAGCAGCCCGAGGATCCCGTGGCGAAGGCTCACGGTGGGAATCATAGCAATGTGAAAACAGTCTTGACACGTCACTATTTACATGTGATACTTGGCCTATGCTTGACACCACGAACCGCTACCTGACAGGCGCCTTTGCCCCGGTCTACAAGGAGCTCACTGCCTTCGACCTGCCCGTCGAGGGCGAGATCCCGGCAGCGATCGACGGCCTCCTCGTGCGCAACGGGCCGAACCCTATCGAGGCCGACCCGGCCACCTACCACTGGTTCGTGGGCAACGGCATGTTGCACGGAATCGAGCTGTCAGGCGGCAGGGCCCGCTCCTACCGCAACCGCTGGGTGCGCACGGACTCCGCCGCAACCGCCCTCGGCGAGGAGCCGATCGCCGGGCAGCCGCCGGACACGTTCATCGGCCAGATGACGGGCAGCGCCGCCAACACCAACGTCGTGGCCCACGCCGGCAAGCTGCTCGCCCTGGTCGAAGTCAATCTCCCGACCGAGGTCGACTGCGAGCTCGGCACCAAGGGCCGCTACGACTTCGGCGGCCGCCTCGCCTCCTCGATGACGGCGCACCCGCATGTGGATGGTGTGACGGGGGAGATGTGTTTCTTCGGGTACGAGGTCGTAGGGCCGCCGTTCCTCCGCTACCACGTCGCCGACTCTGCAGGTGGCATCGTCCACAGCGCCGAGATAGAGATCGCCGGTCCGGCGATGATCCACGACTTCGCCATCACGGCGACACGGTCGGTGTTGCTGGACCTACCTGTCGTGTTCGACCTGGCAACACTTGGCCAGCGGCCGTTCCCCGCTGCCTGGAAGCCCGACTACGGCGCCCGCGTCGGCGTGATGCCCCGCTTCGGCACCAACGACGACGTGGTCTGGTGCGAGATCGACCCCTGCTACGTGTTCCACACGCTCAACGCCTTCGACGAGCCGGGCACCGGCAACGTGGTCGTCGACGTCTGCCGCTACGACACGATGTTCGCCGACGACCCGCACGGCGTCGGCGGCGGCACGGCCCGCCTCGAGCGGTGGACGGTCTCGCCGACGAACCGGTCCGTCGCGATCGACGTCGTAACCGATCTGCCAGTCGAGTTCCCTCGTCCCGACGAGCGCTACGCCGGCCGCCGGCATCGCTTCGGCTACTTCGCCGTCCCGAGGACGAGCGGCTCGTTGGGGGATCTCGACGCCATGTCGCTCGCCAGGATCGACACGACTTCCGGCGCCGTCGAGGTGCACGACTTCGGCCCGGGCGCCGCCGCCGGCGAGGGCGTGTTCGTGCCCGCCTCGCCCGGCGCCGAGGAGGGCGACGGCTACGTGCTCACGATCGTGTCGGACGTGGCCGCCTCCAAGCCGGGCGAGCTCGTGATCCTCGACGCAACCGCTTTCTCCGCGCCGCCACTTGCCCGGGTTGTCCTTCCTCAGCGCGTGCCACTCGGCTTCCACGGCAATTTCGTCCCGGCCGGAGCGCTCCGCCCGTGACCTGAGTCTCCTCGCCCCCGCTGCCATGGCAGTATGTGTGCGCTCTACCGACAGGGGTCGACCGACAGGGGGGACGACGTGATCAGCAAACACAGCGCCGGAGTCGTGGCGGTCGCGGTGGCGGCAGCCATGCTTGCCACCGTCCCGACCCTACCGGCAGCTGCCTCGGCAGGCTCGGCAGGCTCGGACGCTGCAGCAACCCCGACCGGCACCGTCTACTGGGCGGAGCCGGCGGAGGCCGCACCGAACTGGATCTTCCCGATGGCCGGTCTCCCCTACTACTCGCAGACGAACCTGCAGGACTTCCAGCAACTGATGTACAGGCCCCTCTACTGGCTGAGCAACGGCGGCAAGCCGGCCCTCGACGAGTCGCTCTCGCTGGCTGCCGCACCGGTGTCGTCTGACGGCGGCGCCGCCGTCACGATCCAGATGAAGGGCTGGAAGTGGTCCAACGGCACCACGGTCGACGCCCGCGACGTCATCTTCTGGCTGAACATGATGCGGGCCGAGCCAAACAACTGGGCGGGAACAGTACCCGGCGAGCTGCCCTACAACCTCGTCTCGACGAACACGCCGAGCGCCGGCTCCGACACGCTCGTCATCAAGTTCGACAAGGCTTACAACAGCCGGTTCATGCTGTTCAGCGAGCTGAGCCAGGTCACGCCACTGCCCCTGGCCTGGGACATCACCGAGCCCGGGGCCAAGGCCGGCTCGGGCGGTTGCTCGTCGCTCACCTGGGACTCGAAGACCGAGAGTGACTGCAAGGCTGTCTGGTCGTTCCTGACCGACGACGGCGGTACGAACTTCCCGGCGCACGAGGCGGCCGATCTGGCGACCTATGCCACCAACCCGCTCTGGCAGGTCGTGGACGGGCCTTGGCACTTGTCGGGCTTCGACGCTCTGGACGGCAAGGTGACAATGGTCCCGAGCCCGAGCTACTCGGGGCCGGTCAAGCCGCACGTCGCCAAGTTCGTGGAGCTGCCCTATGTGAGCGAATCCGCCGAGCTCTCCGCGCTAGAGGAGGGCAACGAGCCGATCGTCGGGTACCTGCCCACCGATGCCGCCCCGAGAGCGCCGAAGGCGGGTGCCACCGGACCTAACAACTCCGCCCTGGCTGCCAAGTACGACGAGGGTATCCAGTACAGCTGGAGCGTCAACTACTTCCCTGTCAACTTCAACTCCAACGGCGACGGCGGCGAGGCCGGCGACATCTTCCGCCAGCTCTACGTCCGCCAAGCCCTCCAGGAGCTGGTCGACCAGCCCGGCATCCTGTCCGCCGCCTACAGGAACTACGGCGTGGTGGACGACGGGCCGGTCCCCAGCACGCCTGCGACAACGTTCCTATCCTCGGGTGAAGCCAAGAACCAGTACCCCTACAGCGTCTCGGCCGCCGTGGCGACGCTGAAGGCGCACGGCTGGACCGTCAACGCCGGGGCAACCGACGTGTGCTCGTCGGCGACCAAGTGCGGCGGGGGCATCAAGGCCGGCACGCCACTGTCGCTGTCTCTGGTCTACACGAGCGGTTACCCGCCGCTGCAGCAGCTGACGAAGAGCGAGGTGGCATCTTGGGCCAAGGCAGGCATCAAGGTCGCCGCCAAGGCGATGACCTTCGACGGAGTGCTCGAGACTGCAGTCCGTTGCAAGGCGAGCGCGAGCAGCTGCTCCTGGGAGATGGCGAACTGGGGAGGAGGGTGGCTCTACGAGCCCGACTACGACCCGACCGGCGAGATCATGTTCGCGAGCAACGCCGGGGCGAACTCCGGCAGCTACAACAGCCCAGTCGCGGACAAACTGATCACGGCGAGCGTCACCGAGAACAAGCCGGAAGTACTGGCGGCTTACGAGAACTACATGGCGGCCCAGCTTCCTGTCATCTGGCAACCGAGCACAGACGGGATCGTCGAAGTGCCCAAGACAGTTGCCGGAGTTGCCCCGTTGAGTGCCACGGGGGCACTGACGCCGGAGGATTGGTACTGGGCGACGTAGCCGCCGGTCAACCGCAAGCGGCTTCGACGGCACCCGCCAGGCGACACAGCATGGCCTCGCTGCCGGCCGGGCCGACGAGTTGCAGGGAAGCGGCGGGCCGGCCTCGCTCGGTGAGGGGGACCGGCAGAGAGATGGCCGGTAGGCCCGCAAAGTTCACCGGTGCCGTCAGCATGTTGAAGCCTGTCCGGAATGCGCCCAGCAGCGGTGGCCGCACCGCAAGCGTCGGCAGCGCCAGCACGCCGCAGCGCTGCACGGCTCCGGCCAGCTCGGTGCACCAGGCTGCCCGCACCCCGGCTGCTCGAGCGAGCTCGGCCTCGCCATAGCCGGCGCCCACCAGCAGCCTGTCCCGGACCTCGTCGCTGACACCCGATTCGTGTCCACCTTCCAGAAGGTGCCTGTCGCATTCCCATGCCTCGGCACAAATCAGCACTTGATGGGCCCGCCACGCTTCTCGCCAGCCCGGGACGGGCGCGACCTCGACACGCAACTCGGCGGCGACGAGCGCAGACGAGACTGCCGCCGCGATGACAGGATCGACGCGATCAGCGATCTCCGGCGGGAGCCCTGCCAGACCGACGACCTGAGGGAGCTCACCGGCGGCGGCGAGCGTCTCTCCGAGCAGTCCCATGCCTGCCAAGATGCCGGCGACGTCAGGCGCCAGCACGCCGACTGTGTCGTAGCTCGGGGCGAGCGGCCATACGCCCTGCAGCGACACCAGGCCGTGCGTGGTCTTCAGGCCGACGACTCCGCAGCACGCCGCCGGGATGCGCACCGAGCCACCCGTGTCGGAGCCGAGAGCGATGTCGGCCTCCCCGCCTGCCACGGCGACGGCCGAGCCCGAGGACGAGCCGCCGGGCACCCTGCCCGGGTCGGCCGGGTTGGCGGGCGTCCCGAACCAGGGGTTGATGCCGCTCGTGCCGAAGGCGAGCTCGTGCATGTTCGTCTTGCCGGCAAGGCGCCCTCCCGCCCGGCGAACCGCCTCTATGCACGGCGCGTCGACAAGCGCCGGCATCCCCCGGTCCGCCAGCGCCCGGCAACCGGCAGTCGTGACGGAGCCGGCGACGTCGAACAGGTCCTTGACCGCCACCGTCGGCCCGTCTCCGGGCTCGGGCGTCCACCGCTCGAGCCAAGTGGACGTCACAGTCCGCACTCCGAGGGGACGTCGCCGTAGCCGCCGGACAGGATGTCATGCATCGGTGGCGCCGAGGGCGAGTTGCTGAGAGACGTGATGCCTGCAATGTTGCCCGCCGCGCTCAACTGTGCGCGGGCGGCAGCGGCCGATCGCCACCCGAGCGCCTGCTCGAACCAGGCGGTAGTTGCGGCCTCGGTCGCTTCGGCCCACTGCCCGGCGCCGGTGTAAGGGGCCATGTGGCTGGCCCCGTCGATCTCGAGGAATGCCTTGTCTCCCCCGACGGCGTCATACAACGCCGTCGCACCGGATTGCGGGTTGCACTCATCGGCCGTGCTCTCGGCGGACAGCTCGTCCGGCGGGTCGGCCGGGTTGCGGTAGGTGCCGGGAAGCGCTGCCCCCGAGAGCACAGCCACGGCCACAGGTCGTGCCGGCATGGCGGCGTCGGCGGCTGCGTAGGCGCTGTCGTAGACAAGGGCCGCCACGGCGTCTGCGCCGTCGGACTGGCCCGCCAGCCCCAGCTCGGACATGTCGACAAGGGGGTGGAGGAAAGTCGCCGGGCTGGCGTCTGCTGCCACCAGCTGGGCTATCACGAAGGCGACGTCGCCGGGCTCGTTGCTCGTGTCGTCCTCGACCCCGAGCTTGAAGGCGGCTGCGAGCCCACCGACAGCTGCCACGTGGTTGGCATTCGTACAAGGAAACACAGGCGCCACCACGACCATCCCCGCCGCCACCCAGGCGTCGAGCAGCGCTGCGTAAGTGCTCGGAAGCTCGTCGTACCCTGCGGCGAAGACGATGACGGGGTACGGTGCGCCTGCTCTCGCCGGTGCGGCACCGGCTACCGCCGAAGTTCCTATCGCGCTCGACGGGTAGAAGATGTCTGTCACGAGCGTCCGGTAAGGCTGGGCCGTAGGACCGCAGTCCGTGCTCGCCTGGTGGTCGACCCAATGCTCGACGTGGAGCCCGACGCCGAAGATTGCCGGCAAGGTCGTCGTCGTGGTGGTCGAGGACGACGCCGGTACCGGCGTCGAGCTATGGCGGGGGACAGAAGTCGTGCTCGGCTTGCCGGCCTCGGTTGCACGTGCTGGCGTGCAGGCAGCCAGCGCCAGCACCGGGCCGAGCAGCGCAACCACGGACCATCTCACCGGTGTTCTCACGGCTCCGGCGGCAGCGCCGCCCGCTTCGGCCCGTTAGGGCCGAGGACTGACTTCATGCAGGCAAGCACGGTCTTAGGTCGTACCACTGTCATCTCGACAGCGGGATCGGTCCATGGGAGCGGGGCTTTCGAGCCCGGTTCGAACAAGTGCTCGTCGTCGACCCAGACCGGCCCCTGCTGGGGCAGCACGGCAACCCGGGAGCCGAGCGCCACCCAGCGCAGCCTGGGCCGCAGCTTGGCACCTATCTCCTCGGACTTGCGAATGCGGCGTGGCGTCAGCCTGAGTCCCAACCAGCCGGGGCCCAGCCTGTCGTCCAGTGACAGGGGCTTGGGGACGCAGGCGAAGACGCCTCTGTCGCCGAGCTCCCTGTAGACCGCACGCAGATCGGCCTGGCTCACGTCGCCCTTGCCGACCATGTCGAAGCTGCCCCGCTTCACTACGTACCAGTCGCACTTGGCGACTACCTGGACCGGGCGGGAGCGCCACTGCCGGTCCATGAGCCCGCCTGGCGGCAATATCACGGCCTGTGCCCCCTCGGCGGGTCCCCCACTTCGGGGGAACGGTCGATTACCTTTGTCTCGTTGTGGAAGTGGTTCCTGTCTGATATGGCAACAAAGTACCGGCAGTTGAACCGAAGCGGACGCGCCGTCCTCCTCGGCGGCGGGACACTGGGTGTCCTCATCGTCGTGGTGATCCTCGTGCTCGTCTTCGTCTCCGGTGGCCCTGGCGTGGTTGCCGGCGGCTCTCCCACGACGAGCGGCACGACTCCGCGGGGTACCCCGAAGCCACCCCCCACCGACACGGTCTCACATCTTTGCCCTCTCACAGGCCAGGAAGCACCGGGGGGCAACGTGCCACAAAGGCCGGCACTGGCGGCCAAGATCGGCAACGACCCAAGCTCCCGGCCCCAGACAGGGCTACCGGATGCCGACATCGTCTACGAGGAGATGGCCGAAGGCGGCGTTACCAGGTACATGGCGATCTTCCAGTGCAAGACCCCAGCCGCCATCGGGCCAATGCGCTCGGTGCGCTGGGACGACTGGCACTTGCTGGGCTCCTACGGACACCCCATCCTTTCCTTCTCCGGCGGTATCCAGCAATGGGACCAGGCCGTGTCCAGCATCAGCACGAACGACGGCGGCGGCTCGGCGGGGTGGCTGTTCGACGGCAACGGGTCCGAAGGCTCCACCCAGAGCGCCTTCTACCGCACGACTACCAACGTGGCTCCTTACAACTACTTCCTGTCGGCCAGCCAGCTCTGGAAGATGGACGCCGACCACACGCCGCCGCCGCCGCAGTTCGTCTACTCCGACGCGGTACCGGTCGGTGCCACAGCCGCAGCCAGTGCATCCATCCAAGGCTTCGCGAGCGGCGCGACTGTCAAGTGGCAGTGGGACGCCAGAGCCGGTGACTGGACCCGGTGGGTGGGCGGGCAGAAGGACGTCGACGTCTCCGGTTCCCAGCTGCACGCCACGAACGTCATCATCGAGCTGATGAAGACGCAGAATGGCCCCTACGCGGAGAGCTGCATCTTCGAGAACGGCCAGAACGTCTGCGACAACGACGTGGACAGCATCTCTGAGGGAAGCGGGACGGCTTACGTCCTGCGGGGAGGCAAGGTCGAGAAGGGAACCTGGAGCTGCCCCAAGTACGGAGACGTGACGGCCTACCACATGACCAATGGCAAGGTGATGACACTCGAGCCGGGCAACACGTGGGTAGAGGTCGTGCCCGACAACGGTTACCCGGTCTCGGTAGCGACTACCGGTTAGTCGGGAACCCCAGGCTGACCCCGCCGTGGCTCGGGTCGAGCCAGCGGGACGTCACTACCTTGCCTCGTGTGTAGAAGTGGACGGCGTCGCGCCCGTAGGCGTGCGTGTCGCCGAACAGGGAAGCTTTCCAGCCTCCGAAGGGGTAGTAGGCGACCGGCACCGGTATCGGGACGTTCACGCCGACCATGCCGGCCTCCACCTCGTGCTGGAAACGCCGCGCAGCGCCGCCGTCGTTGGTGAAGATGGCGGCCCCGTTGCCGTACGGGCTGTCGTTGACCAGGCCGATGGCAGCATCGTAGGAGGGCACTCTCACGACAGACAGCACAGGCCCGAAGATTTCGTCTTTGTAGACCTTCATGCCGGGCTCCACGTCGTCGAGCAGCGTCGGCCCCAGGTAGTAGCCCTCTCGGACTGTGGCCTCGTGGTGGCGGCCGTCGACGACGACCGTGGCACCCTCCGACACGCCCGTCGCCACGTAGTCCGCGACCTTGTCGCGATGCTCCCGGGTCACAAGTGGCCCCATGTCCGTCGAAGGGTCCGAGCCAGCTCCGACTCGGAGGCCGGCGATCCGCTCGGCGACGAGTGGCACGAGCGAGTCGCCCGCTCCGCCGACGGCGACGACGACCGAGACGGCCATGCAGCGCTCGCCTGCCGATCCGAAACCGGCCGAGACAGCAGCGTCGGCGGCTAGCTCCAAATCTGCATCGGGCAGCACGACCATGTGGTTCTTGGCTCCACCAAGTGCCTGAACGCGCTTGCCGTGGCGAGTGCCGGTCTCGTAGACGTACCGCGCGACAGGTGTGGAGCCGACGAAGCTGACAGCCCGGATGTCAGGATGCTCGAGGATGGCATCGACGGCCGTCTTGTCGCCTTGGACCACCGAGAAGACGCCGTCGGGCAGGCCGGCATCGGCAAGCAAGGAGGCCATCAAGAGACTGGCCGACGGATCCTTCTCGCTCGGCTTCAAGATGAAGCAGTTCCCGGCGGCGATCGCGACCGGGAACATCCACATCGGGACCATCGCCGGGAAGTTGAATGGCGTTATCCCCGCCACCACGCCGAGCGGCTGGCGAAGTGAATAGGTGTCGACGGCCGTCGAGACGTTCTCGGAGTAGCCGCCCTTCATCAACTCGGCGATGCCGCAGGCGAACTCGACGACGTCGATCCCGCGGGCGACCTCGCCGAGGGCGTCGGCGTGTGTCTTGCCGTGCTCAGCTGTTATGGCGTCGGCGATCTCGTCCTGATTCGAGTCCAGCAGGTCCCGAAAGGCAAACATCACGCGTGTGCGCTGGGCTAGCGAAGTGTGGCGCCAGGACGACCACGCCGCCAGCGCAGTCGAGACGGCGTCGTCCACGACCGCCCGGCTCGCAAAGGCGACCGAGGCAGACTGGACGCCCGTGGCCGGGTCGAAGACGGCCCCGGCGCGGCTCTCGGTGCCATCGGTCGTCGAACCGGCCCAGGGCTTACCGCCGATCCAGTGGGAGATTTGCTGCACGATCAGTCGATCGCGCTCATCACGTGCTTGACACGCGTGTAGTCCTCGAAGCCGTACATCGACAGGTCCTTGCCGTAGCCCGAGTGCTTGAAGCCGCCATGCGGCATCTCGGCCACGATCGGGATGTGGGTGTTGATCCACACGCAACCGAAGTCGAGGCCCTTGGCCATTCGCATGGCCCGGCCGTGATCCTTGGTCCAGACGCTGGAGGCCAGCCCGTATTGCACGCCGTTGGCCCACCGGAGCGCCTCGTCCTCGTCCGAGAAACGCTGCACCGTGATGACCGGCCCGAAGATCTCGTTCTGGATCATGTCGTCGTCCTGCAGGAGGTTCGACACCACAGTCGGCTCGAAGAAGTAACCGCGCTCGCCCGTCTGGTGCCCGCCGGCGCGCACCTCGGCGTGGGACGGCGCCCGTTCGAAGAAGCCACTCACGCGCTGCAGCTGCGTGGCGCTGTTGAGCGGACCGTAGAGGGCGTCCTCCACATCCGGACCGCCCGTGATCGTGCCTGCTGCCTGCTCCACGAGGGCCGACACGAAGTCGTCGTGGATGCCGGGACCGGCAAGCACCCGAGTGGCGGCGGTGCAGTCCTGGCCGGCGTTGTAGTAGCCGGCGACCGCGATGGTCTCGGCCGCCTTCTCCAGGTCGGCGTCGTCGAAGATCACTACAGGTGCCTTTCCTCCCAGCTCGAGGTGGACCTTCTTCAGGTTGTCGGCAGCCGACTTGGCGACTTCCATCCCGGCTCGCACGGACCCTGTGACCGAGACCATTGCCGGGATCGGGTGCGCCACGAGGGCACGGCCGGTGTCCCGGTCGCCGCACACCACGTTCATGACGCCCGGCGGCAGGTGCTCGGCCATTATCTCGGCCATGAGCAGTGCCGAGGCCGGCGTCGTGTCAGATGGCTTGAGAACAGTCGTGTTACCTGCCGCGATAGCCGGCGCCCACTTCCATACGGCCATCATGAGCGGGTAGTTCCAAGGTGTGACCTGGCCGCAGACGCCGATCGGCTCGCGGCGGATCATCGAGGTGTGGCCGGCCATGTACTCGCCCGAGGCCCTCCCCTCGAGCACCCTGCACGCACCCGCAAAGAAACGTATCTGGTCGATCATCGGCGGTATCTCCTCCGACATCGTCAACCCGAAAGGCTTCCCGGTGTTCTCGACCTCGGCCTTCACCAGGTCCTCCGACCGCGCCTCGAGGGCGTCGGCGATCCGGATGAGCGCCAGCGAGCGCTCGGAGGGGGTCGTATTGCCCCACTTCTCGAAAGCGTCGGCAGCCGCCCTGAACGCGATGTCGACGTCTTCGTCGCCCGAGAGCGGGGCCGTGGCGTAAGCCTGCCCCGTGCTCGGGTTGATGACCTCGGAGGCACGCCCCGACTTAGCGTCGACGAACTCACCGTTGACGAAGTTCTGCAAGGACCGCAACTCGTGTCCGTTCTCGTTTGCCATGAAGCGATCCTCGCACGCCCGTAACGAATCGACAAGCGGTTTGTGGTTGTGAGTGGTGTGCAATCCGTCGTTTCTATGCTTGGTGGCCGCGGATTCCGAATGAGCTCCGACTAGCCTGGGCAGGGTGAGCAACGGCGACGCCGCAGCCAGCCTCGAGGCTGTCTCCTACTGGTTCGATACGCTGCCGAGCCCGGTGACGCCGCGGCCGGCGCTCGGCAACGACCTGGATGTCGACGTGGCCGTCGTCGGCGCCGGCTACACAGGCCTGTGGACCGCCTATTACCTGGCCCGGCAGCAACCTGGCCTCCGGGTCGTCGTCCTCGAGAAGGAGGTGGCCGGCTTCGGAGCATCGGGGCGCAACGCCGGATGGTGCTCGGCCTTCTTTGCCGCTTCCAATTCGACGCTTGCCGATGCGGTCGGTCTCGGCGGGATGCACGACATGCGCCGGGCGATGGAAGCCACCGTCGACGAAGTCGGCGCAGTCGCAGCTGCTGAAGGCGTCGACTGCCACTTCCGCAAGGGTGGTTCGATCAGCCTGGCCCGCTCCGCCTCGCAGGTAAAGGCCGCCGAAGCCGAGCTCGAGGAAGCCCGCTGGCTCGGCATCGGGGAAGACGACCTGTTCTGGTGCGACGCCTCGGAGGCTTCGTCTCTCGTCGGGGCCAGCAACGTCGCCGGTGGCGTCTTCTCCCCCCACTGCGCCTCGCTCCACCCCGCCCGGCTCGCCCGCGGGCTCGCCGAGGTCGTCGAGCGCTCCGGCGTGCCCATCTACGAGGGCAGCGCCGTGACCAGGCTCGCCCGCTCCGGCCCGGGCGGCAGGCTCCACCGCCTCGAGACCGCTGGCGGCCGCGTGCGCGCAGAGGTCGTCGTACGGGCCACCGAGGGCTACACCGCCCAATTGCCGGGCCAGAACAGGCAGGTGGTGCCTCTCTACTCCCTCATGGTGGCCACCGAGCCGCTCTCCGAGTCCGTCCTCAACGCCATCGGCATCGAGGGCGGCCTGACGTTCAGCGACGGGCGCCACCTGCTCATCTACGGCCAGAAGACGCTAGACGGCCGCCTCGCCTTCGGCGGCCGCGGCGCCCCGTACCATTTCAGGTCCGGCATCGACGCGGCCTACGAGCAGGTCCCGGCCGTCCACGCAGCACTGCGGGCGACACTGCAGGAGCTCTTCCCTGACGTGGGCGACGTGCAGCTCACCCACACCTGGGGCGGTCCGCTCGGCGTGCACCGCGATTGGCAACCGTCAGTCGGCTTCGACCGTTCGACCGGCCTTGGTACCGCCGGCGGCTACGTCGGCGACGGCGTCAGCACGACGAACCTCGCCGGCCGCACCCTCGCCGACCTCATCTGCGGCCACGACACCGACATCACGCACTTGGCCTGGGTGGGCCACAAGTCCAGGCGATGGGAACCGGAGCCGCTGCGCTGGATCGGGGTCAACGCCGGCCTGTCGGCCATGGCCTTCGCCGACAGGACCGAGGCGCGCAGCGGCCGGCCCTCGCGCGTCGCCCGGGTGGTCGACCGCCTGACCGGGCACTGAGGCCGTCCGGTCCTCGCCGGCTCCCGTCCGAGGCGCCGTCCGGCCCTCGGCGCCAAGGTGGGCCGCTTGACGCGCCGAATTGACGCCAGAAACGTACGTCCGCCGGCCCACCTGACCTCAGAAACGCTCCCGCCGGTCCCGGCCCTCTCTCATCTACGCGGCGGGACAGCCACCGACGGCAGCCAGCCAAGCACTTCGTCGAGGTCACGGCCCGGCGCCCGTTCGCCTGTGAGGGTTGCCCGGCTGATCCGGTCCAGCCGGAACAGGCGGTTGTCCTGGCGCAAGCGGCACCAGGCCCCGAGGTACCACCAGCCGTCGCTCGCCCCGAGGAAGCCCGCTCCCTCGACCTCCCGATTCGTCCCGGCCCCACTCCGGTCGGTATAGGCGATGCGCACCACCGAGGCCGAGGCGACGGCGTCCTCGAGCACGCTGAGGATGCGCCGATCCACGCCCGTAGGCACCGGTTGGGTGATCCGGATCCGATCGCACAGGTCGCGCGTCGCCGTGGCCGTGGCGGCGGGAAGGCCTCGCCGGATCTTGGCCGCAGCGCTACGGCCGGCGCTGGTGTACGGCATCCCCTCGACCATCGTCAGCGCGACGAGGAGGGCGGTGGCCTCACGGTCGGTGAGGTTCAAGGGCGGGAGGACGGCGCTCGGGTTCAACCGCTGGCCACCACGCCTGCCTGGTTCGGCCAGCAGCGGTAGGCCGGCGGCCCGCAAAGTGGCGATGTCGCGCTCAATGGTGCGGCGGGTGACGCCAAGCTCGTCCGCGAGCCAGGCGGCGCTCACGGCTCTGGGCGCCCGGAGCCGGATCTCCTCGGTGATGGCGTGCAACCGCTCCAGCCGGTTCACATATCAGCCTGCGGTGGGCATCTCATCCGGCCGCCGGTCGCCGCCCCGCCGGCAATGCCGCCACCACGAGGTCATAGGATCCCCTCACCAGCTCGGGCAGGAGAGCGGCGGGCAGGCTGCCGGCAAGCTCGACGGTGACCCAGTGGCGCTTGTTCATGTGGTAGCCCGGAGTGACGGACGGGTACGCCTGGCACAGGGCGACGCACTCTTCCGGGTCGCACTTCAGCGTCACCGACCCCGGCGGGTCGCCGAGCGACACGAGGGCGAACATCTTCCCCACGACCTTGAACACGGCCGCGCCGTCCCCAAACGGGTAGTCCAGCTCGGCCTCGGTCAAGCTGCCGCACTGCCGGAGGACGCTCTCCCGCAGCCCGGCTGCTTGCTTGGCCGCACGCCCGCTCATCGGCCTGGCCCGGCTCCGGGAGGCACGTCCACAGGTCTCACGGCGAAGTTCGGGTTCTCGACGATCCCGAGCACCGCACCGCCAGGCTCTGTCACCGAAGCCACGAGGATGCCGTCGCCGACGTCTGAGACGTCCTCCCTCACCTGAGCGCCCGCCGCCACGAGAGCCGCCAGGGCCACCCTGGCGTCGGGCACGCCCCACAGCGTCGTCGGGCCGTCTCTGCTACCGCCGTCCCCACGGGGCACGAGTCCGAGCTCGTAGCCACCGACGTCGAAGCCGACGTAGAACGGCTCTTCGAAGTAAGGACCGAAGCCGAGGATCTTCGTCCACCATGCCTTGGCGGCTGCAAGATCGGCCACCGGGTAAGTCTGTGTCCGCAACCCGAGCAACATCGTCAAACCGTCTCCTTCCCGGCGGCACCGCGCCACCGGTCGTCTACACGATGGCAGACCCGTGCGACATCATATTGTCGGAGTTAGGAAGAACCTCCCGAAGGCGGCGACATCTGCGAGCAGCCGCCGACGTCTTGCGCCAGAAGCGCCCCTGGATTCGGCCCGCCCGCCAGCAGCCGCGTAGGCAGCCAGTCGCCGGCGCTCGGCCCGCCAGTGCTTGGCGATGAGCTTGGTGGCGATGCCGAACAGCCACATGCGGGTCGAACCGAGCGCCGCCACCGGCACCAGCCTCAAGCCCTCTGGCCCCGGTGAGTCCGCGCCGGCGAGGGAGTAGATGCCCATCGATCTCTACTTCCCCGCAGCGGCCACCGAGTTCCATGTTCTGGCAGCCAGGGACCGGTCAGAGCGAACGCAAGGCCTTCTCGAGCACTTCGAGGCCGTCGTTGAGCAGATCCTCTCCGATGACGAGCGGTGGCAGGATGCGCACGACGTTGTCGTAGGTACCTGCCTTCAACAAGATGACTCCTTCGGAGTGGCATCGGGCGAGCACTTTGGAGACTGCAGCGGGGTCCGGCGTCTTGGAGGCACGATCGGAGACGAGCTCGACGGCGGCCATGCCGCCGATCACGCGAACGTCCCCCACGGCGGACACGTCGGAGACCAAGGGCCTGAGCCGCCGCTCGAAGATCTCCCCGATCCGCCCGGCGCGCTCGACAAGGGCCTGCCGCTCGACTTCGGCGATGGCCGCCAGCGCCGCCGCGCAGGCGATCGGGTTGCCGCCGTAGGTTCCGCCAAGCCCGCCCGGATGGACACGGTCCATGATCTCGGCCCGGCCGGTGACGCCGGCAATCGGCAGACCCCCGCCAAGACCCTTTGCTGTCGTGATGATGTCGGGCACTATGCCGGAATGCTCCGAGGCGAACCAGCGACCCGTTCGGGCGAAGCCCGCCTGCACCTCGTCGGCGATGAACACGATGCCGTTGGCGGCGCAGTACTCGGCCAACGCCGGCAGGAAGCCGTCGCCCGGCACCACCACGCCGCCCTCCCCCAGCACGGGCTCGACGACGAGGGCGGCGATCTTGTCCCCGCCGATCTGCCGGTCCATCGCCCTAATAGCGGCCTCGGCGCAGGCCGGCCCGCACTCGTCGTACGGCGCCCCCGCAGCACAGCGGTACGGGTAGCTGTACGGCAGGCGGTAGATCTCGGGGGCGAGCGGACCGAAGCCGGCTTTGTAGGGCATCGCTTTGCTCGTGAGGCTCATCGTCAAGAGGGTGCGACCGTGGAAGGCGTGGTCGAAGGCGACGATCGCCTGCCGGCCCGTGGCGAGGCGAGCGATCTTGACAGCGTTCTCGACGGCCTCTGCACCCGAGTTGACGAAGAACGAACGCCTCTCGACATCACCCGGCACGAGGTCGTTGAGGCGCTCGGCCAGTTCGACGTACGAGTCGTACGGCGTCACTACAAAACACGTGTGCGTGAACCGTGCCGCCTGCTCCGCCACCGCCGCCGACACCAGCTCGGCACTGGAGCCGACGTTGAGGACGGCTATCCCTGCACCGAGGTCGACGAACGAATTGCCGTCCACGTCGACGACTATGCCGCCGCACGCACGCTCCGCGAAGACGGGCATCGTCGTACCAATGCCAGGCGGCACGGCAGCCAGCTTTCGCTCCATCAGCGCCCGGGACTTCGGACCTGGGACTTCTGTGACGAGCTGGCGTTGCTGGGCGACTCCTTGGTTCTCCACCGTGTGCTCCATTCGAGGGCTTGCTCGCTGAATCGGTTGCTAATCAGCTTATCTGCGACGGATTCCATTGACAATCGGCGCTATTGTTGTGAATATGGGCGCCATGGCGAAGGGCAACGGGGCGTCCAGCACCCTCGGAACCACGCCGCTCGACGACATATCCAAGCAGCTGATCGAGCAGCTGCAGACTGACGGGCGGAAATCCTACGCCGACCTGGCCAAGACAGTGGGCCTGTCCGAAGCAGCGGTACGCCAGCGAGTTCGCCGGCTGCTGGACGACGGTGCCATGCAGATAGTGGCCGTGACGGATCCCGCCACCGTCGGCTTCTCGAGGCAAGCCCTGGTGGGGATTCGGGCAGAAGGCGATCTGCGCGACGTCGCCCGGCGCCTGTCGGCTCTTCCCGAGCTCGAGTACGTGGTGCTGTGCGCCGGCTCGTTCGACCTCCTCGTCGAGCTGGTATGCGAGGACGACGAACACCTCTTGAAGCTGCTCGACGAGTCCATCCGCTCGATCGAGGGAGTCCGCGAGACCGAGACGTTCATCTACCTGCGTCTCGTCAAGCAGACCTACGCCTGGGGCACACGATGAACCGAAGCAATCCGACAAGACGACAGAGAACGAGGACCAGATGAGCGACACAGGCAACGACCAGCTGCAAAGCACCGCCCGCGACCACATGTGGCTCCACTTCAGCCGCATGGGTGTCTACGGCGAGGACCACGAGATCCCAGTCATCGAACGCGGAGAAGGCCCGTACGTCTACGACAACAAAGGCAAGAAGTACCTCGACGGGCTGGCCGGCTTGTTCGTGGTGCAGTTGGGCCACGGGCGCAAGGATCTAGCCGAGGCCGCCCGCAAGCAGGCCGAGAAGCTCGCCTACTTCCCCCTCTGGTCCTACGCCCACCCGGCCAGCATCGAACTGGCCGACCGCCTGGCCGATTACGCGCCGGCCGACCTCAACCGCATCTTCTTCACGACTGGTGGCAGCGAAGCTGTCGAGACCGCCTGGAAGCTGGCTCGCCAGTACTTCAAGTCCATCGGCGAGCCCTCCCGCTACAAGGTCATCAGCCGCAACATCGCCTACCACGGGACGTCGCTCGGGGCACTGTCGATCACGGGCATCCCGTCGGCCCGCATCCCTTTCGAGCCGCTCGTGCCCGGCGCCCGCAAGGCGATGAACACCAACCGCTACAGGTGCTCGGACTGCTCGCACCTCGACGCCTGCACGCTGCGCTGTGCCGAGTCGATCGAGCAGGTCATCGAATTCGAGGGACCCGAGAGCATCGCTGCTGTGTACGTGGAGCCTGTGCAGAACTCGGGCGGGTGTTTCCCTCCGCCGGATGGGTACATGCAACAGGTCCGCGAGATCTGCGACCGCTACGGCATCCTCATGGTCTCGGACGAAGTCATCTGTGCATTCGGGCGGGTCGGCGAGATGTTCGCCTGTGACCGGTACGGGTACGTGCCCGACATGATCACCTGTGCCAAGGGCATGACGAGCGGCTACTCGCCGATAGGCGCCATGATCGCCAAGGACAAATTGATGGAGCCGTTCTTGCACGGCGAGAGCAGCTTCGCCCACGGCATCACCTTCGGCGGCCACCCCGTGTCGTCGGCAGTCGCCCTGGCCAACCTCGACGCCTTCGAGAGCGAAGGCATCATCGCCCACGTTCACAAGCATGAAGCCGACTTCCGAGCCACTCTCGATCGCCTGACGGACCTGCCGATCGTCGGTGAAGTGCGCGGTGCCGGCTACTTCTACGGCATCGAGCTGGTGAAGGACAAGGTCACCAAAGAGACGTTCTCCCACGAAGAGGCCGAGCGCCTGCTGCGCGGGTTCCTCTCGCCCGCCTTGTTCGAGGCCGGCCTCATCTGCCGGGCCGACGACCGCGGCGACCCCGTCATCCAGCTGTCGCCACCGCTCATCTGCGACCGGGAGCAGTTCGACGAGATCGAGGGGATCCTCCGCACGGTGCTACAGGAGGCATGGCGCAAGCTGTAGTTGACCCTAGCCGGGTCGTTGCGCCGCTAATACTGGCACTACGACTGGAACGCTTCCCTCACGTTGGATCCAGCTCTGGGACACCCCGAGCTCGGCGCCAACGCTCATAGACGGTGTCACGGGCCGCCCTGTCGGGGCGGGGGAACTGGAGTTCGCCACCAGAGCCGTCGCCTCGGCTCTGCGCGGCATGGAGCTCGGGCCTGGCGATCGGGTGCTGGTGCTGGGCAGGCCGTCGCTGCGCACGGCCGTGATCACGGTCGGCGTGCTCAGAGCGGGCCTCGTGCTCGTGCCTGTCAACCCGGACCTCACGAGCCGCGAGCTCGCCCATGTGATCCACGAGACGACACCGGCCGCCTGCGCGTCTGACAGCCGTGAGGACACTCGCTCGATCCTGGAGATCAACCCTCACATACTCTCGCTGGAGTCCACCGAGGGTGCGGCCGTGCGCCCCAGCTTCCACGGTCTCGACGAAGCCGACCCCGCTGATCCGGCCCTGATCCTGTTCACGTCCGGCACCACGGGCTCGCCCAAGGGGGCCGTGCACTCCCACGCCAGCCTGCTCGCCAACACCGACGCCCTGGCAGAAGCCTGGCACTGGACTCCATACGATCGGCTCGTTCACGCCCTGCCAATGTTCCACGCCCACGGGCTCTGCGTCGGCCTGCTCGCCAGCCTCGGTATCGGCGCTTCCGCCGTGCTGTTGCCGCGCTTTCGGCCCGACGAAGTGGTCGAGGCCGCCGAGACGTACTCGGCGTCCATGTTCTTCGGCGTACCGACGATGTACCACCGCCTCGTCGGTGCCGGCCTGGCCGGGCGCCTTTCACTGCTGCGCCTTGCAGTCTCCGGCTCGGCCCCCTTGCCGGCCTCGCTCCACACCGCCGTCAGGGAAGCCGGCGGGGCAAGAATCCTCGAGCGCTACGGCACCACCGAGACCCTTATGAACCTCTCAAACCCGTATCGTGGCGAGCGCCGCCCGGGCACTGTCGGCTTGCCCCTGCCCAGGTCCCAGGTACGCCTCAGCGACCCCGGATACGAGCCAGGGCTGGGATCTGAGCTGCTCGTGCGAGGACCGAGTGTCTTCTCGGGCTATTGGGGTCGCCCGGAGGCGACTTCGCAGGTTCTCCGTGACGGCTGGTACTCGACGGGCGACATCGCCTCGATCGACGCCGACGGGTACTTCCGCATCCTCGGCCGCACTTCCGACCTGGTCATCTCGGGAGGCTTCAACGTCTACCCGGCCGAGGTCGAGGCCGTCCTCGCCTCGCATCCCGGCGTTGCCGACGTCGCCGTCACCGGGACGCCGTCGGACGAGTGGGGAGAGGTGGTCACGGCCTTCGTCGTGCCGTCGGGCGACGACACGGGACTCCGCGACTCCCTCGCAGCGCTCGCCACGGCACAGCTGGTGCCGTACAAGCGCCCGCTGATCGTGCACTTCATCGAGTCGCTGCCGCGCAACGCCATGGGCAAGGTCCTGCGCCGCGAGCTCCGGGCCTAGGGTGAAGGCCATGGCTCTCTACGACAACTCCATCAACAGCCTCGACGGTGAGCCGCTTGACCTCGGCCGGCTCTCGAGCAAGGCCGTGCTCGTGGTCAACGTGGCGTCCCGCTGCGGGCTGACGCCGCAGTACGAAGGGCTCGAGCGCCTCCAAGAGCGCTACGAGGACCGCGGCTTCACGGTTCTCGGCGTGCCTTGCAACCAGTTCGGCGAACAAGAGCCCGGCTCTGCCGGCGATATCAAGGAGTTCTGCTCGGTCACCTACGGCGTCACGTTCCCAATGACAGAGAAGGTCGAGGTCAACGGCGGCGGACGCCATCCCCTCTACCAGGAGCTGACCGCCGTCGAGGACGCCGAGGGCGCAGCCGGCGACATCCAGTGGAATTTCGAGAAGTTCCTCGTGGCGCCCGGGGCCGCCACCGTGCAGCGCTTCCGCCCGATGACCGATCCGGAGGCCGAGGAGCTGACGAGCGCCATCGAAGCGGCGCTTCCTGGCTGACCCGGCTCGACCACTGTGCCCCGGCCGCCAGGAGATCTCGAGGTCCCAGGCGGGCCGGTCATACCGGCAGGCGAGCTGAAGTGGCGCTACGCCGCCAGCGGCAGGCCCGGCGGCCAGCACGCCAACACTTCCAACACGCGGGTCGAAGTGGTGTTCGACGTGCTGGCGTCAGAGGCGATCAGCAGCCGGCAACGCGACCTCGTCCTGGCGCGCCTCGGCCCGGCCGTCCGGGTTGTCGCCTCGACCGAGCGGTCGCAGTGGCAGAACCGGCGGTTGGCTCTCGAGCGCCTCGGCGACCGCCTGGCTGACGCTCTCGACATACCTGCCGAGCGCCGCCCCACCCGCCCGAGCCGCCGGCAGCTGGCCTCCCAGCGCTCCGACCGCGAGAAGGCGCAGGCTCGGCGGAGGGAGCGTCGTTTCGAGGCCGGCGAGGACGACTGACCCTGGCGAGCCCGGCCGGCACGAGAACCGGTACGGGTACTGTGGGCCTCCCCCACCACTGGGGAGTGCGAAGGGAGGCAAGCCAGATGGAATCCGAAGCTGCGATCTTGTGGGAGCCGGGCGGGGAGTGGATAGTCGAGCCGATCGAGCTGGACCCGCCCAAGGACGGTGAGGTGCTGGTCCGCCTGCTCGCCTCGGGGATGTGCCATTCCGATGAGCACCTGGTGACCGGCGACTTCCCGGCGCCGGTGCCGGTGATCGGTGGTCACGAGGGCGCCGGCGTGGTGGAAGAAGTCGGCCCCGGCGTCACAGACCTCAAAGCCGGCGACCACGTGGTCTTCGGCTTCATCCCGGCTTGCGGGCACTGCCCCTCGTGCGCCACCGGCCATTCGAACGTCTGCGACACGGGTGCCATCCTCATGTTCGGGCGCCAGCTCGACGGCACCAGCCGCCACCACGCTCGGGGCCAAGACCTCAACACGATGGTGTGCCTCGGAACCTTTGCGAGGCACACCGTGGTCAACATCGCCAGTTGCGTGAAGATCCCCGACCACATCCCTGCCGACCGCGCCTGCCTCGTGGGCTGCGGCGTGACGACTGGTTGGGGATCCGCCGTCTACGCAGCCGATGCCCGGCCGGGCCAGAACGTGGCAGTCATCGGCGTCGGAGGCATCGGGGCGGCCGCCATCCAAGGCTTCCGCCGGGCAGGAGTCGAGCGCATCTTCGCAATCGACCCTGTCGAGTTCAAGCGGGAGCAAGCCCTCAAGTTCGGCGCCACGCACACTGCGGCCAGCATCGAGGAGGCGTTCCCCCTCATCCAGGAGGCCAGCTGGGGCCGTATGTGCGACCGCATCGTGTGCGCCATGGGCGTCGGGCGGGGCAGCCTCATGGCTTCGATCATGATGCTGTGCGCCAAGCGCGGGCGCGTCGTGGTGACCAACATCCACCCAATGGCCGAGATGGACGCAACCGTGAACCTCTGCGACTTGACTCTCCAAGAGAAACAAATAGTCGGCACCATCTTCGGCTCCTCCAACATCCGCTACGACATCCCCAAGCTGCTGGAGCTCTACACCGAGGGCCAACTCGACCTCGACGGCATGATCACCAACACTTACAAGCTGGGTGACGTCAACCAGGGATACCAGGACATGCGCGACGGCAAGAACATCCGCGGCGTGCTCGTACTGGACTGACGGCGATGTGCACTTACTCCACAGAGCGAGCCAGGATCGAAGGAAGCGGCAAGGGAGCCGAGGGCTGGTTCGACGTCACCGAGGTGCTCGCCTACTTCGATCATCCCTACCACTCGCACTCCGAGCACACGCTGAACCTCGACTTCGTGAACTCCTCCCACGGGCCGGCTGCCAGGGTAGCCGTCGAGCTCACCGCCGAGTCCGCTCGGGAGCTCGTCCGGTGCATCGAGGCCGCCCTGCAGGCGGCCGGGCCGCTCGCTGCGACGGCGGGCGGTTAGCCCGCAGCCGCCTGCCTGTAGCGCTCTCGAAGAAGGCGCTTGTAGATCTTGCCGTTGTCCTGGCGCGGCAGCTCCGGGACGAAGTCGACAGACCGCGGGCACTTGTAGTGCGCCAGGCGGGCCAGGCAGAAGTCTCTCAGCTCGGACGCCAGCTCCTCGCTCGGTAGCGAGCCTGCCCGTAGCTCGACGACGGCCAGGACGGACTCGCCCCACTCGGCGTCCGGCACACCGATGGTCGCCGCGTCAGCCACAGCCGGGTGCTCGAGGAGGACGGCGTCGACCTCGGCCGGGTAGATGTTGACGCCGCCGGAGATCACCAGGTTGGCGGAGCGGTCGGTGAGGTAGAAGTAACCCTCGACGTCCTCGTAACCGACGTCGCCGAGCGTGAAGTAGTCGCCTCGATAGCTCTCGGCCGTCTTGCCGGTGTCCTTGTAGTACGCGAAGCGGGCCTCGGAGGGCGCCCTCAGCCAGATCAAGCCGACTTCGCCTGCCGGGAGCTGGTTCGCCTCCTCGTCGCCGACCATCAACTGCCCGACCGTGTAGGGCTTGCCGACCGTGCCGGGGTGCGCCAACCACGTCTTGGTATCGACGAAGCTGCCAACCCCCTCGCTGGCCGCGTAGTACTCCCAGACAACGGGCCCCAACCAGTCGATGATCCGCCGTTTCACCGGCACCGGGCAGGGTGCGGCGCCATGCAACACGTAGCGGAGGCTCGAGTGGTCGTGAGACAAGCGCACATGTTCGGGTAGCGACAGCAGGCGGTGGAACATCGTCGGGACCATGTGGGTGTGGGTGACCTTGTGCTCGGCTATCAGGCGCAGTGCCTCGGCGGCGTCGAACCTGTCCATCAAGACCACGCCTGCCCCGTATGTGATCGGTGCCGACAGCGAGAACGCCAGCGGCGCCGCGTGGTGCAAGGGACCCGAGCAAAGGTGCACGTCACCCTCGCCCTCCCGGTAGCCGTAGATGTTGGCGCCGAGCATGGCCGCTGAACCGCCCGGCGATCTCCATACTCCCTTCGGCCGGCCGGTGGTCCCCGACGTGTAGAACATCGGCGTCCCGAGGCTTGGGTCCTCGAGGTCGACGGCTGCCTCGGCCCCCAGAGCAGCTTCGTAGTCCTCGAACGGTACCTCCAGCTCCGCACCGCCCAGGTCTGGAGGGCCGGCGCCGGCGACGAGCACCGAGGCACACAGCGGTGCGCCGGCGAGTGCGGCGACAGCAATCTCGAGGTAGGCGGCATCCACGACGAGGGCCCTGGCGTCGCAGTCGCCAAGGATGTACGCCACCTCCTCCGCTATGAGGTGGCGGTTGATCGGGGTCATCCGCAGACCGGCCCGCAACGAGGCGAAGGCGGCGTCGGCGAACTCGAGCTGGTTGCCGCAGAGAACTGCGACGTGGTCGCCGGCAGCCAGGCCGCGGCGCCGAAGCGCCCGGGCCAAGCGGTTTGCCCTGCCGTTCAGCTCGGCGAAGCTCGCCGTCCGGCGCGGGGTGATGATCGCCGGCGTCTCGCCGATGCGATCCGCCCAATAAGCAAGCGTCATCCCGAGGCGCGCCGCCGCCGGCCAGTCGCCCGCCCAGGCAGGGGAAGCTGCTTGCGCCATAGGGTGACCCTATTGCACTGCCGAGAGGAGCACGACAATGAAGCTCGACCGCATCGCCAACGTGGCAGACGCTCGCAAGATCGCCAAGCGGACACTGCCAGCCGTCGTGTTCGACTACATCGACGGGGCCGCAGACGACGAAGTCACCATGCGCGAGAACGTGGCCGCCTTCGACGAAGTGGGCTTCCTGCCGCGGATGGGCCAGGACGTTCGCAACCCCGATTTGTCGACGACGGTGCTCGGACACGAGATCTCGATGCCTTTGATGCTGGCGCCGACGGGGCTGGTCCGTGCCATGCACCCCGACGGCGCGCCCGGCGCCGCCCGGGCCGCCGCCAGCCGCGGCACCGTCTCGGTTCTGAGCACCGTGGCGGGATCCACTATCGACCAGGTGGCGCCTGCAGCCCCGGGGACCGTGTGGTTCCAGCTGTATGCAGCCGGCGGCCGGCCGGCAGCAGACGTCCTGCTGGCACAGGCGGCCGAGCACGGCGTCGACGTCCTCGTCGTCACGATCGACACGCCGGCCCTCGGCAACCGTGAGCGCGACCGGCACCACGGGGTCAGCTCTCCCCTGCGCATCGACGCACGCAACGCCCTGCACCTCGGCCCTCAGGTGCTCTCCCGGCCCGGCTGGGTCTACCGCATGACACGGGACGGTGTGAGCACGATGCGCAGGTCACGCCAATCGACCGACGCCCCAGGCGAACATGCAAGGGGCTTCTCGATGCTGAAAATGGTCGCCTCTCCCTTCAGCTGGGCCGACATCGAGTACCTGAAGGGGCGCTGGGAGGGCAAGCTGGCTGTCAAAGGGGTGTTGACAGCCGCCGACGCCAAGGTCGCTGCCAGCCTTGGATGCGACGCCGTGATCGTGTCGAACCACGGGGGGCGGCAGCTCGACGGTGCGCCGGCGACGTTTCGCGCCTTGCCGGAGATCGCCGAGGCGGTCAGCGACTCGGTGGAGGTGCTCCTCGACGGTGGTGTCCGCCGGGGGTCCCACGTGGTGAAGGCAGTTGCTCTCGGCGCCCGCGGCGTATTCATCGGGCGCCCATACCTGTACGCCCTGGCCGCGGCGGGCCAAGCGGGTGTAGAGCACATGCTGGACCTGTTCAGGGCCGAGATCGAGCGCACCATGGTGCTGCTCGGCTGTCCCTCGACGAGCGACCTCGGCTCGCAGTGGGTCAGCCGCTGAGACCGACTACAGGCATCTTCACCAGGCAAGTATCATTCCGGCATGTCGAGCGCAGTCGCAAGCGATCCTCGCGTCGCGCCCAAAGCTCAGCCCAACCGGCCCGCACTGGACAAGCTGAGGGCTTCGTCGTGGTTCGAGCCGCTGGCCTTTTTGGTTACGGCTGCCCTCTGGGTGGCTGCCGCAGTGACTTGGAGCCAACTCTGCTACCGCATCGGCCGGCCCCATGCGACCCTCGGCTGGGACCTCGTGACTTCCTGGCACGCTGTCGTCGTGTTCGCCCACGGCGGGCAACCGTACGACCTCGCCCAGACCGATAACCGCCTGTTCCTTTACCCACCCAGCTCGCTGCTGTTGATGCGACCCATAGCCGCCCTGACGCTGCGCCAGATACAGGTAGTCGGCCTTGTCGTCACCGCAGTGGCGGCCTGGTGCGCTGTCATGGTGTCCGCCCACATCGCCGGGCGCCGGTGGTACGGGCCGACAGCCGCCTTGTGCGTCTTGGCTCTTCACTACGCCAGACCCATGGTCGCCGAGCTCAGCTTGCAGAATGCCACGATCCTCTGCCTCCTCGCCCTCGCCGGGTTCTGGTGGCTGGCAAGCCGCCAGCACTGGATGTGGGCAGGCGTGCTCGTCGGCTTGAGCATGAGCCTGAAGCCTTTGCTCATCGTGTTGCTGCTCATCTTCCTGGTGGAGCGGAAGTGGAAGCCCCTGGCTGTAGCCATAGCCATCCCGGCCGCACTCAACGCCGCCGCCTTCGTGTTCGTGAGCGACCCGGCGGCGGTCTTCCGCAAGCTGCCCAGCCTCGTCAACCGCTCAGGCTCCGGCGTCCTTTCCAATTCGGCATGGGTTGACGTCCTCCGAGACTTCAACCTTTCGAGCGGCTCGATAGACGTCATCCGCCTCGTCACCGCGGCCGTGGCACTAGCCGCAGCCTGGCTCGCCTGGCGACTGATCGAAGACTCGGCCCTGCGCCTGATCACAGTCGCCAGCTCGCTGCTGCTGGGTTCTTATCTGGCAGGAACGCTGTCAGAAGATCACTACATGCTGACGATGATCCCGCTCTTGATCTCCTTAGTCCTCCCCGGCTCACCGATGCGCTGGTTCCCCGCCTGGGTCGGCTTCGCCCTGATGATGGGCCTGGAGCCCCCGCGCGCTTGGCTGGGGCTCGGGACGGTGGCGAACCAGTCGGCCTGGATGGCCTTTGGCATGATGCTCGTCCTGCTCACCATCACCGCTGCGCTGGCGTCAAGGCACAAGCTGGCAGCCGCCCGATGACAGCCACCATCGCGCCGGAGACGGCGGCACCAGAACCGCCCGAACCGCTCGAGGCGTCCTCCGAGCTCGCCGACATCGTCGAGGACGTCGAGGCGTCAGCCAAGGCGCGAAGGCGTAGGCGCCAGAAGACGGCCCTGGCGCTGGTCGTCTACGTCGCCCTGGCGCTGCTCGCGTTCTACCCCTACGGGCCGTTCAACACCAGCCACCTGCCTGGCGCCATCAAGCACAGCCCGGCAGGCGCCGACCCGCTGCAGATGGTGTGGTTCCTCTCCTGGACTCCCTACGCCCTCACTCACGGCCTGAACTTGTTCCAGACCACCCGGTTCGAGTACCCGACCGGTATCAACCTCGCCGACAACACGACGGTTCCCTTCCTCGGCCTGATCGCCTGGCCGATCACGGCAAACCTCGGCCCTGTGGCGGCGTTCAACTTCCTCGTCCGCCTCTGCCTCGCCCTTGACGGTGTTGCCATGTTCCTGGTCCTGCGGCGCTACACCAGCTCGGTCCTGGCTGCCTTCGCGGGTGGCCTGCTCTACGCCTTTGGTCCGTACACCGCTGCCCAGGTGCTCCACATCGACCTCATCTTCGTTCCCATCCCGCCGCTGCTCGTGCTGTGCATGGACGAGCTGGTAAAGCGCCAGAAGATGAGGCCATGGAGGCTAGGGCTCATTCTCGGCCTGCTCGGCGCCATCGAACTCTACGTGTCCCCGGACATCTTGGCCGGTTGCGGCCTCATGCTGGGCGTCGCCTTCATCGGCTTGGGAATCCGCTTCCGGCACAAGATCCGCCAGCGAATCGGTTACATGGCGAAAGCCTTGGCTGTGGCGGCAACGGTCTTTCTCGCCTCGACCGGCTTCATGCTCTGGGAGATGGTGATCGGGCCGCGCCACCTGGCCGGCGCCGTCATTCCGGCCAAGAACCTGCAGGCATTCCGGGCCAACGTCCTCGGGCCGTTCCTCCCGACCTCCAACCAGCTGGGCGTGCCTCACTTCCTGGCCGATGTGGCGAACAACTTCGTCGACCGCAACCTGTCGGAGAACGGTACCTACATCGGCATCCCGTTGATGATCGTGCTGGCCGTCATCTTGCACCGCCTCTGGAATGACGACAGGGTCCGCACCTTCTTCTGGCTCGGCGTCGCCGCCTTCGTCGTGTCGCTCGGCTCGGTCTTGACGATCGGAACCCACAGCACCCACATACCGCTGCCCGAGTCGGTGTTCCAGTGGATCCCGCTGCTGGACAACACGATCCCGGCACGTTTCTCTCTCTACGTCCTCCTGTTCGGCTCGATGATCCTGGCCATCGGCCTCGACCGCCTCTGGTTGGCACGGGACGGCGCGCGGACCGCAGCACCGAGGCTCGGGCCTCGCTGGCGGCGATTACTCGGACGCCGTCTCGGCGGCGACACGAGGGCAGCCAAACGCGTCAGGGTCGCCATCGTCGTGGCCGCGGTCATGGTTTCGCTGCTACCAACGGCTCCGTTCCTGCAGCGACGAACCCCTTGGCCGAGCAGCTTCCAGTCGGCAATACAGCAGCTCATAAAGCCGGGCACCGCGGTCGTCTCCTACCCCTACGCCACGCCGATCCACCCGGCCGCCATGGTCTGGCAGGCAGAGGACAGCTTCAAGTTCGACCTCGTCGGCGGCTATGCCAACACGAGCGACAATGGTCGTGACAGCCGCTGGCCCGTGACTCTGTACCCGCGGTACCCCCAGGATCTCCTGGCGTACTCGCTGCTCGGAGACCAGTTCCCGCCCCCGCGCCGGCCCGAGCACGTCGACTACGGACAAATGCGCGCCTTCCTCGCCAAGTACCACATCGGCGCCGTCGTCTACTGGGCGGGAGCCAGCAACCCGGTTGCCGCCTACAGGTACATACGCAAGTCGCTCGGCCGGCCCACATCTCAGGGGTCCGGCTGGGCAATATGGCTGCCGCATCATGGTCGGTGGCTACCTCCACGTCCGCACCACAAGTGACGGCAACCGACACCGAGCCGCCTGACTGCGCCCCGGGCCGGCGCGGCGACGCCCTGCCGCTGCTCGTCCTCGCCGCCGTACCGGTGGTCGTGTTTTGCGGCGCCTACTTCGCCTTCGGCCGTGTCCTTCTGGTCGGGGACAATCTGATACAGAACTACCCGCTGCGTGCCCTCGTGGGCCAGCAGCTGAGGCACGGCGTGTTCCCCGCCTGGGACCCTTGGATATTCGGCGGGACGCCGTTGCTGGCGGGCCTCAACGCCGGCGCCCTCTACCCCGTCACATGGCTCTTCGCCGTTCTCAACGACGGGTTGGCCTGGGTACTCAACGAAGTCTTCGTATACGCCTCCGTGGCGATCGGCACCTATGTCTTTCTGAGGCTGAGCGGCACGCGCCGCTTGGCCGGGTTCCTCGGTGCTCTGTCGTTCGCCTGTGCAGGGGCGGTGGCAGGGCAGGGCGCCGTGCACATCGACATGTCCGAAGGCTTCGCCGCACTGCCATGGCTACTTATCGCCGTTCGCCAGGTCATTGCCGACGGGCGCTGGCGCTGGTGCTGGCTACTGGCTGGATCTGTTTGCGTGCTGGTCTTGTCGGGCTCGCCGGAGGCAATCTTGTACGTCGGCGCCTTGGCGCTTGCCTATGCTGTCGTTCGACTGACGGTAACTCCCCGGGCCGGGCCGCGCTTCATAGCCAAAGCGGGCCTCGGTGCACTAGGCGGCCTTGGCGCCTCAGCCATGGTCTGGATACCGGCGCTGGCGTTCATCGCCACATCGCAGCGGTCCGACGAGACGGCGTCCTTCGCCTCGAGCTTCTCCTACCCGCCCAAGGAGCTCCTACTCGGAGTAGTCCCCTTCCTGCTGGGCGGCTCCAAGCTGTTCTCGCAACCGGTCTACTTCGGGCAGTCGAACCTGCCCGAGGTCACCATGTACGTGGGCATCCTGCCGCTCATCGCCCTCGGAGCCCTGACATCGAGGCGCTGGCGCCAGCGCCTGCCGGCCGGAGAGCGGCGGGCATGTCTCGCCATCGCCGTGGTGGGCGTCGTTCTGGCGATCGGGGCCGGCACGCCTCTCGGTCACCTCATCATCCACATCCCCATGTACGGCGAGCAAAGAGACCAGGGGCGCAACATCGTCGACCTCGACTTCGCGGCCTGCTGCGCCCTGGCTTGGTGGTTGGACGGCGGCAACCTCCCCGAGCGCGCCAGGGCGCGGACCGAGACATGGGCAGCGGCTGGACTGGTCACCGTCGTCGCGGCCGTCGCCATCGCCGTGGCCGTCTTCGGCGACTCGTTCTGGAGGTGGATGCGCGCAACCCCACAGCCTTCGGACGTACTCGGCTCCATATGGGTCGGCATCGCCGTGGCAGGTGCACTCGCAGCGGGCGGAGCAGCGGTTGCCTTCGCCAGCCATCGTATGGCACCACAAGCTTGGCGACGGTTGGCGACGGCCTTCGTCGTTGCCGACCTGGCGCTCTTCGCCGGCGGCAGCTACCTCTGGTCTGCCTCCGCCAGCCCCTCGGTCGCCCAGCCCGGCCCGGTCTTCAAGCTGGTCTCGGCAAATCTTCCCGGCGGCGGCAGATACGCCGTCTACAACCCGGATCTGTTCTACCCGAGCACGCTGGTCGACTCAGCTGAGCCCGACATCGGGATCGTGGTCGGCGACGCCAGCGCCGAGGGGTACACCGCCATCCAGAACCGTGCGTTCTCTGCCGGCACCGCTACGCACCAGCGCAACTCATTCAGCCCGCGCGACTTCAGCGAGGGTAGGTTCTCGCAGCTCGATCTCGACGTCGTGACGGCGCCAGCCGAGTACTTCCTGCTACCGGTGGCGGGAGCCCCTGAGTCGACGGCGGGCATTCGCTTCGCCCAGCAGGGACCGCATGCCGATCCCCTCATGCCCGGGGGCAACGTGCCGCTTGCTCAGGACAACTTGCCACGCATCAGGGCAGACGGCCCCTCGGCTCGACTGGCGCCGGCGGCGTCCACCGGCTGGTACTTCGGCACAACCTTGTCTCCCACGAGCGGTTCGGTCCTCCTGCTGGCTCCGGCAGCGGGCCAGGTCGTGCAAGTCGGCACTCTCTCCCAGGGCGGGGCGCTGGCATGGGGACCGCCACTGCAGCTCGACGGAACCGCATCCGCCTTCCGGCTGCCCGGCACCGCAGCGGTCGGGGTGGAGCTGCGACTTGTCAGCGGACCGCCGTTATTGGACTACGAGGTTGCAATCGGCCAAGCGGGCCACGAGTTCCTGCTGGACGGGCCGCTCTCACGGGCCGTCACACCTGCTGCCTACAGCCCGGTGGGCGAAGCAGACAACATGGCGGTGTTTCGCTCCCGCTCGACCCCACCGGTGGCCTGGGTACAGCCGCTCGGCACACAGAACGGCATCGGGGGGCCTCAGGATGCAGGCGGAGCCCGCGTCATCTCGCAGACGACTGACAGCGAGTCGATCGCGATCGATGCCTCGCAACCGGAGCTGCTGGCTCGCAGCGTGTCCTACGACGCAGGGTGGCATGCTTCCATTCTCAGCGGATCGGCCGCAGCCGTCGCAAACGCCGCCAAAGGGCTGACGAGCGGAGACAGCCTCCGCGGCGGCCACAAGACGCCCGTGACGAGAGTCGACCTAGTGCAGGGCGTCAGTGTCCCGGCCGGCTGGAGCGTGGTCTCGTTCAGCTACGAGGCGCCCGGTTTGGCCACAGGCGAGCTGGCAACCGGCGCTACGGCGGCAGCAGCACTGATCGCCAGCGCCGTCTGGCTGGTCTTCAGCCGCCGCCGGCGCCCGCTGACACCTTTTACCGGCGGCGGCAGATGAGGTCGGCGACCAGTCCGGTCCAACCCGTTTGGTGAGAAGCGCCGAGACCTTCGGCCGTGTCCCCGTGGAAGTACTCGTGGAAGGGAATCAGGCCGTGCCAGGCGGCGTCTGACTGGAACTTCTCGTAGTCCCCGAAGACAGGGCGGCGGCCGTCGGCGCCGTCGAGGAAGATCGATACCAGCCGACGCGAGATGACGTCGGCGGCGATCTCGAGCGTCGTCGATTGGCCCGAGCCGGTCGGGCACTCGACGGTGAACGAGTCTCCGAGGAAAGAGTGGAACTTCCGGAGAGCCTCGATCAGGAGGTAATTGACAGGGAACCAGATCGGGCCCCTCCAGTTCGAGTTGCCGCCGAACAGCGCCGAGGTCGACTCGCCCGGCTCGTAGTCGACGGTGTCGGAAATGCCGCCGAGATCGATGGTGAACGGGTGATCCTTGTGGGCCTGCGAGAGCGCACGCAACCCGAACGGCGACAAGAACTCGTCCTCCGAGAGCATCACAGGAAGCACTCGGCGCAGCCTCTCGGGATCCACGATCGAGAGCAGGTAGCCGGCGCCAGGGCCGTCTCCGTGCGGGCGGATGACGTTGGCGGCGAACTCGGGCTTGTGCTCGACGAACCATTCGAAGTGCTCGGCGAACCAACCGAGCTCGTCGAGCGTGTCGGCACTGACGACCGTGGTGGCGCACAGCGGCAGCAGCCCGACGACCGACCGCACACGAAACGGGATCCTCTCGCCTCCCGCCATCTGCAAGATGTCGTAGTAGTAGCCGTCCTCGTCGTCCCAGAGCCCTTGTCGGTAGACGGCGTGGGCGATGTAGGCGAAGTGCTCGAAGAACTTGACGGCCAGGTCCTCGTACACGCGGTCGTGCTTGGCCAGCACGAGTGCGATGTCCAGCAGGTTCAGGCAGTACATCGCCATCCACGACGTGCCGTCAGCTTGCTCGAGGACGCCATCGACAGGCAGCGGCGCCGAGCGGTTGATCGGCCCGATGTTGTCCAGGCCGAGAAACCCGCCCTCGAACACGTTGTTCCCGGCCTCGTCCTTGCGGTTGACCCACCAGGTGAAGTTGATGACCAGCTTGGCGAAGATCCGGCGGAGGAACTCGAAGTCGCTCGAGCCGTCGATCTCGAACACCCGTAGGGCGGCCCATGCCTGGACGGGCGGGTTCGCATCCCCGAAGTCCCACTCGTAAGCCGGCAGCTGCCCGCTCGGGTGCATGTACCACTCGCGGCACATCGTGAGCAGCTGCGCCTTGGCGAAGCCCGGGCTGACGTTGGCCAGCGTGACGCAGTGAAAGGCCAGATCCCACGAGGCATACCAGGGGTACTCCCACGTGTCGGGCATCGAGATGACGTCGTGGTTGTCGAGGTGGCCCCATTTGGAGTTCCTCGCCTGCCGGCGAGATTCAGGCGGCGCCGGCTCGGTCGGGTCGCCATCGAGCCACCGGCTGACGTCGTAGTGGAAGAACTGCTTGGACCAGAGCATGCCTGCGAACGCCTGGCGCATGACTGCCACTTCGTCGGCGCTGGCATCAGGAGGCGCCAGCTCGGCGTAGAACTCGTCTGCCTCCCGAGCTCGATCCGCCATGGCCCGCTCCCAGCTGTCGCCGACTGCAGGCAGCTCTCCGCCCTTCGGCGATACCGAGCTGAGCCGAAGGCGGATCGAGACCTCCTGGCCGGCCGGCACCTGCATTCGGTACCAGAGGGCCGCCTTGCTGCCCGTCCCGGCAGGGTTGACGGTCGGCTCGCCGCTCACCACGTGGTCGTTGATCCCGTCCTTGGGGTAGGCGGCGCCGCCGGTGGCCCCCCAGAGACGCTGCGCGTTCGACTCGTTGTCGCAGGACAGTGGCTGCGGAGAGCCGTCTCCCGCCAGGGCGTAGGTTCCGAGCGTGGGGTGGTCGGCGACGAGACATGCTCCCTGCGCCGCAATAGTCGGTGCCACGCCGTCTATCTCCCAGGACCAGGTGTTGCGGTACCAGAGAGTGGGCAGCACGTGCAAAGGAGCCGCCTCCGGCCCGGCATTGCGGACGTGCAGGTTGACGCATAGGTCGTCCGGCCCCGCCTTGGCATACTCGGCGGTGATGTCGAAGTAACGGTCCTCCTCGAAGATGCCCGTGTCCACCAGCTCGTACTCGCGGTCGAGCTTGCCGCGCCGCTGGTTCTCGGCAAGCAGATCACCGTAGGGAAAGGCAGCCTGCGGGTACTTGTAGCGCCACGCCATCCAGGAGTGAGTGGGCGTGGAGTCGAGGTACCACCAGTACTCCTTGGCGTCCTCGCCGTGATTGCCCTGCGGCCCTGTCAGCCCGAAGATTCGCTCTTTCAGTATGGGATCGCGCTCGTTCCAGAAGGCGAAGGCCAGGCAGAGGATCTGGTCGTCGTCGCACACGCCGCCGAGGCCGTCCTCGCTCCACCGGTATGTCCTCAAGTGGGCGTGCTCGAAGGGGAAGTACGACCAGGCGTCGCCGTCCTGGCTGTAATCCTCCCTGACGGTGCCCCAGGCGCGCTCGGACAGGTAGGGACCAAAGTGTCGCCAAGCGCGACCGGGTTCTGCGAGGCGCGCTCGTTCCGAGGGCATAGCCGGGTCAGCTCTGCAGTACCACTACCGGGGCGGGGTGTGGGGCGTGGAAGATGCCGAAGCTCTTGGTGAGGGCAACGACTGTCAGGCTGAGCCCGGATACGGCTGGTTTGCTACCTGCCGAGCCGTAAGCCGTGACCTTGACGGCTGCGACGCCCACCGACTGCCATCCTTCTGGCAGCTTTACTGCCGTGCGGCCGTGGCCTCCATCGTAAAGGCCGTAGCTGCCCCCGTACTCCGACGAGTACCAGGTCGGAGAGCCCTTGAGCCGGATCGCCACGCCGACCGCGCTCGTACCGGTCGCCGTGCAGTCGATGTCGATGATGGCGTACTGCCTGCTGTCGCCGATCTCGGGAGAGGCAGCACTCGTCGAGCCGTCCTTGTACCAGCGCGACAGCTCCATCGCCGACACCCGGTAGGTCCACGGGTTGGCGTCCATGACCGACTCCCGCACCGCACCGGGCGCCGGCCCGCTCACAGGCGGCTGCTCCATGTCGAACGCCGACCGCCCTGTGTCGTCCTGGTAGTCGTTGCCGGAGGCATTGCGCACGATCATGTGAGTCCCGTCGTAGGACCCCTTGAAAGGCACCTCCTCCTCGAGGGGGGAAGTCCTGTTCTGCGGGTACGTCGCCGAGCACCCGCAGGAGTCGAACATCGGGTGGCGGATGGCACCTGAAGCGCTCACGTCCAGCTGGGTCGTCTCGGTGATGTCCGTCATACGACCCCACTCACCCCACTCCAGCCAGGGCACGAAGCTCGTCCCAGCGTCCTCCTTCGACCAGATCGTCGTGTACTGGAGCAGGTGTGCGCCGCCGCTCAGGTCCGTCTCGACGTAGTAGCTGAGCAGCGGCGTGTCGCTCGAAGCTGTGTCGGACCTCCCGTAGACGATCGGGGCGTACTGCATCGCCAGGTACGCCGGATTGGAGCGTGTGACGATTGAGAGGCGCTCGGCTATGACACGGACCCGCGGCGGCGACTTGCCGGTGGTTGACAGCGCCGAGCTGACCGAGACGGTGACCGAGTGGTCGCCGGTCTCCAAATCGCCGAACTCTGCCGCGTAGGTGAAGGGGCGAGCGCCGGCGAACAACACGATCTGCTGGCTCGACCCAGGGTCGATCTTGACGTTCACGACTGCTGCAGTATCAGTGGCACTCGACCAGGACGTGCCGGGCGCCGCCAGCACGAGCTGGAGGAGAGCCACGCCCTTGGCCGGCTTGGTGGGCGGGGCGATCGACCGCAGGCTGACGCCAGGCCCGGTGACGGCCGCCCCGGGTGCCAGGCTGGGCGCTTCTCCCGCTGCCAGCTTGGCCGTGAGCGACTTCGTCGCAGTGATCGTCGTACCGGCTGGGACGCCTGGCGGGAAGGCCCACGCCGGTGGAGCGGGAGGGCCCTTGCCCGGGCCAGCCGCAGGTGCCGAGAACGACACGAAGACGACGCCCACGATGTCAACCGAGTTGGCGCCCGAAAGTGTGACCGCACCCACCAGGCAACCCACCATGCAGTTGATCGAGCCGACGGCCGTCGAGATGGTGGAGAACACGCGCAGGTGGGTGCTGGCGCCGGAGCCGGTCGCCCAGAAGACGGCATCCGAGCCGTTCTCACAAGCGTCCTCGCCCTCGTTCAGCGCCGCCGCCGAGCACTCGACGGCCAGCAGCGTTGTGCCGGCGGGCTCGCCAGACACCGAGACTGTCACGTCCGCCCCCGAGTGGATGCCGCTCGTCGGGGTCACGGTTACCGCCGGTGCCGAGGCTCCGGGGGGAGCGGCAGCGGCATCGACGGCAGGCAGAGCTCCGAAGGTCACCGAGGCGAGCGATGCGACAACGGCAAGAAGCCGGGCGGCGGACGAGCGCATACCCGATTGTCTAGCCGCCGCAGCGACTTGTCAGATCACGCGGACCTTGCGGGCCTCGGCTCCCTTGCGACCTGGGGCAACCTCGAAAGCCACGCGCTGGCCGACCTCGAGGATCCTCGGGCCGAATCCCTCGATGTGCGAGTAGTGCACGAAGAGGTCGTCGCCGTCAGGTCCCGACAGGAACCCAAAGCCACGATCGGTGTTGAAGAACTTCACAGTGCCGACAGGCGATCGCTCGCCACGTGCCGGGCGGCTGTCGGTCCGGGGTTTCCTGGCTTCGCGCCGCCACTCGGCGCCGGTCTGCGGGCGGCGCTCGGTGCGCTGCGGGCGCTCGGTGCGCTGCGGGCTGTCGCTCGGCGCGACCGGCTGCACAGCGGTGCCCGCCCTCGGCGGCGTCAGCGTGCCGCTCCCGACGCCGAGAGTCTGCTGCAGAGTGCGGGCGAGCTTGCGCTGCTCGTTGGTGACGAGCGATACCACAGTCCCGGTCCGGCCTGCCCTGCCTGTCCGGCCGGACCTGTGGAGATAGTCGGTGGCGTCCGGCGGCAGGTCGAAGTGGACGACACAGGGCAGGTCGTCGACATGGATCCCCCGGGCGGCGACGTCGGTCGCCACGAGGGCTCGGGCCTGTCCCCGGGAGAAGGCCTGCAGCGCCCGCTCGCGCTGCGCCTGGGTACGGTCGCCGTGGATGGCGGCAGCTTCGATGCCCTCGCTCTTCAACTGGCGAGCGAGGCGGTCGACCCCGTGCCGGGTGCGGCAGAACACCAGGGCCCGCCCGTGCTCGCTGACGAGCTGGGCCGTGAGGCTGACACGGCTCTCGCGGGGCGCCAGCCAGAAGTGATGCTCGACGTCGGCGTCCTTTGACTCCGGCGTGACGTCATGGCGCACCGGGTCCGTCTGGTACTGCCCGACGAGGGCCTCGATCTCGCGACCGAGCGTCGCCGAGAAGAGCAGTACCTGCCTGCCGGCGGGCGTCAAATCCATCAAGCGGCGCACTGCCGGCAAGAAGCCCATGTCGGCCATCCGGTCCGCCTCGTCGACCACGACGGTCTTGACCGCGCTCAAGTTGATGGCGCCTTGCTCGACGAGGTCCTCGAGCCGCCCGGGGCAGGCGACGACTGTGTCGACACCCTTGGAGAGAGCCTTGCGGGCAGGACCGTACGAAGTGCCACCGTAGATCGACAGGACGCGGCGCGAGTCGCCTGACAAGAGCGCTATCTCGCGCTCGATCTGGGCGGCGAGCTCTCGCGTGGGGGCGAGGACGAGACCGCGCGGCTTCCACGGGGCGGACTTCGTGCAGCGCTCGGCCACGGCGATGCCGAAGGCGAGCGTCTTGCCCGATCCCGTCGGGGCACGGCCGCAGACGTCGCGGCCTGCAAGGGCATCGCGGAGAGTCGCGACCTGAATCGGGAACGGTGTCTCGATGCCCCGGGCGCGCAGGCTTGCTACTACCTCAGGGCGGACCCCGAGGTCTGAAAATGACGTTGTCACCAGACTCCAAACGAGTTGAGTAAGGCCAACTCGAGTAAGGAATCGAATCAGGCCCCGCCGCTACGTGCGGCGCGCAGCTACAACGCTAGTTGCAGGCGGCGTGCCAACTCTAGCCGATCGCCGGCACCTCGGCGAACGCCGTCCCGTCGCGCGGGGTCTCCGTCAGGACCCAGATATCACCAGCCCCGTCGACGGCGATGTCCGAGATCGGTGCCATCGCCTCGTGAGCCGGCACTGGTCGACAGCCGCCCCCCGGGCAACTAGACACCTCCTCGGGCCAGTGCTCCTCCGGCATCGGGTAGACATTCGAGCGAGCATTGGGTGACGCCACAACCAAGTACGACGACTTGCCCGGGACGCCGGCACTGCGCACCACGCCTCCTCCGGCCACGACACCCGAGCGGACAGGAGCGCCCTCCCAGCTGTCCCAGTGCCACGCCGCCGGCAGGTCGAAGCCCACTGACAGCGGCACGACACGACCCGCCTCGCTGACGAGCACAGGCTGTGTCTCCCCTACGAGGAAGCCATGGCCTTCGTAGTCGACGATCCCCTGGTCGTCGCTCTTGACCGGAACCATAGAGGCGGCGTTGCGCCCGATCACGTAGACAGCGAACGCCGGGTGCGGGTCGGGCCGCTGCATGGCGACTCCGATCGTTCCATCAGGCAAGATCGCCACGTCGTTGGGGAAGTAGCCAGAAGGCAGCCGGATCCTGGAGATGTGTCCGGAGGCTGGGTTGTAAGTCTCGATTGCGCCGTTCTCGAAGAAGCCGATGACTACCTGACCGCTCGGCCCGCCAGCAGCAAGAGAGTCGGGCCGATCGCTGAGAGCGTCGCTCACAGCGCCGCGTGAAGGATCGACAGTGTCGCCCGGCGCCGGCAGGTCCACGCTCTGCAGTTGACCGGTCTGCCCGTCCAACCGGAAGAGCACCTGGCCGGCGGCGGCCCAGACGACGTCACCGGGTGCGGTGGCAAGGACTGGGCTGCCGTCGTCTTTGACGTCGCCCGGCAGGTGGTACGAACGAGAGTGCCCGGGCTGCACGAAGTAGATCGTGGCCTTGACGTCGTTGGGGAAGAACCACACGCCATCCCCGGCGGCGCCGACGAACCCGAACGCGCCGGGCCCATCGCTCAGCCCGTAGACCACGTGAGCAGCTGCGCCGCTCGACAGCGGTCGAACGTTGGTCCCTTTGGGCGCCGGAGCACTAACCACCAGACCTAGGACGACGCAAGCAGTGAGCAGGATCGGCGCCGCGCCCGCGACTGCTATGCGGCGGTGGCGCCGCCGACGACCTCGCCCGATCACGACTGCAAGAGCTTCCCCAGTCGACATCGGCCGCCAGCTGTCGCTGACAGGTTCAGTAGGTGTCAGGTCAGTCATCAGTCAGCCGCCTTCCTCGCTCTGGGTCCTCAGGCTCTCCCAACTCGGCGCGAAGAGCTGCCTTTGCTCTGGCCGTGTGCTGCTTAACGGTGCCGGGTCGCATCTGTAGAGCAGTCGCGACGTCTTCGATCGACAGGTCAGATAGGTAACGAAGCACGGCGACCTGACGCTGCCGGCGCGGAAGCTTGGCGAGAGCGCGCGATAGGTCGATGCCGTCGTCCGAGCGATCTTCGAACGCCGACGCCGTTGCCGGTGCGGCGGGCGCACGCCGGCGCCTTACCTGGTCGATCACGAGATTGGCCACCACACGCGTGACCCACGGGCGCTTCCAGTCCGCATGCTGCAACCGTCCCCACGACACGAAGGTCCTGGTCAAGGCTTCGACCGCAACGTCTTCGGCATCATGTGCCGTCAGCCCCATCCGCCGGGCGAGTCGGGTCGCCTCGGGGTAGGCAACCTGGAAGAATGACGAGAACTCAGTGCTCGCCCAGTCGCCGGTGGCCGCAGCGGCCAGGTCAGGGGTCGGTGGCAGCCCGCCAGATTCGTCCATTTCACCTCTTATCAACGGTCGAGCCTGTCAAGAGGATGACGCCACAGCCCCTTTACCTGATTCGTCCGCCCGGCAGGCACGATACGTTGCCAACGAGTCAACCGCCGCCACATGAATTGGAGGACACAGATGTCGCATGCCGGGAGCCCGTCGCCTGCGTTCAAGGAGACCGCGCGGGTAGGTGTTGACGCCGCCGCGCTCGACGCCCTCGTGGCCCGCTGCCACCGGGAGATCGACGAGGGGATCCTCCCCTCAGCTCAGATGGCGGTCGCCCTCGACGGAGATGTAATCGCCTTCGAGACCTTCGGCGACGCCGCACCCGACAGCCGATACGTGATCTTCTCGGCCACAAAGGCGTTCGTCGCCTCCGCTTTCTGGCTCCTCCTCGGCCAGGGTGCTGCCTCGGTCGACCAGCGCGTCGCCGACCTGATCCCTGAGTTCGGGACCAACGGCAAGGACGTGATAACTATCAAGCAGCTGCTCCTGCACGAGAGCGGCTTCCCGCGTGCGCCGCTTGGACCCGACAAGTGGGGAACGCGAGCCCAACGGCTGGAGCAGTTCAGCCAGTGGCGGCTGAACTGGGAGCCCGGCACGGCCTTCGAGTACCACGCGACCTCGGCGCACTGGGTGATCGCCGAGCTGATCGAGCGCCTGAGCGGTACGGAATACCTGAGCTTCGTCCAGACCGAGGTGGTCGACCGGCTCGGCCTGAAGTCGTTCCGCCTCGGGGTGCCCGCTGGCGAGCAGGACGACATAAACGACCTCGAGGTTAGGGGCGAGCCACCCACCGACGCCGAGCTCGAGCAGCTACTAGGAACGCCTGGAGTCACGCTCGAGTCGCTGCAGGGCGAAGTTACCGAGGCTGCGCTCTTGGGGTTCAACATGCCGGAGGTGCGGGCTCTGGGCATGCCCGCTGCGGGCGGCATCTCCACGGCCGCCGACGTCGCCAGTTTCTACCAGGGCCTACTCCACAACCCGGGGGAGCTCTGGGATCCAGTCGTGCTGGCCGCCGGCACGAGGGAAGTCCACGGCACCTTCCCCGACCCCATCTGGAAGGTGCCGTCCAACCGAGCCCTGGGCACCGTGATCGCCGGCGAGCAGCCGGACGCAGCACTCCGGGGATTCGGCCACACCGTGTCGGCGCGGGCCTTCGGCCACGCCGGCGCCGGGGGCCAGATCGCCTTTGCCGACCCCGACTCCGGCATCTCGTTCTGCTATCTGACCAACGGGCTCGACGCCAACATGATCAGGGTCGGCCGCAGAGGCTCCAGCATCGCCGGCCACGCCGGGCGGCTCGTTCCCCGGCGAGAGGTGGAGGCGTGACGCCTGACCTGACACATGTGGGCGAGCCAGGACAACCGGGCCCCACGGCCTTCATGCGAGCTGCCGGCCTCGAGTTGACGAGCGTGGCCGGCGATCGGGTCGAGGGCCACATAGACCTCACTGTCGAGCACCACCAGCCGTGGGGGATCGTCCACGGCGGCGTCTACACCTCTGCGGTCGAGACCGCCTCCAGCGTCGGGGCCTGGACGGCTGTGCGCGCCAAAGGCTTGGAGGTCGTAGGGGTCAACAACAACACGAACTTCGTCCGTGGCGTGGGCACTGGCCGGGTGAGCGTGCTCGCCCAGCCGCTGCAGCAGGGCAGGACCACCCAGCTCTGGGAAGTGCGCATCACCGACTCCGATGGCCGCCTGGTCGCAATCGGGCAGGTCAGGCTGCAGAACATCACACCTCGCTGATTGGCGGCGCCAACCTGAGTGCGAGTCAGCCGCTGCGGACCTCGTCGTCTCCTCCTATTCGCGGGCACAGGGCGGTGGCGACGAGACCGCCTGCAGAGTTGTAGGCCCGCAGCACCGGTATCGGAGCGTCATGCCAGGCGGCGTAGGCCCCGTCGTAGATACGCGGCCAGGGAACGCTGAATCCGGCAGTCCCGTCAAGCGGCTTCTCCCAGAACAAGGTCTTGCCGGCCCTCGAGTAGGTCACGTAGGCGACTGAGGCAGGAAGGTTGGGCCATACGAAGACCGATCGCCGGACAGTCGGCCAGTTGTTGATGATCTCGACGGTTGTCGGTCCGGTCAGCCTGGCGGGTGCACTTGGTTGGCATCCCATCTGCGGGCCGACACTGCCGGATCCACCGCCACGGCCCGTGTAGGACAGCGACTCAGTTGCGGTAACGCCATTCGGTTGCGGATCGCAGCCTAGCGGCGTGAGCTCGGCCACTTCGAACTCGGGTGAGTTTGCCACGGTGAAAGCATGCACCGTCCCCTTCACAGCAACCTCTAGCCAGGAGAACTGCGAGTCACTGTACGAGAAGGCCCTAGCAGGCACGAGTGTCTCCTCGGTACCCTGAATGTCGCTCGGAACATTGGTTGTCGTGGTCGTGGTCGTGGTCGTGGAAGCTGCGGCCGCGGACGTCGCGGCTGCCCTGTTGGCGCCACCACCATGCCGGCTGCCGGGCACCACAAGCAGGACCGCGACAGCGCCGCTGGCGGCAACGGCAATGGCGATCGTCAACAGGTGGCGGGTGCGGCCCGCTCTGCGAGCCTTGGCACGTTTGGCCCGCGGTGTCGACCTGGGAAGCGCGCCTGCTGGTAAGTTCGCGACCGCCTTCAGTGTGACCCGCAACCGCTCTTCTGCCGTGTCGAGGTCGATCATCTCGACACCTCCTTTCGCAACTTTGCGAGTCCACGATGCAAGCTCGACTTGACTGATCCGAGCGGACACCCGAGAACCTCGGCGATCTCAACTTCCGTCAGGTCTTCGTAAAAACGGAGTACAAGCACGGCTCGCTGCCTGTACGGAAGGCGGGCCACGATTGCAAATGTTTCGTCGACTTCCGGGCAACTCACTACAGCCGCCGGCGGGTCGTACAGGCTGTGTTCCAATCTCATACGCCGGCTGTGGTTACGGCAGAGGTTGACAACCGTGGCTCGCAAATATGCAGCGGCATTGTCCGGCTGACGACGGCTCATATGTACGCGGAGGAATGCCTCCTGGACGACCTCTTCGGCCACTGCGTCCGAACCGGTCAGGAGACGGGCCGTGCGGAAGAGGCGGCCCCGCGCGGCCTCGTAGACATCTACGTGCCATGCGTCGCCGGCTTCATATGCTGCAGATCCTGATCCGCTCGTCTTCACTACCCTTCTTGACACACCAACCGTCCGAGAGGTTCCACTTTGGTCTGCCAGCAACTATTACGGGTTGCCACAGGCCATGGTCGCTCGTGAGGGTGCCCGGCAGTGCGAAGCCGGCCGCGGCGAGGCGAGAGTTCAGGGACTGGGTCGCCCAACCACAGCCGAGGGCGGCTATCCCGGAGGGAAGCCGGTCGTGCTTATGGCGTCGAGGTCGACGGTGTTGGAGGCATTGCAGTTGCTCGAATTGGCGTGCCCCTTCTCCTCGACGAAGTAGTAGGTGCCAACCTGAGCGGCTCCAAAGGTGGTGACCGCGACCCCGGAGGTCTGCGTGGAATCCACCTCGAGGACCCCCCAACAATCCTTGGTCCCGGGCGAAAGGGCGGTCAGCTCGATGTCGGAGCCGACGGGAGTGCCGGATCCGAGCACGTGGATGCTGATGTCGTGCGTACCGTCCGAGTTCCCGTCCGGCGAGTAGGAGAGCCCGGTGTCGATTTGGGTTATGGTCGACGTGGACGCGGCCGCGGGAGTCACGATGTTGAGGAAGCTCTGGCCACCCTCGGTGTAGTAAGCGTGCACTCCGGTGAGCGCCGTCTGCAGGTTCGACTGGGCGGCGGTGTTGTTCGCTCCCTTCGTCAGGCTCAAGTAGGTCGGGATCGCGATCGCGAGCAGTATCCCGATTATGAGGAGAACGACGAGGAGCTCGATGAGAGTAAAGCCGTCGTCCGCCTGCGCGGCGGCGCGTTCCACCTTGGCCACATTCCTCGTCCTCATCTAGAACTCCCTCGCAAAGTCTAAAGTGTGTAGCTGCTATCGGCAGATTTGCTGTCGATATTTAGCGCGTTCGCAGGTGCCGGAGCTTGGAGGAATGTGATAGCCCTACGCCTCGACGGAACCGACCCCCTGCATCGTGACGCAGAAGTGCGGCAAACCGGGCACACCCTGCGACTACAATCGAACACATGTTCGATGATTTGCAGGATACGGTCCTGGAGGGCTAGCTCTGCTCGCAAGCAGCCCGCGTCACCGCCGGCGAGTGCCGCCTGGTGCTGCTCGTGGGCGAGTTCGACAGACGCCAGGCCTGGGCAGGCCATGGCATGAGGTCGTGCGCCCACTGGCTCAACTG
>JBOGHW010000083.1:0-6150 GCA_050744865.1 Acidimicrobiales bacterium | reverse complement strand
CTTGTCCGAGCTGGACGCAGAGAAGCTTTGGCCTGGAGGACCGCCTGTGGAAAGGGGTGATCGAGGGGGTGGGAATTACTTGATCGTCTGAGGCCTACGCCTGTGCATTTCCGTGATCGTCAGTACCAGCTCGTGCTCCGCGACCAGAGGCTGGGCAAGGAGACGGGCGTCGAGCGCCAGCAAGCAGCAGCTCGCTTCGGTCACCTCGAGGTGTTCCCGAAGATCGTCGAGGCTCTCGACGAGCGGCGATCGCTGCTGTTCCTCAACCCTCCGGACCACACCCGGCTCCGGCGCCTGGTCAGCAAGGCTTTCACCCCGCGAACCGTCGAGAAGTTGCGTCCGCACATCGTCGAGCTGGTCTCCGAGCTGCTCGACGCCATCCCGGAGGGCGAAGTGGTCGACGTCATGGAGGTGCTGGCCTTCCGGTTGCCCTCGGCTGTCATCAGCAAGATGCTGGGAGTGCCCTCGACGGACTGGCCCCACTTCCGCGAGACGATGCGACAAGTGACGGTCCTGCTCGAGCCCGTCATCGCCGACGAGGAAGTCGGGCCTGCTTTCGCGGCTCAGGCCGAGCTCGAGGCGTACTTCCGGGAGCTGGTGGCCGTGCGCCGCAGGCAACCGCAGGAGGACCTGCTGAGTGAGCTGATCGCGGTGCAGGAAGGCACCGACGCCTTGAGCGAGGCAGAGCTGATCTCGACGGCGATGCTGTTGTTCGGAGCTGGCTTCGAGACCACCACCAACCTGATCGGAAACGGCCTCCTGGCCCTCCTGCGCCATCCCGACGAGCTGAGCAGGCTCCGGCGTGAGCGAGTCGAGACCGGGGGTCACGAGGGTACGGCCATGCGGAGCGCCGTCGAGGAGCTCCTCCGCTACGACAGCCCGGTGCAGTTCGACGGCCGGCACGCCTTCGAACAGGTCGACATAGCCGGCGTCACCGTGCAACCCGGTGGCGAGGTGGTCCTGGTGCTGGGCAGCGCCAACCGTGATCCCTCCCACTTCTCCGACCCCGACAAGCTGGACCTACGGCGCGACGAGGGACCGCCGATGAGCTTCGCGAGTGGGATCCACTACTGCCTGGGTGCAGCGCTCGCCCGCGCCGAAGGACAGGTCGTGTTCGACAGGCTCCTCGAGCGGTTTCAGACGATCGAGCTGGCTACCGAGGCGCCTGTCTACCGCAACCGCATCACCCTGCGCGGCCTTGAGCAGCTCCCGGTCGTCTTCGGTCACTGAGTCGTCGGCATACGCCCGAAGTCGTCGTCGAGCCGGATGATGTCGTCCTCACCGAAGTACGTGCCGTGCTGCACCTCGACGAAGACGAGGTCCACTTCTCCGGTGTTCTCGATGCGGTGCGCCGTCCCGACTTCGACGTCGACCGAGTCGCCGGGCCCGACGTCTGCAACGGTGCTGTCCAGCGTCACCACGCCACTGCCCTTCACGACGAACCAGTGCTCCGACCGTTGCTCGTGCACCTGGAGGCTGAGGCGCTTGCCGGGATGCACCACGAGGCGCTTGATCTTGTGGTCGGGCTCCTCGTCAAGCACGACGTAGCTGCCCCAGGGCCGCTCCGATGTCTCGCGTGCCTCGGCGTCCTTACCCCCTGCGGAGAGCGAAGTCATCGTCAGGAGGCCGCGCTCTCGGCTCGGGCCCCGGCGGGGCGGCCGTACTCGTAGAAGCCTCGACCCGTCTTGCGTCCTAGCAGGCCAGCCTCGACCATGCGGAGCAGGAGTGGTGGCGGCGCATAGAGCGGCTCCTTGAACTCGTCGTAGAGGGACTCGGCGACCGCCTGCATCGTGTCAAGCCCGACTAGGTCGGAGAGGGCGAGCGGGCCCATCGGGTGGGCGCAGCCCTCGATCATCCCGGCGTCGATGTCGTCGCGGGTGGCGAATCCCGACTCCAGCATGCGGATGGCGGACAGAAGGTAGGGAATGAGCAGCGAGTTGACGATGAAGCCGGCGCGGTCCTGCGAGCGGACGACCCGCTTGTCGAGCCTGGAGATCACGAACCCGGACGCTCTCTCCACCACTTCGTCGCTGGTCATGAGCGATGTGACCAGCTCCACGAGCTTGAGGACAGGTACCGGGTTGAAGAAGTGCAGCCCGAGTACCTGCTCGGGCCGATTGGTGACGGTCGCCAGCTTCATTATCGGGATCGAGGACGTGTTCGACGCCAGAATGGCGTTCTCGGACTCGACGACCTGGTCGAGAGTCTTGAAGATGGCAACCTTGGCAGCCGCGTCCTCGGTGATCGCCTCGACCACGAGGTCCCGGTCGGCCAGCTCTCCGAGGTCGGTGGCGTAGCGCACTGCATCGGCCGCCCGCTCCGCCTCCTCGGGCAGGAGCTTGCCCCGTCTCACCCCCGTCTCGAGGGACTTCGCGAAGCGCTCATGGCCCTTGGCGCAGGCCGCGTCGTCTGCTTCCACGACGGTGACCTGGAGGCCCGCCCGGGCGCATACCTCTGTTATCCCAGAACCCATCAACCCTGAGCCGACAACTCCGATTCGCTCGATCTGGTCAGTCATGGGGTCACACCGTAGTGGCGCCGTGCTCGTCGCCGGAACCGGCGCCCTCGAGCCGCGGCAAGATCGAGTTCACTCGCTCACGAGCGCCGCGGATCCTCCTGTCCAGCTCCTCGACGATCTCGACGGCTCTCGACAGCCGGTCCTCGAGCACGTCGATGTCGACGACACCGCGATCCAGCTCGTCGATGATGCGATCCAGCTCCTCGGCCGCCTCGGTGTACCCGAGATCGGCCACGGGAACGAGCTGGCCACTCCCTGTCACCTCACCATGCATCACGCTTCTCCAGTTCCGGGCACACTCGCCAGGGGTATCTCGCTCGACGAGCTCTCTACTGTGGAGGTCACGCTCCCGTCGCTGAAGATCGTGACGATCTGCTCCCCTCGGGAGGCTTCTCCGACGGAGCGCAGGGCCCGGCCGTCAGCACCCCTCGTGAGCGACCAGCCCCTTGCCAGCTGGCGGCGCGGGTCGAAGGCTTGCAGCATCGCCCGCCGGTTGGCGAGTCGCTCCTCACAGCCGGCCATGCCATGCCGAACGGTCGACGACAATGCCTGGGCCTGCAGGCTGAGGTTGGAGCTGTGACGTTCGGCAACTACGACGGCACCGTGCCTGGTGTGGCTGCGCGCCAGCACGAGGGCAGCAGCTGCACCGTCGATCTCGTGACGGGCGGCTCGGCCCAACCTGGCCCGGCGATCCTCGATCCTGTTGAGGCTCCGCTCGAGCGCCGACCTCCCCTTGGCGCCGACGGCGGCCGCCTTGGCATCCACTGCCTCGATGTAGTCCCGCACGGCGCCGACGACTGCCTCGCCGCAGGCAGTCGGAGTGATGCAGGAGCGCTGGGCAAGCTCGTCGGCCACTGACATGTCCCCGGTGTGCCCTACGCCGGTCCAGACCGGGACGCCCGAACCGACGATCGCCCTCGCGACGGACTCGCTGTCGAAGGCGGCGAGGTCGCCCTTGGCGCCGCCGCCGCGCACCACGACGATCAGCTGTGGCTCGAAGGTGCGCAGCCTTCGCATCGCCCTGGCAATCTGCTGCGGAGCGTCCTGGCCCTGCACCAGGGTCGCCTCGAGCCTGACATCGAAGCAGAACCCCGATCGCTTCAACGCCCCCGTAAAGTCACGGTAAGCCTCGCCCCCGGCGCTCGTCACGACGCCGATTCGCAAGGGGACAACGGGCATCGGGAGGTGCTTGTTGGCGAGCAGGAGTCCCTCCTGCTGCAAGGTGGCCAGGAGCCGCCGCCGAGCTGCGGCGATCCCGCCGACGAGAGCCTCCACGTCGAGGTCGGTCATGTTGAAGCGGATCTTGGCGGCCCCGTCCCATACGCCGACTCGTCCGCGGATGCGGACGACGAGCGCGGCTGCGAGCTCGACGCCTACCGAATGCAAGCGTGCCCCGATGTGCGGCCAGTCCCGCGACCAGCACGCAACATCGATCGTGGCAGGGGCCCTGTCAGCAGATCCCTGGCGGTCGGCGAGCTCCAGGTAGCGATTCCCTTTCGACACCGTCACCTTGCGGATCTCGCCCGTCACCCAAAGATCAGCCGGGAACTCGCTGCGCAGGGCGTAGCGCACGCGTTCGTAGAACTCGGCCACGCTGATTGCTTCGTCTGGCGTCGAGCCCGGACCTCGCACCTCGAGGCTCTCGCTCGCCCGAGCCATGGCCTTCACGCGAGCGACCATCTCGATCAGGTCGCCCGAGGCGTTGGGTACCGGTTCGTCGCCGGCTGGCTCGCCGGGCGCAGAGAAGTCGAACTGCAATGCCTCGAAGGGCTTCGACGACGCCATAGGACGAGGGTACATCCACCCTGTAACAGGGCAAACTCAGGTAGGAGCCAGTTCCTTTGCCAGGCTGTCGGCTCGTTCGACAAGTGGCGGACAGCCGAGGCGGACCCCGATCTCGCGAGCTTCTGCGACGGCTGCCTTCACCGCCTCGGTATCACCGTTGTGGGCGAGGTAGGAGGCGTGGTCCAACAACCCGTGGGCCAAGTGGTACGGGCTGGCAACACGGCGAAGAGCGACCACTGCGCCCGTGAAAGCGGCATCGGCGTCCTTGTCGCCGGTCTCGGCTTTGCCACAGGCCAGGGCGAGCTGGCGCTCGGCTCTAAGGATGGGCGGCAGCTGGCCGAACGGGTGGGCGTCCAAGATGGCGACGAGCTCGGCACTGGTGGCGTCGTCGCCGAGGGCGCGGGCAGCGCGGGCTGCGAGCGGCCATGCCCACCAGCTCGTGACGTGGCTGACTTGAAGGTCGCCGTTGGCCGCGTGGGCGACGACGGCCCGAGCACGATGAAGGGCTTCGTCCGTCCGGCCGTCCGCCCAGGCGGCCAGGGCTTGGGCGAGGGAAAGGGTCGCCTGGTCCTGGACACCCTCGCTGGCACGCATGCCCTCGAGCGACTCGGCCACAGTGGCAGCCTTCTGGCCGTCGCCTCGAAGGCCCGTCAGCCAGGCCTCTCCTAGACACCGGAGGAGCTCGATGTCACCGAGGCCGTCCTCCTCGACGGCGACACGCAGGCTCTCGGCCACCTCATCCCACTGGCCCAGAGCAAGGAGGGCCTCGCCCAAGTTGGCGATGGCAAAGGCGAGCAACTGGCGGGCGCCGCCACGACGAGCATGGTCGGCTGCCGCCCTGGCCGGCTCGGCGGCAGCAACAGGGTCTGTCGGACAAAGGACGTCGGACAAGTTGAGGAGGGCGTTGCCGAGGCCGACTGAGTCGCTGACCTTTTCGGCCAGGCGGGCGGCTTCCCGGTAGTAGGCGGCCGCCTGGGCGCTCCGGTTGGCGAAGGTGTGGGCGAGTCCCCGGGTGCCGAACAGGTCGCCAAGGAGCTGGTCGCCGACGTCGAGGTCCTGGCCAAGCACGAGTGCCTCGGCCGAGAGGCGATCGCCCTCGGGGGCGTTGCCCGAGAACAGCTCGAGGCCGGCAAGCCAGCGCAGTGCCTCGACTGTGTCGGCGTCAGGTTCTGGCCGCAGCACCTCGAGGGCCTCCAGGTGCTGGGTGCGGGCCTCGGTCGCCCGGCCAAACCGGTCCAGGGCCGATCCGAGACGGCTCTGAGCACGAGCGGCGGACCGCTCGTCACCGAGCTCGAGGTAAAGACCCCGAGCCGACTCTGACCTGGCGATGCAAGCGTCATAATCGGCGGCGGTGTTGTAGGCCTTGGCCGCTTCTTCCAAGAGCTGGGCGGCCCGCAACTTGCCACCGCCGTCTCCTGTGGCCGATACAAGGGCCAGCTCGGCGGCGGTGGAGAAGCTGGCGGCTGCCTGGGTCGAAGAGCCGGCTCGCTTGGCTCGTTCGCCTGCGTGTGCGAGGAGCTCGAGCGCCTCTGAACGCAGCTCGGGCACGTCTGGGTCATCAGGGCCGGCTGCCAGGGCGTCCAGGTAGTGGCGGGCGATGACCTCTGCGATCTCCTCGCCGTCGTTGGCAAAGGTCTTTCGCAGGTGGGCTGCCACGAGAAGGTGGCGGGACTTGCGGTTTTGTCGCGAGAGGCTCTCGTAGGCGACCTGACGGAGCATCTCTTGGCCGAAGCGGTACGAGCCCCGTTCGGGTGAGAGCGGGTCGGCCGATACTTCGAGGACGCCTCTGCGGACGAGCTCAGCCAGGGCGGTCGTCACCTCTTCAGCCGTCCTGCCTGAGATCGAGG
>JBOGHW010000082.1:0-75840 GCA_050744865.1 Acidimicrobiales bacterium | reverse complement strand
ACGCGGCGTTGCTGCGTCAGGCTTTCGCCCATTGCGCAAGATTCCCCACTGCTGCCTCCCGTAGGAGTCTGGGCCGTGTCTCAGTCCCAGTGTGGCTGATCGTCCTCTCAGACCAGCTACCCGTCGTAGCCTTGGTGGGCCATTACCCCACCAACAAGCTGATAGGCCGCGAGCCCCTCCCGAAGCGGATTCCTTTCCTCACATGCCCATGCGGGCTCGTGGGGGTATCCGGTATTAGCAGCGGTTTCCCTCTGTTATCCCGGTCTTCGGGGTAGGTTGCTCACGTGTTCCGCACCCGTTCGCCACTAAGTCTTCACTGGTGTTGCCACCAGATGGACTTCGTTCGACTTGCATGTGTTAGGCACGCCGCCAGCGTTCGTCCTGAGCCAGGATCAAACTCTCCATCGAGATCTTGCCCAGAGCAGTTGCCTGCTCGGGGTGCTGATCTGGAGAGCCGGTTCAAAAGCTACGGAAGCTTCGTCACCGACTGGCACAAGAACGGCTTTTGTTGTCCGTTCAGTGCATATAACTAAATGACAACCGCGCACGCTCCATCGCTGGAACGCAAGCGGTCGCCCGCACTGGCTTTTAGCTGTTCCTTCTCCGTTGTCAAGGAGCGACGGCGGGACACACTTCCTTGCGGAAGGAGGTGCCACCGCGCTCGGCAGGCGCCAGTTTCCCGAAGGACCTCTGCACTTGCCTCTCGATCCCGCCAGCAGGTGTTGCACCTGCGCGGAACCCCGGTCTAGAGCCAGACTGCGCTCTGAGCGGCTCTTTACGTTAGCAGACCCGGCCGGCCTGTCAAGCCGATCGGCACCCGCTGAACGAGCCCGGGGTGTTGCGAGGACGTCACCTTAGCAGGCACTACGAGTGCTCGTGCATGTCCTCACGAGTGCTCCTGCACGTCCTCACGAGTGCTCGGTCGGCCCTTCGAGACGTTTGGATCCCCCTGCAGGAAGAATCTCCAGGGCTGCCCGGCGGTCTCGAGCGACGTCGAGAGGCCTATGCGCGCCGACCGCGCGATCACACGTCGCCCAGGCAAGCCCGGCGGCCGGTCCAGGAGCCTGACCGGGCTGCTGCCGTCGAGCAGGTCGGTACCGTCGGCCGAGCGGTCGATGCCAAGCGCCTGGCAGAGCTTGGCGGGGCCCGAGCAAAGATCTACGAGCTGAGGGGCGCCCCGCTGGTTACCGTCGGTCCGCGGGCGCGCCGCCGCTGCCCCCCGCTGCCGTCGCCTCGCCATCACCTCGAGCCCGTCAAGTGGCGCCAAGGCCCTCACCAGGACCGCGCCAGCCACCCCCGGAGGCCTGCAGACGACGTTGCAACAAAAGTGCATGCCGTAGGTGAAGTAAACGTAGAGATAGCCGGGCGGGCCGAACATCGTGCAGTTGCGCGCAGTCTGGCCGCGAAAGGCGTGCGAAGCGGGATCAACGGCTCCCCGGTAAGCCTCCACCTCCACTATCCGGCCGGAGGCATCGCCGGCCGCCAGGACGAGACCGAGCAGCTGTGGTGCCACCTCGACAGGGTCCGCCTCCAGCAGCTCCCGCAGCGGCAGGCGCCTCAGGGCCGCCAGACGGCTACTCGATCGGCGTCGACGCTCAGCCGCGTGGCGAAGCGCCCTAGCTGCTCTTGGACGGCCTCCGGCCCGGCCCCACCTGGTGTCTGGCGGCGCCGCAGCGCAGCACCCGGCTCGAGCAGCAGCAGTGCCTCGGCCTCGAACGCAGGGTGCCCCTCGATCAGCTCGCCGAGTGGGACGTGCCGCGAGAGCGACTCCCGTACCAGCGCCCCTACTGTTCCGTGGGCTTGGCGGAAAGGCATGCCGTGAGCGACGAGCCACTCTGCAAGCTCGACGGCCGCCATGGACGGGCCCGAGGCTGCAAGCTCCATCCGCTCGGTGTCGAAGACAGCTGTTGCCAGCAGGCCTTCCATGGCTACGAGGGCAAGCTCGAGCTGGTCGGAGGCGTCGAAGAACGGCTCCTTGTCCTCTTGCAGGTCCCGGTTGTAAGCCAGCGGGAGCCCCTTCAGCGTCGCCAGGAAGCCCGTCAGGCAGCCCACTAGCCGGCCGGCTTTGCCTCGGGCCAATTCAGCGACATCGGGGTTCTTCTTCTGAGGAAGCATCGAGCTGCCCGTCGCCCAGGAGTCGTCGAGCCGGATGAAGCCGAACTCCTCAGTCGAGTAGACGACGATCTCTTCGCCGAGACTGGAGAGGTGGATCGCCGTCATGGCGATGTCGAACAGAGCCTCGGCGAGGAAGTCCCTGTCGCTAACTGCGTCCAGCGAGTTTTCGAACCTGGCGGAAAAGCCCAGCTCCGCCGCCACTTCGTCTGGCGCCAGCGGGAGCGAGCTACCAGCCAGGGCACCGGCACCGAGGGGAGACACGTCGAGGCGGGCAAGGGTGCCGAGCAGCCTGTCGACGTCGCGGGCGAGTGCCCAGCCATGCGCCAGCAAGTAGTGGGCAAGGGGCACCGGCTGGGCCCGCTGCATGTGGGTATACCCGGGCAGGTACGTCTGGCCGGCCTCCACGGCGCGGCGCTCGATGGTGCGCTGCAGCTCCAAGATGAGATCGGCTATGCGGCCGAGCTCGCCGCGGACGTACAGGCGCAAGGCGACAGCCACCTGGTCGTTGCGGCTCCGGCCCGTGTGGAGCTTGGCGCCCGTCTCCCCCGCCAGCTCTGTCACGCGGCGCTCGATGGCCGTGTGGATGTCCTCGTCGCCTGGTGCGAACTCGAACACCCCGGCCGCCAGCTCGTCGCCTGTCCGTTGCAGCGCCTCGCACAGTACTTTCATCTCGTCGCCGGCGATGATGCCGCTTCGCTCCAACCCGCGCACGTGCGCCATCGAAGCCTCGATGTCGCAGGGCGCCAAGCGCTTGTCGAAAGCAAGGCTCGCGGTAAAGGCCATCATGTCCTCGGCGGGCGCAGCTCCCATGCGTGGCGCCCATAGCGTCATCGGCCGGATCCTCGCTTTGCGTCCGCCACCGTGCCCTGCCGAGCTGCCCATGTCTCGATGCCCAGGCCGAACAAACGGACGAATCCTTCGGCATCCTCGTGCCGGAAAGAGTCCCTGGCGTCGTAGGTCGCCAGGCCGAGGTCGTACAGCCCGAGCGGGCTTCGCCTGCCCACAACTTCGAGCCCTCCGCCCGGGCTGAGCCGCAGCCGGACTTCGCCTGAGACGAAGCGCTGGGTGCTGGCCATAAACGCCGACACCGCCTCGCGAAGCGGTGAGAACCACATACCGTCGTATGCCAGCTCGGCGAACAACGGCTCGAGGCGCGCCTTTTCGTGCATGACGCTGCGCTCGAGCGTCAGACCTTCGAGGTCGAGGTGAGCAGCCGTCAAGGCGAGAGCTGCCGGCGCCTCGTAAACCTCCCTGCTCTTGATACCGACCCGGCGCCCCTCCACCATGTCGACCCGCCCGAACCCAGTCGAGCCGACCAGCCGGTCCAGGTGGTTGACGAGATCGACCAAGCCGAGCGCCTCGCCGTCGAGCGACGTGGGGACACCGGCCTCGAATCCGACGTTTACCTCAAAGGGCTCGGTGGCACGCGCCACGGTGCGGGAATAGATATCCTCCGGCGGCGCCGCCCAAGGATCCTCCAGGATGCCGCACTCGATGGCACGGCCCCACAGGTTCTCGTCGATCGAGTAGATGCGGTCGCGGGAGATGGTGAGGGGGAGGTCGTGTTTCTCTGCGTAGTCGATCGTCTGCTCGCGCGTCATCCCCCAGGTGCGGACTGGAGCGACGATATCGAGGTCCGGTGCGAGAGCTCGCGTCGCCACGTCGAAACGTACCTGGTCGTTCCCCTTCCCCGTGCACCCGTGGGCGACGGCGACCGCGCCGTGAAGGCGCGCCTGGGCCACAAGATGGCGCACGATCACAGGGCGCGAGAGGGCGGACACCAGCGGGTAGCGCCCTTCGTAGAGGGCGTTGGCTGCCAAGGTAGGGGCACAGAAGTCGGCGGCGAACTCGTCGCGAGCGTCGATCACGACAGCTTCCACCGCACCGGCGGCCCTCGCCCTGCCCGGGAGCGGGGACAGGTCGCCGCCTTGGCCGACGTCCACGGCAACGGCTATGACCTCGTACCCGAGCTCAGACCCGAGCCAGTGAACCGCCACGGACGTGTCCAGGCCGCCTGAGTAAGCGAGCACCACTCGAGGTGCCATTTTGAAGCCTTCCTCCCTGGCGCCTCCGGCGCCGTCTCCCTCTCGACCAAGGCCGAGCGTATCTATTGCGAACCGCCAGGGGCTGTCAGCGCCCGGCCATCTCGTTCAGGCGTTCGGCCAACTCAGCCCCGCCCGTTACGGCGACAGACACCACAAGGACGGTGTCGTCGCCGGCCACTGTGCCGAGCACTCCTTCGAGACCCGTACGGTCGACGGCCGAAGCCACGACGTGTGCCGAACCGGGCGGAGTCCGCAGGACCACGAGGTTGCCGGAGCTGGCCACGTCCACCACCCACTCGCCCAGCACTCTCCGAAGGTGCTCCGCCGGCAGGAACTGGTCGTGAGGGAGCTCGGGCAAGGCGTACACGGTCCTGTCGTGCCCGGCCATGCGCACCTTGACTGCACCGAGCTCCTCGAGGTCCCTCGACACCGTGGCTTGTGTAGCGAAGATGCCTTGCGCGGCCAGCAGCTCGACCAGCTGCTCCTGGCTCGTGACTGCCTGCTCGCCGATCAGCTGTGAGACAACATGCTGGCGGCGGGTCCTTGTCACGCGGGTCGGGGATCGGTCGAGGCTCACCGAGCGTCCTCCAACTCGACCGGAGTGGTTGCTTCGGTCAGGAAACGCAGCAGACCTCTGGCAGCGTGCATACGGTTGGCGGACTGCTGCCAGACGAGGCTGCGGCTGCCACCGAGCACAGCATCGGTGATCTCCTCGCCTCTGTGGGCAGGCAGGCAGTGCAGCACCACGGCCCCGTCAGCCGCCTCGTCGACGAGGGCTTCGTCGACGGTGTAACCGGCGAAGGCCCGGCGCCGAGCCCACAGCTCGTCTTCCTGGCCCATCGACGTCCAGACGTCGGTGTAGATGGCCTCGGCCCCGGCAACGGCATCGCCAGGTGAGTCGCACAGCTCGAGCTTGCCACCGAGGTCCTCTGCCCAGACGACGTCGGGGGCCTCGAGCTGGTAGCCGGCCGGGGAGGCAACCCGAACCGCCATCCCCGTGAGGGCAGCTGCGCCGATCAAGGACCGGCACACGTTGTTGGCGTCGCCGACGTAAGCCAGAGTGCGGCCTTCCAGTGACCCGAAGTGCCGCCTTATGGTCAGCAGATCCGCCAGAGCCTGGGTCGGGTGCTCGCGCTCGGACAACAGGTTCACGACAGGCACACCGCTGCCGGCGAGGTCGAGAGCCGTCGCCATCCGTTGCAAAGTCGCGTGCCGCTCCACCCTGGCGCAGACGATGTCGTAGTAGCACGCCAGCGTGCGGGCGACGTCCTCGGCTGTCTCCCGCTTGTCTATGGCGACTTCCTCGGCCCTGATGGCCACCGGGTGGCCACCGAGCTGCACCACCGCCATCTCGCAGGCGTTGCGCGTGCGGGCAGAGGGGTGCTCGAAGACGAGCGCGACGCCCCTGCCCGCAAGCACCGGCGGCACCGGCACCTCGTCGGCCAGGTCGAGCACCTTGACGATCTGCTCGCCTGTCAGGTCGGCGATCGATAGGAAGTGGTGGTTCATCCGACCCTCTCTCTTGCTGCTGCCAGCACGCCGGCAAGAATGGCGATGCCTTCGTCGAGCTCGGCAGCCGACACCGTGAGCGGCGGGGCGAGGCGCAGCACGCCCGCCACCGGCGAGTTGATCACCAGTCCGGCCTCGAGTGCTGCGGCCACCACAGCTCTTGAGTCCAGGCCGCTGTCGAGAACGGCGCCGAGCAGGAGCCCGGTACCCCGCACCTCGGTGACCCCTTTCAGGGCACCCAAGGCGGCGATAAGCCGGGCACCCTTCGTGCGAGCCATCCGAGGAGCGTCTATCTCGCGCATGACGCCGAGCGTCGCCCGGGCGGCCGCCATGGCGAGCGGCTGCCCGCCGAACGTGCTCCCGTGGTCGCCCACTTGGAAGGCTGCCGCGACACCATCGTTTGCCCAGCATGCTCCGACGGGCACTCCGTTGCCCAATGCCTTGGCAATCGTGACGACGTCCGGCTGGACGCCGGCGTGCTGGAAGGCGAACCAGCGGCCGGTACGACCAAGCCCCGTCTGGACCTCGTCGAGGACCAGGAGCAGGCCGCGGCTGTCGCACAACTCGCGCACCTCCTCCAGGTAACCGGGAGGGGACGGCACGACGCCACCCTCGCCTTGTGTCGTCTCGAGCAGCACCGTGCCAACCGTCGCCGTTGCGGCTTCGCGCATGGCAGCCACGTTGCCGAACTCGACGTGAGCAAAGCCCTCCGGCATGGGGCCGAAGCCCTCCCACTTCGCCGGCTGCCCGGTGGCGGCGAGGCAGGCAAGCGTGCGGCCGTGGAAAGAACCCAGCGCCGCTACTACTCCTGGCCGGCCGGGCTGGGCGCGGCGGGCAAGCTTGATGGCGCATTCGTTGGCCTCCGCACCGGAGTTGCAGAAGAAGACGCGGCCGCCGGCCGGCTCGCCGTCGCCGACCAGCAAGTCGATCGTTGCCGCCACTTCGGGCCCGACCTCGTTGCCGAACAGGTTGGAGACGTGGACGAGCTTGGCAGCCTGCTGCTCGACGGCGGCCGTCACCTCCGGGCGAGCATGGCCGAGCGACGTCACGGCCAGGCCGGACAGGAAGTCGAGGTAGCGCTTCCCTCGGGCGTCGAACAGCTCGGTCCCGGCACCACTCACGAAGGTGACCGGCGCCGGGGCGTAAGTCCCCATGAGAGAGCCGGTAGCTGTCGAGCCGCTGGTCAAGGCCGGCGTCATCAGGGGGTCACCATCGTCCCGACGCCCTCCGGCGTGAGCAGCTCGAGAATCAGGGCGTGATCCACGCGGCCATCGAGGATGTGGGCACGGCCGACACCGTGCCGTACCGCCCGCACACAAGCCAAGGCTTTTGGGATCATGCCTCCCGACACGGCGCCCTCCGAGACCATCTCCTCGAGCTCGTCGGCTCCGACGTGGGTCAGGAGCGTGCTCGGATCGGCCTCGTCGAGGCGTAGGCCATCGACGTCTGTCAAGAAGACGAGTTTCTCGGCGTCGAGCGCCTCGGCCACGGCGCCCGCCACGGTGTCGGCGTTGATGTTGTAAGCCTGCCCTGCCGAGTCAGAGCCGATCGTGGCGACGACAGGCACCAGGCCCCCGGCGACGAGGCGGTTGAGAATCGACGGGTCGACCGCCACGACATCGCCGACGTACCCGAGAGCCGGGTCCCGTTGCGAGGCCATGATGAGCCCGCCGTCTTCGCCCGACAACCCGACGGCGAGCGGGCCGTGGGTGTTGATGGCACCGACGATGTCCCGGTTGACCTTGCCGACGAGCACCATGCGGGCGATGTCGAGAGTCTCGGAGTCGGTCACCCGGAGCCCGTCGCGGAACTCCGGGACCTTGCCGAGCCGCCCCATGAGATCGCCGATCTGCGGCCCCCCGCCGTGGACCACCAAGGGGAGGACGCCGACCGAGCGGAGCAGTACGACGTCCTCGGCAAAGCGGTGCAGCCCCTCGCCGCCTTCCTCGATGGCGGCGCCGCCGTACTTGGCAACTACGACTCGGCCGGCAAAACGGCGGATGTATGGCAGAGCGTCGCACAACACGGTCGCCTTGGTGCCGGGTGCGAGCTCTGCGGTCGGGCTCACGGCGAAAGCCCCACGAGCGGAAGACCGGCTGTCTCGGGCAAGCCGAGAGCGACGTTGGCGGCCTGGATCGCCTGGCCTGAGCCTCCCTTGACAAGGTTGTCGATGGCGGCGATGACGATCGCCCAACCTGTCCGCTCATCGAACCGGGCCGTCACGTGAACGACGTTGGACCCATAAGCGTCCGCCGTCGAGGGCACGCCGGCCGTGACCGCCACGAAGGGCTCCTGGGCGTACCTGGCGCGCAACGTGTCGAGCAGCAAGTCTGTCGAGGTGACCGACGCGGTGGCAGGCCGGCCGTAGCAGGTGGCGAGGATCCCTCGCGTCATCGGAGCCAGATGCGGTGTGAACAGCACCTGAGCGCCCACGACTTGCTCGATCTCCGGCGTGTGTCGGTGAGTCAGCAGCCCGTACGGCGCATAGCTCTCGTTGGCAGCAGGATGATGGAAGGCCGGTGAGGGCTGCTTCCCGGCCCCTGAGGTGCCGCTCGCCGCGTCGATCACGATGCCGTCCGGCTGCAGGAGCCCGGTCGCCACGAGGGGTTGCAGCGCCACGGCGGCGGCGGTGACGTAACAACCCGGGGCCGCAACGAGTCGAGCGCCGACGATGTCCGGTCTGAACAGCTCCGGCAGTCCGTATACGGCTCTGGCCAACAGGCTCGGATTGGAGTGCTCGAAGCCGTACCAGCGCTGGTATGCGGCAGGATCCTTCAATCGGAAGTCTGCACCGAGATCCACGACGAGGCCGACCTGATCGTGGAGGTCGGCGACGACAGCTTGAGAGCCGCCTGAGGGCAGCGCCACGAAGACTGCATCCAAGCCGGCGGCAGCTGCCGCGTCGAGACCGTCGACGACCAGGTCCGGGTATGCGCGGTCGAGCGCCGGGTAGACCTCCCCCAGCCGGCACCCGGCAGTCGAGTCGGCCTGGGCGAGGGCAACGTCGAACTTCGGGTGGTCCGCCAACAACCGCAGCAACTCCGCACCCAGGTAGCCAGAAGCCCCGATGACTCCACACTTCACAGCATGACTATACACATATTTGCATAATCATGCAATCAGCCGTCGAGCGCCTGCCTGAACTGCCCGATGAAATCGGCAGCGCCCTGTGGCCCGCACGAGTCGAGGATGCGGTGGACGAGGGCGGAGCCCACCACGACACCGTCGGCCACCTGGCTGACGTCTGCTGCCTGCGACGGCGTCGAGATGCCGACCCCGACAAGCACAGGGAGGTCGGTCGCCGACTTGCAGCGCCCGGCGATGGTGGCGGCGCTTCGCGCCAGCTCGTTGCGCTCGCCCGTGACCCCCATGAGCCCGACGGCATACAGGAAGCCTCTCGCCCTGGCGCAGATCTGCTGCAGGCGGGCGTCGGTCGTCGTAGGCGCGGCCAGCAGAACTGTGCTCACCCCGGCACGGTCGGCCTCGACCGCCCAGTCGTCGATCTCGTCGACGGGCAGGTCCGGCACTATCGCCCCGGTGATGGCGGCCTCAGCCAGCCCGCTGGCCATGCGGCGATGGCCTGCCCGGGCGACGACGTTGTAGTAGGTCATGACCGCCACCGGCACTCCGAGGTCAGCCTTGGCGATGCCGTCGATGATCCCTTGGGCTGTCGCCCCGTCACGGAGAGCCGCAAGCGAGGCACGCTGGATGATGGGACCGTCCATCATTGGGTCACTGAAGGGCAGGCCGACCTCGACGGCGTCCGCTCCGGCAGCCGCCACGGCTTCGAGGGTGCCCACCCAGTCCTTCCCGAGCCCTCCGGTGATGTACGGCACCAGCAGCTTGCGCCCTCGGTCGCGTGCGGCACGCAGGTGAGCAGCAAGATCGGGCCGCGTCATGCGCGCAGGCGCTCCATCACGAGGTCCACGTCCTTGTCACCTCTCCCAGAGAGCGTCAGCAGGACTGTGGAGTCAGCAGGGATCGACCCTCGTGCTTCGCGGATGACCCAAGCCAGCGCGTGGCACGGCTCGAGCGCGGGGATGATCCCTTCGGTCTCGGCGAGGAGCTTGAAGGCGGCCAGCACTTCGGCGTCAGATGCCTCGGTGTACTCGGCGCGCCCGAGGTCTGCCAGATACGCGTGCTCCGGGCCCACGCCCGGGTAGTCGAGGCCCGCCGAGATCGAGTGGGCCTCCAGGATCTGGCCCTCCTCGTCCTGCAGGAAACGCGACCGCATCCCATGCACCACCCCCGTTACGCCATGGTTGACGGCCGAGCCCCCGGCTGCCTCGACGCCTACCAGCCGAGCCCCGGAGTCGACGAACCCGGCGAAGGTCCCTGCAGCGTTGGAGCCCCCGCCTACGCACGCCACGACGACGTCGGGGTCGCTGTTGAGCAGCTCGCGGCACTGGCTTCTCGCCTCTTCGCCGACGACCCGCTGCAGCTCGCGCACGATGAAGGGGTACGGGTGGGGGCCCATCACCGAGCCGATGAGGTAGTGCGAGCTGTCGACAGTGCCTACCCAGTCGCGCAGGGCCTCGTTGATGGCGTCCTTCAGCGTCTGGCTTCCCGACTGGACGGGGTGGACCGAGGCCCCGAGCAGGCGCATGCGGAAGACGTTCAGGGCTTGGCGCTCGACGTCGACGGCACCCATGTAGACCGAGCACGTCATTCCGAACAGCGCCGCCGCCGTCGCAGTCGCCACGCCGTGCTGGCCGGCGCCTGTCTCGGCGACCAGGCGCGTCTTGCCCATCGCCTGGGCGAGGAGCGCTTGGCCGAGAACGTTGTTCAGCTTGTGAGACCCGGTGTGGTTGAGGTCCTCGCGTTTCAACAGCAAGCGGATGCCCAGCTGCTCGGAGAGGCGGCGGCACTCGGTCACCGGCGTCGGCCGGCCGCCGTAGTCGCGCAGCAACCTGTCGAGCTCGGAGCGGAAGCCGGGATCGCTCCACGCCGTGTGGAAGCCGCGGTCGAGCTCCTCGCAGGCCGGTATCAACGACTCGGGCACGAACCGCCCTCCGTAGTCGCCGAAGCGGCCCTTGGCGCCAGGCTCCCTCATCAACTCGCCGATAGCTTTCACCGCTCGTCCTGCCAGTCGTAGGGGGCGTCGAGCTCCGGGTCGTAGGGCTCCGGCTCAGCGGCCCGCGCCGCCTGCACGAAGGCCCTTATCTTCCTGGGGTCCTTCTTGCCGGGTGAGATCTCGACGCCCGTGCTGACGTCGACGCCCCAAGGGTGGACTGTCTGGATCGCCTCGGCCACGTTGTGGCTGTCGAGACCTCCGGCCAGCACGACGCGACGGCCGCGGGGAGCACCTTCGGCCAGCCGCCAGTCGAACACCTTGCCCGAACCGGGAGACGGGGCGTCGAGCAGGATGATTCCAGCGCCGTACTCCTCGGCGCGGGCGATCCGGAAGTCGCCCGCTGAGAAGGCCTTTATCACGAGCGGCACGCGGACCGAGACGTAGCCGCAGTCCTCGCGGCTCTCGTCACCATGCAGCTGTGCGGCCTTCAGCCCGACGGTGTTGACGATCTCCACGACTCGGGACGGGCTCTCGTTTCTGAAGACACCAACGGTGACGATCTCAGGCGGCAAGCGCCTCACTATCGAGTGCACCGCACCGGGTGCCATCTGCCGTGGCGATGGCGCGAAGGTGAATCCGACGGCGTCGGCGCCCATCGCCACCGCGATAAGGGCGTCCTCCTCGCCGGTGATGCCGCAGATCTTCACCCACATCAGGCGCCGTCCCCCCTTAAGCCCGCAACCGTCGCGGCCGGGTCGGGGCTCCTCACGAGCGCCTCGCCGACGAGGACGGCGTCGTACCCGGCTGCCGCCAGCCGGGCCACCTGGTCGCGGCTACCGATGCCCGACTCGGCCACCTTGACGACGGTGCCGGGCAGGTACCGGCCGACCCGCAGCGCCCGCTCGCCGTCCACCTCGAATGTCCTCAAGTCGCGCTGGTTGACGCCGACGACGGAGGCACCCGAGGCAAGAGCGCGTTCGGCCTCTGCCTCGTCGTGGACCTCTACCAGGGCAGCGATACCGAGCTCGCCGGCAAGCTCCAGGAGCACTCTCAGCTCCCGGTCGCTCAGAGCCGCCACGATGAGCAAGACTGCGTCAGCTCCCATGAGCCGGGCGTCGCACACGTCGTTGGCCGACACGGTGAAGTCCTTGCGGAGCACAGGGACTGTTGTGGCAGCCCTCGCATGGCGCAGATCCTGGGCGGAGCCGGCGAAATGCGTCTGGTCGGTCAACACCGACAGCGCGGCGGCGCCGCCCGCCTCGTACCGCCGAGCGAGATCGGCGACGTCGAGAACCGGGGCGATGTCGCCTTTGGAAGGCGAACGCCGCTTGATCTCCGCGATCACAGCTATGCCGCCTGGCCGTGCGCCCTGACGCAAGCTTGCCGCGAAGGCCCGGGGCGGATGAGCCGCCGAGTAGGCCTCCGCCTCCGCATGCAACCAAGCAGTACGCCTGCCGTCGGAGGCTGCGCGGCTTCGGTGCAAGGCCAGGATGCCGTCGAGGTAAGTTGCCGCCGGCGAGGGAGAGGCCACCACGTCAGGCGGCCGTCGGGTCGGACGGCATAGGCCGAGAGCCTACCCAGCTCGACCACTCCTGCGCTGCCGGCGCGCTAGCCGGAGGCCGGCGCTCGCACGAGTGGCTCGTCGGCTCCGTGGCCGACGATGAGCGGCGAGTGGCAAAGCACGAGCAGCCCCAACGACATGACCAACAGCGCCACGGCGTCTAGCGCAAGAGCGCCCGTCGAGTCCCGCACGTTCTCGTTAAACAGCCCCACCCCGATGACGATGCTCACGATGGGGTCGACTATCACAAGAGACGCCTGCGAGGCAGTTATCGGTCCGGCATGGAACGCGTTCTGCGCGAGGAAGAGGCCGCACAGCCCGGCGGCGGCGAGGGCGTACGGCTCGAAGTGTTCAAAGAGGTGGAGGTCCCCCACCCTCGCGGCAATCGTGGTGCTGGACTTCATGAAGGCGGCACAAAGCGCGAAGGACACGGCTGCCGCCGTCCCGAAGCAGGCCGAACGCCATGGCCGAGAGCCCGTGCGGGCAAGTAATACGGCAGCCACGACGAGGCCCGCGCAGGCTGCGCTGACGATGACCCACCCAGCCGTGTTCGGCAGGGCCGTGCCGCCACCCTGGTCGCTCACCGCCAGGAACGTCGCCAGCCCGGCGACGGTCAGCAGCAGGCCGGTCGCCTCACGCCGCCCGAACGGCCGCCCGAACCAAGCACGCAGTATGACCACGAGGAATATCAGCTCGGTCGCCAGCAAAGGTTGCACGACGGTGAGCCCGCCCTGGCTGAGCGCAGAGACCTGGAATGCGAAAGCGGCGATCATGGCAGCAAAGCCGAGGAGCCACACCCGGCGGCGCACGGCGTGGGCGATAAGGGATAGGTGCATCGAGTCCTCCCGCGGTGCGTTCTGGACTCCCATGCGTTCGAAGATCGTCGCCAGGGCGTTGCAGAGCGCTGCTGCCAGGGCCAGGACGACTGCGAGCACGAGATAGCCTCTTACTCGGCGAGGGGCAGTTGGCGGACCACGGCAGGCGAGGAGCCTGGCCCCGCAGTTCCCTCGCCCGGCAGGGTAACGGCCCGCTTCACGTACGCCAGCGCCACGTAGGCACCGAGCCCGCGCGAGTACGCCACACTGGTGAGCTCGCCGGCCTCGGCGCCGTCGACAACCAGCTTGTCGCCCGCCACGGGAGCCACGTGCGCGCCTGGGCCAGACTCGATGACGACACCACGCAGGCGTCGCGCTACCTTCGAGCCCCGGGCATCCAGCCGCGCTACCAACTCCTGGCCTGTGTAGCAGCCCTTCGTGAAGCTGACGGAGACCGAGAGGAACTGCTCGCCGAGCTCTTGAGGGATGGTGCGGTCCGTGATCTCGGCACCCAGTGAGGGCCAACCGGACTCGATGCGGGCAGCCGAGAAGTCCTCCGCGCATCCGGCCATCGTCCCGAAGCTGCGGGCTGCCGAGGAAGTGACCTCGTCCGGGCCGGCGCGGCAAAGCAGGTCGAGACCGCCATAGCCCGGCCAGTCAACTGCAGCAGTGTGGATCGCCGACGAGAGTGCGACAGCGGCAGCCGCCGGCCCTCTCACCTCGACTGCCACGAGATCCTCGACAAGTCGCAGATCGGCCTTGACGCGGATCTTGAAGCGCCGGAGCCTGTCCATCAGCGCCGGCCCGGCACCCTCAGGCGCGTCGATCAGGTACTCGGCGCCGTCCAGCAGCGACACCCTCACGAACGAGTCCACTTTGCCTTGCGGCGAAAGCAGGAGAGCCCAGGCCGAGCCGCCGGCCTCGAGAGGGTCCAGGTCGTTGCTGACCTGGCCCTGCAGCCAACTGCGAGCGTCAGCGCCCGCCACCATGAGGGCGTCGCGTCGGATGGCACGCCAGGCGAAGCCGTGCCGCAGGTCGTAGTAGGTGTCCGGGTCTCGGTCGGCCGGTTCAGTCATCTCGAATTGCAACGCCTCGGCGGGCGACAAGCTTCCTGGCGCCGGCCACCGCAGCGAGGATGGCAGCCGCTTTGTCCTGGCACTCCTGGTCCTCGGCCGCTGGGTCGCTGTCGACCACGATGCCGGCACCGGCCTGCACGCACGCCCTCCCGTCAGGCGTGCAGACAAGCGTGCGGATGGCGATGGCGGTGTCGAGGTTCCCCGTGAAGTCGATGTAGCCGACCACTCCTGCATACGGGCCTCGCTTGGTAGGTTCCAGCTCGTCGATTATCTCCATCGCCCGCACCTTCGGGGCCCCTGAGACGGTGCCGGCCGGCAGCGTCGCCCGGAGGACGTCGACTGGGCCTTTGCCGTCGGCCAGCTCGCCTGAGACCTGGGACGTCAGGTGCATGACGTGGCTGTATCGCTCGACTGTCATCAGCTCGTCGACCTTCTCGGTCGCGAACTTCACGACACGGCCGACGTCGTTGCGGGCAAGGTCCACAAGCATCACGTGCTCGGCGCGCTCCTTTGGGTGCTCCACAAGCTCGGCCTCCAGACGCCTGTCGTGGTCAGCCGAGTGCCCCCGCCGCCGGGTGCCTGCGATGGGGCGCGAGATCACCCTGCGGTCGAGGAGGCGAACGAGGGGCTCGGGCGAGGCCCCGACTACAGTGATACCGGCCTGCCTCAGGAAGAACATGTAAGGGCTCGGGTTAACCTGCCGCAGCACCCTGTAGACGTCGAACGGGTCGCATCCGAGCTCGAAGTCAAAGCGTTGGGACAGGACAACCTGGAATGCGTCGCCGGCGCGGATGTACTCCTTGGCCGCTTCGACCGCCAGCTGGTAGGCCTCCGAGGACATGACACGGCGCACTTGCTGTTCCGGCAGCTGCTCGGACCTGTCGGGCGGCGTGACGAGAGGTTCGGCCGAGGGCGCCTCGAGGTCGTGGCGGAGGCGCTCGATCCGTGCCACTGCTTCCTGGTAGCGCGAACAGGCGACGACGGCATCGGTCCCACCACCTGGCAGCAAGGGGACGATGACGTTGTCGACGAGGGTGACCCGCTGGCGCCAGTGGTCGAAGGCAGCCAGCTCGCCGATGACAGACACGATGGCGTCCGGCAGCCCCAGGTCGTCCGCCGGCGGCGTGCCGAGTCGTTCGACCTCCCGCACCACGTCATAGCCCAAGTAGCCGACGAGGCCCCCATGCAGCGGCGGCAGCTCCGTCTGTGGTGCCGAGGCGAGCTCGGACAGCATCGCCTCGATGCTGGCAAGGATCCCGTCGTCGAGCGGGACAGCGACCGGGAGCTCTCCCGACTCGACAACGACGGCCGCGCCGCGTGAGACGAGCGTGGCCGCAGGAGACCTACCAAGAAACGAGAACCGGCTCCACCTCTCGCCATGCTCCACGCTCTCGAGCAAGAAGCCGTCCCCGTCTCCCACCACCGACCGGAATGCCCCGACAGGTGTGATCGTGTCGGCGACCAGCTCCTGCCAGACCGGGACGACCTTGTGTGCCCTCGCCAGCTCGACAAAGCGCGCCTGGCTCGGCAAGACCTCGATGCGCCCCGGCGGCGCGCCCGGCGGCACCCCGCGCCGACTCGTCAACCCAGCCGCCTCAGGGCTCGAGAACCCTGTAGAAGCAAGACTTCCGGCCGGTGTGACATGCCCCCCGGCCTTCCTGCACGAGGCCACCCTCGTCAAACTTGAGTAGGGCGGCCTCGGCCGCCCCGGTGCCCTCGAGCGTCACAGGTAAAGTCCGGTCCCGCCGTCCATCCGCTGCGAGGCAATGGCGTGGACGTCACGCTCGCGCAGGATCAGGAAGTCGTCTCCCTGAACGTCCACCTCGAAGCACTCCTCAGGGTTGAAGAGCACCGTGTCCCCCGGCCGGATCGTCCTGACGTGAGGACCGACAGCGGCCACCTCGGCCCATGAGAGGCGCTTTTGAACTTGCGCCGTTGCCGGTATGAGGATTCCGGAGCGAGAGCGGCGCTCTCCCTCGGATTGGGGCACACTCACGAGCACGCGGTCGTTCAGCATCGTCACCGGCTGCTTGCCGCCGCCTTCTCTTCCTGCCTTGGGGCGCCCGCCCGGTGCCTTAGCCTCGGCGGCCTTGCTGTCGTTCGTCTGCACGTGCCAACGGTAATGCGCCGGGCGCCTCTAGGGCGCCGGGCGAACGCTCAGTCCCGCCGCGGCCAGGTGTCGCTTGGCTTCGGCCACCGTATGGCGACCAAAGAGGAAGATGGAAGCTGCCAGGAGGCCGTCGGCACCCCCATCGCGGGTACGAGTGCACGAAGTAGAGCCACTGGCGCGCACCCGGCCCGCCCAGAGGCCGAGACCCGGCTCGGCCGGATGCTCCTCGGACGCCTCGAACAAGAGCTGGAAGCCGACACAAATCCCGAGAAACGGCACGCCTCGAGGATGTGGCTCGTCGAGGTCGAGCGTGACCGTGACGCAGGTCTCGTTGGTATGGCGCGATAGCTGAGCTGTCCTATGGGGCGGCGCCACCGTCACGCCCACCGGGCTGCTGCGCTGCAGTCGACGTGCACGAAGCCACGCTATGCCAGCTGCTCCGCCCCCGTCATCTCCGGCGCGGCCGCCGTCGCGCCGGCCAGCTGGCCGCAAGCGCCGTTGACGTCGCGCCCCCGCGTGTGGCGGATCGTGGCGTTGACTCCTCCACGGACGAGCTCGTCGCGGAACTCTTTCACCCGCCGGAGAGGCGAGCCAGCCACGAGGTACCCGGGCGTCGGGTTGAGTGGGATCAAGTTGACGTGCGCACGCAGTGGCAGAGCCCGATCCGCCAGCTCTTCGGCGTCCGACTGACGGTCGTTCACGCCCGAGATGCACGCCCACTCGAATGAGATCCGCCGGCGTGTCGCCTCGACGTACCGGCTGCAGGCGGCCATGAGCTCGGTCAACGGGTAGCGCTTGTTGATGGGCACGAGCTCGCTGCGAAGCTCGTCGTTGGCGGCGTGGAGCGAGACGGCCAGGTTGACCTGCAGCGGCTCGCCTGCCAAGCGCAGGATGCCGGGCACTATGCCGACTGTCGAGATCGTGGTCGAACGGGCCCCGATGCCCATGTGCTCGTTCCAGGTGCGAACGGCGCCCAAGACACTCCTGTAGTTGGCGAGCGGCTCACCCATGCCCATCATCACGACGTTCGACAGGCGACCCCACCCCAGCTCCCGGCATGCCCGGCCGGCGTGGACTACCTGTTCGACGATCTCACCGACGCTCAGCTGCCGCGAGTAGCCCGCCTGCCCGGTGGCGCAAAAGCCGCAACCCATCGCGCAGCCTGCCTGGCTCGACACGCAGGCCGTGACGCGCTCGCGGTAGCGCATCAGGACGACCTCGACACCTGTGCCGTCAGCGGCCACCAGCAACCACTTGCGTGTGGCGCCGGCGTCACTGACAGACTCCGTCCTCATCGAAAAGGCGCAAGCCAAGGCCGGCTCATGGGCTAGGCGGGCTCGTAGCTCCCGGGGCAGGTCCGTGAGCTCGGCCGGCATCAGCAGCCGCTTGTACATACCGTCCCAGAGCTGGTCCACCCTGTATGACGGCTCCCCGGGCAACAACTCGCCCAGAGCACTTCGAGGCACGTCGTAGCGGCTCACACGTCCCCCGTGTAGGCCCTGTCGAGATGATCGTCACGGAAACCGAGCCCCTTGTACAAAGAGCGCGCCTCGACGTTGTCCCTGTCGACGTAGAGCATCCCGGTCCTCAAGCCCTTGTCTGCGAGGTACTCGAGACCGGCAAGAACGAGCTGCTTGCCCAAGCCCCGGCCCTGGAACGCTGGATTGACGGCGATGACGTAGATCTCGCCGAGCATCTCGTCGGCCTCGTCGTCGGGCTGGATCTTGGTCCAGCAGAAGCCGGCGAGCTGACCGCTGAGCTCGTGGAGGAGGAACCCCGCGGCGTCGAACCAACTCTGGCGCTCCCGGTCGGCGATGGTGTCGAGCGTCCAGCTGCCCTGCTCAGGATGCCCGTGGAAAGCAGCGTTGTTCACCTCCAGCCAGCGTGCTTCGTCCTCACCGAGGCGGAACGTCCTTGTCTCGATGCTGGATGGTGGCGACCGCAGGGGCAGGTCGCAGCGCATCTGGTACAGATCGCGCCCCCTTTGCAGACCCACGCCGGCGGCGACCTTGTCGTCCGCCTCCGATGGTTTGGGCACCCAGAGGTGGACGTGCCCACCTCCCTGCGCGCCTATCTCGCTCAATGCCGCCGCGGCCAACTCGGAGCGGAGATCCGGCTCCAGGTTGCGCCAGGCAGGATGGACGACGTACTCGACGGCCCAGCTGTCAGACTCGCCGCGGCTTATCTGGGCATAGCCGATGACGCGGCCCCTCGAGGTGTCCCGTGCGATGAACCCGGCGAAGCCCTCTCGCCCTCCCTGCACGAGGTCCACCCACTTGTGCTCGCCGAGCGCGCGGTGCCCGTCGGCTGCCGTCGCTGCATCGACGAGCCGTACCAGAGCAGCGATGTCCTCCTCGCCCATCCGTCGCTTGACCTCGACATGGTGCATGGTGGAAGGCTAACCCGGCCTGGGTAATCTGCCGCCGTGCCACCGCGTCGCAAGGAGTCCCGCCGAGCCCTGGCCGAGCGGGCGGCCGCGATCAGCACGCAGCTCGCCGATGCCTACCCCGGCGGCGCCAAAGAGCTCTGCGAGCTCAAGTTTCGCACGCCGTTCCAGCTGCTCGTGGCCACGATCCTGTCGGCCCAATGCACCGACGACCGCGTCAACATGGTGACCCCGGGACTTTTCAAGAGGTACCCGACCGCAGTCGCCCTGGCCGCCGCCGACCGCCAAGAGCTCGAGGCGATGATCCAGTCAACCGGCTTCTTCCGCTCGAAGGCCAATCACCTGCTCGGGATGTCCCGCGTCATTGCCGAGAACTATCCGAAGGCGCGCGACTTCCCCTCCTCGATGGAGGATCTGACCTCCTTACCCGGCGTCGGCCGCAAGACCGCGAACGTGGTCCGCTCGGTGGCCCTCGGCCAGCCCGGCTTGCCCGTCGACACGCATGTGCTTCGACTCTCCAAGCTCCTGCGCCTCACCTCCGAGACAGACCCGGAGAAGGTCGAGACTGCCCTTTGCGCCCTCCTGCCCGCGGACGAGTGGGGTGCTGTCAGCCTGCGGCTGATCCTGCACGGCCGGCGCGTGTGCATTGCTCGCCGCCCGCTCTGCGGCGAATGCCTGCTGGCCGACCTGTGCCCCTCAGCCGGGCTCGCCCCGACCGGCCGGGCCGGGCCCAAGGGCAAACCCAAGGCGACTAAGCCTGCGCCGGTGGCGGTAGCGCCGGGGCGGCCGTCGCGCTAGTCTTTGAACTGGAACCGGTTCCCGCCACCTGGTTCCACTTGAGTGGAGTTCGGGATCCGCCGCCCGGCCCACTCCCGACGGCGCCCTTCTGGGCGCCGTCGGCGCGTCCGGGGTTAACTTCCCAGTAGCCGTTCGAGGCGCCGGGTCGCCCCTTGCAGTGCCTTCTCGACGGCGAACAGCTCGGCTGCAGCGCGCTCTTGTTTCTCTTGGCTGGCCGTCTCTGCCATGACCGAGACCCGGCGGCTCAGCTCGTCGAGCATCGAGGCGATCGACGAGAGCTCTGCTAGATCGCCCGGCATCGCGTCCCGGTCGCAATAATCGCGTCGAGAACCGCTTGCGGCCTCAGCATCTCGGTCACGGCATCAGCCGTGCGCCGCGACAGCGGAGAGAACGCCGGTGGCCCGTCACCCTTGTGCGCCACGACTGGCACATGCTCCTCCTTCCGCCTGCTGCTCGCGAGCCCGGGACCGCCGTCCCGGCCGGCGAACACCGAGTAGACGATGGGAACGAAGAGCTCGGGCAAGGTCTGGGACAGGTCCTCCGAGCGGGGGCCGGTCTCGACGACCACGGTGGGGACGCCGTTCACGAACAAAAGCATGTCCACGTGACGTGCCTGCCCGTCGCGGTCCGGGATTCGCAAGTTTGTCCAGAGCGCGTACGTGTTCTGGCCGAGGTCGTCGAAGTCGACGAGCCGGACCTTGGAGCCCGCGATGGAGCCTTCGCCCCTCAACCACGACATGAATTGGTCGTGGGCGGGCTCGCCTGACGCCGCCTCGGCGGAAGCGGTGAGCGCCGCGAGCTGATCTACCAGGCTCTCGGCGCCTTCCTCGTCGATCGTGTCGCCGTTCAAGCGCAACAGCCCCTCGACGAGAAGATCCCGCTTCAGCAGCGTCTCGATCGACCGCGGGGCCGATGCCTGGTCCATGTGCCGCCAGCCGGCTCCGAGCATCTGGCCGTGACGGGTCAATAGGCCGGGCAGAGCTCTCGGGCTCCCCACTACTCCTCCACAAAGCACGTCACGAATAAGCCCAGCTGCACCCTGACGCTCCTGGACCATTGCCATAACTCCCCCTCTCGACGCATCGCCCAGGTCGCCCATCACGTCCCGATCGTCCGATGCGGCGCACATGGGTACCCGGCCGGCCGCCGCTTTGCAAGTTGGAGAGCCGCGGGAGCGGGCGCCACGGGATGCGAAACGAGAACTAACTTGACTCACCGGTAACTGACTCCTACCATGCGACTGTCGGGCCAACCGGCTAGAGCTCCCGCTGGCTCAGCGTCGCGCTAAGCAAGGGGGTGGCAGTACGGCTCGATAGGTTGTCGGCTTCCGTCGGCGTCCATGCCGGGCTGCTGGTTACCAAACGGACAGGATCCGCCGCTGGACTCGATGCCCGGCGGCGGTGGAGCGGCTGGCTGATTGCAGCCGTCAAGGGGGGATACATCGATATGACTGATCAAGGCGACTTCGCGGCCGCGCCCGCGCTGCCCCGCCGGCGCTTCCTTCAAGGAATAGGTGCAGTGGCGGCGGCGGGCTTGTCCGCCCCACTGATCGGGGCAGAGGCGGCCGGCGCCGCGCCAGCCCCGCGTAGGCGCCGCCCCAAGCTGGCGGCTGCGGGCTCGACTCCAATCGAGCACATCGTGGTGCTGTGCCAGGAGAACCACTCGTTCGACACCTACTTCGGCACTTACAAGAAGCTGCCAGCCGGGTACGGAATCCCTGCCGGGTACACCGTCGGGGGCGTCGCTCCGTGGCACTTTACTGACGACACCGACAACGACAACGATCCGTATCACGACTGGACCACCATTCACGGCGAGTACGACGACGGCAAGATGGACGGATTCGTGTCGGAGAACGGCAAGAACGCCATGGGTTACTACGACGAGGCCGACTTGCCCCATTACTACAAGTACGCAAAGGAGTACACGCTTATGGCGAACTACTTCTGCGGGATGCTGTCAGACACCTACCCGAACCGGATGGTGCTCTACGCCGGCACGAGTGGCGGCAACACGGGCAACAGCATCAACAACGGCTCCCAGGACTTTCCCTGCATCCTCGACGCACTCACCACGGGCGGCATCACGTTCAAGAACTACAACTTCCACTGCCCGAGCAATTACTCGATCCTGGCGCTGTGGAAGAACTGGGCGACGGGCGGTGCGGACAACGAGCTCAACCAGACGCCCGACGACTTCAGGGCCGACTGCAAGAACGGCACGCTTCCGCAAGTCTCGTTCGTCACGAACGAGCCGCCCTACGACGAGCACCCGCCGGAGAACATCCACACGGGGCAGAACCTGATGAACACGATCATCAAGGACGTGATGGCCTCCAAGGTTTGGGACTCGACGGCGGTCATCCTCACCTACGACGAGGGCGGCGGCTTCTTCGACCACATCGCGCCGACGCAGCTCGACGCCTATGGCCCAGGGATCCGGGTGCCGACATTGATCATCTCGCCCTACGCCAAGACCGACTACATCGACACGACCTTCTCCGAGCACAGCTCGGTCTTGAAGTTCATCGAGTACGTGTTCGACTTGCCGGCTCTGGCGTCGATCAACACTTCATTCAACAAGAGCACCCCGACAACCAACAACGCGACCAACGGCGCAGCATTCCCCCCACGTGATGGCAACGCCGCCATCAGCAACCTGACTCAGTGCTTCAACTTCTAACTGAGCAGGTCCCGCACCAGATGTTCGACAAAGGATCGCCCAGGCCCTACTGGATCCAACGAGCCAACCTCGCCGGCCCCGGCGAACAACGGGCCGACTGTGGCATGGGTGAGCGGGATACGCAAGGAGAGCTCTGAGCAGACGGCAGGCACTTTGGCTACCAGGCCGGACTTGGCAGACCTGATCCGCGAAGTTGTCACGCAGTCCCGGCTCGGCACGGCAACGGGATGGAAGACGTTCGACCGCTCCGACTGGAGGGTTCCCGGCTTCGACATGGGGACCGGGACCGCCCTCATGCACTTCGCCGGCTTTGCGCACGCCAAGCCGCGGCCCTTGATCATGGACGACGACGTGCTCGCCGGTCTGGCTGACGCGGTGTCCCCATCGCCGCGATCATCGCCGGGTGACCCCCTCTGAGCGCTCACGCGACGGGGCGCTGGCGCCGAAGTCGTAACCTGCTTGCCGTGGAGACTCCTTCGAGCCCCCTTCCGCCAACCCCCGACAAGCGGGCAAGGGTGCGCGAGATGTTCGACACCATCGCGCCGCGATACGACTTTTGTAACAAGCTCATGACCTTCGGGCTCGACGGGCACTGGCGCCGGCGGACCATCAGCCTGCTCGCCGCGCCGCCCGGCTCGTTGATCGCCGACGTCGGTTCGGGAACCGGGGATCTGGCAAGAGCGCTGGTGGGCTCCGGCTACCGAGCCATCGGCGTCGATCTCTCGATGGGGATGCTGAAGGCCGGGCACTCAGGTGGCGCCTCGATGGTGCTGGCCGACGCAGCCATGATGCCGATGGGGGACCGTGCCGTCGATGCCGCCGTGAGCGGCTTTGCTCTCCGCAACTTCGCCGAGATCCATGCCGTCGTCGTCGAGTTCGCGCGAGTCGTGCGACCAGGAGGACGGATCGCCCTGCTCGAGGTAGCGCTGCCGGAGCACCCCTTGATGAAGATCGGCCACCGCCTGTGGTTCAACCACTTCGTGCCACGCATCGGGGCAGCGTTTTCGGACGCCGCCGCTTACCGCTACTTGCCGGCCTCGGTCGCGTACCTGCCGAGCCACGACGAACTGGCCGGCATGTTGGCCGACGCCGGCTTCACCTCCACGCGGCGTGACTTGCTGAGCGGTGGCGTGGTGCAGGTGGTCACAGCGACGCGAGTCGGCCTAAGGACCGGCACCGCCTCGATGGCAGTGGCGACCTTGGCCGCGGCCGCCGACGGTGCGGGTGCGGTGGTTGCGGCGGGTGCGGCGGGTGCGGCGGGTGCGGCGGGTACGGCAAGCCAAGGCGAGCCCGAATGATGATCGAGGCAGGCGGATCAGATGCGGCGGGAGCCGCCGGCGCTGCGGCGCTGCGGTCGGGTTCCGTGGAGGTCACAACCGAGGAATTCGGCCGCCTGCGGGCCCTTGCCTTTGCAACCGGAAGGGTGATCGAGCGCGACGGCCTTTCGGTGCTGGGTTTTGGGGAAGCTGCCACCATCGAGCTCCCCGCCGGGCTCACCGACCCGTCGGCGCTGAGGAACGTCACCCGGGCGCTGGCGAGCCTGGCCCACTCGGGCACCGGCGAGGCGGGACGACCTCTAGTTGCCATGGGGGCTTTCGGCTTCCTTCCCGAGGCTCCGGCGGTCTTGGTGGTACCGAGTCTGTTGGTCCTCGCACGGGCCGGCGCCCCTGCCGTGGCAGTTGCCGTCGGCGCTGCACCCCGGACAGCCGTGACGGAGATGCTCTCCCGCAACGTCCCGGCCAAGGCGGCTCCTCCTGACTCCTTCCGGCTCGAGTCGTGCCGCTCTCACGATGACTTCCTTGCAAGAGTGTCGGCGGCTGTGACCGAGATCCGGGCCGGGCGCCTTGCCAAGGTTGTGCTGGCGCGCGAGGTGCGCGTCGAGGCGAACCGCCCAATGCGCCAAGAGGATCTCCTCGAGCGTCTACGGGCACTTCATCCTTCGTGCCTGTCCTTCGCTCTGGAAGGCTTCGTCGGGGCGACCCCGGAGCTGCTGATCCGTCGCCAGGGACTCGAGCTGGAGTCGAACCCACTCGCCGGGACAGCCGCCCGCAGTGGGGACCCGGAAGCCGACAAGCAGGCCGAGACAGCTTTGCTGACCTCGGCGAAGGAGCGAGCCGAGCACCGAGCCGTGGTAGAGGCCATCGCCCAAGGGCTGGCACCGGCCGTGGCTGAACTGCGTGTGCCTGAAGACCCGTCGATCGTCGAGCTGCGCAACGTCAGCCACCTCGGCACGCACATCACGGGCCGCCTGGGCCCTCGCGGCGGGGGCGACCCTCCGAGCGCCCTCGAGCTGCTCGCCCTGATCCACCCGACCCCCGCGGTCTCCGGCACGCCAAGGGACATCGCGATCGACTACCTGGCCAAGGCCGAGGACCTCGATCGAGACAGGTACGCGGGCGCTCTGGGGTGGATCGACGCTTCGGGCGACGGCGAGTGGCACCTCGGGATCCGCTGCGCCATCGTCGAGGACCGGGCCGCCCGGCTGTTCGCCGGCGTCGGGATCGTGGCGGACTCTGACCCTGCGGCCGAGCTGGCGGAGACCCAGCTCAAGCTGCAGGCGTTCCTGGCGGCCGCGGTCCGGCCCTAGGCCCCGCCCGTCCTGACCGCTCGCATACCCCCCAGCCGGGCGTAGCGCTCGACCAAGGGCGCGATCGTTTCTGGGCTGGCGATGGGCAGCAGATGTCCCTCGCCGGGCACGGACACCCACTCGGCTCCTGGGATGAGGCAAGCAAGTAGCCGGGTCGCGTCCCGGCCGACGATGTGGTCCAAGGAGCCGTGGACCACCGCTGTCGGCACGCCTACAAGACCCAGCCTGCGCTCGAGGGATGGGGTGTCGGCCAAGAGCGCTCTCTGCTCGACGATGAAGCTGCTCCTGGCTCGCTCGGTGATCGGTTGTGTGTCGAGCCAGGCGAGCGCTCGTACCGCCGGCGACTGCCCGAGCGTGGCGGTCAAGTGCCTGACGACCGGCAGTCCGGACAGGCGCTCGGCCGCCCGGCGGCCGCTGCGCACCGACGCGACGCCGGCGCGTATCACCGAGTGGCCAAGACGAGGGACCGCCAGCACCCTGTCGAAGGCGCTCAGCGCCATCTGCACGCCCACGGATCCGACCAGGATCAGCGCCCCCACCAAGTCCGGCCGATCTAGGGCGATCGCCAGGGCGATTCCGCCCCCAAGGGAGTGCCCGACAACGGTCACCGGCAAGGGCGCGCCCCAGGCCTCGATCTCGCCGGCCATCCAGTCGGCGTTGCCGGCGAGATCCGTCGGTGGCAGGGAGTTGTCCCCCCAACCAGGCCTGTCAGGTGCCAGCACCGAGAAACGCCCGTCCAGGATCGCGCACATCGCCGACCAGTCGCCGCCCGACCCTGGCTGGCCATGGACTAACACGATCCCCTGCCGACAGTTGGCCGTCTCCATCGCTGACGGTCTTAGCGCCTCAAGTCGCCGGGCTCGTTGTCCGCGACGGCCCGTCTTGCCAGAACGGCCCGAGCTCCGGTTGTCCCTGCCTTGGTGAGCGCAGCCTGCAGTCGCCTCAGTCCCCACCACGTCACGAGCAATAGGGCTTCGGCCACGGTGTAGGTCGACATCTTGGAGACGCCGAGCTCCCGGTCGACGAAGCGGATCGGGACCTCGCGAATCCTGGCACCTGCTCGCAGCGCCTTGTAGGTCATCTCGATCTGGAAGCCGTAGCTGTTGGCGCGAACACTCTCCATGCGAATCTTTTGCAGGATCTGGGCGTCGTATGCACGGAAGCCGGCCGTCGAGTCCTTCACGCCCAAGCTGAGCAGAAGGTCGGCATACAGGTTGCCACCACGGGACAAGAGCCGCCGGGAACGAGTCCAACCCGGTGTGGAACCGCCAGGCACGTACCGCGAACCGATGCACACCGCGTAGCCGTCGGCAATCGGCGCGATGAGGGCGGGCAGAGAGTCGGGGTCGTGCGACAGGTCGGAGTCCATCTCGACCATCACGTCGTACCCGTGCTCGAGGCCCCATCGGAACCCGTCCCTGTAAGCACTCCCGAGCCCCGACTTGGCTGGTCTGTCCATGACCTCGATCTGGCCGAGCCGCTGGCTGATCTTCTTGGCGATCTCCGAGGTGCCGTCCGGGCTGCCGTCGTCTACAACGAGGACGAGCGCCTCCGGCAGCGTCTCGCGCACCCGCTCCAGGACGACCGCGATAGTGGCAGCTTCCTGGTACGTGGGCAGCACGACGAGAACTTGCACTCGGGAAGCCTACCCGGGCGCCACCCCGGCTCGAGATCGCTCTTCGTGGTGGCGCCAGACATCGCGTCCGATGACCTGGACGGCACACGCCGCCGGTACTGCGACAAGAGCGCCGAGCAAGGCGCCCAAGACGGAACCGATCAGGTCTCCCAGCTGAGCCCCAACCAGGACTGCGAGCAGCACCCCGAGCGGGTTGAGTCGGACCGTGCGACTCATGATCATCGGGTTGAGCACGTGGTTCTCGGTCTCCTGATATAGCAGGAACACTGCCAGCACTATGACGCCTGCCGGTACCGAGTGCAGGAAGGCGATGAGCACGACCGGCACTCCGGCCAGCAGTCCGCCCACCATTGGCAAGAAGTCGACAAGCGCCACCCAAAGCGCCAGCACCTGCCAGAACGGAACTCCGACGAGATACAGCGTGATGCCTGTCACCACGCCGGCCACGATCGACGTGAGGATATTGGCCAGCACGAAGCCGACGACTGCGCTTCCCACTTCGTCCAGGACGGCCCGTACCCGTTGCGACCTGGCCGGTGAGAGGCGGTCGAGGGCGGTCCTCACCATGCGAGGGGCGTCGAGCAGGATGAAGAAGGTCACAAAGACCACCGTCAGCACGCTCGCCACGCCGGACACGACGGTCTTGCCCACGGCCAGCGCCGGCTTGGAGAGCTTGGAGACCGCCGTTTGCAAGAAGGACTGGTGGGAGTGGACGAAGTTGAGCAGGTGGAAGCGTGTGACCAGGCGCCCGACCTGTCCTTTGCCGTGTTGAGCCTGCTTGACGGTCGTAGGCAGCTCCGTGACGAAGTGCGACGCCGAGGTGACCAAGGGCTCGATGAACAGCGCCAGCACTCCGACTACGAGGACCAGGGCCGTGAAGAAGACGAGGGACGTCGCCACCGCTCGCGAGAGCGGCCGGTGACTCGGTCGTCTACAGCCGAGAGCCTGTACCAGGTTGACGATGGGATGGAGCATGGCTGCGGCGAAGAGCGAGAAGACGATGAGCAGGATGATGATCCGGAGCTCCCAGATGAGCACGATGCCGACGAAGGCAGCCACCACGACGAGAGTCGTGAGAGCCGCTCCTCGAAGGACCCGCCGGTCAAAGGTGCCGAGACCGTGCATGCCGTCGTCTCCGCCGGCGGATTGAGACATTGCCTCAGTCAACTCCATAGCGGAGCCGGTGGCGCGCATAGCCACCGCTGGCCTGCAAGCATGAGGGCATGGCCCAACCGCCCGAGGTGGTCCCCGACGCAGCGGCAGGCCGCAAGTGGTGGCACATCCCCCGCTTCCTCCGCAACGGTCTCGTCATCGGACTGCTCATCCTGGCAGCGATATATGTCGTGGCGTACCTGTGGCCAGAGGCCGAGAAGTACGTCAAGAACATCGAGCATGTCAACATTTGGCTCCTGCTCCTCGGGCTCGGGCTGGAAGTCGGATCGCTCTTCGCCTTCGCCAAGCTGACCGTCGTCGTCCTCCCGCCGGGCTCTTTGTCCATCTCGAAGGCTTGGCGCATCAACTTGGCGAGCCTCGCCTTCGGCCACGTCATCCCCGGCGGGACGGCAGGCGGCACCGGCATGAGCATCCGTCTCATGACGAGCGAGGGATTGAGGACGACCGACGTCGGCTTCGCCACGGCCACGATGGGAATCGGCTCGGCCGTGCTCCTGAACGCCATGCTGTGGTTGGCATTGATCATCTCGATCCCGCTCAACGGGTTCCGGACCGCCTATGTGTACGTCGCGCTGGCGTCGTTGCTCGTCCTTGCCTTCTTTGCTGCTCTGATCGCCGGCTTCGCCCAGGGCGACGGCTGGGCGGTACGGGTTCTCCGCTGGCTCTCGCAGCGCTTTCGTTTCATCCCTCAAGAGAAGCTCGAGGGGGTGGTCAAGCAGATCGCCGAGCGGATCAAGGACTTCTGGGGAGATTCCGATCTCGTCCGGAGGAGCATTATCTGGGCGGCACTGAACTGGCTCCTCGACGCGAGCTGCCTCTGGGTGGCACTGTCGGCCTTCCACTACTACCTCAACCCGATCGACTTGTTCGTGGCTTACGGCGTCGGCAATGTCGTCGCCGTGCTGCCCTTCACGCCCGGCGGGCTAGGCACGGTGGAGTTCGCGACGATCTTGATGCTGAAGGGATTCGGCGTGCCGCCTGGTATCGCCGCTGCGGCCGTGCTGGCCTGGCGGCTGTTCAACTTCTGGCTGCCGATCCCGGTTGGCGGCGTTTGCTACCTCTCGGTGCGCGCGCAACGAGGGACCAGCTTGCGCGAGCTGGCGAGCGAGGCTCGACACCCCCACTCCAACCCTGCCGACGCCGGGCCTGCCGTGCCGCCGATGAGCTGAGGCGGTCAGCCTTGCCGGGCCGTCAAGCTTTTGCTGCACCCTCCGGCGAGGCGCCGGCAGCCACCAGCAGAGCGGCGTCGGCGGCCAGCCAGAACAACTGCTCGCGCACCTCGTGCGCCTTGTTCCAGCCACGATGGTCCCATTCCTCGGCCGCCAGGCTGTCCCCGGCGTAGAGCAACTGACCGAATCGCACGCCTCGCCAGCGGGCGACGGCGATCAGTGCCGAGGCTTCCATCTCGACGGTGATGCACCCCTCGGCGCGGCGGCGGGCGACCTTCCCGCGCGTCTCGCGGTAGAAGGCGTCGGTGCTCCAGGTCCTGCCGGCCACATGGCGGACGCCGCGCGCTGTCAAGAGACCGGCGAGCTCGGACACGACGCCCGCGTCCGCCTCGACGCAACGCGACGGTGCCAGGTAGTGGAACGACGTCCCCTCGTCCCGCAGCGCCGAGGCGACTACGACCACGTGCCCGAGCGCCAACTCGCCGTCGAGCGCCCCGGCTCCCCCGCAGGCGACGACCACCTTTACGCCGTAACCGATCGTCTCCTCCATCAGCCCGGCGGCCAGCGGCGCACCGAGTCCGGCCTGGTAGAAGCCGAAGCAGCCACCGTCTCTCTCCAAGGCGTAAATCGGGTGTTCGCCATGCTCGGCAGCCAAGCGGGTCACCAGCCTGGCGCCCTGATCGCGAGCGATGCGCTCAACGACATCGCCGAAGAAACAGGCGACGACCGCATCCGGCATGTCGGCCTTCGCCGGCTTCGTCGAATCCATGTGATGAGACCGCGGGTCGATCATCGACGACCTGTCAGGGTCGAACTCGGCCAGAGGGATCGCCTCGCTCACTTCACTCACCCCCGAGGAACCCGCGGTGGACGAGCGTCGCAAGCGTCGGCGGCAAGCGGTCCCTGTCCACGCGGGACACGGCGTTCGAGACGTAGAACGACGACCGCTCGATCAAGAGAAACAACAACGTTGCCCTCACCGCCCTCTCCCCATCTCCCAGATCCGGCACTATGCCCGAAATCGCACTCCCCATCTCGTCGGACAGGGCCATGACGGCAGCAACTCCGCTCCTTCGCATCGGGGTCCCGGCTCGCCCGGTCAGCTCTGTCCAGGCCCGGATGACGCCTTTGTGTCGGGCGTGCAGCTCGTGGTAACGCTCCAAGAGCTCGACTGTCGCAGGCCGGCCGACAGGTGGCGGACCGAGCTCGCCGAAGCTCCGTATGACAGATCTCATCTCGCGAAAGCAGTCGTGGCTGAGCTCCTCGAAGAGCTCGATCTTGTTGCTGAAGTACCGGTAGTAGCTGGCGCGCGACGTCCCAGACGCCTCGATGACGTCGCTGATGGTCGCCGCTGCGTACCCCTTGTCCGCGAATACTCGCTCGCCCGCCGCCAAGAGCTCGGCGCGGACCTCGCTGTCGGCGCGGGACTCGGTCATGCCGTCGATTCTCGCACGGCGGGAAACAACATGACAGTGATGTCTTACTCGCCGGCCTCGGGCTGGTAGCGTCCCGGCGGTGAACGCCCCCGCGCCGCCCGATCCTTGGGGAGCGCGGACGATCTGGCAGCTGGTAGCTGCCCGCGCCGAGCTGACACCCGAGCACCCAATGCTGCACGACGCGTCGGCAAGGATGCTGACGTTCGGGGACTTCCGGCGCTCCGCCGAGCAAGTGGCAGCGGGTTTGTACGGGGCCGGTGTCCGGGAAGGCACACCGGTCAGCTGGCAGACACCGACGACGATCGAGACGATCGTCGTGACTGCCGCCCTCTCCCGGCTCGGGGCACTGCAGAATCCGATCCTGCACATCTATCGCGAGCGGGAAGTCGAGGCTGCATTCGCCGGCCTCCGCCCGGAGTTCATCGTGATCATGCCGCAGTGGCGCGGTGTGGACTACCAGACGATGACTGAGGGGGTCCTGGCCTCGCTCGGCTACCCGCCGGCCCGTTGGGACGGAGACGGCGGCGATCGCTATGGCGCTGGCAAACGCCCTGTCGTGCTGAACGTCCAGCACCTCCCGATCGGCGACCCGCGGGACCTGCCCGAGCCGCCGGCAATGAGCACGGACCCTGTTCGCTGGGTCTACTTCACATCCGGCACGACGTCTGAGGCGAAGGGCGTGATGCACACCGACGGCACTCTCCTGGCCGGCGGAAGAGGCCTCGCAACGGCATTGCAGCTGACAGAAGCGGATGTCGGATCGGTGGCGTTTCCCTTTGCTCACATCGCCGGGCCTGACTACCTGGTCACCATGCTCCTGTCGGGGTTCCCCGCCGTGGTGGTCGAGACCTTCGTCCCGTCGGAGGCCACCGAGTTGTTCCGGCGCTGCGGAGTCACAGTGGCCGGCGGGTCGACGGCGTTCTACCAAGCCTTCCTGGCAGAGCAGCGCGAGATGGACGACGGTCTGGCCATCCCGACGCTTCGCATCCTGGCCGGTGGCGGCGCAGCGAAGCCCCCTGAGCTGTTCCACGAAGTCAAAGCCGAGATGGGCGTGAGGATCGTGCACGGCTACGGCATGACGGAGATCCCGATGATCTCGATGGGCAGCCCGGACGACTCCGACGAGCAACTCATCCACACCGAGGGCGCCCCTGTCGCCGAAGCCGAGGTGCGGATAGTGGGTGAGGACGGCGCCCTGGCCCCATCCGGCGAGGACGGCGAAGTCAGGGTGCGTGGCCCGATGGTCTGCAAGGGCTACACGTCAGCTGAGCTGACTCTCGCCGCATTCGACGAGCAGGGCTGGTTCCGCACGGGCGACCTCGGGCACCTGCGCCAGGACGGGCACCTGGTGCTTACAGGCAGGCTCAAGGACATCATCATCCGCAAGGGCGAGAACATCTCGGCCCGCGAGGTGGAAGAACTCGTCTACGAGCATCCCAAAGTCGCCGACGTGGCCGTGATCGGCGTGCCGGACCGCGACCGCGGCGAGGTGGTGTGCGCCGTTGTGGAGCGCAACGGCTCCGGTGACCTGACTCTGGAAGAGCTGGCCGCCTGGCTGTCGGCCAAGGGCTTGATGCGCCAGAAGATTCCCGAGCAGCTGGAGGTCGTCGACGTCCTCCCGCGCAACGAGACATTGCACAAGGTGCTCAAGTACAAGCTTCGCGAACAGTTCGGGCTGCCGCGATGACGGCTGCTTCTCACCGGTGCCACACCCGCACGCCGAGTGCCTTTGTCAGACTTACGGTCGGTTTACCGTAGCTAACTCTGACAGTCGCAACGAGACTACGGGCTAGTCCCGCAACCTCTCCAGCGTCTCGGCGGCCTCGGCCACGACTCGTGCGACGAGCTCAGCCACGGTCGGCAGCTCATAGAGCAGCCCGGCCACCTGCCCGGTCGGCAGCACGCCGGCGTCGAGACGCCCTTCCACGAGAGCTGCCCGGGTGAGCATCGGCGCGTTGGCCGCCATGGCCGTCTGCGCCCAGGTGAGGTCGCCGCTCTTGTGCATGGCCCTGCCCTCGCGCAGCAGGGCCGGCAACGACGTAGCGGTCATACGGCGCATCCGAAGGGCGTTCGCGAAGGCTCGGGCCAGCCCGACGCCGGGCAGCGCCCGCTCCAGCCGATCGACCACAGGGGTACGGATCACTCGCTGCGGGTAGCCGTCGACCGCTCGTGTGACGACCGTGTCGGTCAGCGAGGCTCTCAGGTACTCCGCCTTGACGGCGTCGGGCACGGTGCTCTCCTTTGTCAGCAAGAAACGAGTGCCCATCGCCACCCCCGCCGCCCCCCACGCCAACGCCGCCACCAGGCCGGCACCGCTGAAGAAGCCCCCTGCCCCCACCACCGGGATAGGCACCGCCGAGGCAACCTGCGGCAACAGCAGGCTGGTCGGGACGGCGCCGGTGTGGCCACCGCCCTCGTGACCCTGCGCGATGACGGCGTCGACACCCCAGGCGGCCACCTTCTCGGCGTGTCGCTGTGCTCCGACGGTCGGCATGGTGCGGACGCCTCCGTCGCGAAGCGTCTTCACGAGCCGCTCGCTTGGCGCCTGGGCGAAGCTCGCAACGGCTACCTGCTCGGCCAGCAGCAACCCTACGAATCTGTCGATCTCGGCATGATCGCTGCGCAGGTTGACGCCGAACGGCCTGCCGGTACGGCTCTTCACCTCTGCGATGGCACCCTTCAGCTCGTCGAAGGTCATAGTCGCCGAGGCGAGAATCCCGAGCGCCCCAGCTTGCGCCGTCGCCGACACGAGCCGCGGTCCTGCTACCCATCCCATTCCCGTCTGGACGATCGGGTAGTCGACACCGAACAACTCGCAAAGCGGCGTCCGCAGAGCCCGGTGTGGCAAAGATTCGCTCGTCTCGGGCACGCCGCAGCGTACCCAGCACGACGTACGATCGCAGCATGGAACCTACCGTCTTCGAAGGACTCGATGCTCTCAAGCAGGCCGTCGGCACCGATGTCGGCCCGAGCGAGTGGCTGGAGATCACCCAGGACAGAGTCAACCTTTTCGCCGACGCCACCGGAGACCACCAGTGGATCCATGTCGACGCTGAGAAGGCGGCGGCGGGACCGTTCGGTGGGACAATCGCCCACGGCTACCTGACCCTGGCGCTCATGTCGTACCTGCTGCCCCAAGTCATCCGGGTGCACGGGATCTCCATGGGCATCAACTACGGGACCAACAAGGTCCGCTTTCCTGCCCCGGTGCCGGTCGGCTCGCGCCTGCGGGCGCGGGGTCACATCCAGTCGGTTGACGACGTACCTGGCGGCGTACAGATCGTCAACCTCGTCACGATCGAGATCGAGGGCAAGGCGAAGCCGGCATGCGTCGCCGAGTCCGTCTCCCGCTACCTGGCTTGAGCCCACCTCGACTCACCGACGACGTTCCGGGAAGCTGCCACCCAGCAACGCTTCTGGAACCACCGGCACGTGGAACTTCCCGCCGGCGGCGAGCACCGACCGTGGACCGGCGTCGCGCCGTGGAGCAGCGGTGAGCGCCGGAACCCCAGGCGCTTACCCCACAGCGGAGCAAGAGCTGCTGCTGCGGGCCGTTGTCTCCGATCCGGAGGTCGCCGTCGCCTCCTGGCAACAGTGGAAGGCACTGACCGGCGGTCTTGCGGACCACGACGAAGCCTCCTACCGGGTGATGCCCATGCTGTACCGCCGGTTGTCCTCCCACGTTCCTGACGACGCCGCCTTGGCCACGCTGAAGGGCGTCTACCGCCACACCTGGTACCAGAACCAACGCCTCCTGCATCTGACGGAGCAGCTGCTGCACACGCTCGACGACGCCGGGATCCCAACTTTGCTGCTGAAGGGCGCCGCCATGATCGAGGTGTACTACAGGGACGCCGGGATGCGCCCGATGGTGGACGTCGACGTCCTTGTTCCCGACAGCAGGGTACTTGAGGCCTTCCGGCTCCTGGCCGGTGCGGGTTGGAAGGAGCGGACTTGCCAGCCGTATTCGAGGTTGCGAGTGACACACCACGCCGCCGAGTGGACCGACGAGAAGTCAAGAGCGGTCGACCTGCACTGGAACGCCCTGCACGTGCCGGCAAGCGACGACGCCTTCTGGGCGGCGGCAGTACCCGTCAAGGTCCGGTCCGCGGGCACGCTTGCACTCTGCCCGGCCGATCAGCTGCTGCACCTCTTGGCTCACGGCACAGGTCCTTTCGGCGCGCCCGTCATGTGGGTGGCAGACGCCATGACAGTTCTGCAGGCGTGTGGCGATGCGTCGCCTGATGCGTCGGCGGAGCCCCTCGACTGGGACCGTCTGGTCCGGGGGGCTATCGATCGAGGGCTCACCGTGCGGGTAGCGCGTGCGTTGCGGTACCTCGAGTCGGGCTTCGCCGTGGCGGTGCCGGCGGCTACGATGGCGAGCCTGTCGCAGGCTCGACCCGCCGCTGGCGAGCGCCTCTCCGAATGGGCCCTCGTTCACGAACCGCGGCACGGAGCTGCATACCTGCACCATTGGGACAGGTGGCGTCGAGTACGGGCCGTCTATCCGAAGGCGAGCCGGCCGGTGGACTTCCTCGAGTACCTCTCCTGGCAGTGGCAGCTCGAGAGCCGGCGCCAGCTCGGCCGCCGCTTGCTGCGCAAAGCCGTGCAGATCGCTCGCTACGGCCGCTCCGACCCGACTGGGGCCGCCGGCGGGACCTTCTAGACGCCCAAGTGCGGAGCGATCAGAGGCGCTCGATGATCGTCACGTTGGCCTGCCCGCCGCCTTCGCACATCGTCTGCAGCCCGTAGCGGCCGCCCGTGCGCTCGAGCTCGTTGAGGAGCGTCGTCATCAACCTGGCGCCGGTGGCCCCGAGGGGATGACCGAGGGCGATGGCACCACCGTTGACGTTGACTTTGGCAAGATCGGCCCCCGTCGACCTCTGCCAGGCGAGCACGACGGAGGCGAACGCCTCGTTGATCTCGATGAGGTCGACGTCGTCGAGCCGCAGGCCGCTCCGCTCGAGGGCGTGCAGCGTGGCGGGGATGGGCGCCGTCAGCATCAGGACGGGATCGTCGCCACGTACGCTCAGATGGTGGATGCGGGCGCGGGGTCGCAGGCCATGACGCTCGAGGGCCGCCTCGCTCACGAGGAGGAGAGCGGCGGAAGCATCCGAGATCTGCGACGCTACGGCGGCGGTCACCCGGCCACCCGGCCGGAGTGTCGGCAGCGAGCGAATCTTGACCAGGTCCGGCTCGCGGGGTCCCTCGTCGGCGACGACGCCTTCGAGCGCCGCGACTTCCCCAGCGAAACGCCCCTCCTCCCCTGCCCGCAAAGCCCTCCTATGGGACTCGACGGCGAACGCTTCCATCTCGTCGCGCGAGATGTCCCACTTCTCGGCGATCAGGTCGGCGGCCCGGAACTGGCTGACCTCTTGCTCGCCGTACCGCTTCACCCAACCCACCGAGCCGCTGAACGGGTCGGGGTGGCCGAGTTCAGCGCCGGCGAGCATGGCAGCCGAGATGGGGATCTGGGACATCTGCTGCACGCCGCCGGCGACCACGACGTCCTGGGTGCCGGCGAGGATCGCCTGGGCGGCGAAGTGAACGGCCTGCTGTGACGAACCACACTGGCGGTCGACGGTCGTGCCGGGAACGTGCTCCGGCAGCCCGGCTGCCAGCCAGCACGTGCGGGCGATGTCGCCAGCCTGCGCGCCGACGGTGTCGACACAGCCGAACACCACGTCCTCGACAGCGGCGGGGTCGATGCCTGTGCGGTGCATGAGCGCCTCGAGAACGTGGGCACCCAGGTCCGCCGGATGCACGTGGGCAAGCCCTCCGTGCCGCTTGCCAACGGGTGTGCGGACGGCATCGACGATGTAGGCCTCGGACATCGATGGTCAGCCTATGGCCCTCGGTCGCCGGGGTGAACGACCTACTGGCAACCGCCACCGCCTTGACCAGTGCAAACCGGTCGCGCCTGGGCGGGCATCGACCGCCTACCTGATGGACGGCTACCCGTCGGGTGCGACGACCTTGGCCTGGCCTCCTCGGCGTACGGCGAGACCCGCCAGCACCTCGAGGACGGTCCGGTGGGCGTTGTTGATCGTCGTCTCCGCCCAGTCGTAAGGCGGCGCGACTTCGACGACGTCCATAGCGACGAGCGGCGTCTCGAGGGCGAGTTTGCGCACTGCCCGCAAGAGATCGGCCGGATTGAGGCCACCGGGCTCGGGGGTACCCGTCCCGGGCGCAAAGCCGGGATCGAGCACGTCGATGTCGAGCGACAGGTACACGCCGTCGCAGTCCTCGGTGGCCTCGGCCACGGCGTCGGTCATGACGGCCGGCAGCCCTCGCTCCCAAACCTCTTGCATGAGGTGCCAGCGCATCCCCTGCGCCTGCATCCACTCGAAGACGTCCTCCGGAGGCCAGTAGCCACGCAAGCCCACCTGAACGAAGTTGCGGCCAGGCACGGCACCCGACTCGATCAGCCGGCGCATGGGGGTCCCGTGGCTCGCCAGGTTGCCGTCGATGATGTCGGCGGTATCAGCGTGGGCGTCGAAGTGCACGATGCCGATCCGGCCCCAGCCACATGCTTCGGCTACGGCAGTCGCCGCCGGCCAAGTGATGGAATGGTCCCCGCCGAGGACGATCGGGAAGATGCCACGGCTGGCGATCTCGGACACCCGGCGGCGGATGTTGGTATGCGACGCCTCCTGCATACCGTGTGGGCACATAGCGTCGCCGTAATCAACAACCTCGATGTTGTCGAATATTTCGATGCCGAGGTCGAGGTGGTAGGTCCCCGGACCGTAGGCGAGCGCCCGTAGGGCCCTCGGGCCGAACCGGGCGCCGGGCCTGTTCGTCGTCGAGTCGTCCCAGGGCGCACCCACGATCGCGACATCCGGTTGCCACCTGTCGAGATCCTCGGGCTCGGTCAGCAGCGGCGTCTGGGCGAACGTGGCTGGTCCGCTGTAGGAGGGGCCGCTCAGCTGTTCGCGCAGACCTGGGGGCAGCCTACGGTCCGGCGCCGCCTGACTACCGCCTGCGGCTCCCAGCCGAGGAGTCGATTGCTCGGTCACGGACCGGTTGTAGCACACGCGCTATGCGACGGTGCGGCCGACCTCACGCGTTTGGTACTTCCCGCTCGCGAAGGCCGGCCGGGTCGATCACGCGCCGGATGAGGGCGAGCTCGGCACCATTTGGCAGGCGTGTCTGCGTCACAGGTTCGGCCATCGCCAGCTCGAACCCGGTGGCGGCAACGACGTCGGCGACCGTGACTCCGGGGTGGACAGACACAAGCCGCATGGCGTGGTCAGCTCCGCCGAAGTCGAGCACGCAGAGGTTCGTCACTATTCGCCTGAGCTCGAAGTACCGCCTCGCCGCAGCCGGCAGCGCAGCGACCCGGTTCCAGCCGACACCCGTGACGATGTCCACTTCTTCCACGAAAACCTGCTTGGAGTGGCTGGGTATCCAGTAGGAGGTCGTGTTCTGGATGGTGTTGCCCGGCGCTCCTCTAAAGCCGAGCAGTTGCACCTTGGGAGCCGCCCAGTCCGTCCCGACAGCTGCGAAGTTCTGGTTGCCGTATCTGTCGACCTGGCTCCCGCTCATGATCACGTGGCGCTTACCGGCCCACACGAAGTTGAAGAACATCGACCTGTAGCTGTTGGAGCTCTCGACTACTCGCCCGTCCGGAATCACGAAGGCTTCGTCGTTCGACACGAGCGCAGCCTCCCCGTCAGTCATCATGAGGTCGGGCTCGAAGGTCGCCCGCGCCACCCGGCCTCCGATCATCGGAATCGTGCCGATGGGGTTTGCGAGGATCTCCCCGTCGCCGCGGAAGCACTCGGCCACGGCCACCACACAGACTTCGGCGCGTGTGGCCGAGGCTATGTCACTCATGTCTTGCTCCGCTCATGGCCGGTCCCGGCGGCGCGCTTGGTACTCCTGCTCGGACACGTGAAGGTATCCCGCCGCGAACTCTGCCCAGGCCTCCTCGGTCTTCGCAGAAGCGGCGTACAGTCGCTGGAACTCTTCGTCGCGCCCGTACTCCGGCTCACAAGAGGTGAAGTGGGCGCCGCCAGGGCGCACCACGACGCCGTCGACCATCGTCCGGTTCACCTGCAGACGCAGCTCCGTGCCGGCACAGCCGAGAAGGTCCTCGGTGGGAACCACCTTCTCGACCGAGAGGAACCGGCGCTTTGCCGCCCGGAGGTACAAGTCGTCGAAATAGAGGTCCGGCCCAAGGAAAGCGGCGTTCCCGCTCGCGTCGGCGACGTTGAGGTGGCAGAAGGCAGCGTCGAGCACGAGCGCCGGTGCGGCCACGAGCTCTTCGCAGTCGTCAAATGGGGATCGCACGAGCCGGAGGCGGCGGTTCAGCCGGAGCAGATCGGAGCCGAGGCCCGCCCGGGAAGGGAGGAACGGCAACCGCCAGGCGGCAGCCTGCAAACCCAGCAAGAACAAGCCCTCGTCCCACGGCTCCTCCTCGACGCGGCCCGATTGCCGGGCCGCCCGGTAATGCGGCTCGAGAGGTATGGAGTCGAGGGAGACGAACGAGGTGACGACCTTCGACACCTTGCCGGTCGCGCATAGCAGCCCGACGTCGGGGCCGCCGTAGGTCACGACCGTCAGGTCGGTCAACCCAGAGCGGGCGATGGCTCGGATGACGGACATGGGCTTGCGGCGGGAGCCCCATCCGCCGATACCTATCGTCATCCCCGATTCCAGCTCGGCGATTACGTCCTCTTCGGAGCAACGCTTGTCGTTCACCGTCCCTCGCCGGCCTCGAGCCAGGCCGCTCGGTGCTCCTCACCCTCACCGAGCAGGTTCAGCTCGAACGTGAAGCCCTGTTCGTACCGGTAGCTGCGCTTGACGTCCCAGGGGTCGATGCCGTTGAGGGACTGCTTGGCTGCCCGCACGACGACAGGAGACTTGGCGGCGATCTCCCTTGCGAGGGCGGTGGCCACTTCTTCCAGCTCTTGGCGCGGGACGACCGAGTGCACAGAGCCGAAGCTGTGGAGCTCAGCAGCCGTCGCCCTGGCGGAGGTGTACACCATGGCCCGCATCTTGTGCTGAGGCACGAGCCGCGACAGGTGCGTGGCCGCCCCCAGCGCTCCCCTGTCGACTTCTGGCAACCCGAATGACGCCTCTTCCGACGCCACGACGACGTCGGCGTTGCCGACGAGCCCGATCCCGCCGCCGAGGCAGTACCCGTGCACGGCTGCGATGACGGGCACCGGGCAGTCGTAGACAGCGGCAAAGGCGGCGGCACAGGCCCGGTTCACAGCGACGACGGCCGCCTGACCCTCCGATTGCACCTCTTTCAGGTCGATCCCGGCGTTGAAGCCACGTCCGAGCGCCCGCAGGATCACGACGCGCACCGCCCCGTCATGGCCGAGGTCGTCGAGGAGCCCTGCGATCTCGTACCAGCCGCGCACCGCCAGCGCGTTCACCGGCGGGTTGTCCATGACGATCTGTGCGATGCCGTCTGCACCGATGCTCGCGTCGTTTCCCATTGAGTGCCTTCCCCCGGAGCGACCCGCGCCCGTTGTCCTTGATTGGGCTCTCGCCGACCGTCCCGTCGTACCATGGCGCCGGCCGAAGCAAGACCCTATCGAAACGGGGCACAAGTGCACGATCCGCTCGACTTCACAGGCAAGGTGGTGCTGGTTACCGGCGGCACGAGGGGCATCGGCCGCGGCATCGCCCGAGCCTTCGCCGCCAAGGGTGCAGACGTGGCCGTCTGCGCCCGCTCAGTCCCCGGGGACCTGCCGCCTGAGCTGACGGGGCTCGTCGCCGACATCCGCGAGCCAGATCAGTGCGCAGCAGTCGTGGCGGCCGTGGTCGCCGGCCTCGGGCGCGTAGACGTGCTCGTCAACAACGCCGGCGGCTCGCCGCCGGCGGACTCGGCGACCGCCTCGCCACGATTCTCCGAGGCGATAGTGAAGCTCAACCTGCTCGCTCCGCTCTGGCTGTGCCAGGCTGCCAACCGTTTCATGCATAAGAACGAGCAAGGCGGCGTCATAGTCAACATCGCCAGCGTGAGCGGCTTGGGTCCCTCGCCCGCCACGCTCGCCTATGGGGCTTCCAAGGCAGGCCTTCTGAACCTGACCGAGACACTGGCGGTCGAGTGGGCGCCGAAGGTGCGCGTCAACGCCGTGACGCCCGGGTACGTCCGGACGGAGAATGCGCCCCTGTTCTACGGGGACGACGCCGGCATCGCCCGAGTCGCTCGCACGGTGCCACTCGGCCGCCTCGGCGAGCCTTCCGACGTGGCCGGCGCCTGCCTGTTCGCTGCCTCACCGCTGTGCCCCTACATGAGCGGGGCCAACATCGTCGTGCACGGGGGAGGCGAAGCCCCGGGCTACCTGGCGGCCCGTCCCTGACTGCTCGTCCGCTCCCGTCGCTTGGTCCGCTCGGGCCATTCCGCCACCGCAATTTCGCCCTCTTGTGGTCGGGGTCCCTCGTGTCGATCATCGGGTCGTGGATGCAGACAGTCGCCGTCGGTGCCCTCGTCGTCGCCCACACGGGGCAGGCGCTGTGGGCCGTCCTGGTAGCTGCCGGCGCGTTTCTTCCCATCGGCTTGCTCTCGCCCATCGGAGGTGCCCTGGCTGACCGGGTTCCCCGGCGGCCCGTCATCATGGCCGGCAACCTGGTGGCCGGCGTCGTAGCCCTTGTGATCGCAGCCCTGGTATCGGGCGGCCACAGCTCGCCCGGCTTGCTCGTCCTCCTCGTGACGGTACAGGGCTGTGTCAGCGCCGTCATCGGGCCGTTCATGCAGGCGATCCTGCCCGACCTCGTGCCGCGGACCGAGTTCCTGGCGGCAGCTTCCCTCAACTCGGCCCAGTACAACCTCGGGAGGGTCGCCGGTCCGGCCCTGGCCGGCGTGACGATCGCCGCCGTCGGTTACCCGATGGCGTTTGTCGCTAATGCGGCGTCGTTTCTGGCTGTGGTCGTGGCCCTGGGCTTCGTCCGCCTCGGCCTACCGCCGGGTGTCGGCGAGAGCACGACGATCATCAGGTCGCTCCGCTCGGGATTGCTTGCCGCCCGGTCCGATCGGGGCTGCTGGTCGGCCATAACCCTCATAGCCGTCGTGGCCCTGCTGGCTTCGCCTTTCATCGCACTCGTCCCTGCGGTGGCGCACCGATTCGTGCAAAGCGAGCGGGGCATCGCCTCGGCCACGGCGTGGCTGACGACGGCGCAGGGCTTGGGGGCGGTCATCGGAGCGCTCCTGCTGCCCCCGCTGGCCGGGCGATTCGGGCGGGGCCGGATGATGGTCGTGGCCCTGTTCCTCTTGGAGCCGGTGCTGGTCCTGTACGGCTACGCACCGACCCTGCTGCTAGCTGTTGTGGCTCTGTTCGTGGTCGGCCTTGTCTACATCGGCGTACTCTCGGGACTCTCGACGGTCGTGCAGCTGCGAGCACCAATGGAGTTCCGGGGCCGGATTCTCGGCATCTACTCCGTCGCCCTCGGCGTCGCCTACCCGATCGGCTCCCTGATACAAGGGCCGATCGCCGATCGATTCGGGCTCCCACTGACTACGGCGGCGACCGCCTGCCTCCTCATGCTGGTGCTCGGGGCGGTCGCGCTGAGGAGCAGGGACGTGCTCACCTCGCTCGGCGAGGCGCCGGGCTGAGCGCCTTTCACGGGTGCTGGCTGCTGACGCTGACCACTTCTCCTGTCATGTAGGACGAGTAGTCGCTCGCCAGGAAGACGATGACGTTGGCGACTTCGAACGGCTCGGCGGAACGCCCGAAGGCCTCTCTACGTGCCAGCTCCTCCAGCGCTGCCTCGGACATCACCTTGGAGAGGTTGGCGTGCATTGCCAGCGATGGCGCCACGGCGTTGACCCGTACCCCGTGGGGTGCCGCCTCGATGGCGGCGGCTCGCGTCACTGCCATCACGCCGGCCTTGGCCGCCCCGTAGTGTGCTTGTCCGGCCTGTGCCCTCCATCCGAGCACCGAGGCGTTGTTGACGATCACGCCGCGGCCGGCGGGGAGCATCAGCCGCAGGCCCGCCCGCGTGCAGCGAAACGTGCCCGTCAACGTGACGTCCATCACCTTGAACCACTGCTCGTCGGTCATCTCGACGATGTGGGCGGTCCCGCCCAGGCCAGCGTTGTTGACAAGCACGTCGACAGACCCAAGCTGGGAGACCGCCTGTGAGAAGAGGGCGTCCACACTGGCCTGGTCCGTCACGTCGCAGACGGCGTACGGGCAGCCGAGGCTTCCGGCTGCCTCGACCAGGCGCCGCTCGTGAGCGTCGCTGAGCAGCACTGCGGCCCCTTCCTCCACGCACCTCTTGGCAGTTGCAAAGCCAATACCGGTGCCGGCGGCGGCCGTCACGACAACCGTCTTTCCGGCCAGGAGCTCGTGAGCCTTCGGGTAGGCGGTCATCGCGGCACGATATCGGGCTGCCGCCGAGTCCGCCCCACCGGGGCGCGGTGGCGTGGGCGCCTGCCGGCGTGACACGCTTCGTCGCCATGGACAGCTGGCGACTTCTCGAAGGACGCGTAGTCGTAGTCACCGGAGCGGGTCGCGGGCTCGGGCGCGCGCACGCTCTGGAGCTGGCCCGCCAGGGCGCCTGCGTCGTGGTCAACGACTTGGGGCTGGCCCTCGACGGCGGTGGCGAGGCGGGGGCAGGCTCACCCGCCGATCTCGCCGTGGACCAGATACGGGCGGCCGGCGGCCAGGCCGTCGCCAATCACGACGACGTTGCCGACTGGGCGGCGTCTGCGGGCATCGTCGCGACCGCTTTGGAGAGCTTCGGGCGGCTCGACGCCGTCGTGAACAACGCCGGCTTTGTCCGCGACAGGATGTTCGTGAACGTCACGCCCGACGAGTGGGACGCCGTCGTGGCGGTACACCTGCGGGGCCACTTCTGCGTGGCGCGCCACTGCACCGCCTATTGGCGAGATGCCGCCAAGGCGAGCGGGATACCGGTCCGGGCACACATCGTGAACACCACGTCCGGTGCCGGGCTCCTCGGGTCGGTTGGGCAGAGCGCCTACTCGGCGGCCAAGGCGGGCATCGTGGCACTCACACTCGTGCAGTCGGCCGAGCTGGCGCGCTACGGCGTCACTGCCAACGCCATCGCACCGGCAGCCCGGACGCGCATGACCGAGGCCGTGTTCGCCGAGACCATGGCTCCTCCCGGCGACCCGTCCTCCTTCGACGTCATGGACCCCGGCAACGTCTCGCCGCTTGTTGCGTGGCTCTGCTCGGACGAGTCCGCTGCCGTGACCGGCCGCGTGTTCGAGATCGAAGGCGGTCGCCTGACTCTGATGGACGGCTGGCAACGGGCTGCCACCGAGGAGTCGGGCAAGCGGCTCGACGTCGGTGAGATCGCATCTGTGGTGCCCCGCCTCCTGGCCGAGGCTCCGCAGCCACTGGGTGTCTACGGAGCGGGATGAACGCCGGACCAAGCATCCCGGCGGTCGCCCGAGCTGCCGCCACGGCCTGCGGCGCCGCCGATGCCGTCGTGGCCGGCGGTGCCCGCTACAGCTTCGAGCGGCTCGACCGTGACCGGGTCGAGGCAGCCAAGGCATTCTCCGCCGCCGGCGTCCTGCCGGGCGACCGCGTCGCCATCTGGGCACCGAACTCCTACGAGTGGATCGTCTGCCTCCTCGGCCTGCAGTCGGCCGGGGGTGTCGTCGTACCCCTCAACACCCGCTACCGGAGCGCCGAAGCCACCTTCATCCTTGAGCGGAGCCGGGCGCGCGTGCTCGTGACGGCAACCGGGTTCCTCGGCATCGACTACGAGGGGATGCTTGCCGGTCACGACCTGCCCCACCTCGAGAAGACGGTCGTGATCGGGGCCACTGGCCAGCCTCATGTGCCGGCCGGCTCCGGCGCGATGAGCTGGAGCGAGTTCCTGCAACTCGGGCACGAGGTGAGCGACGACGAGATCAACGGCAGGGTCGACGCCATCGCCGAGACGGACGTGTCGGACTTGATCTTCACGTCGGGGACGACGGGACACCCGAAGGGCGTCATGGCTACGCACGGCCAGTCCATCAGGGTCTTCACCGAGTGGGCCGAGATCGTCGGCCTGCGCCGCGGCGACCGCTACCTGCTCGTGAACCCGATGTTCCACACCTTCGGCTACAAAGCCGGCATCGTCGCAAGCCTCCTGGCTGGCGCCACCGTCGTGCCGCTTCAGGCCTTCGACCCGGCTGGGGCCCTCGAGACGATCGCCGCCGAGAACATCAGCGTGCTGCCAGGACCTCCGACCCTGTACCACTCCCTCCTCCACCACCCGGCCTTGGCCACGACCGACACGGCCTCGCTGCGGCTGGCAGTCACTGGCGCCGCGGCCATCCCGGTCGACCTCGTACGCCAGATCAAGGAAGAGCTCGGCTTCGAGACGGTGCTCACCGCCTACGGGCTGACGGAGGCAACCGGCTTCGTCAGCGCGACGCGCCCCGGCGACGACATCGAGACCATCGCCACGACGTCGGGGCGAGCCATCGACGGGGTCGAAGTGAGGGTCCTCGGGCCTGACGGATGCGCGCTGTCCGCCGGCCGGCAGGGCGAGATCGTGGTACGGGGTTACAACGTGATGCAGGGCTACTTCGAAGATCCGGAGCAGACCGGCGCCGCCATCCGCGACGGCTGGCTCCACACAGGCGACATCGGGGTTCTCGACCCTTCCGGCAACCTGCGCATCACTGACAGGTTGAAGGACATGTTCATCGTCGGAGGCTTCAATGCCTATCCAGCCGAGATCGAGCAGCTTGTGACTCAACATCCCTTGGTCGCACAGGCCGCAGTGATCGGGGTGAGCGACGAGCGGTTGGGCGAGGTCGGTGTTGCCTTCGTCGTACCTGTAGCGGGGGCCGAGATCGACGAAGCCGAGATCGTCGCCTGGTCGCGGCACCGCATGGCTAACTTCAAAGTCCCCCGCCGCGTCATGGCACTCGACGAGCTACCCCTCAACGCAAGCGGCAAAGTCCTCAAGGACGAGCTGAGGCGGCGCTTCAAGGAGACGGCGGGCGCAACTGGCGAGATCTCGTCGGCTGCAGACGAGCGCCGCTCGTGACCGCCGGGTACCCCCCTGACCTCCTGGCCGGGCGGCGAGCCCTCGTCACAGGCGGCGGAGCCGGCATCGGCTTGGCGATCGCCCGGTCGCTGGTTGCTGCAGGCGCCAGAGTGGCCGTCCTCGACATCGACGAGGCTGCCGCACGCTCGGCCGCCCACAACCTCGGCGGGATCGCAGTTGCCGCCGACGTCGCAGATGCCGGCTCCTCGGCGGCTGCCTTCGAGACCGCGGCGGCGGAGCTCGGAGGGCTGGACACGGTGGTCAACAACGCAGGCATCGGCAACGTGACGGCTCTTCACCGGGTTACCGACTCGGAATGGGCTCGTCTTGTCGACGTGAACCTGAAGGGCGTCTTCCACGGAATCCGAGCCGCCGTTCCACTGCTTCGCGCAGCCGGCGGCGGATCGATCGTCAACGTCTCGTCGCTGAGCGGGCTTCGCCCGACTCGCGGCGAGGGCCCATACTCGGCGGCCAAAGCCGGCGTTATCGCGCTCACGTCAAGCGCCGCCCTCGAGTACGGGCCGGTGATAAGAGTCAACTGCGTGTCGCCGGGTGCGGTCGACACCCCTTTGACCGAGCCGCTCCTTCGCGACCCGGCGCTGCGCGAGCGAATCGAACGACGGATTCCCCTGCGCCGCGTCGGGAGGGCAGAAGAGGTGGCGAGCGTCGTCACTTTCCTCGCCTCTGACCTTGCCTCGTACGTGACCGGTGCCAACATCGTGGTGGACGGCGGAAGCCTCCTGCCGAGTGCACAGACCGACGACTTGCTGGCTCGTTTCGTCGAAGGAGGGAGCCGGGACCGATAGCGCCGCGCCGCGATCCGACATCGCCGCACCACAAAGCGACATCGGCACGTCGAACTTGCGAATTTAAGCCGAGACGCGCGCTGCGCGCTTCGGCTTAAAATCACACAGTGAGATGCGAAGTTCCCCTCGTCACGGCCGAACAGATTGCAGCGGCGTGGCGACCAGGTAGTAACGGCACGGCCTCCAGTTCGGTAGGCGCCCTCAGGCGGAGGGGATTTATAACAAGTGGCATCGACGCCCCGCTCAGGGACAGCCTCGGGAGGCTCCGCGGCAAAGTGACGCTCTACTCCTCCCTGGCGCGCGATGCCGCCACCGAGCTGAGGGTCGGCCGGCCCGGTGTGGCCGAGCGGCTCGTACGAATGGGCGAACTCATAGAACGCACTCCACCTGCGATTGGCGCTGCCAGGACCATCGCCTATGGCAGGGCAAGGAGCCCAGAGACCACGATCCTCCAGCTACTGGCAAAGGCTGCCCGGCCAGGTGACCCCGGCTACCGGCCGATGTCCATGGTCGGGAGATCGACGGCCAGAGCCAGGCGCAGCATCCTGGGCGACCTAACCGAGCGTGAGCTGTTCGGTCGGGCGGCCACCCGCGGCTCTGGCGCCGATGCCTGGCTGCTGCTGGAGGACGGCACCGTCACGCTCCCTCTTCCCGACGACCCAGCCTGGGCGAGCCTTGCCGGCTGCGGCACCCAAGTGTGCGTAAGGGTTACCCAGACCGGCTCAGACCAGCTGATCCTCACCTACAGCCTCACCTTGGAGGACGGGGACGCCCCAGACGGCCACACCCCAGACAGGTAGGGCTGATGGGCACTCAGGCCGGACGCAGCGTTCGGAGGCGCACGAGCGGGATAGTGCGGGTGGTCCGCGTCGTGTAGCCGATGTAGAAGGGCCGATCGGCCGTCAAGCTGGCCCAGACCCGCTCGTACTCGTCACCCTCCAGGATCTCCACCTCGGCCCAGGATGAGCCCTCCTTGACCCGCACGAGGACCTCCGCGTTCTTGTCCCGGTCGGTCAAATTGAGGTACCAGGCCGGGTGCTGGGGCGAACCGGCGTACGACCCGACCACGACTATCGAGCCGTCGGCGTCACGCCAGTAAGGAAGCGCGACCTTGTGCTCGTTGCCGGAACGGCGGCCGACGGTGTGCACGATCACATGGTTCATGCCTGCTGCGGTCCAGAATACCTCGGCGTTGCCCGACTCCAGAGCCGCCACGTGGGCACGGCTGATATCGGGTATCTGGTCGCGGGCAGGCTCAACGAACGGTGTGTTGGCTTGCGACAAGGGCACCTCCGTTGGTTCCGACCTCTTGCTCATCCCGGCCATACCACGCTCTGCATCTCGGTGTAGGCGTGCAATGCGAAGACGCCGCCGTCCCTTCCGATCCCCGAGCGCTTGAACCCCCCGAAGGGAGTCTCCGGGTGGCGCCCTACCGTGTTGACACCGACGTTGCCGCTCCGCAGCAGGCCGGCGACTCGCAACCCCTGGTTGGTGTCGCCGGTCCAGACGTAGTCGTAGAGCCCGTAACTGGTGCCGTTGGCCAACGCGACCGCCTCGTCCGCCGAGTCGAAGGGCATGCACACGACCACCGGGCCGAAGATCTCCTCCTGTACCGCCGGCATCTCGGGACCGCAGTCGGCCACGACCGCCGGCGCCACGTACCAGCCGCGCTCGTACTGCGTCGTACCACCCGCCAGCAGGCTGGCGCCGCTCTGGGCGCTGTGGAGGACGTGGGAGAGGACACGGTCGCGTTGCGTAGCCGAAATCAACGGTCCTACGACGGTCTCGCGATCTGTCGGGTCACCGACCTTGGCCGAGTTGGCGTGAGCCACGAGCCGCTCGACCATCTCGTCGTAGACCGGCCGCTCGGCGATGAGACGGGTCGGCGCCGTGCAGATCTGGCCGGCGTGGAAAGTGAACGTGCTCGCGGTCCCCTTGGCAGCCCGCTCGAGGTCGGCACCCGCGAACACCACGCTCGCACCCTTGCCGCCAAGCTCGAGCAAGCTGCGGCGCATGTCGCGGGCGCACGCCTCGGCGATCTTCGTGCCGACAGCCGTGCTGCCCGTGAAGCTCACCATGTCGACGTCCGGTGCCGCCACGAGGGCCTCGGCGCACTCAGGCGTGGACCCGACCACGAGGTTGACGACTCCGGGCGGGAAGCCGGCCTCGTGCATAGCTTCCACCATCACGATGACACCGAGCGGGTCCTGGGGCGCCGGCTTCACGACGACGGTGTTGCCCATGGCGAGCGCAGGCCCAATTTTGCCGGCCACGTTGTTCATCGGGACGTTGTAAGAAGTGATGGCAGCCACGACGCCAACAGGGCGACGCACGGCCATTGCCGTCGTGATTCCGCCCCCCATCCCGTCGGGACCGCCCGGCCAGTTCGGCGCCGGGCCGAGCGGGATCGTCGTTGCCTCGTGGGCGCCACGGGCGTAGCGGCGCAGGCGCGCGATCGTCCCTGGCACCTGAGCTGTACGGGTCATCATGGTGGTCGAGCCGGTTTCGGCTTGCACGAGGCTGAAGAGCTCCTTCTGGCGGGCCTCCAGGAGGTCGGCTGCTCTGCTGAGAAGGTTGGCCCGCTCGTCGGGCGACGTCCGGGACCACGACGCGAAAGCCGCCGCGGCGGCGGCGGCGGCGCGGCCGGCGTCGGCGGCCGAGGCTTCTGGCGCTGTGCCGACGATGCCTTCGGTCGCCGGGTTGACGATCTCGTAGGCGCCGTTCTCGCCGTCGACGGCCTGGCCGCCGATCCAGTTGCGAGCCTTGTTGCTCACCAGAGCTCATCGCTGTACTTGTCCGTCCCCACCACGGTGGCAAGGAACGGTGCTGCGAATGTGACAGTGCCCGCACCACTTGCTGCCAGTGCCTCGGCGTAGGTACGGACGGCCGGCCAGACCTGGTCCGGTGCCGCCTCGACGAAGCCCAGCTGCACCAGCCGCCCAGCTGTCCCCCCTTCGGCTCCGAGCTCCATCGGCGCTGTGAACGCAGGCTCGACGTGAAGGTGCCAGTCCGACATGAGGTCGATGCCGCCCCCGAACAGGCCGGGCACCTTTGCTGCTGCCGCCTGCCGCAAGTCGTCGTGTGATGCCCCTGCGGACGGCTCGGAGGCTATGACGACGAGCCCACCGTAGCGATGATCGAGCGCCAACTCGATCGGGACGCCATCGGTGCGACTCTTCATGGAGCCCTCGAAGTCGTACAGCTTGGTGTGGGCATGGGTTCTCTCGGAGAACCCCCGGCCGTTCTTGTAAAGCCAGAAAACCTGCTTGCGAGCCCAGGCGAAGTGCTCGTCCTCGTAGGGGGACTCCACCCAGTACACCGACAGATAGCTGCCGGCGTCGACGGGGTTGGCAAACGGGCTCTGGGCCGGGAAGCGCAGGTCCTTCAGTCGCCGCGTCGCCACGAAACGGCCGCCGGCGAACAGATGCGGGCCGACCATGCAGCCGCCGTAGAAGTGATCCCTCTCGTACCAGCGGTTGTAGGCGACCTCGTGCCCGCGATTGGGATCGACCATCGTGAACAGCATCCGCCCGACGGCGACGCTCGGGCGAGGCTCGGCACCGGCGGGAACCGATTCGTCGATTCTGCTCATGATGCAGCCACGAGGGGCATGACCGTCTCGGCGAAGGCCTCTATCTGGCTGACCAGCTCCGAGCAGTCCCGTGAGCGAAGCCTGACCTGCACGTGAGTAACCCCGATGGCGCCCCTGCCGACGAGATGCTCGGCGATCTGCCCGGGTTGCCCCGCCAGGCAGTACCGACCCGTCTCCCAGCTCGGCTCGCCGACGTAGTAGGCCACCATGTCCCCCATCGCAAAAGAAGTTTCCGAGCGGCCGGCAGCCTTGCGCAAACCGAGTATCTCCTCGATGGCCGCCTTCATGCCGATATCGGGAGGACCCTGGGGGAGCCAACCGTCGCCGAGCATGGCCGCCCGCCGGCGCGCCGGAGCTGTCGAGCCCCCGACCCAGATCGGCGGACCGCCGGGCTGGACCGGACGCGGCGATTGGCCGAGGTCCGAAGCCTCACCGCCGCCGCCGCCCCACTCGTCGGCAAAGAGCCGCCGCAGGGCGGCGATGCCTTCGTCGGTGAGCCGGCCACGGTCGGCGAAGGACACGCCGAGCGCCTCGAATTCCCTGGCGACATGGCCCGCCCCGACGCCGGCGATGGCGCGGCCCCCCGAGAGCAAGTCGAGCGTGGCAAAGGACTTCGCCGCCTGCAGCGGGCTCCTGTAGGGAAGGACGTAGACCTGCGACAACAGCTTGACGCGGCTCGTGATGCCGGCCAACCAGCCCAGTGTGGCGACTTGGTCATACCAGACTGTGCTCATCCGGTCCGCCAGGTCGCGGGGAACCGCGACATGGTCACAGACGCTGATGTTGTCGAACTCGGCCCAGTCACAGGCGCTGGCGACCGCGCCCAGCTCGGCCGGCCCGGCTGCCGCCTCCCAGCGTTCGGCCATGAGACGCGACTGCGCCTGCACAGGAAGCGTCATCCCGTACTTGAGGAGGGTCATCTCGTGCCTTGGGGCAAGCCGTCAGCCGGCGGCGGCAGCGATGGAGGCGGCCGCCTGCCGGAATTTGGTCGTGCGGTGAACGGGGTCGCCATCGAGCTTGGGAATGACGTGCTCACCGAGGAGCCGGAGCGTCTCCAGCGTGCCTTCGTGCGAGCCCGGCCCGACGCCGATCACGACTTGGTCGGCACCGGCGGACTCCCAGCGCCGGCACTGCTCGAGTACATCGTCCGGGTCGCCTGCCAGCATCGAGCCCCCCGCCGCCGCCTTGGCCACGTCCTCAGGCGACAAGTCCGGCAACACCGCGGGCCACTTCGGCACCCAAGGCGGGTGCGGGAATGTGTCGTGGTAACGAAAGACGTTGGACTGCAGGTAGTTCATCCTCGCCTCGGATGCGAGCCGGAAGGCGTGCGCTCGGTCCTCTGCAACCCAGCCGGCCGTCGTCACCATGACGTTGTCGTTGACGAAGGCCCCGATCGGCTCGGCGTTGGGGATCTCCTTCTTGTAAGCCTCAAGAACCGGCGCCAGCGCCGTCACGGACTGCACGGAGAATCCCAGCACGCCCAGCCCCTTTTGTGCCGCCATGGCGTAGCTGCCCGGGTTGCCGGCGGCATACCACATGGCCGGGTGGGGCTTGCAGAAGGGCTTGGGCAGGATCATGCGGGGTGGCAGCGACCAGAACTTGCCCTCGAAGCCCTCGTAGGTCTCCTGCATCCACATCTTCGGGAACTCGCCGATCACCTCCTCCCAGATCTCCTTGGTGCCGTTCAGGTCTTCGAGGCCGGGCAGGAAGCCTAGGATCTCGTGGCTCCCGGCGCCTCGCCCAGTACCGAATTCGAAACGCCCCCCGCTCAGATGATCCAGCATCGCCACCCGCTCGGCCACCTTGGCGGGGTGGTTCACGGACGGGAGGGGGTTGAAGATCCCCGATCCGATGTGGATGCGCTCAGTCCGGGCCGCCAGGTAGGAGATGACCACGTCGTTCGCCGACAGGTGCGAGTACTCGTCGAGGAAGTGGTGCTCTGTCACCCAGGCGTACTTGAAGCCACAGCGATCGGCTGTGACGACCACTTCGAGGTCTTCCAGCAGCGAGTTGTGCTCCGCCTCGGGTTCGGCCTCCTGCCGCCACTTGGGCACGTAGCCCTGGATGAAGACTCCGAACTCCATTCGCTCACTGCTCCTTTGTCGAGACCCCGGGCGGGGTCTGGGTCAGGGTGTTGGTCACGGTCTTGGTCACGGTCGTGGTCATTCGGGTGGCGGGCCGGGCGGTGGCCAGGCCTGTGGCTAGGACGCCAACAAGCTGTTCGCACAGCAGCCCCGGGTCGCCGCCGCTCACCGTCAGGCGGTAGAGACAGGACCCGGCTATGACGTCGAACAGGACATCCGGGTCGACGCGTTGGGCGATCTCCCCCCGTGCCGTGGCGCGCTCGACAAGCCCGGCGAAGCCGTCGATGGAAGGTTTGTAGACACGCTCCCAGAGCGCCATGCGCACGCTGGGATGGTTGCGCGCGTCGTCGAGGAGGCCCTGGAAGGCTGCTCGCATCGGCGCCGAGCGGAAGAGAGAGACGGTGTTCTCGACACAACCTCTGATGTCGCCCTCGAGCGAGCCCGTGTCGGGAACCACGAGGATGGCCGGGTCAGGCGAGACGGCGTCGAAGACCAGCTCCGCCTTCGACTTCCACCGCAGGCGCACCGTCGTCCGGCTGACTCCGGCGTGACGGGCGACGGCGTCGATCGCGAGCCGCCGGTACCCGCCTTTGACGAGCAGGACCCTGGTGGCTTCGAGGATCGCCTCGTCGACACGGGGACTTCGCGGCCGCCCGAGCTGGCTCGGGGTTCGGTCCTCGCCGCCTGCCCCCACGCCCGCTTCCCTCTGCAGCATTACTGGTCAGTCTGGCCAGTAATGCCGCCGATGTCAAGCGATCTCGAGAACTCCCCTGTTCAGGGTGCCGGCATGAAGGTCGTCAATGGCGGCCTCGATGTCGGACAACGGATAGATCTTCGTGACCATCTCGTCGAGCTTGAACCGGCCGGCCAGATAGAGCTGGACAATGAGGCCGACGTCGTGGTGCGGCCGTGCCGCCCCGTAGCGGCACCCGAGGACCGACTTGTTGTTGTAGAGGGAGTTGACCACGAAAGTCGCCTCCGTCCCCAACTTCGGGACACCGACGAGCGTGCAGGTGCCACCCCAGTCGAGAAGATCGATGGCGTTTCGGATGAGCGCCGGGTGCCCGACGCACTCGAAGGCGTGGTCGACTCCCGGCTTCAGCCCGAGTGACCTCACAGCCTTCACGGAGTCATCCACAGCCGAGGCGTCGATGAAGTCGGTGGCGCCGAATTCCATGGCCGCCGCCTCCTTGCCAGGGTTGCTGTCCACGACGACGATCCGGGAGGCTCCGGCCAGCAGTGCCGCCTGGACAACAGACAGGCCGATCCCGCCTGCGCCGATGACGAGCACGCTCTGGCCTGGCTGAACCTTGGCCCGGTTCAGCACGGCGCCGGCGCCGGTGAGCACGGCGCAACCGATCAGGCAGGCGGCCTCGAAAGGAACCCGTTCGTCGATGACTACGGCCTGCGATTCCCGCACGATCGTCGACTGCGCGAAGACGCCGGCGTTGGCGAACTGGAAGACAGCATCCTCTCCGATGCTGAACGGTCGCTCGAGCCTGCCCATCGTGTCTCGGCAATGGGTCGGCTGGCCACGATCGCAGGCGTCACACTGGCCACAGTTGCCAAGGGTCGTCAGCACGACGTGATCGCCCACCTTCACCTTGGTCGTGGCGCTGCCGACCTCCTCGACGACGCCGGCGCCCTCGTGACCGAGCACTACGGGGGTCGGGAAGGGGATGACTCCGTCGACGACGGCGACGTCCGAGTGACACAGTCCAGCCCGCTTGAGCCCGACCCGCACTTCGTGGGGCCTTATCGGCCTTAGCTCGACGTCGTCGCGGACCTTCAGCTCGCCCGTCCAGACGATGGCTTGCATGCTTCCTCCTAGCGATGACGGCCCGAGCTGTCGCTCAGCCGATGGCGATCGGGTTGATCGGGCTGCCGGTGGCTCCGACGATAGGGAGGGCGCCGATGACGAGCAGGAATTCGTGACAGCCGTCGGCCGCCAGGCCGGCGAGCCAGAGGTGCTCGAGCAGACCGACTCCCGAGTGGACGATGAGGGCCGCGTGCACGCCGAGGAACTTGCCCTGGTCGAACGGGAGGACTTCGACAGCGGAGTTGTCGGCTCCTACGAGGGCAACGTCATGGTCCTGAAGCCAGGCGGCCGCCTCGAGCCCGATCCCGGCCTGCGGATAGCCAGGAGTTGCCCGATCGGCCTCGAACAACTCGACCCAGCCTGTGCGGACGAGCACCGCGTCGCCAGGGCGGACGTCGACCCCTTGTGTGGCACAGCAGGCGTCGAGCTCTACCGGAGTAATGGTGTGGCCTTGCGGCAGTGGGACCGACCTGAACCCGCTACCGGAGCGCTGAGTCACGGCGTCACGGGCGCCGGCAACAGCTACTTCCCCACTCCCCCGGCCGGCCACCAGGCTGGCGACATCGAGAAGCACCCCCCGGGTAGCGGCGCTGCCGGTCCGCACGATCGAGCACTTGCCGGCCCCCCGCGCCGTGGTGAACGTCTCGAAAGAATGGCCGTTGTAGTACAAACCGTCCTCGTGGATGTGCGCCAGCGCGTCGAGGTGCGTCCCTGAGTGCGTCGCCATGACGAGCAGGTCCTCGGCAGACCCGATGTGCCCGGTCTCCTCTGCGGCGCCGACGCGTCGGTCGTCGTGCGGTGAGTTGCGGGTGAGCCGGTCCGGTGCCGGCCGGTCGAACACCTTGGGTGTCCGGGTCGCCGATATCGGCAGCCCCAAGGAGTACACCTTCCCGTTGCGCAGCGCCTTTGCGGCGCCGAGCACGACCTCGGGTGTGACCAGGTTCAGCGCGCCGCGCTCGTCCTCGCCGCCCCAGCGTCCCCAATTGCTGCGCGCCCCATCGCTTGTCACCCGGCGAACAATAGAACGCGTTCTCGCGCTGAGCGATACGCTCCGCCTCGATGGGCGTAGCTGTGGTGACAGGGGCCGGCCGCGGAATCGGCAAGGCCACGGCCAGGCGCTTGGCCACCGACGGCTGGGAGGTGGTCGTTGTGGACGTCGACCTGACCGCAGCCACGACGACGGCCTCCGAAGTAGGTGGCCGAGCTTGGCAGTGCGACGTCGCCGACCGGGACTCCGTGCAACGCCTGGCGGAGGACGTCGCCGACAACGTCGGTGAGGTCGGGGCCCTGGTGAACAACGCCGGCATCTGGCGGTACACGGGCCTGGCTGAGACGGGGCCGGCAGACGCCCTCGAGGTCCTGCAAGTCAATGTGCTCGGGACGCTGTGGTGCTGCCAGGCGTTCGCCGAGGTCCTGGCTGCACAGCCTGAGGCGAGCATCGTGAACCTCTCTTCGGGGGCCGCAAGCACCCGCACGCCCGGCCTCGGCACGTACCCAGCCTCCAAAGCCGGCGTTGAGGCCCTGACGGGCCAGTTGGCCCAGGAGCTGGGGCCCTCAGGTATCCGGGTGAACGCAGTCGCTCCTGGCCTTGTAGTCACAGAAGGAAACGCAGCCCGCTACGAGGGCGAACTTGCCCGCAAGCACGCCCGCTTCGTGCCGCTCCGGCGGCTCGGTGTGCCCGAAGAGGTAGCAGACGTGGTCGCCTGGCTTTGCTCGCCTGGGGCTCGGTACGTGTCCGGCCAGGTGCTTCGTGTCGACGGCGGGACGACGGCGGGGAGGGCATGATGCCTGGGCGCACGGTTCCAGCCCGCTGCCTGCCGTGAGCGACCTGTCCGGCGAGAAGATCCTCGTGACTGGAGCAGCAGGGCAGATCGGCTGGCCGCTGGCCCGGCACCTGGCCGTCAGCAACGAGGTATGGGGCGCTGCCCGCTTTCGTGCCGAAGGTGCCGAGACTCGAGTGGCCGCCGCCGGCGCCAGGCCGTTGCGGCTGGACCTGGCATCGGGTAGTTACGAAGAGCTGCCGGACGACTTCACCTATGTCGTTCACCTCGCCGCCTACATAGGTCCCAACCCCGATGTCAACCGGGCGATGCGCAACAACGCAGAGTCTGTCGGCCTGCTCATGTCACACTGCCGGCGGGCCAAGGCGATCCTCGTGATGTCCACGCACTCCGTCTACCGACCACATCCTGACGGCGAGCACGCCTACACCGAGGACGACCCGCTCGGCGAGACCAATGCAGTGTTCGCACCGACCTACGCGATGTCAAAGATCGGGCAGGAAGCAGTCGCGCGGACCTGCTGCCGCCTGTTCGGCCTCCCAACGGTGATCGCCCGGATGAACGCTTCCTACGGTCCTAATGGCGGCTTGCCCGCCTACGACACCGATGCGGTCGTCAGCGGCCGAACGGTGATGACCAGGAATGACCCCTGTTGGTACAGCCCGATTCACGAGGACGACATCAACGCTCAAGTCAATCCGCTGCTCTTGGCGGCGTCGGTGCCCGCGACGATTGTCAACTGGGCCGGCGACGAGGTCGTGAGCGTCCAGCAGTGGTGCGCTCTGGCTGGAGGGCTGGCCGGGACTCCTGCCGAGGTGACGACTCTGAGCGACGGCGGACCGCTCGGTGCCGTTGCGGACGTCACGCGCCGCCGCGAGATCACCGGCCCATGTCGGGTTCCGTGGGTCGAGGGCGTGCGATCCACCGTCCTGGCCCGGCATCCCGAGTTGGCCATCGCCTCGTGATGGACCTTCAGGAGATCTCCGACCGGCTGGAGATCCAGGACCTCATCGCCCGCTATTGCCACGCCATCGACAGCCAGGAGCTCGACGAGCTCGACTCGGTCTTCACCGACGACGCCGTGATCGACTACTCGGCGTTCGGGGCGCCGCGGGCTGGTTTGGCGGAGATGAAGGTGTTTCTCGCGGGAGCGCTGGCAATGCACTCGTCGTACTACCACCTGGCGAGCACGAGCCGTATGGAGATCGCCGGGGACGCGGCCGAGTGTCACACGATCTGCCACAACCCGATGGTCCTGCGGGGCGGCCAGGGTAGCAAGGACCTGTTCTATGTGTGCGGGCTTTGGTACCACGACCGGCTGGTGCGGACAGCTGACGGCTGGCGCATCCTCGAGCGGGTGGAAGAGAAGTGCTACATGGCGACCTTCCCGGAGGCCAGGCTGTCCTGACGGCCGCGAGAACCGAGGTCAACGCCTCGGCAGCACCAGAAACGCCACCACGCACATATGCGTGGCCGCGCCGCCGACTACCAACGCGTGAAAGATCTCGTGGTACCCGAACGTCTGCGGCCACGGGTCGGGGCGCTTCCGCGCGTACACCACGGCGCCGACGGTATAGAAGGCGCCGCCCAAGCCGACGAGTCCCAGTGCCTCCCCGCCCATTGCATGCATCATCTCAGGCGAGAACGCCAGGGCCATCCAACCGAGCACCAGGTAGGGCAGGGCGACAGCCCACTTTGGCGCGTCGAGCCACGCCAGGCGGAGGATCACTCCCGCCATGGCTCCACTCCAGGCGATTGCGATGACCAACGTGCTGTCGTACCCGGGAAGGAGGATGCCGGCCGTTGCCGTATACGACCCGGCGATGGCCACGAATATCATCGAGTGGTCGAGGCGGCGCATCCGGCGGCGGGCGTCCGGCGACCAAGTGACCCGGTGGAACAGAGCGCTGACGGTGAGCATCGCCTCGACTGCCAGCACGTAGACGAGCGTCAAGATCTCGTCGCGGGCGCTGTGCGCACACAACACGACGAACGGGCCGACGACTAGCATCGCCATGGCGGCCGCGGCGTGTGAAACGCCCCTCAGCAAGGGCTTTTCCCTAACCGCTACGGCCTGGTTCACAGCTACCGATGCTACCGGTAGCCGCAAGGGTTCCTCAGCCGCAGGCGACGGATTGTCCTCGACCTCGCGCCACGTGGCCTGAACCACCGTCCAGCCGAAACCCCAGTAGGCGGCAGCAGACTCGTGGGACAGCGCACCGCCGGTGGGCGAGGCGAGGCGAGACACGACTATCATGTTTCTCTGGAGACCCAGCCCCCGAGAGGAGCACGCCGTGCCGTCCCGCCACCTCGAGTTCCCCGTCTTCGACGCCGACAACCACATGTACGAGACCCGCGAGGCGCTCACCAAGTACCTGCCGCCGGCATACGAGGGCGTCATCGACTACGTCGACGTACACGGCAGGACCAAAATCGTGGTGAGGGGACAGATCAGCAACTACATACCGAATCCCACCTTCGACGTCGTGGCGGCCCCGGGTGCCCAAGAGGAGTACTTCAAGCACGGCAACCCCGAAGGCAAGAGCTACCGGGAGATCATGGGCAAGCCGATCCAGGCCAAGCCTGCCTTCAGGGAGCCAGCACCGAGGCTGCAGCTCATGGACGAGCTCGGGATCGACAAGGCCATGATGTACCCGACGCTTGCCAGCCTGGTGGAAGAGCGCATGAGGGACGACCCCGACCTCGCCCACGTCATAATCCATGCGCTCAACGAGTGGATGTACGAGCAGTGGCAATTCGACTACGAGGGGCGGATCTTCTCGACGCCTGTCATCACGCTGCCGATCGTCGACAAGGCAATCACAGAGCTCGAGTGGGTGCTCGAGCGCGGCGCCAAGGCCGTGCTGGTCCGGCCTGCGCCGCCGTCGGGCCTGAGAGGTCCCCGGTCCTTTGCCCTGCCGGAGTTCGACCCGTTCTGGCAGCGGGTTGAGGCAGCCGGCGTGCTTGTAGTCATGCACGCGTCGGATTCGGGCTACACGAGATACGCCGGCGAGTGGGAGGGGACCCAGGGCGAGTACCTCGCCTTCAAGCCGACGCCGTTCGGGCTCGTCTCGATGGGCCACCGCCCGATCGAGGACGCCGTCACGTCGCTGTGCTGCCACGGCGTGCTCCATCGGTTCCCGAGACTGAAGATCGCCCTCGTGGAGAACGGCAGTGCCTGGGTGCGCCCGATTCTCAAAGCTCTCGCCGACGTTTACAACAAGATGCCTCAGGAGCTGCCCGAGAACCCGGTCGACGCCTTCAGGCGCAACCTGTGGATCCACCCGTTCCACGAAGAGGACCCCCGGGGGCTCGTCGAGCTGCTCGGAGCGGACAAGGTGATCTTCGGCTCCGACTACCCCCACCCCGAAGGAATGTCCGACCCCCTCTCATACCTCGACGAGATCTCCGACCTGCCCGCAGGCGACGTCGAGCTGATAATGAGCGGCAACATGCACGAGCTGCTCGGCCTCACGGCCGGTGCCAAGGCCAAGGCCTAGCTAGGTCAGGGCTCGTCACGCCGGGCAGGCTGCACCGGCGGAGCGGTCCCCCACTCGGGCACGCCGTACTCGGGAGTCCCCACCCAACCGCCACCGGTTACCTCGGCCCAGTGGGCATGGTTCAGCTGGTGAAGGCTGAAGCACGAGTTGAGGGCGTTGTAGAAGCCCATGGCGTCCTGCGACTGGTTCACCGCCTCCTTCACGAGCAGGGCGGTGACCGTCGGCAGCTTGGCCACGCGGCGCGCCAGCTCGAGCGTCTTGTCGGTGAGATCGCCGGGGCTGAACACCTTGTTCACCATGCCCAACCTGAACGCCTCCTCGACGTCCATCGAGTCCCCGGTGAGCATCAGCTCCTTGGTCTTGCGAGGCCCGAACTCCCACGGGTGGGCAAAGTACTCGACACCGCACATACCCAGGCGAGTCCCGGTGACGTCGGCGAAGGTCACGTCTGACGCCGCACAGATCAGGTCGCACGCCCACATCAGCATGAGCCCGGCGGCGTACACCGGCCCGTGCACCTGGGCAATGGTGATCTTGCGAAGGTTGCGCCAGCGCCGCGTGTTCTCGAAGAAGTAGTGCCACTCGGGCAGCATGCGGCGCTCCAAGCCCTGCCTCGTAGCCCCGTCCCCTTCGGCCGTCGGATGCCGGTTGGGTCCGTAGTACTCCTCCATCGCCTCGGCCGACCCCAGGTCGTGACCAGAAGAGAACATCTTGCCGGTGCCCCCGAGGATGACCACCCGAACCCTGTCGTCGGCCTCGGCCTGCCTGAAGGCCTTGTCGAGCTCGACGAGCATGCCCCGGCTTTGGGCGTTGCGAGTCTCGGGGCGGTTCAGCATGACCCGCACGATGGAGCTCTCATCCAGGCTCTCCCACGTCAGGAACCGGTACTCACCCACGATGTCGCTCCCTTGTTCCACAAGCGTTGCCCGGCGGCACGATACCTGATAGACGTGTCTCGCCATGAACCTCGACGTCTCGCCCGCCGAGCAAGACTTTCGCGACCGGGCGCGGGCCTGGCTGCAGGAGAACAAGCCGGCGGACGAGGCGCCTGACGACCCCCATGAGTCCTACGACTACGAGCTGGCCTGGCAGCGGCGGCAGTTCGAGGGCGGCTGGGCGGGGGTCTCCTGGCCGGTTGAGTACGGCGGACTCGGCCTGTCGCTCGCCGAACAGCTCATCTGGTACGAGGAGTACGCCTTGGCGGGGGCGGCGGCGCCGAGGGCGTGTTTCGTCGGGTTGCGGCATGCGGGCCCGACTCTCATCCTGCGTGGCACCGACGAGCAGAAGGCGGCGTACTTGCCGCCCATCCTCCGGGGCGAGCTGACGTGGTGCCAAGGCTTCTCCGAACCGGGCGCCGGCTCCGACCTGGCGGGCTTGCGGACCAAGGGCGTGGTCGACGGCGACGACCTGGTCGTGACCGGCCAGAAGATTTGGACCAGCTATGCCGACGTGGCCACCTACCAGGAGCTGCTTGTCCGGACCGATCCGGCTGCGCCCCGGCACAAGGGCATCACCTGGATCATCTGCGACATGCGATCCCCCGGGATCGAGGTGCGGCCGATCCGCACGCTGGCAGGACCCTCGGAGTTCTGCGAGGTCTTCTACGACGAGGTACGGATCCCACTTGCGAACGTCGTCGGCGGCCGCGGCGACGGCTGGTCCGTGGCGATGTCGACGCTGTCGTTCGAGCGGGGCACTGCCTTCATGGCCGAGCAGGTGGCGCTGGAGCGCAAGATAGACGAGCTGACGCAGGTAGCCGCCGAGGTGGTCGGACCGGATGGACGCCGGTCGGCCCTCGAGGACGACGAGATCGCGCGCCGCCTCGGCCGGGCGCGAGCAGAGGTCGCAGCCCTTCGGGCCATGACGCTGGCCGCTGTCGGCCGCTCGTCCGCCCAGCCTCAGCCAGGGCCGGAGGCCTCGATGATCCGAGTCATGTACGGAGAGCTCGAGCAGCGCATCGCTCGCCTGGCAGTCGACGTCGTGGGGCCGGACGGCTCGTCTGGCGGAATGGCGGCCCGCCGGCGTTCGTGGACCTACGAGTACCTGTGGAGCCTCCAGGCGACGATCGCTGCAGGCTCCAAGGACATCCAGCGCAACATCATCGGCGAGCGCGTCCTCGGCCTGCCGCGATGAACCTCGAGCCGACGCCCGAGCAGGGCGAGGTCGCCAAGTCGGCCCGCCGGTTCTTCGAGGCCGAGACGCCTGCCAGCTCCGCCGGCATACCGGACGGGCACGTCCTGCCACCCACATGGAGCGCGACGGCTCAGCTCGGGTGGCTGGGCATAGGAGTGCCCGAGCACGGCGGAGGCGGCGGAGGCTCCCTGCCAGAGCAAGCGCTGCTGTTCCGCGAAATTGGCCGCGGCCTGGCGCCGGGACCGTGGCTCGGTACCGTGCTTGCCGTGCAGGTCGCCCGCCGTGCTGCCCGCGACGAGATAGCCGCCGACCTCATGGCCGGCAAGGCAACGGCCCGGCTGGCCGAGCCTTGGCGCTACCCCGCCTCGTCGATCCGGCGGGACAGCGTGAGCGGGCGCTTCCGGGTGACTGAGTTCCCGCTCGCTGAGTGGGTGGCGTTTCTCGTGCCCGGTGGTGCCGCCCTGGTCAGGCGTGCCGAGGCGAACGCCGGGGCATCGGCCCGCACACTCGAAGGGCCGGATCCGGCGATCCCGGTCGAGCTGACCATCGTCGGAGGCGCCCAACCCGAGGCCGTTGTCATCGGCCCGGATGCCTACGACATCGTCACCCAGGGCCGGATCCTCGCGGCCGCCATGCTCGTCGGAATTCTCGAGGCCACGAGGGATGCCTCTGTCAGTTACGCCAAGCAACGGGAGCAGTTCGGCAAACCAATCGGCGTGTTCCAGGCCGTCAAACATCGGTGCGCCGACATGGCCGTGCGTGCCGAGGCGGCCGGGTCGCTGCTTTGGGTGGCGTGCTTGTCGGCAGCTGCCGCCCGTCGCGACGCACAAGTACTTGCCGCCGGCTTGAAGGCGCTGGCCTCTGAGTACGCCGTGCAGTCAGCACACGACAACGTCCAGAACCACGGCGGCATCGGCTTCACCGCCGAGTGTCCCGCCCACAGGTTCGTGAAGCGAGCGCTCGCCCTCTCGGTGACTCTCGGCTCCCCGGAAGAGCTGCACGCGGAGGTGGCAAGGTCTTGAGCACAGCGGCATTACTGGGGGCAACTGCCGCCCAGGCACACTCCGTATGGCTACAACCCGCTCAATGGCTGGCGGTCCTGCGAATAGGACTAGGCCTGTGGTGGTTGGAGAGTTGGCGCCACAAGGACAAGAAAGGCTGGCTGCAGCGTGGTACCGGCATAGCCTGGGCCAAGTCGGTGGCCGACGGCCACAAGTGGCCCTTCGTCAAGGCTGGCTTCGCCAAGGTGGTCGAGCCACGCCAGAAGGCGATGGCTTACGTCGTCGTCTTCTCCGAACTGGCTGTCGGCCTCGGAATCACGGTCGGGCTGCTCACCCCCATTGCGCTGGCTGCCGGGCTGTTGCTCAACATCTTGTACTTCGTCCTCATGATCAAGGACTGGGCCGAGCAGGGCCAGAACTCGATGATGGCGCTCATCTCTGTCGTCTGCATTCTCGGCCAGGCCAACCAGACGTGGTCGCTCGACCACCTCTTCCACATCCTTGGCGGGTAGGCGCCAGCCGTCGGCTCGTCCTCATCCTCTGCCGCTGCAGGCACGTTCCGTGGCCGTACGCACCATGGGGGCGTCCCCGACTCGGCGGTGCAACACGACGCTGAGGGCCGTGGCTGCCGGCCGCACCAACAGCGAGCGGTAGCCGGGCAGCCTGGCGAACCCGAGCCGCCGTCGGGCGAACAGCGGCAGCAAGTCGATCGCAGCCTCCGTCAGCGTCGCCTGTGCCAGCCTGTCAAGAGCCGACGGGCGCTGTTTGGCCAACAAGAAGCTCACCACCTGCTCAGACTCCTTTCCCCTCCCCAACTCCGGCTCGATCTCGCGCATGTACTGGCGCAACCCGTCCAGGGTCCGCGGCACGCAGTTTGCCCCCAGCCGCTCGGCGACGACGGACATCTCCGAGACGTACCGGTTCTTCTCGGACAGGAGCAGGGGATAGCCCGAGTACCTGTGGTGGGCGCGGAGGAAGCTCCACACCTCGGTCACGTGCACGTATGTCAGAAGGTCCGGGTCGGCCGCCCGGTAGCCCCGCCCATCGGCCGTCGTGCCCTCGATGCGATCATGGATCTTCCTCACCCGCTCGACCGCCGCCGAGGCCATCTCATCCGACCCGTAGGTGGTGCTGGCAATGAAGTCCGCCGTCCGCTGCAAGCGCCCGAACGGATCCTCCCGATAGTTCGAGTGGTCCGTCACTCCCTGCACGACGAGAGGGTGCAATGACTGGAGAAACAGCGCCGAGAGACCGCCTATCAGCATCGGTCCGAGCTGGGCGTGCACCCGCCAAGTGACTGAGCCCGGACCGAACCACCCAGGATCACCCGCCGGGCCGCCGTAGAGGCGAAGGGGAGTCCGCCTCTCTCCGAGCGCTGAGTGCACCCTGGCATCGAGGCGCCCCCTGTGCACGTAGTAGTCGTCAGGCGAGGCTGTCACCGCTCAAGCCTCGCGCACGCGGCGACGGCCGGCTGCCATAGGTCGCCCGTTGCACCGTGCCGGCGATCTCGTGGGCAAGCTCGCTTGCCGTGGTCGGCAGCTCGCCCAAGTAGAGCGCCCGGTTGGCACCCTCGAGCAGAGCGAACAGGCAGATGCCGGCGATCTCCGGATCCATGTCGGTGCCGGCCGTGCCGGCATCGCGGAAGCGCCTCGCCATGTGGTCGCTCGTCTTGCGCATGCTGCGAAGGGCGGCCCGACCGGCAGTGCTCTGTTCGTCGGCACCGATGGCGTCTGCCAGGGCCTGCAGAACGGGCCCTCTCCGCTGGAACACCTCTCCCACTTCGGCGACCCAGTTGGACAGATCATCGGCCCCGCTCCCGCCCGGCAGTATCTCGGGCATCGCAAGAAGGGCGGCAGACAGCTCTGCGTCCACGTCCTGTTGCAGCGCCGCCAGAAGGTCGTCCTTGTCCTTGAAGTAGACGTAGACGGTCCCGTGCGCCACGCCGGCGCTCTTGGCGATCCTGGCCATGCGGGCACCGTGGTATCCATGGATGTCCAGCTCGGCCACGGCGGCGTCGAGGAGCTTGCACAGGGTCCGCCGCCCGTGCGAGCGAGACGACCGTTCGGCGACGGTTAGCGGCCAGTCGCTCACGGGGCAGCCAGGCGTATCAGAGCTTCCTGCGCACACGAAGCCGCGAGGGATCCGTCCCTGGCGAACCAGTCACCGCGGATGTAGGCGCGGCCACCAGCCGCCACCGGCGAGTGCTGAGCGAACAACATCCAGTCGCCGAGGTCGACTTGGGTGTGGAACGAGACGGTGTGGCTCGTCACGGCCGAGACGGCCACGTGCTTGGATCCGTAACCAATGCCGGGATGAGGGCGCATGGCAGCCACCATCATCGTGACGTCAGACGAGTACGCCAGCAGCATCTGCTGGGCCAGCTGGCCGCCGCCGGCGCCGAGCGGTCGGCCCGCACGCATCCACACGGCGACCTCGGGCGGGCCTTGTTCGAGCCCGTCGAGGCGCAGGTCGTGACCGTCGCCCCGGTACCCATCGGCTGTTGGATCGAGCGGAAGGGCGACGCGCGTCTCGAGGGCCATGGCGCCGACGGCTGCGACTGGTGGCGACCGTTCCGGGTCTGTCACTTGAGGGACGGGCGCGCAATGCTGCAGTGACCTCCCGGCGCCATCAGGACGGTGCAGCGACACGATCGCCACAGCCAGAACCCGATTGCCCTGCGAGCCGTTCACACAGCGCGTGGCGAACGTCCGGCCGCTGTGGGGCGCCTCGACGGACCACTCGACTGGCTCGTCGGGGCGCCCTTCGGCTGCAAACGCCATGTGGATGGACCTCACCGTCCTCAGACCACTCGGGCCAGCATCAGCGCCGCTCGCGGCCTCCGGGTCGTTGCCGGCGGCCCCGCCGTAGCATGCCGCTGCCATGGCCTGTGCCAGCAGCTGGCCCCCGAACAGCCGGCGGTAGCCTGGCAACGGAACGTTCGGACCGACGAGCCGGTTCTCCATTGGCGCACCGACCGCCCCCACACCCAACAGCTGCGTGCTCGCAAGCACCGACGCCAGCACGTCGGCCGGTGCGCTCACGCCGGGGCGCTCACGCTGAGATGCCGAAGCGCTCCAAGCCAAACGCCCTGATGGCGTTGCCCCGCGCCAGCTGGTACAGCTCCTGCTCGGTGAGGCCGGCGTCACCTGCGATCTTGGCGAGCACCGCCTTGGACTCTGGAAACGTCGAGTCGGCATGCGGATAGTCGGTCTCGAAGCAGATCTGCGACATCCCGACCACGTCCCGGTTCTTGAGGCCGGTCTCGTCATCGAACAGGCATCCGTAGATGCGACCGGCCACGTAGGACGAGGGCGGGTTCGCAAGCGACGTGCCGAACGAGTTGTCCGAGCGCTCGGCCCAGAGCTTGTCCGCCCGCTCGAGAATGTAAGGCATCCAGCCGACCTGCCCCTCGGCATAGGCGATGACGAGGTCTGCGAACCGGTCGAGCACCCCGGAGAACAGATAGTCGACCATGGAGCCCATCGCGTTCTGGAAGGTGAGCACGGAGCTCACGATGAAGGGAGCGTCCGGCGAAGTGGACGGCATGCGCGACGACGACCCGATGTGCATGCAAAGAACGGTCTCGGTGTCCTGGCAGGCCTGGAAGACAGGGTCCCAGTGGCGCTCTCGGCTGTGGATCGACGGGAGGCCGAGGGGCACGGGGTTCTCGGGGAACGTGATGGCGTGGCTGCCTTTCGCGGCGCACCGCCTTATCTCGGCTGCCGCCAGATCAGGGTCCCAAAGCTGCACCATGGTGAGCGGGATGAGCTTGCCGACCGCCTCGCCGGCGCACCACTGGTCGATCATCCAGTCGTTGTAAGCCCTCACACAAAGGTCAGCCAGCTCCTTGTCTTCGCGCTCGTAGAACGCCTGCCCGCAGAAACGAGGCAACGTGTTCGGGAAGCAGATCGCCGCATCGACGTGATTGGCGTCCATGTCGGCGAGACGGCTGGACTGGATCCATGCGCCTGGCCTGATGTCATCGAAGGTCGTCAGGTTGAATCCGACCTCCTCGAAGCCGACGGCTGCCGACAGCATCAAGAATGGCGTCACCAGGTCGTCGTAGTGCCACACGTCGCACCATTGGCCGTCTTCGGTCTCGGTAAAGCCCGCCGAGCGACCGCCTTTGGCACCTCCGCCCAAGCGGCCCCTCTTGCGCACTAGCCGCGGCCCGCGCTCCCGGAAGCGCTGAGGCAAGCGAGCCTGCCAGAGGTCGCCGGGCTCCACAACGTGGTCGTCTACCGAGATGATGCGTGGGATCACGTCGAATTCCGTCATTTGCAGGCCACTCCTTCCAGTCAGCAAGCGATCGGTCAGCGAGCCGGCGAGGTCTCGGTGTCGCGGCCGGACCGCAGCACTATGCCGGGGAGCGACCCCGTGGCGGCGCCGTCGACCACGGTCTCGACGCCGTTGACGAGCACGCGCCTCACACCGCAGGAGTCCGCCGTCAGGCGCAGCGAGTCACCTGGCAGGTCCCAGACTCTCTTGGCCGGAGCGCTGTCGACGGTAGCCGGGTCGAACACGACGACATCGGCGTGCCAGCCTGGCTGCAGGCGGCCCCTCTCCTTGAGGCCGTAGAGCCTGGCCGGCGCATCGGTCATCATGTGCACTGCCCGTTGCAGGTTCACCAACCTGCGGCCGCGCAGGCAGTCTGCCAGGAAGCGGGTCGGGTAGGAGGAGCCGAGCATCCTGTCGAGGTGGGCTCCGGCGTCGGATCCTCCGAGCATGACGTCGGGGTCGTCCCACAGCTCTCGCCGAAGCGCCCAGTCGTCGTCGCCGTCGTCGCCCGGCTTTGGCCACAGCACGGTCTTGAACTCGTCGGCGATGGCGATCTCGACGAGGCACTCAAACGGATCCTCGCCGCGTTCGCCAGCCACGTCGCCGACCCGCCGGCCCTCGACGGCTGCATTGCCGGGAGCAATCGTGTCACCGATCTGATAGTTCTCGAAGTGGGTGAGACGCGAGAACGGCGTGCCCTTGGCAGCTGCCAGCAGCTCGGCCCGGACAGAGGGATCCCGTAGCTTGGCGACCTTGTCGACCAATGGCAACGACAAGACCGACCTCCAACCCGGGATGAGCCAAAGGGCGCAGAAGCTGCCGAGGCTCATGTTCATCTCGGCGTGCACCGGCATCATCAAGGCGACGACACGCCCACCGGCCTCCCGGGCCTTCCGCGACGGGAGCAGCTGGTGCTCGGCCTTGTCGCGGTGGCGGCCGGAGACGACGAGCACGTTCCAGTTCACCGGCCTGTTGGCAGCCGCGCTGACGCGAGCCAGGAGATCGGCTTCCTCCTCGGTGAATCCGCGCAGGCAGCCCTCGACTATCCCCTCCAAAGTGGTGCCGTCGTGCTCCCCCACCGCCTTGCAAAGCGCCAGGTACTCGTCCGCCGAGGCCAGCCGGCTCGCCACTGGCCTCTCCTCGCCGTCCATGTGAGTCGACGACCGCGTGGTCGACAAACCGAGACCGCCGGCCGAGAGCGACTGGTGAAGCACTGACACCATCTCGGCCAGCTCCGCTTCGGTTGCCTCGCGCTCGGTGGCCGCCTCCCCCATCACATAACGGCGCAGCGCGCAGTGCCCGACGAGGAACCCGGCATTCACGCCGATGCGCCCGTCCAAGCCTGCGAGATACTCGCCAAAGGTCTCCCAGTCCCAGGGGGCACCTGCCTCCAGAGCCGGGATCGCCATACCCTCGACCCGAGCCATCATGCGGCGGATGTAGTCGCCGTCCTCATGGTGCAGCGGAGCAAGTGTGAAGCCGCAGTTGCCCCCGAAGACGGTGGTGACTCCGTGCACGTTGGACGGGGTGGCGAAGCCGTCCCAGTAGAGCTGGGCGTCATAGTGAGTGTGCACGTCCACGAAGCCCGGTGCCACGACGAGGCCCGTGGCGTCGAAAGTGGCGACAGCCGATTGCGACAGGCGGTTGCCGGTAGTTACTTCGGCGATGCGGCCCCCCATGATCCCGAGGTTGCCGGTAACAGGCTCGCCGCCGCTTCCGTCGACGATCGTGCCACCTGTGATCGCATAGTCGAGCATCGGTCCTCCATCTCGAGAGGCGGGCGGGTACCTGTGGCAACACCCTACATGACAGCTCTGTCTCGTGGCGCTGCCCGTCGTGGGGGGAGATGCTGGTTATCATCGGCCAGGTGTGCCAGCCCACCAACTGAGGCTCCCGTGGTGGCGCCAGTGCTGCCTGCTTGGAGGCTTGCGAGGGGGGCGAGCCATGTCGCGGTGGTTTGTGCGTTTCTTGTGGCGACAGTGCGATCGCTCAGCGCCGGCTGGCGAGCCGAGTCCGACGACGCGGTCATCGCCATCCGCTCGTGGAACGTGTTCAGTACACACAGCCCGCTTGTCGGCCAATACACCCAGCTCCACTCCGGCTACGACCTTGGCCCCCTCCTCTACTGGCTGCTGGCGATACCGGTCCACCTCGACCCTGCCCATGGCGCGCTCTGGGGCGCAGCGTTCTGGTGCGTCGTGGCAGGGGTGGTGGCCGTCGAGGCGGCGTGGTCGGTCAGCCGGTGGGCCGGCGTCGGTGTGGCTCTTGCCGTGGTGTGGACCACCTGGTGGATGCCGGCTCTGGCGGTCAACCCGATCTGGAACCCCTACGTGGGAGACATCTTCTTCTACTTGACGATCTGCAGCGCCTACGCCACGGTACGAGGGCGCCATCGCTGGTGGCCCGTCGCCGTGGTAGCCGGCTCGATCGCCACCCAGAGCCATCTTGCCTTCGCGCTCGGTTCGGTTGTGCTCGTTGTGCTGAGCGGAGCCGTCGTACTCCGTCGCGCACTCAAGGCGCACTCAGTCGACAGCGCCTTGACCGGCGGCCTCGGAGCTGCCGGCCTCTGCTGGATCTTCCCGATCGTCCAGGAGATCCTCGGCTCGCCGGGCAACCTCACCCAGCTCTGGACGAGCCAGTCGACCCAGGCTGGCATGGGACTCGCATTCGGTTTGAGGGGGTTGGCAGCCTCGGTGTTCCCCAAGCCTTTGTGGCTCTTCCGAGAACCCACGACTCTTGTCACCGCGCAAATCAGATCCGACTCGGTCGCCGTAGCGATCATAGTCGGTGTGCTGACACTAGCGATAGCGGCAGCGGCAAAGGCCGCTCGCAAACCGGCGCTTGCATACCTGGCCGCCTTCAGCCTCTGCTCGTCTGCTTGCCTGGTCGCGACCTACAGCAGTGTCGCTTCCAACAAGCTGATCACCTTCCAGTACATCGTCGTCACGACGCTCCCGATCGGCTGTTTGGTCTGGTTGACGGTGCTCAGCGCCGCAGCCGCGGCTGTCTCCCACCTTCACCTAAGGGAGGGCGTCCCTAAAAGGGCTCCGCAGAGGGGACGGACCGGATGGAGCGGCCGGATCGGTCGCCTCGGTCCCGCTCCGCTTGGCGCCGTCGCCGCTCTGGTCGCGGTCTCGGCAGTGTCTCAGGTGCGCGAGGCTGAGACGCCCAACTCGATGGACTCCCCCTCGTCCATCGCCTTCTCGCAAGAGGCCACCGCCAAGATCGAGGGCCTGCTGCCTCGAGGGCCTGTCGACCTGAACGTGGTGCAGACCAAGAGTCTCACGACGCCGCTCCTCAGCTACGGTGTCCTGTACGGGTTGGCGTGGCAGCTGCAACAGGACGGATGGGCACCGTTGGTCCCGCCGCTCGGCGTCCTGCCTCCCCAGTACGACGCGGCTGCGGGAGAGCCCTCCGCCCAGGTACGCCTGTCCCCGCACGGCATCACGGTCCACGTCCACAATTAGCGCCGCGCTGGCGCATGGTCAAAGGTCGGGCAAGTCGAGATCAAGCGTCGCCTGCTCTGCTCCCCCGTCTATCTCGAGCACCTTGCCCGTTATGTACGAAGCCGCCGGGGAGGCCAGGAAGAGCACGCCGGCAGCTATCTCCGACGGGTCGGCGATCCGCCCGAGCGGCGTCGAGGCTTCAACAGCGGAACGCATCGATTCGTCGCTCACCACCACCTCGAGCGCGGAGGTCGCCGCCGTGCCAACGGCGACGGCATTGACTCGTATGCGCGGTGCCAGGTCGCGCGCCGACAACCGCGTCCAGTGGGCGAGCGCCGCCTTGGCCGTCCCGTAGGACACGTAGCCCCGGTCGGCGAGCCGGCCCATCGCAGACGAGATACTGACGACGGCGCCGCCGCCGCCTGCCTCCAGCATCAACGGGACGCAGGAGCGCGTGAGAGCGTGGGCCGTGGCGACGTTGAAGTGAAAAGCCCGCTCGAGGTTGCCGGGTGTTGTGTCCAGCCAGGGCCTCGGCATCCATCCGCCCACGTTGTTGACTGCGATGTCGAGCCTGCCATAACGCGCCTTTGCCACTTCGGCGAGGCCTGCAACGGCATCGAGATCCGCCAAGTCGGCTACGACGACCTCTGCCCGCCGGCCCAAAGCGCCGACAGACTCCGCCACCTCGACCAAGTCGGCCTCGGTGCGAGCTGCGATCAGGACGTCGGCACCCGCTTGGGCCAGCGCCAGTGCGGACGCCGCTCCGATGCCGCGCCCGGCGCCGGTGACCACGGCCACCTTCCCGTCGAGACGCCAGCGTTCGCCGATCACCGCTTGGCCAGCTCCGGGCGGGTGCTCACCCGAGGCCGGCCCCACCGGCTCGCGCAGCGTCGAACTCGTCGGGGCCGACCGAGGTCGGCTCGAAGCGGCACGGCCGTCCGCAAAGCTCTTCGAAGAGACCCTTCTTGCGCTGGAACACCCACTTTTCGAGGTCGGCGTCGCCCCTGCACTTGGCCATGATCGCCACCTCGCGGCCGCTCACGGCCGCCTCGACCGACAGGACCAGGGAAGCATGGGAGACATCCATGCCGTCGGCGATCCGCAGCAGGGAGAGCAGCCACAGGCAGCGGGCCCTGTCGTCGCCCGCCAAGGCGTCGAAGGCAGCGAACGACTCCCGTGGCCTGCCCCTCGTGTGGTACCGGCCGAGGCAGACCAAGAGGTTCACTTCCTCCGGGTCAAAGCCGCGGAGCCCTCCGTTCTCGATGAGGTAAGCGGTGTGGCGCCCGTGCCCGTCCCGGCTGACCTGCTCACCGATGTCGTGGAGGAGACCGGCCAGCTCGAGCAATTCCCTGTCGACGCCCTCCAGGCGATGGAGCTCGGCAGTGGCATCGAAGAGCTGGACGGCGGCCGTCGCCACGCTGAAGCCATGGCGCTGTTTCCATCCGGAGCGCCTGCACAGCGACATCACCGAGGCTCTCCGGATCTCCCTCGGGTCACCTGTCAGGTCTGCCCGGTCGTGCTTGCCGATGGCAGCCAGGATCATGCCCTCCCGCATGGCCCACTCGCTGGCAGTGAGCTCGACGAAGCCCGTCTCCTCCAGCAACACCTCTGCCACCGCCACGCCCGCCGGCAGAAGCTCGGCTCTCTTGGCGTCGATGCCCGGCAGGCGAGCCCTCTTCTCGGTGGTGAGCGAGACGGCGAGCTTGCCGAACGCCGCGACGTCCTTGGCGGCCACCGTCAGCTGGTTGAGTGACAACGGCACCGCCCCGTCCCGGAGGGCGGCAGAGGCGCGCACGATGGCACACATCGTGCCCGACGAGCCGATGAGCCCCTTTGGCCCGGCGTCGAGCACGTCGTCCATGACGGTGGCCAGCTCTTCTTCGACGCGCTCGCGCAGCTTCGACAGTGCCTTCTTCGCAGGCGGGTCTGACTTGACGAACTCAGCTGTCAGCTTGCCGACGCCCAGGTGGAGGCTCGTTGCGAACACGAGCCCCGAGCGGTCCCCGACGGACAGCTCGAGACTGCCGCCCCCGAGGTCGGCACACAGTGCCGGCCCGGACTCGATGAGGACGCTGGCCTTGACGGCCTCGAAGATGAGCTGTGCCTCGCGGATACCGCTGATGACCTTTACGCGGACACCCGTGGCGGACTCGATGGCATCCACTGCGCTGGCGCCGTTGCCGGCAACGCGAAGCGCCGCCGTGCCGTAGGCAAGCAGCTCGTCGACCTCGCGCGCCTCGGCGAGCGCCTTGAAGCGCCCGACCACCTCGACGGCTGAAGCCACGGCTTGGTCCGTGAGGACGCCGTGACGCGCCACGATGTCCCCGAGGCGCAGCATCTCCTTCTCCCGTACGAGCGGTATGAACGAACCGTCCGGCTTCGTCTCGGCTACGAGGAGATGGAACGAGTTGCTACCGAGGTCGATGGCTGCGATCCGCAGGTTGCTCATGCGGATCGCTCGTCAGCTTCTGACAACGTCGAGCTGGGCCGGGAACTCGGAGCTGCGCCGCTTGCGAGAGCGCTCGACGGCCAGTGCCTGCAAGCGCTCCTGCGTCGACAAGTTGGCCCGGCAGGGCACCCTCCACCAGGTGCCGTCGGGCTGCAGCTGCCAAGAGTTGGTGTCGTCGGCGAGATTGAGCTCGAGCGTCTCGTCCAGCCGGGCGTGTAGCTCGGCGTCGAGGACCGGGGCAAGCGCTTCCACACGGCGCTCGAGGTTGCGCTCCATCAAGTCGGCGGAGCCGATGAAGTACGTGGCGGCAACAGCAGGGCTCGCCCGCGGCTCGCGCCGGCCAGAGTAGCTCTCGTTGAGCTCGGTCGTCGCCCCTCCGAAACGGTAAATCCGCGAATGCTCCAAGAATCGCCCCACTATCGACCGCACCGTGATGTTCTCCGACAGGCCCGGTACGCCCGCTCTGATACTGCACAGGCCACGGACCACGAGCTCGACCTTCGTGCCGGCCTGGGAAGCCGCATAGAGGGCGTCGATGACATCGGGATCCGTGAGACCGTTGACCTTTATGGTGATGTGCCCTTCTGCCCCGGCGGCGGCTTGCCGGCCGATCTGCTCGATGCACCAAGTCCTTATGCCATATGGGGACACCACTATGCGCTGGTAGTCAGAGGGGCGCCCGAAGCCGGTCAGGTAGTTGAACAGGTTCGTCAGGTCGGCTCCGATCAGGGGGTCGGACGTGAACAAGCCAAGGTCCTCGTAGACGCTGGCTGTCTCCGAGTTGTAGTTGCCCGTCCCGATGTGGCAGTACCGGCGCAGCCCGTCCTCCTCGCGGCGGACCACCAGGCAAGTCTTGGAGTGAGTCTTCAGGCCGACAAGGCCGTAGACGACGTGGACGCCGGCCTGCTCGAGCTGGCGGGCCCAGAAGATGTTCGCCTGCTCGTCAAAGCGCGCCTTCAACTCTACGAGTGCGGCCACTTGCTTGCCCTGCTCGGCAGCCCGGACGAGGGCGTCCACGATCGCTGTGTCCTCGGACGTCCGGTAGAGCGTTTGTTTGATGGCCAGCACGTTCGGGTCGTCGGCGGCCTGGTTGAGGAACGCCTCGACCGAGGTCTTGAACGAGTCGTACGGGTGGTGGACGAGGACGTCCCGTTCGCGCAGCACTGAGAACAGGTCGACGGCACCGTCGCCCGCAGTCGCCAGGCGCGGCGGCGTCCGCGGCACCCAAGGGGGGTCGTGCAGATCCGAGCGGTCGATCCCGTGCATCGCCCACAGCTGCCCGAGGTCGAGAGGAGCCCGCGCTTCGTAGACGTCCTTGGCGGTGAGCTCAAGCTCGTCCTCGAGCAGCTCGCGGATGTCGTGCGGCATGTCAGGGCCGACGTCGAGCCGGACGGCACGGCCGAACCGCCGGCGTCGCAGCTCGAGCTCGACTGCTGCGAGCAAGTCGTCGGCTTCGCCTTCCTCTAGCGCCAGGTCTGTATTGCGCGTGACCCGGAAGACGTGGTAGCCGCCGAAGGCCATCTCCGGGAACAACTTGTTCAAGTTGGCGGCGATCAGCTCCTCGAGGGGAACGAATCGGGTGCCTTCGCCTACCTGGACGAAGCGTGGCAACAGGGTCGGGACCTTGACGCGCGCAAAGCGCCGCTCACCCCCTTCGGGATCCTCCACGACGACGCCGATGTTGAGGGACAGGTTCGAGATGTAGGGGAACGGATGGCCAGGCCCCACCGCAAGCGGGGTGAGGACCGGGAAGATGTCACGGTCGAATGCCGCGAACAAGGCGGCTTGCTCGTCGCCGTCGAGCTGGCCCCACGAGCAGATCTCGACACCCGCACCCGCCAGCTCCGGCACGATGACGTCTAGGTACGCCCTGTCGAGGCGCTTGATCTGGTCGCGCAGCTTCTGCCCGATCGCGTCGAGCTGCGACCGGGCCGTCATGCCGTCGGGCGACTGCGTCTGCAGGCCGGCTGCGACCTGGTCCTTCAAGCCGGCGACCCTGACCTGAAAGAACTCGTCGGCACCGGAAGACCAGATGGCGATGAACTTGGCCCGCTCGAGCACGGCGATGCTCGTGTCCTCTGCCAGCTCGACCAGACGTTCGGCAAAGTCGAGCCAGGAGATCTCGCGGTTCAAGAAGCGCTCGGGGCTGGTCATCGTTATCGGCGGCAGGTCTGCCTGCACTGCGATGACGTCGGCTTCCACCTCCGAGACGCTACCTTGAAGCCCGTGGCGGTACTGGCGTCTGTGACCAAATCGAGGCCGAGGCGGCGCAGCGAGTTCGGGCTTCTCCTGGTCGGTGCATTGGTGGTGCTGTTTGCTTACGTCTTGGCGTTTCTCGGTGTCTACGGCACCTTGCCGACCGACATGGCCGAGATCGCAGCCGTGGTCTGCGCCACGGCGGTCGTCGTCAACATCGCCAACCGGATCCTTGCCCCCGAGGCCGACCCTGTCCTGATGCCGGTTGTGCTCGTTCTCAACGGGCTCGGCTACGTGCTGATGATGCGCCTCGAAGACTACGAACCGAAGAGCCAGGTGCCGCACCTGGCCGGCGGGTTTGCCATCTACTCGCTGCTGGGCATTCTGGCCTACATCGTCGTCCTCGCTGTCGTGAAGCGATCACGCGACCTCGACAGGTATCGCTACATGATGTTGCTGCTGGCGATCATCCTTTTGGTGATGCCACTCGTCCCGCACATTGGTTACGCCATCAACGGCGCTCGCCTGTGGGTCGCCTTCGGGCCTGTGTCGTTCCAACCTGTCGAGTTCTCCAAGATCCTGCTCGTTGCGTTCTTCGCCTCTTACTTCGTCGAGAAACGCGAGCTGCTCTCCCTGCGCACCCATCGCGTCGGCAACCACATGGTGCCGGACCTGAGAGGGTTCGCCCCGGTGGCACTCGCATGGGCCTGTTCGTTGGCGGTGATCCTGTTGGAGGACGACATCGGTTTCTCTTTGCTGCTCTTCGTGATCTTCATCGCCATGCTCTGGGCGGCCACGGGGAGATACAGCTACCTCGTCATCGGTATAGCCGCCTTCGTCATCGGCACATACTTGGCTGCCAAGGTCCTCTCCCAGGTAGACGTCCGCATACACCTGTGGGTCAACCCGTGGCCGTACTTGAGTGGCGCAGGGGGCCAGTCGATATTCGCCGAGTTCTTCATGGCCAAGGGGGGTCTCACCGGAACCGGCCTCGGGCTGGGCACGCCATGGCTCATCCCGGTGGCCGAGCAGGACATGGCCTTCTCCGCCCTGGCCGTGGAGCTCGGCTTGGTCGGCGCGGCGGCGATGCTGGCCGGCTACGCCCTCATGGTCGGATCGGGTCTGCGGGCTGCCCTCCGTGGCCGCTCCGACTTCTCCAAGCTGCTCGCCCTCGGGCTGACGACAAGCCTCGGCTTCCAGACGTTCATCATCATGGCGGGCAACATCCGCCTGTTGCCGTTGACCGGCATCACACTTCCCTTCGTGTCCGACGGCGGCTCGTCGCTGATAGCCAACTTCATCCTCATCGCCCTGCTCATTCGGGTGTCCGACGAGGGCTCGCGAGGTCGCTTGCCTCCGCTCTCCGGCCCGCCGCCAAGGCCAGGTCGGCAGCGAGCACGAGCGGCGGCGGTCACCGCCGCGGTAGCCCGAGCCACCTGACCCGAGTCCGCTGACACGACACGACACGACACGGCACGGCACCCTGCGACTACAATCGAACACATGTTCGATGATTTGCAGGATACGGTCCTGGAGGGCGAGCTCTGCTCGCAAGCAGCCCGCGTCACCGCCGGCGAGTGCCGCCTGGTGCTGCTCGTGGGCGAGTTCGACAGACGCCAGGCCTGGGCAGGCCATGGCATGAGGTCGTGCGCCCACTGGCTCAACTG
>JBOGHW010000081.1:0-50880 GCA_050744865.1 Acidimicrobiales bacterium | reverse complement strand
AACCGGAAGAGGCCTTCGTCGGCACAGTCAACGAGGACTGGGCCATCGAGTCGATGGCCGGTGACGTCTTCCTGCTCGGCAGCCATACCTGGCGGATCCGGCGCATCGAGTCGAGCACGGTCCGCGTGGTCGATGCCAACGGTGCGTCGCCCTCTGTGCCCTTCTGGCTAGGAGAGGCACCGGCGCGCACCGATGAGCTGTCGGCGGCCGTGTCCCGCCTGCGGGAGGAGGTCGGATGGCGGGCTGCCGAGTCGCCGGCCTCGGCCGTGGCCTGGCTGAGGGAGACCGCCGGGCTCGATTCCCGCGCCGCCGAGCAGGTCGTGGCATACCTCCACGTCGCCTGCACCGAGCTCGGTGGGTTGCCGACGCTGGAGCGGTTGGTCGTTGAGCGGTTCTTCGACGACACCGGAGGCATGCAGCTTGTGCTCCACTCGCCGCGAGGCGCCCGGGTCAACCGTGGGCTGGGCCTGGCTCTTCGCAAGCGCTTCTGCCGCTCGTTCGACTTCGAGCTGCAGGCGGCCGCCAGTGACGATGCAGTCGTCCTTTCCCTCGGGCCGCAGCACTCGTTCCCGCTCTCGGAGGTCGTCGGGTACCTGTCGCCCGCGACCTTGAAGGACACCCTGGTGCAGGCGATGCTGCCGACGCCGATGTTCGGCGCCCGCTGGCGGTGGAACTTGTCGCGTTCGCTGGTGTCGCCAAGGTTCAGGGGGACACGTCACCTGCCGCCGGCCATCCAGCGGATGGAGGCGGACGATTTGATGGCGGCGATCTTCCCGATGTTGGCGGCCTGCCAGGAAAACGTGTCGGGCCCAATCGAGATCCCCGATCACCCGGTGGTTCGCCAGACGGTCGACGACTGCTGCACCGAGGCCATGGACCTCGCTTCGCTCATGAGCTTCCTCGATCGCCTCCATCGGGGCGAGGTGGAAGCGCACTTCGTCGACTCCGTGCAGCCGTCGGTGTTGTGCGAGGAGATCCTGAATGGGCGGCCGTACACGTTCCTTGACGACGCTCCACTGGAGGAGCGCCGCACGCGGGCTGTCACGACGAGGCGCGGCCTGCCTGTCGATACCAAGGACCTCGGGCACCTCGACCCCGAACTAGTCGGCCGTATCGCCGAGCAGGCGAGACCTGACTTGCGCGACGCCGAGGAGCTGCACGACCTTCTCGACTCGGTCGTCGTCGTCGAGCCCGAGCCTCAATGGGCGATGTGGTTCGCCCGGCTTGTTGAGGACGGCAGGGCGTTCGAGCTGCGGCTGGGCGGCCAGAACGCCGACGGCCGCCGTTGGGCGGCGGCGGAGCGGAGCCGAGCGGTCGCCTCCTTGCTGCCGTCGGCGACTGTGATCCCGACTGCAGAAGGTGCTCAGCCCGTTGGCTGCGTGCCAGCTGCCGGTGCCGAACCGCTGGCCGAGGACGTCCTGGTCGAGGCGGTGCGCGGCCATCTGGAGGTCTCCGAGCCGCTCACGCCGGCCGACCTGGCAGACAGGATCGGGATTGGCCCCAAGCGGGTGCTGGAGGTCATGACGGCGCTGGCTCACCTCGAGCACGAGGGCTCGGTCCTGCAGTGCCACGTCGGTGACGACTCGGCCGACAGGTACTCGGCTCGTCACCTGCTGATGCGCATCCATGCGGCGGCCCGCGACCGTTCCCGTAAGTCGGTGCAGGCGGTGTCGTCGGAGCAGTTGATGCGTTTCTTGGTCGAGTGGCAGCACGCCGGGGCCCCAAAGCGCCTGGTGGGTACCGAGGGCCTGGCCGAAGTGATCGAGCAGCTGCAGGGCATCGAGGCGCCGATCGAGGCCTGGGAGGCCAGCATCTTGCCGTGCAGGGTGGCCGGCTACCACGCCGGGCTCTTGGACGAGCTGTGCAACAGGGGTGAAGTGGGCTTCGGGCGCCTGACCGCCAAGACCAGCGAAGCCGGCGGCGAGGCTGCACCGGCGAGGCGCCCGGGCCAGACACCGTCGCCGGCGACGCCGGTTGGCTTGTTCCGGCGCGCCGACCTCGACTGGCTGCTGGCAGCCATCCGGGCGGGCGCAGTTCCCGACCTGCCCGGCCTCGGTGCCTCGGCCGAGGTCCTGACTGCCTTGCAAGAGCGGGGCGCGCTGTTCCTTGGCGATCTCTGCACTGTCACGGGTCGCATGCCCGTGGAAGTGGCCGACGCCCTGTGGGACGGGATCGCCCGCGGCCTCGTGACGGCCGACGGCTTCCAGGCCGTGCGCGCGCTGCTCGGAGGCCGCGCCCGTCTCGGGAATCTCGTGCGAGACGCCACGACTGTGCCCGGAGCCGCTAGCGGGGGCGCGAGCCCGGTCCGTGGCGGGGTCGTTCGCCAGCCGCTTCCTCGCCCGGGGCGGCCGCGGCCAAGGGTGAGGCCCGCTTTGACGGGGGGCCGCTGGTCGCTGCTCGGCAGCAACCTCGGCGCCCCGAGCGCCGGACACGCCGGTGCAAAGCCGGCCGCGGAGACGGCTGCACATGGCTATGACTCCGACGAGCTGGCCGAGGCCGTGGCCGGCCAGCTACTGGAGCGCTGGGGTGTGGTCTTTCGCGACCTCGTCGTTCGCGAGCTGATGGGCGGCATCGGGTGGCGTGAGGTGCTCTGGGCACTCAGGCGGTTCGAAGCCCGAGGGGTGGTTCGCGGCGGTCGCTTCGTAGGGGGGTTCACGGGCGAGCAGTTCGCCCTTCCCGAGGCTTACGAGCAGTTGGTCGCCGCCTCTCGGGCTCCCTCTGAAGGGCACTCGGTCACACTTTCGGCAGCCGATCCCCTCAACTTGACCGGCATCATCCTGCCAGGTCCTCGCATTCCGGCATTGAGGACCAGGACTGTCACGATCACGGACGGAGCGGTCGTCGACGGCGGTGCCGGCGCTCGGCTGGCCCGCTCCGGGCGAAGGGGGCGAGCGGTGTGACGCCCGGCCGCCTACCCACCCGCTAGCCTGTCGGCGCCGACCCGGAGGACCCTCGGTCCCGCAGGATGCGCCGACCCTGAGCGACCTCATGTCCTATCAGGGCCAATTTCAGGGATATGCCCGATAGGCGCGGTGCAGCTACCAGACGATGATGGACAATCGACGAGGACGCAGGCACGTGCCGGCGCGCCTCGCGCCAGGCCGTACCCTGTGGGCCGCTGGGCGGCGGCGCACGGCCACGACAACCCGAGCCCAAAAGGACAAATGATGACCCTTACCTTCGAGAGAGCTGGCGGCTCACCGGCAGATGCCGCCGTACCCGCTGCCAAGGCGGTCGACCTGGTCAAGGTCTACGGCAAGGGCGATGCGGCTGTCACCGCCCTCGACGGCGTCAACATCGAGTTCGGGCGTGCGCAGTTCACCGCCGTCATGGGTGCTTCGGGCTCGGGGAAGTCGACGCTCATGCACTGTATGGCCGGTCTCGACCGTGCCACGAGCGGCGAAGTCTGGATAGGGGACCAGGAAGTCGGCAGTCTCGACGACAAAGGCTTGACGCTGCTGAGGCGCTACCAAGTCGGCTTCGTCTTCCAGTCGTTCAACCTCGTGCCCACGCTCACAGCAGCGGAGAACATCAAGCTTCCCGCCGACTTGGCCAAGCAAGACGTGGATCGCCAGTGGTTCGACTTCCTGGTCGACCAGTTGGGCATCCGCGAACGGCTGTCGCATCGCCCGACCGAGCTGTCAGGTGGCCAGCAGCAGCGGGTCGCCTGTGCGCGGGCGCTCATCGGGCGGCCGAGCCTGATCTTCGCCGACGAGCCGACCGGCAACCTCGACTCGAACTCGTCGACGGAGCTGCTGGGCTTCTTGAAGCGGTCGGTCGGCGAGTTCGGGCAGTCGATCGTCATGGTCACCCACGACCCCCGCGGGGCTGCCTTCGCCGATCGCGTGGTGTTCCTGAGCGACGGCAGGGTCGCCGGGGAGCTACTCTCGCCGACGGCTGAGACCGTGCTCGAGGCCGTCAAGTCTCTCGGCAGCTGAAATGTGGAAGGCAACGATCAAGGGCCTCTTGGCCCACAAGCTGCGCTTGGCCCTGACGTCCCTGGCGATCATCCTCGGGGTGACGTTCGTATCCGGGACGCTGGTGCTCACCGATACGCTCCGCCAGACATTCACTTCCCTGTTCGGGCAGGTCTATTCCAACGTCAACTTCGTGGTCCGCGCCAGCTCTGAGATCAGCGGGGGAGACGGAGGCGGTGCAAACCGCCCACCGATTCCTGAGAGCATCGCCACCAGGGTGGCTGCCGTGCCCGGTGTCGAGTACGCAGACGGCGGTGTCGAGGGCTACGCCGCCCTGGTCGGCCACGACGGAAAGGTGATCTCGAGCGGCGGCGCCCCCACCCTCGGATTCTCGTGGGGCAAGAACAGCCAGCTCTCTCAACTGTCTCTCGTCTCGGGCTCACCCCCGACCAACGCCCACGACGTGGTGATCGACGAGGGCACGGCCAAGAAGTACGGCTTCAGCGTCGGAGACCCGGTCAAGATCCTCCTGACCGGGGCGCCGGAGACGTTCACGATTACGGGGTTGGTCCGGTTCGGGTCGACGGACAACCTGCTCGGCACGACGATTGCCGCCTTCTCGACCCCGACGGCGCAGAAGCTCTTCGACGAGGTCGGCCGCTACGACGCCATCGACGTGCTTGCCAAGCCAGGCGTCGACAAAGCGCAGCTCGAGAGGGCCATCGCCGCCGTGCTGCCACACGGCGTCCAGGTCGTCACCGGCCAGACGGTTGCCGCCGAGCAGACGAACGAAATCAACTCGGCGCTCAGCTTCTTCTCGACCGCACTGCTCGTGTTTGCCTTCATAGCCTTGTTCGTCGGGGCGTTCACCATCTTCAACACGTTCTCGATCATCGTCGGCCAGCGGACGCGGGAACTGGCCCTATTGCGGATCGTCGGTGCGAGCAGGTGGCAGGTGTTTCGGTCGGTGCTGACCGAGGCGACCATCGTGGGCGCAGTCTCGTCCCTCCTCGGTCTCGGCCTCGGCGTGGTCACGGCGCTCGGATTACGAGCGCTGCTCAAGGGCTTCGGGTTGACGTTGCCAGCCGGCTCGCTCGTCTTCGAGGCTCACACCGTGGTGGCTGCGCTGGCCGTTGGCGTGGGCGTGACTGTCCTGTCGGCGATAGGGCCGGCATACCGTGCCGTCCACATCCCGCCCATCGCCGCCATCTCCGAGGTCCGGCCGACGACAAGGGAGTCGTCGCGCCGACGAGTGGCCATCGGTGGCGTCGTGGGTGTCCTGGGCGTCGTCGCCCTCTTCGCCGGCTTGGCCGGGCACGACATCAAGCTGGTGGGAGTAGGGGCTGTCGCCATCTTCATCGGCGCCGGCATGCTGGCTCCTGTCGTTGCTCGCCCGATATCTAGCGTGCTCGGCAGGCCGCTGCAAGGAATGCTCGGGATCTCCGGGCGCCTCGGGCGTGAGAACTCGATGCGGAGCCCTCGACGGACCGCTCAGACGGCGTCGGCCCTCATGGTCGGCTTGGCTCTCATCTCGACTATGGCGGTATTCGGCGCCTCGCTCTCGAAGTCCGCCACGGCCGCTGTGGACGGCGCTGTCAACGCCAACTACATCGTGTCCCCTTCGGGCGGTGGAGAAGGCTTCAGCGCCACCGTGGCCGGGGCGGCCGCTCGCGTCGCGGGTGTCACGGCGGTGAGCTCCATTTACACCGGCGCATTTGACGTAGGCAACGGGCGCCAGACCCTGACCGGCGTCTCTCCCGACAAGTTGGCGGACACGCTCACCCTTCACACCACCGCCGGCGCCGGCGCTACTGCCCTGGGCGGCGGGGAGGTCCTTGTCGACACCACGACCGCCAGCTCAGACCACCTGCACGTCGGCTCAGTGCTCCCGGTGACGTTCGTTCGCACCGGCAAGAGCAGCCTCCGTGTGGGCGGCATCTTCAAGCCGAACCCGTTGCTCGGCAGCTACCTGGTGAGCGATGCCTACTTCACGTCGCACTTCACGGCGCCCCTACCGGTCGCCATGCTCATCCAGACCGGTGGTGCGGCCACCGCCGCCGGCAAAGCAGCCATCACCAGAGGGCTCAAGGACTACCCCGGGCTGACGATCCAGACGCGGGCCGAGTTCGAGAAGAGCGAGGCCAAGCAAGTCGACCAGTTGCTCGGCTTGGTCTACGCGCTGTTGGGCCTGGCCATCCTCATTGCGCTCATCGGCATCGTGAACACCCTTTTGCTGTCGGTGTTCGAGCGCACCCGAGAGCTCGGACTGCTGCGCGCCGTCGGCATGGTCCGCCGGCAGGTGAAGGCGATGATCAGGTCAGAGGCGGTGATCTTGTCCGTCTTCGGTGCCATCGTCGGCCTGACGATCGGGACAGGTCTCGGTGTCGCCTTCTCGTGGTCTCTCCGGCAGGACGGGATCACCTCGATAGCGGTGCCAGTGTCCTCGCTGGTCTTCTTCCTGCTGTTGGCCGGCCTGCTCGGCCTCGGGGCCGCCTCGTGGCCGGCGCGCCGGGCTGCCAAGTTGGACGTGCTTGCTGCGATAGCTACCGACTGAGCGAACCTTCGCCGAAGGGGGGTACGGCGAAGGTTCTCGCTCAGTCGGAAACTTGCCAGTCCGGCCCGGTTCCCAATGCGGCTACGGGGCCGACTGTCGAGGTGATAGGCACCGCCGGAGCGGCCGATGCCCACAGCAAGACCGGCTGCGAGGTATTGGCCGCCCTGGCGTCGGCATGCGCCGGCTGAGGCACTCCGGCGGGGGGATCGCGATCCGGGAGACCGGATCCCCCGCCGAGGTGTCCGCCTTGACGCTCCCCGCAGCCGGAACCTTGTGGTGCAACCTCGCCGGACTGCGCAGAGAAGCGGGTCTGGCCGGGCTCGCTGGCTCCCTCGAGCCGGTGGTGGCCACCGGACCAGCGTGTGCCGTACTGAGCAAGCCCGGAGTCCCTCGGCTCGGCTTGCTTCTCAGGCCCGCTCTCTGCGACATGTTCCGGCCCGAAGGCCACGCCCACAGGCGCGGCCTCCAGGGCCGGTTCCACCGGCATCGCCACGGCAGTGGCCCCCCGCGCCGGTGAGGATTCGGATTCGTGCCCCTCTGAGTGTCTCGACTGGTCGGATGCGCTCGGTGAAGAGGCGGCTCTTGACAGGACGACAAGGGCCTCGATGCGACTCACGAGGTTGGACGAGTGGAGGGGCTTGCGGAAGAAGTCGTCGGCCCCGTTGCTGCGTGCGGTCGACTCGGTCTCGGTCTCGGCGTAGGAGGTCATGATGCCGATGCCGATGCCGGGTCGGGCCCTCCTCGTCTCACGCGCCAGGTCGACGCCGCTACGCCCGGGCAGGCGACAGTCTGCGAGCAACACGTCGAAGGACTCGTTGGCCAGGCGTTGGGTTGCCTGCTCGGCATCCATGACCCATGACGCGTCGAAGCCGTGACGCTTGAGAACCAGCGTCACGAACAGGGCGGTGGACTCGTCGTCCTCCACGACGAGCACACGCCCTGCCTCTGCTTCCCTCACAGTCATGAAGCCAATCATGGAGATCCTGAGTGAGATCTCGGTTCGTTCCCGGTTGCAGTCGGGTAGCAATCGGAGGCGCCCGCCGTATGGCGAGGCGGACTGGCCCGGCCGGTGCCGTCCTGTCCGGGCGACTCCGAGGCACGGCAACGTTGATGCGAGCGCCGAGAGTTGTGCCGGCCGGGCTGTGTTGGCTAGGGCCGTTTGCTGAGCACGGCGTTGAAGGGGAAGCCGAGCGGGTGTTGAGCAGGTGCAAGCCCGAGCGCCATGACCTTCTCGACAGGCCGCGGTGACCGTCTACCGACGGCCGAGAGCGCCAGAGCTATGCCATGAAAGCGCGTCTCAGGATGAATCTTCGCACCTGTGACCGACGTGACGAAGTAGCTCGGCATGAAAGCCTTCGCCGGGAACCCGGCGTGCGCTGCCGCACGTCGGTACTGCCAGGCTCGAACCTTCTCTTCGTGGATACTCTCGCTCCTGTCATGGTGGCGTCTGCTACCAAGGTTCTTGAGGTATCCCTGCACCGACTCATTGACCACGATGGCATCACCGCCGCACCTGAGCACTCTTGCAACCTCGAGGAAGAAGGCTCCGAGTTGGGGGAGTGGTGGGCAGTGGCCGAGACGACCACGAGATCGAACACCTCGTCTTCAAAGGGCAACCGTGGCATATCGGCCAGAACCCGCTGCACCCAGTCGAGCTGCGGCTCGGCTTGGTCGACGGCGTACCAGATATTCAGCGCATGGCAAGACGCTCCGGCGTCGAAGCACTTGCGCAGCATCGGCATTGTCCGCGAGGCACCAATCTCCAGGGCCTGCTCGTCACCTCGTAGCCCACCCATTCGATCCAGTGCTTCCAGAAACGTCTCCCAAGTCTGGCGGTAGTAGTTCACAGCTCCCAGTCGAGAGGCTCTGAAGGTCGTCCAGTGTGGGGACGTGCTCCATGGGCTGAATCTTGACCCGCTCGTACTCGTTCCGAGCGACTCCTTTCTCTTCTGCCATGCCTTGGAGCTCGGCGATGACTTCCTCGGAAGGCTCGTCCAGGAGATCGACGATGCCGTAAATGACCTGGTACGTCTGACCGCAATGGGAGCAGGTACGACTCGAGTCGCCGGCCGTCAGGCGCGCAAGAGCTCTCGGGCAGCAGATGTTTGGCGTGGACGTAACCATGAGCGGTCACGGTAGCTGACCACTGATCACCAAGATTCTGATGTGATGAAGGAGCGCAGCACCGCTCTCGCGTGACAGGCCGGTTGGAGCGACTCACGCCGATCCCAGGAGCGAAGCGATGGATACGGCGACAAGAAGCGTCGTGTACGAATGCACCGGATGTGGCGAGAGGTTCGTCGGGAGCCAAGGTGCCCTGAATGCAACCAGTTCTGCCGGGTCGGCCGGGAGATCGTCTCGGCTGACGAGCTCGGGGAAAGCTGATGGCACGCAGTGGCGGGACCCCCCGCCGTCCTGAGGGGGCGAGTGACAAACTCGCGGTTTCCAAACCAACCCGCTCACGACGGAAGGAGACCCAGTGGAGCAAACGCGACAGTAAGTCGGAATCGACTTGCACCGGCGCCGAACAGTGATCGCACGGCGCAACGACGCCAGTGAGACGTACAGATTACCCGCATCGCCAACGACGACTTGGTTGCCTTCGAGAAGGCGGTGATGGCAGCCGGCCAGCGCCCCGAGGTGGTGATCGAGGACTGCTACGACTGGTACTGGGCAGTCGACTGGCTGCAAGAGATCGGCTGTCAGGTCCACCTCGCCCACCCGCTCGGCAACAACTGGGGCAATCGGCGAGTCAAGAAGTCCTCCGCGACAGCGCACGACCGATGCGTCCCTGTTGCGCAGGCTCGAGGTCGCCAGCGAACGAATCCGCGATCTCGAGGTGGTCCCTTAAAGCTGGCAGGTCACACGCATGGCCGTCCGAAGAAAATCTTCAGGCTGACAGACCTTCGCGACCACGTCCGTCACAGACAGTGTCCACATCACAACGCCCTAGGTGAGACGCCTGTTTCGACCTGGACCTCAAGATAACGATCGAGTCGGTGATTGAGATCTGTCGCGACCACTGCACGAACGTGAAGCGCTGGAAGGACGGGACGATGCCGCTTCCCTGGTGCGCAGCAGGCATGGCGGAGGCCCGCGAGCAGTTCCGGCGCGTGAACGGCCGTCTCCACCTGCGCAAACTGCGCGCCGCGCTCGATGCTCACATCGCAGCGACGACGCCGCGTCGATAGACCGGAGAAGGAGGCCCGCAAGGCCCATCACTGATCGGGGGACCGTCAGGCTCGAGAATCCACGCCGGACGGGACATCCTCATCGCGGTCGCCGAAGCGGTCACAGCCACTCACCAGTTGGGTGAGGGCCGCTCACAACGCGTGCCCAGATTGAGACCGACCACGCTCAGGTAACTCTCCCCAGACCTGCTCCGGCGACATGCCGATGCCGTAGTGGCGCCGGGCCCCGCTCGCCGGCAACTTTGCTCTCATCGGAGTCGGAGACTGGGCATGCGCGTTCGAATCGGGACTGTCTTCAAAGAGCTAGGTAGCGCGCGACACGAGAGACATCTCGTTTACCCAGTTCGTCTCCCAGGTCAGTTCCTTATCCGTGGAGAAGGCCTGTTCCCATCGGACGGTGTCGGGGGAGGTCCGGGTCCACTTGTACCGACAGCGAATGGGCTTGTCCTTGAACGTATCGTCGGGCCGTAAAGGCACTTGGTCGCACCTGGCTCGGCGAGCTTCAAAGTCCCCTCGTTTGCTCCTGCGGCCTTGACTGCCATCCTCGATCCGACGCCAGTCGGTCCTTTTTGCATGCCTGCCAATCGGTGCCGCTATCGCCAGCTCGGCAGAAATTCGTGCTCCTCTTCGAGGAGCGCTCTTGACTTTTGGCGCTCCTTCGGTAATGACCAGGCGGGGGTCAGGTAAGTCGGGTCTCTTTCAGCCCACCAGCACTAGTAGGCCCGGTTGGCGAACCTGTAGCCGAAGCCCCTGACCGTCTCGATCGGCCCCTGCCCGGCTCCGGACCAGCCGAGCTTGCGCCGCAAGCGGAGCATGGCGAACTTCACCCGGTCGGGCCCGGTGGCGGTCGGGTCCCGCCAAGCCTGCTGCAAGAGTTGCTCGGTAGAAAGCACGGTGCCGCGGTGCCGCATCAACGTCTCCAAGAGGTTGAATTCGATCGGCGTCAGGTCGACTTCCCTGCCGTCCACCTCGACGCGATGAGCGGCGACGTCGATCACTACTCCCGCCTCGCTGAAGCTCGTCAGTGCCGCGTTGTGGCCTCCTGGCTCCGCCGACTGGCGGCGGGCTTCCTCTCGCCTGAGGATCGCCTCGATGCGCGCCAGCAGCTCCTGGTTGCCGAAAGGCTTCGTGATGTAGTCGTCGGCACCACCGCGGAGCCCTCTCACCTTGTCCATCTCGTCGCTCCTGGCTGTGAGCATGAGGACAGGGACGTGGCTCAGCTCGCGGATGCGGTCGAGGATCGTCCAGCCGTCGAGTGAAGGCAGCGCGATGTCGAGCACGACGATGCTCGGGCCGACGGCGTGGAACAGGCGCAGGCCATCCCGGCCGTCTCCCGCCAGCACGACTTGGTAGCCGGCGCGGTTGAGCAGAGCCTGCAGCGCACGGCCTATGTCGCCGTCGTCCTCGATGACGAGCACGACCGGTTGCCTGGTCACCTTCCCGGCCTCACGAAGGCCTGGTCTTCAACGCTGCTTTGGAGTTGACGAAGGGAATGGCGACCATGGCTGTCGTCCCCTCCCCGTCCTTGCTGGTTATCGACACTTCGCCGTCGTGCAATTCCGCGATGGCGCGCGCCACCGAGAGGCCTAGCCCGGAGCCCGGGATGCGTGCCGCCCGGGCGTTGGACGCCCTGAAGAAACGATCGAACAGCGCGTCCAACTCACCTCCCGGCACGCCGATCCCCGTGTCGGAGACCGAGATGAGCCAGTGGGCATCGGCGGGAGAGGCCGTGACAGTCACGTCGCCATCTTCAGGCGTGAACTTGATGGCGTTGGCGAGCAGGACCTCGAGCATCTGTGCCAGTTTTTGGCTATCCCCGGTAATGGAGATGCCTTCGCTGACCTCCATCTCGAGGGAGATGCGCTTGGCCTCGGCTTGCGGGCCGAAGGTGATGACCGACGCCTCTATCATCGTCGGGACGTCGACTGCCTCCCACTCGACGGCGAGGGCGCCGCTCTCGGCCCTGTCCAAGAGGATGAGATCGTCGACGAGCCTCATGAGCCGGTCGGCGTTGCGCGTGATGATGTCGAGGAACTCGACCTGCTCGATGGCCTCGTCGTGGCCTATGCCGTCGCGGAGCAGTTCGGTAAAGCTGAGGATCGATGTGAGCGGGGTGCGGAGCTCATGTGATATCTCGGCCAGGAAAGAGGCTTTGACCTGCTCCTGCTTGACAAGACGGCGGTTCTCGCGCCGCTCGTCTGCCAGCAATTCGGACGTGTGGATCTCAGTTCGGACCTGAGCAGACACGTCCCGGAAGAGCCAGAGGTGACCCCTGTACTCGTGGTCGACATAGATAGGCACGTAGTCGCGCTCGAGCTCCCCGCCGTCCGGCATGCTCAGCCGATCGCCCAGGATGCGCCGGCGCTCGCGCAGGATCTTGTTCACTCGCTCCGGGTCGACTCCGGCGGTCGGGTCGCCGAATCTCCGTGTCAGCTCGGTGCCGATATCCGACAGTCTTTTGCCGAGCAGCTTGGACGGCGGGCCTGTCAGCTGGAACAAGTCAAGGAAGGCATTGTTCGTAAGGACGATCACCCTGCTCTCGTCCTCGACCAGCGCCGGGATGTGGAGGCTGCCGACGAGCGTGCTGAGGCGCTCGTTCGCCTCCTGCAGGGCAGAACGAGCAACCCGTTGCTCGGTCACGTCCCTCGAGCACACGACGATGCCGTTCACGACAGGTTCGCCGGTGAGGTTCGTCGCGTTGTTCTCGAGCAAGCGCCACGTGCCGTCCTGCCCTCGAACCCGAAGCTCGAATGGGTCGCTGGGACCGGGTCCGCCTTGGACGATCTGGGCGAAACGCTCGACGGCGGCAACAGTGTCGTCGGGGTGGATGAGGTTGAACACCCCAAGGCGGGCGTCGAAGCTCTCCTGGTAGCCGAAGAGTCGCCACGCTGCGGCGTTCGAGAAGCGCCACGACCCGTCGTTGTTGAACACCGTGATGACGTCCGGGGTGCTGTCGAGGAGGGTCTGGACGAGCGGCTCGGACGCGTGGAGGAACAGTGGAGGTTGCAGGGATGCGTTCGGGCCGGTCGCAGCCGTTACATCGCGCCCGGCTCCGGTGTCCGGTGGCTCAACCACCATGCCGAGGTAGCCGGCGGTCGACCCGTCGTGCCTGACCTGACGGATCACCGACGCGTTGAGCGCGAGCTCTACGCCCCGGACGAGAGTCCCGGTCCCGTCACTCTGCGGTCCGGCGCCCTCGGGCGGTCCTTCGGCGCCTGTTCCCGGGACAACGCGCAGCAAAGCCGGGGCGCCGCCGCTGGCCGGGCTGATGGCTGCGGGAGGTGTGCTCCCGACGCTGGCGAGGTCGACGGCGAATGAGCCGCTGTCCAGCCCGGCCATGCCGCTGGCGTCGATGAGGCGTTGGTTAACGTACCAGCAGTCACCGTCGGGACCGGCGGCGAAGAGCCCGACGGGCAGGATCGTGGAGAGAGCGCCTAGGGCGTACCCAACCTGGGTACGGGCGCTGGCCTCCTCTCCGGGATCGTCGGTCGAGCCTGCTTCGCTCAGTTCCGGCTCGTCTTCCGGCGCGTGCCCAGGCTCTGTCCGTTTCAGGCGCGCCGACAGGCGCGCTCTCTCACCTGGCGCCACTAAGGCGGATGGTACAGGCCGCGGCTGAGGGGAACCGGAACACAGCCAGCACGTTCAGCGATACGAAGACCCTGGCGCCAGGCGGAGGGAGCTGAACTGCTTAGGGTCGTGCCCGTAGATCATGAAGGCGTCGGTCGCCAGGGCGAGCTCTCGGAGCATCAGCCCGCTCTGGCGGGCTGTGACCGGATCCGCCTGGCCATTCCAGGAGTTGTGGTCGAGATTGTCCTTGCAGTAGACGGCATCGCCGCACAGGATGACGGCGCCGGTCTCGGGCAGCTGCAGGACAACCGACTGGTGCCCGTGGCAGTGGCCCGGAGTCGGCCGCACCTCGAGGCCTTCGAAGAGCTTCGCCGGACCGTCGACGAGCTCGTAGCTCAGACTCGGGAGGTTCCAATACTGATTGGGGAATCCTGGATTGTCCTTCGCTTGCTCGTACTGCTCGCGCTGCACGAAGAACTTGGCAGAGCCGAGGAGGTCGTTGTTACCGGCGTGGTCGAAGTGGAGGTGGGTGTTGACGACGTAGTCGATGTCCTGCGGAGCGACCTGCAGCTGCGCGAGCCGGAAGAGCAGGCTGTCCTCGGGTCGCATCACAGGGATCAGCTCTTCGGCCAGGTCTGTGCCCCGCCAGGTGAGGTCCGGGTCGTCAACATGCAGGCGGTTCATGCCGGTGTCCACCAGTACTGTCGTCTCGTCATCGAGCCGGATCAGGAAGGCGTTCACCGGAATGTGCGACCTGTGCCCGTCGCGGACGCCCGGCGCGATCATCTCGTAGTTGCAACAGCAATTCCCGAGCGGCAAGACGAAGAGCTCCATAGCGACTCGTTACTGTCTACAGCCGCCCGCGCACCTTTGCCACCCTGTTCCCAAGGCCTCCAGCCGCGAGGTCACCAAGCCAGCAACACGGCCTTGAGGAACTCGATCGCCTTGGGATAGGCGTCCAACCGGTTGGCGAGCTTCGCCAGCCCGTGGCCCTCGTCCTCGTACACGAGCAGCTCGCAAGGCACGTCACGCTTACGGAGGAGGGCCGCAAGCTGCTCGGTCTCCGAAAGGGGCACCCGCGGATCGTTGGCACCATGGATGACGAACAACGGCGCCTTGATGTTGCCGGCGCTCCGGAGTGGCGAGGCCCGCTCCAGGAACTCCCGATCGTGAGTGAGCGAGCCGTACTCGTGTTCCCGGTGGGCTCGCCGGTAGGACGACGTATTCTCGAGAAACGTCACCAGGTCCGAAATCCCGACGACGTCCACTGCGGCCGCCCAGCGATCCGGCTGGAAGGCAAGCCCGGCGAGCACCATGTATCCGCCGTATGAACCGCCGTAGAGGCCACCTCGCGTGTTGTCGAGACCGACGGTCGGCAACCAGGCATGGATGGCAGCCATGTCGGCGACCGAGTCGAGGCGGCGTGTGGTGTCGTCCAGCCCCGCGTATCTCTTGCCGTAACCCGTCGAGCCCCGCACGTTAGGTACGACGACGGCAATGCCTTCGGCAATGAGCGCCTGCACGAACGCGTTGTACATGAGGTCGGCGCTCGACTCGGGCCCGCCGTGAATCACAAGGACTACCGGCCGGGGGGCGGCAGCGTCTCCAGCTGGCTCGTACAAGAAGAGCGGGATGGGCTCACCGTCGAAGCTCTCGATGGTCATCGTGGTCGGCTCGACAAGCCCGGCAGCGGCTGCGTCGACACCCTCCGCGCCCTGGCAGGACTACACGGGTGTCATCGGCGAGGTTCCCCTGGCCGTCGACTCTGTAGAGCGTCGCCTGGCTCTCACCACCGTGATCCGCCACCACGAGCAGGACCTTGCCGTCCGGGCTTGCGCTGCAGTCGAGGTCATGGCTGCCGCTAGGGTCGGTTTGGCGCACCGGCGCCTGCTCACGCCCTTTCGTGCCGCCGAAGCCAGATCGTCCAGGGCCGCACGTCGCGGATGCTCAGCACTCCGTCGGCCCAAGGATCGAGGGACAGCCGCTTGCGGACCTCCTCCTCACTCCCCGCGTTGACGACGAGCATCGCCTCGTCGCCGTCGAGAGCTCCGATTGGCCCGCCAAGCACGACGAAGCCCTCCTCGACCAACCCGTCCATGAAATCGCCGTGGGCATCCCAGTCTGCCTGCAGCCGTCTCGCCTTGCCACTGTCCCAGGCAGGTCCTCGTGCGAGGTCGACCACGTAGTAATCAGGCACTTGCCGATCGTAGGCACGCCGTTGCCCCGTTCAGAACGTCCCCGCCAGCGGGGTGTCATCATGGTGCCGCTGAGACACTTGACAGACATCATCGGTGATGTCATACTGACACCATGCTGCTGTCACCAATCGTTGAGGGTCTTTCGGAAGACCTCAAGAGATCGGCCGCCCTTGGCGGCGACGAGATCCGCCAGGCCGCCGAGATGCTCGTCGACGCCCTCGGCCCGGCTGTCCGGCTGCGCATACTCGACGTTCTGCAGCAGGCGGGGGAGGAGCTGACGGCTTCGTTTCCCGGTGCTCAAGTCGAGATGCGCCTGCAGGGGCGTGACCCTGTCCTCACGATGAACATCGGCCGCGGGCCGATCGCCGGCAGCCAGGACGACATCGGCAGTGGCGAGGCCGAGACCGCCAGGCTGACGCTGCGCCTCCCGGAGGGACTGAAGAGCCAGGTCGAGCGGGCGGCCAACAGCGCAGGCGTGTCGATCAACACATGGTTGGTCGACGCCGCTTCGCAGGCACTTCGCCTCCCGCCGTCGTCCAGGCGAGGGCCGAAGCGGATGACAGGTTTTGTGAGGGGGTGACGGGGGCATGTGGATGATCAGCGGGTCGACGTCCCGCCGCAACGACAAGCAGGAACTGGAGAGCACCCGACCGGCGCTCAGGATCGTAGGGACCAGCACAGAAAGGGATGGAAACGATGCAGTGGACGTTTCATACGGCCGAACACCAGCGAGCTGAGCTCGACCTCGCTTCCGGCGTTGTCGAAGTGAACTTCGCGGCGACCGACGAAGTGCAGGTGTCGCTCGAGCCGTTGGGGCCGGCGACCGAGCGGGCCACGGAGCTGATCAACAGCGCCAAGGTCACCTGCGAAGGTGGCCACCTGATCGTAAGCGTGCCCAAGCGCAAGCTTCGCGACACACCGCTTCGCCTCGCAGTCCTGGTGCCTCCCCAGTCACGGTTGAACTGCAGCACGGCCTCCGCCGATGTGCAGTGCTCCGGTCTGGCCGGCGCTGTCCGTGTGGCGACTGCCAGTGGCGACGTCACGATGGACGGACCCTGCGACTCGGCGGACGTCTCGACAGCCAGTGGCGACGTGCGCCTTAGCCGGGTGCTCGGTGAGGCGCACGCCAAGACCGCTTCGGGCGACTTCTCTGTCGATTGGGTCGGCGGCCGTGCCTCGTGCGACACCGCCAGCGGGGACGTGGAGATCGGGCAAGGTGGGAGCGACATCAAGGTCAGGACGGCCTCGGGCGACGTCAAGGTCGGGCAGGCCTGCGAGGGTGACGTCTCTGTCAACTGCGCCTCGGGCGACATAGTGGTGGGAGTGGAGGCAGGAGTCGGGGCCTGGCTGGACATGGTCACGATCTCAGGGGACACCAAGTGCACTCTCCCGGCCGAGAACAGCGGCGAAGGCGACGCGGTGCTTCGCATCGCCTGCCGAACGGTCTCGGGCGACATCCGCATTCAGCCCGGCCATGGGCAGTCCGAGGACTCGCGGCGCTGGGCCTGACGAAGTCGGCGACAGTCTAAGACGGCCGACACTTGGCGAGCGGATGGCCGCGGGCTCGGCCGCCACAGGTATCTCGGAGGAGCTCAGGGCTCGGCCACCGCAGGCATCGCGACGGCGCCCGCACCGGCGGCGCTCGTACGCACGCGCTTGGTCGCCAGGAAGCACCCACCCAGGATCAGTATGAAGCCCACTCCCGTAGCCCAGCTGAACGACTCGCCTAGGACGGCGACTCCGAGCACGACGGCAACGGCCGGGTTGAGGTAGGTGATCACGGTCGCCCTCATCGGGCCGACCTCGCCGATGAGGGCGAAGAACACGAGAAAGGCGGCTGCCGTGCACGCCACGGTAAGAGTCACCAGCGACTCGATCACGGAGGCGGACAAGCTCCCGGAAGGCAGGTAGAGGGCTGCGAGGGGGGCGTACAAGACGGCGGTCAGGAACAGGGAGGAAGCCACGACTGCCATCGGCGGCAGGTCCGAGAGGTAGCGGGCGAGAAGCCACGGGCCGAGGGCGTAGCCGACCACGACGCCGAGCAGCGAAGCAGCGGCCGGGAGGTCCGTGTGCCCGACGGCGAAGCCCACGACGGCTGCCACACCGGCGACTCCGAGCAGCAACCCTATGACTCGGCGTTTGTCCAGCGTGTCGCTGCCCGTCAGCACCGCCAGGAGCGCGCCAACGAGCGGTACGGCTGCGATGAGCAGCCCTGACAAGGAGCTGGGCAGGCTCTTCTCGGCGTTGGACAGGAGTACCCAGGGCATGGCGAGCTCGGCGATCGTATAGGCGGCGATCGCCCGCCAGTGCCGGAGGATGCCGCGGAACTCGCCCTTGAAGGCGGCAACCGGCCCGAGCAACAACGCCCCGCCGGCCGTGCGGATGAACACCAGCAGCTCAGGGCTAACTTCCCTGACGGCGATCTTGATGAGCATGTACGGGAGTCCCCAGATGATGCCGAGCGAGATGAACAAGACCCAGCCTCGACGTGTCACCATGCCATCCTGCCGGATTCACCTCTTTCTTCCGGCCGCCGGACAACGGAGGAAGCCGTGACACACCTGCCTGTACAAGCCGACACCGGCCGCCTGGAGCCGCCGGCCTTGCTCGTGCACGGCGGTGCCGGCATGTTCTCGGGCATCGAGGATGGACGCGACGTCGACTGGTTGACGGACGGCCTGAGGCAGGCCCTGGCCGCCGGTTGGGATGTGCTGGCCGGCGGCGGGGGTTCGTTTGCTGCGGTGGTAGAGGCGGTGGCGTGCCTGGAGGACAGCGGCCGCTTCAATGCCGGGCGAGGTGCCGTCACGACGTCGGACGGCACTCACGAGTTCGACGCCGGCGTGATGGACGGTGCGACGGGCAAGGTCGGCGCTATCTGTGCCGCCACGTGGCCGGCGAACCCAGTCCGGGTGGCCATGGCGGTGGCCGAGGACGGCGGCACACCCAACGGGCCGCTGCTGCTGGCCGGTGTCGGGGCCGATCGCTACGCCGAGGCGGAGGGCTGGCCCCGCATGACACCCGCGATGCTGGCCAGGGCGAGAGCCTCAGGTGACGGTCGGAGAGGGCTGGCCGGGCAAGACCAGCGTGGATCGGCCGAGCCCCGTCCTTCAGGAGAGTCGAGGGGGACGGGTCACGCGCCCGAGCCGAGCAGTGCCGGAACTGTCGGAGCAGTGGCCGTCGACGCCGGCGGCAACGTCGCGGCGGCGACGAGTACCGGCGGCCGGTCGGGCCAGCTGAGAGGCCGGGTCGGGGATTCTCCGATCCCAGGTGCCGGAGTCTGGGCGGCGCCCGGCACAGTGGCGGTCTCGGCGACCGGAGCCGGTGAGGCTTTCGTGGTCGCCGGCTTCGCTCATCTGGTCGAGTGGCGGCTACGTGCCGGCGGCGTCCTGGCGGCGGCGGTCGGCGAGGCGCTCGACGCCGTGGCGGCCCTTGGAGGGGACGGCGGTGCCATTTCGATCTGCCCTGACGGCAGCTTCACCGCTAGCTTCAACTCGCGGGCGATGGCTCGCGGCTGGCGAGACGCCACCGGCGAGTCGGTGGCGCTGTTTGCTGTCTGAGCTCAGCTGCGAGGCACCGCCGACCAGGGCATCTCTTTGTCCACCCGGACGTCACCGGGGAGGGCGAGGACGCGTTCGCCGAGGATGTTTCTTTGGATTTCGGAAGTGCCTCCTTCGATGGAGTTGGCTCTCGACCGAAGCATCATCTTCCTTGCGGACCCAGGCGGCCCGACAAGCCCAAGGTGCTCGCTGCGGCGCAGCGTGTAGTCGTAGCCGACCAACGCCGCAGCGCCGAGGAGGTCGGCGCAAAGGTCGTAGATGCGCTTGTTGAGCTCGGCGAAGTGGAGCTTGGCGATCGAACCCTCAGGGCCGGGGTTGCCAACCTTTCGGTTGGCGTTCGCCCGCAGGTTCGTGAGCCTGAGGAGCTCGGCCTCGATCCACAGGCTCGCCAGGCGGTCTCGCTCGACGGCGGTCTTGGGGCCGGGCTCGTCGTGCCAGATGCGCACAGCCTCAGCGATCGGTCCTGAGCCTCGTGCCGGAGCACCGCTGCCACCGATCGACGTCCGCTCGTTCATCAGCGTGCTCATAGCCACACGCCAGCCGTCACCGACATCGCCCACGCGGTCGGCATCAGGCACCCGGACCTCGGTGAGGTAGACCTCGTTGAACTCGGCCTCGCCGGTCATCTGGCGGAGCGGCCGGACCTCGACGCCGGCGGCGTGCATGTCGAGGGCGAAATAGGTGAGGCCCTTGTGCTTGGGGGCCTCGGGGTCGGTGCGGGTAACGAGCATGCCCCGGTGCGACACGTGGGCGAGCGTGTTCCAAACTTTCTGGCCCGTCACGACCCACTCGTCGCCGTCGCGGACGGCTCTGGTCGCCAACCCAGCCAGGTCGGAACCGGCACCCGGCTCGCTGAACAGCTGGCACCAGGAGTCCTCACCTGAGAACATGCGCGGGAGGAGCCGGTTGCGGATCTCGTCGGTGCCGTGAGTCACGAGTGTCGGGCCGGCCATGGACAAGCCGAAAAAGTCGAACAAGGCGTGCGGCGCCGCCCCGGCGGCGTAGAGCCGCAGATCGACGTCGCGCTGGGCTTGCGGTCGCAGGCCGAGACCGCCGTACCCCTTTGGGAAGTGCACCCACGCCAAGCCCAGCTCGTACTGGCGGCGCCGAAAAGCCACCGGTTCGGTGGTCTTCGGGTCCATCTCGGCGAGCAACTGCGCTACGAGGTCATCGGTGTCAACATCCATGGGGACAGTTTGGCGTATGGCAAGTCGCCCGGACTAGTCCGGGCAGTGGCCGGGCCCAGGTCAGTTGACAAAACGGCAAATCAGGGTACCGAACAGCTCCGGGCGGCCCAACCGGTGGACTGCCTTGGAATAGGCGCGTGGCCAGGCGGCAGCGCGGCCGCCGAAGTAAGTCTCGAAGACGGCGGGGTTCTCGAGATGCTTGATCTCCAGGCGCGAGTAGCCCGCCTCGAACCCGATCGAGCCGAGCGAGCGCACGGAGTTCGCCCGGTATGCCACGGGAAAGTGGGCCGGCTGTGTGTGGTGCTGGTGCTGGTGGTCGTGTAGCCCGTTCCGCCGCAGCAGCTTGAGCAGGACGTCGTCGACGCCGAGCGCCATCGTCACCTTGGCTGCGAGCCCGAAGTAGTGCCACAGGTTGGGAGTGACGAAGAACAGGGAGCCACCCGGGCGGAGGCAGGAACGTGCCGCCCGGAAGAACGCCACAGGGTCTGGGACGTGCTCGACGACGTAGATGGCAAGGGCGAGATCGAACGGCGGTGATGGGGCTTGCCCGGTGGTGCGGCGGGCTGCGGCATAGTCCTGCACCGTGCCGTGGAACCATCCGTCCAGAGCCTGGCTGGGCGACGACTGCACGGTCGGGTCGAGGCCGGTCATGTGCCCGACCAGCGGGCGCACGAGAGCGGTGTAGTCGTCGTCGCCGTCGCCCGCTCCTATGTCGAGAAGCGAGTCAGACGGGGCAGAGACGCTCCGGACCCACTCCTCGAGCACGGAGTACTGGTCGTCGGTCTGGGCCAGGATCTGGCTGTTCGCCGGCAAGCGGCGGGCGGCGGGTCTGGGCACCAGCCCACGCTAACGGGGACGAACAGTCCGCTGAGTAAGGGTGAGACCGGTTGCCGAGCCGCTGGCGAGGGGGGCCGGGTCGCCGCCAGGTTCGGCCCGTCCCCGTCGGCGCCAGGTCGAGCCCGTCAGAGGCTTTGCAGGTGAGTCGTGAGCCAGGTCAGGCGGTCGAAGACGAGCAGCACGCCGAAACCTGCCAGCCCGGCGGCCCCCAGCACGGTCAGTGCCCGGGCTTGGCGCCGTAAGAGAGCGAACGCCGTAGCCAGCCTCGAGAAACCAAGGCTCACCGCCAAACACGGCAGTCCCAACCCGGCCGAGTACAGCCCAAGCAGCACGGCCGCGCGGGGCACGCTGCCACCGGCTGCCGCCACCGCTAGCACCGAGGCAAGGATCGGGGTCACGCATGGCGTCCAGGCCACGCCGAAGGCGGCCCCGGCGACGGGGGCTGCGAAGGGACCGAGCCGGGACAGGTCCGGCCGGAAGCGAGCCTCCCGGCCGAGCCAGTCGACGCCGAGAAACGCGCCGCCCGCCAGCATGCCTGCCATCACGAGCATCACGACGCCGGAGATACGGGTGAGGCTCGTCTTGTCGTGCACCAGACTTTGCCCGAGCGCAGTCGCCGAGAGGCCGATGAGAACGAACATCACGGCGAAGCCGAGTACGAACAGGGCTGTGTTCCTGGCCACCTTCGCGAGGTGTGAGCGTGTCTCTGCCGCCGAGGTGATGTCGGTGCCGGTGACCACAGACAGGACGACAGGCACGATTGGCAGGACGCAGGGCGAGACGAACGAGAGCATGCCGCCCCCGAAGGCTGCTGCGTAGCCGACGCCGATAGACGCGAGTTGTTGCACTGGCCTCAATCCTTGCTCAGGCGGGGAGCCACGGCCAGACGGCTGCTGCCGCAGCGACCGCCGCCCAACCGCGGTGCCCGTCCAGTCACGGCGCCGCCCAGCCGGCCGAACCCAGCGGTAGCGTCGCTGGCGCATGACAGAAGCGTCCGGACCTCCTACCGAGGCGAGCCCGGTGGGCCCGGGGAACCCTGGACCGGCGGGCCAGGGTAGGCGCCTCCCGCGGCATTTGCGGTGGTTGCTCGCCATCGCCGTGGTCGTGACGGCGCTCGTAGTCGTCAGCGTCTTCGAGACGCTTCGAAGCACGTCGACACCATCGGGAGGAGCCGGAGGTGTGTCGGTGGGCTTCTTCAAGCCCAAGTCGAGCCAGCCCGTAGCTTTCTCCCTCCCCCTTCTCACCTCCGCCGCCGCCAGTGGCAACGTCACCTTGGCCTCGGATCTGGGGAAGCCGCTGGTGATCAACCTCTGGTCGACGACCTGTACGGTCTGCGTCAAGGAGACGCCGGCGATCGAGAGCGTGGCCCGCAAGGTCGGTGGCGACGTCAAATTCGTCGGCATCGACACCCTCGACGAGCGTGGCCCGGCGCAGGCCTTTGTGCGCAGATACGGCGTGACCTACCAGGAGCTGTTTGATCCGCAGGGGACCGTGGCAGACGCCTACGGGGCACCCGGCCTCCCGGTGTCGATCTTCGTCTCAGGGTCCGGCAGAGTCGTGGGCGAGAATCTGGGGGCACTCACGACCACCTCGCTCACGCACTACCTGGAGACCCTGTTCGGGACGCCGGCCAGCGGGAGCACGAGCGGTTAGGGGCGAACCGCGGAAGACAACTCGCACGGCGGCCGGGTTCGGGGACGGGTCGGGTGGGTGGGTGGGTGGGTTGGTTGGTTGGTTGGTTGGTGGGCGAGGGGGGACTTGAACCCCCACGTCCTTGCGGACACAGGAACCTGAATCCTGCGCGTCTGCCAATTCCGCCACTCGCCCGAGTGCCAGGCCAAAGACACTAGCTGCCGGGACCTCTGCCAGCGATCCCTGCCCGCACCCCGGTATCCTCAAGGCTGAAATGGGACTTCAGCAGTTCGAGCGCCGCTTGGAGCGCATGGTGGAGGGAGCCTTCGCGAAGGCGTTCCGCGGGCAGTTGCAGCCGGTGGAGATCGGCCGGCGCCTGACGCGGGAGATGGATCTGCGGCGGACGGTCGGCGTCCGCGGGCTGATCGCGCCAAACCACTTCGAGGTGTACCTCTCGACGCCGGATTACGAGCGTTTCGAGTCGATCGGCGACGCTCTCAACCGTGAGCTGGTCGAGGCCGTCAGGGAGCACGGCGAGGCAGAGCGCTACATCTTTCTCGGGGCGATCGAGATCGTGATCCAGGAGGATCCCGATCTGTCTCCGAGCACCTTTGCGATCGAGAGCGACCTCAAGGAGGTGGTCGGTGGGCCGACCAACTGGCTCGTGCTGCCTGACGGGCGCCGCATCGCCATCACCGACCAGCCGGTCACTATCGGGCGCCTGCCTGAGTGTGCCGTAGCACTCGACGACCCGAATGTCTCGCGGCGCCACGCGCAGGTCCGCAACGACGGGTCGAACGTGGTCGTCGTCGATCTCGGGTCGACGAACGGCACGAAGGTGAACGGAGTTGCGGTGCGGGAGCACAGGCTGGCACCGGGCGACCGCATCACAATCGGGACGACGACTCTCCGATTCGACCCCAACTAGGCGCCCGTACCGGACCATGGCCCATCAACTGGGAGACGTGCCCCCCGCACTCCTCCATCTCACCCGCTACTTCCTGCTTGCCCTGCTCTGGCTCTTCTTCCTCTATGCCGCTCGTATGGTGTTCGTCGAGATCCGACGTTCCCGAGGGGAGAAGGCGACGCCGCGGGCGGCCGTCGGCGGTGGGGCGGACCGGGCGGTGCCGTTGAAGCTGAAAGTGGTCGACCCTCCCCAGCGGCGAGGAAGGGTGTTCGAGCTGGGTGAGGAGGTCACGCTGGGGCGGTCGCCCGGCTGTGCAGTGGCACTGGAGGACGACACGTTCACCTCGAGCGTGCATGCGAGAGTGTTTCGCCGTCAGGGTCAGCTATGGCTGGAGGACCTCGGCTCTACGAACGGCACGTGGCTCAACGACGAGAAGGTCAGCGGCTTGGCCCGCATCCAGCGTGGCGATCGGGTGAAGGTCGGCAGCACGATCCTGGAGGTGGCTCGCTAGGTGGCTGTGCTCCGTGCTGCCGTGCACACTCACACGGGACACGTCCGTTCGGCCAACGAGGACATGGCAGTGATCACGCCGGATCTCGTCGCCGTCGCCGACGGCATGGGCGGCCATCGAGGTGGCGAAGTGGCGGCACGCACCGCCATCGAGGCACTGCTTGACGAATACAGGCGGGACCGGACGCCCGACGGCCTTCTCAACGCATCTCGCCGCGCCAATCGAGCGATCTGGAGGAAGAGCCGCGCCGACCGCAAGTTGCGCGGGATGGGCACAACCCTGACGGCGGCTGCCCTCGTGCCCGAGCCCGGCGAGCCGGATGACAGCTCGGACCAGGGACTTCCTGAGCACCTCGTGCTCGTCAACATCGGTGACTCCCGTGCCTACGTGCTGGATCCGGGGCGCCACGTCCGCCAGTTGACCGAAGACCACTCGGTCGTAGAGGACATGGTTCGGCACGGCGAGCTCAGCCCGGAAGAGGCGGCCGTTCACCCGCACCGCCACGTCCTCAGCCGCGTCCTCGGCGTCGCACCCGAGGTGAACCTCGACGTCTGGGACCTCGATCCTGTCGTGGGAACCCGGTACCTGCTGTGCAGCGACGGACTCACCAACGAGCTGGCCGATGACGAGATCGCCGGCGTGCTCGCCGACGAGCAATATCCCGCCGAAGCAGCCCGCGAGCTCGTTGACCGGGCTCTAGCGCATGGCGGGACCGACAATGTCACCGTCGTGGTGTTCGACGTCACCGACGGTGAGGTCGACTTGGCAGACCTGCAGGCGGAGTTTGTGCCAGCGAGGCCCAAACGCCCCGAGAACCCCCAGCTAGATGATGCGGAGGACATCACTGAGGCCGTGCCTGTGACAGGGGCGCTACCCGATGACGGCGACGACGACCCGAGCGCTGGCGCTTCTGAGGTTCCTGAGAACGAGCGGCCCAGTCGGCGCTGGCGTCGTCGCCGCGGCCAGCACGGGCGGGGCCGCGCTACCGGAGGCGGTGCGACCGCGCTCGGGATCGCCTCGGCGGGGCTGGGTACCGGGGCGCCCGCGCTCGGGATCGCCTCGGCGGGGCTGGGGACCGGGGAAGCGGGGCTGGGGACCGGCGAAGCGGGGCTGGGGACCGGCGAAGATAGCCCGACCAGCACTGCGGGTGCCGGCAAGCCGGGCCAGGACTACCCGAGCGGCGCCGTGGAGGTCGAGAGGACGGGCGAGCGCCGGCCTGGGCGGAGCATGACCGTGCGGCAGTCCGGCGTCACGCCTGGCAGTCCTTCGACAGCGCCGGCGGGTGGTACGCCGCCGGGTGGCACACCGCCATCTGGCGCAGTGACGGGCGGCACCTCGAGCACGCGAGCGCCCCGGTGGACAGGCCCGCTTGAGGAGTCGGGCTACCACGGGGGAACCGACGCCCACGCCCTCGGAGGGGTTGCCGAGCCGGGGGGCGCAGCAGCAGCCCCTTCTCACAGCCGCTCGATGCTCCTCGTCCAGTCGCGGCGCAACGACGGGCCAAAGGATCATCTGGTCACGTTCCGGGTAGTGATCTTCGTGATTCTTCTGGCGGCGACCGCTGCCGGCACGGCAGCACTGCTTTTGTGGTTCAACCAGTCCAGCTACTTCGTGAGTGTCAAGGGAGACGACGTCGTGATCTACCAGGGCCGGCCGGGCGGGCTGCTGTGGCTGAAGCCGGTGATCGTCGAGACAAGCTCTGTCCGACGCACCGACTTGCTCCCGTCGACCGTCACCGTGCTGCGCTCGGGGATCCTGGAATCCTCTCTGGACTCGGCGGAGCAAGTCGTGGGCAGGCTGAAGAACGAGGCTCTGAACGCCCACGACGCCACCACCACGACGTCGACAAGCGCCGCCACGACCACGACGTCGACGACCACGACGCTGCCCTACTACCCGACCACCACATCGCCGACGATCGCGACCACCATCCCGGCGACCACCGTCCCGGCGCCAACCACGCCGGCGACCATACCTACGACGACGGCACCGGCCACGTCGGGCGCGACGGCGCCGGGCCGCTCGTCCTCACCGGCGGCACCATGATCGTCGGCACGATGAGCTCGTCGACGACATTTGGCGTCCTGGTGTCTGATGACAGGCAGGCAGGCAATAGGCTGGCGCCCCGATGACCGCGACGTTCCCGCCGAGCCGCGAGGCGCCGCCCCCGATCTACAACGGCCGCTACGAGCTCCGCAGCCAGATCGCAAGGGGGGGCACGGCTCAGGTCTATCTAGCTCGTGACCTGCTGCTCGACCGTCCGGTGGCTCTCAAGGTGCTGTTTCCTGAGCTGTCGAGCGACTCGTCGTTCGTCGAGCGTTTCCGGCGCGAGGCACAGGCTGCCGCCAACCTCTCGCATCCCAACATCGTGCCTATCTTCGACTGGGGCGAGTCCGAGAGGACCTACTTCATAGTCATGGAGTACGTCGACGGCGAGCCGCTCTCGGGCCTCATCCGCTCGCAGGCGCCACTCGCGCCACTGCGGGCAGCAGGCATAGCCGCCGACATAGCAAAAGCCCTCAGCTACGCGCACCGCCATGGGGTCGTGCACAGGGACGTGAAGCCTGGCAACGTCCTCATAACCCGCGACGGCCAGGTGAAGGTTGCCGACTTCGGCATCGCCCGGGCCGTCGGTTCCGACGAGAGCGTCACCCAGACGGGCCTTGTCATGGGAACTGCCACTTACTTCTCCCCCGAGCAAGCGCAAGGCTTGGGCGTCGACGGGCGAAGCGACGTCTACTCGCTCGGCGTCGTGCTCTACGAGATGGTGACGGGCCGACCGCCGTTTGTGGCCGACACGCCTGTCGCCATTGCCTACAAGCATGTCTCGGAGAACCCGGTCGCCCCACGCGACCTCGAGCCTCGCCTGCCTGTGGCGCTCGAAGCCGTCATCATGCGGGCCCTTGCCAAGAACCCGGCGAACCGTTACGCGACGGCCGACGACCTCTATACGGACTTGGAGCGCTTTGCTCGCGGCGAGCCGGTGCGCGCGGACCCCGCCGGCGCCGCCACGACAGCGCTCGGCCTCGCTGGGGCAGCCACCGTCATGCAGGCAGAAGTCGGCACCCCGATGCCGAGGGAGGCGTCGGTGGCCGGGACGGGCACTCCCTTGGTTGCCACGACCCGGGCGGGCCAGGACGGCCGGCCGGAGATGCCCAAGACGCGGTGGATCCCTTGGGTAGTCGCCGCCATCGTGCTCCTGGCGGCTCTTGGCACCCTCGTCGAATACGGCGGACACCAGCTCGGCTATCTCGGTGGCACGCCGTTCGAGCGTGTGCCGTCCGTAAAGGGGATGTCCGAGCTGGCTGCGCGTGGTCTGCTCGACGGCGCCGGGTTCCGCGTGACGGCGACGTCAAAGCCCAGTTCGTCGGTTGCCGAAGGACTGGCGATCGAGAGCCTCCCGGGCAGCGGCAGCGTCGAGCGCAAGGGGAGCGCCGTCACATTGTTGTGGTCCACCGGCTTAAAACCTGTGCTGGTGCCATACGTGGTCGGCAACTCTGTCAGCGAAGCCGAGAAGCGCCTCAAGGCGGCAGGCTTCGGGTACAAGATCCACGCCGTCAACGCAGCGCGGGGTCAGTCGCAGACGGCTGTCAGCGCCCAGTCGCCGAGTGGCCTCCAGAAGCCTGGCACCGTCGTCGTCCTCGACGTCCCGACCGGTCCGGCGCCGATCACGATGCCCAAGAGCATCTACGGGTTGCCGCTCGACATAGTGACCAACGACATACTCGGGGCGGGCTTCGTTGGCGGCATCACCAACAAGCAGGAGATATCTGCCACCGTCAAGGCCGGTGACGTCGTCAGCACCGTGCCGGCAGAGGGATCGAAGGCCTCGACTACGACAGCTGTCACCGTTTACGTGTCGAGCGGCCCGGGCGTGAACGTGCCCTCGGTCGTCGGCGACACGTTCGCAAAGGCGTCCTCGGTGCTGCAGGGCGCCCACCTGACGGTCAACCCCAACCCGGTTCCCACCCTTTCGTGCGGCGTGGTGCCCGTCGGCTCGATCGTCAGCCAGGCCCCGGCTGCCAACACTCAACAGGCAACGGGCACGGAGGTGACGCTGACCGAGTGCGCTTCGACCTCTGGTGCACCGGTCGTTTCGGTCACCAACCCCGGCAGCCAGACCTCGGTGAAGAACAGCCAGGTCTCGCTCCAGATCGTGGCAACGGACTCAGACAACCTGACTCTGTCCTATTCAGCGACCGGGCTGCCTCCGGGGCTGGCGATCAATCCCTCGACGGGGCTGATCTCGGGTACCGCAGCTCCGCCGGCAGGCGTCTACACGGTGACCGTGACAGTGACCGACAGCCAAGGTGTCAGCGGCAGCGCCACTTTTACCTGGACCGTCGTCCACCACTTCTAGCGCCTGCGCCAGAGCGGAGGAAGTTGGCGAGCAGATCCTTGCCGTGGCTACCGGTCAGGATCGACTCGGGGTGGAATTGCACGCCTTCTACAGGTAGCTGACGGTGGCGGACACCCATGATGAGCCCGTCGGGCGAGTGGGCTGTGACTTCGAGGCAGTCGGGCACCGACGACCGCTCGATCACGAGCGAGTGGTAGCGGGTTGCCGTGAGAGGATTCGGAAGGCCCGCGAAGACCCCGCGCCCATCGTGTGCAACGTCTGAAGGCTTCCCGTGCACGATTTCGGGAGCACGCACGATGGTCCCGCCGAACACCTCGCCGATGCACTGATGGCCGAGGCAGACGCCGAGCACCGGAGTCCCCTTCTCGCCCGCGGCGACGATGGCAGTGTTGGACACGCCCGCGCCTGCCGGCCGGCCCGGGCCCGGTGACACGACGAGAGCATCCGGTTCGAGCGCCAGGACGCCTGCGGCGTCGAGGTCGTCGTTGCGGACGACTAGGGGCTCTGCACCCAGCTCTCCGAGGTACTGCACCAGGTTGTAGACGAAGCTGTCGTAGTTGTCGACGACTACAACTCTGAGCGTCAATGCGGGCCGTCCTTCCCGTTGCGTGGCGGCAACCTAGCGCCTCGGAGCCGCCCCGGTATGCCGGAGTGCCCAACACCGCATATCCTGGCCGACCGTGGCACCCACTTCATCTGGAAGCGATTCGACGGACTCGACTACCTCCAGCAAAGCCGGCACCGGATCCGGGGAGGGCAAGGCGGCTGGCAAGGTGGCCGGGCACGGCAAGGCACCGGGGCAGGGCAAAGAGTCCGGGAGGGCGACCCCAAAGGGCGGTGGCGGAAAAGGTGGTTCGCCGGGACGGGCGGTCAGCAAGCCAGGCCGCTACACGCCGCCGATCCCCCGTGAGGTGCGCCGCAGCCCTGCCTGGTTCCCCTACGTGCTCCTCGGCCTCATGGCCGTGGGCGTGCTGACGATAGTCCTCGACTACATAGACATCCTGCCTGGTGGCACCAACACCTGGTACCTGATCGGTGGCATCGGCGCCATAGTCGCCGGCCTCATCATGGCGACCTTCTACCACTGACCCGTCACCGGCATCACCGGCGCCTCCCCGACCGTCGGAGCCGGCCGAGCGCCTAGAGGCGTTCGATGATCGTCCCGTTCGCCAGCCCTCCGCCCTCGCACATCGTCAGCAGGCCGTAACGGCCGCCGGTGCGCTCGAGCTCGTTGAGCAGCGTTGCTGCCAGCTTGGCGCCGGAGGCGCCGAGCGGGTGGCCGAGGGCGATCGCCCCGCCGTTGACGTTGACCTTGCTCATGTCCGGGTGCAGCTCCTTCTCCCAGGCGAGCACGACGCTGGCGAACGCCTCGTTGATCTCGACGATGTCGATGTCGTCCATCGTGAGCTTGCAGCGCTCGAGCACTTTCTTGGTGGCGGGGATCGGCCCTGTCAGCATCGTCACCGGGTCGACGCCGACCACGGAGAAGCCGACGAAGCGCGCCCGTGCCCGCAACCCGAGAGCCGCAGCCCGCTCCTCGGACATGACAAGGACGGCGGAGGCGCCGTCGGTGATCTGCGACGAGTTGCCGGCTGTCACCTTGCCGTCGGGCTGCTTGAAGGCGGGCTTGAGGTTGGCCAGAGTCTCGGCGGTCGTGCCGAGGCGGATGCCCTCGTCGGACTTGAGCGTCTCACTTGTGACGTTGCCGTCGGCGTCCTTCACGACGATCTCGAGCAGTTCGTTCTCGAAACGTCCCTCCTCTGTCGCCACCGCCGCCCTCTGCTGGCTCACGGCCCCGAAGGCATCGAGGTCCTGGCGGCTGAGGCCCCACTGGTCGGCGATCATCTCGGCCGATATGCCCTGCGGCACGAGGCCGCCTGCCGGCTTGTAACGCTCCATCATGGTCGGCCCGAAGGGAAAGCCGATGCCCGAGCCGATCGAGGCACCCATCGGGACGCGGGTCATGCACTCGACCCCGGCGGCGACGGCGATGTCGTAGGCACCGGCCATGACTCCCTGGGCTACGAAGTGGAGAGCCTGCTGGGACGATCCGCACTGCCTGTCGACTGTCGTCGCCGGCACCGACTCGGGCCAACCTGCGGCCAGCACGGCGTTGCGGCCTACGTTGAGTGCCTGGGCGCCTGCCTGCATGACGCAGCCCATGACGACGTCGTCGACCATCGCCGGGTCGAGGGCGTTGCGCTCTGCCAGCGCCTTCAGCGTCTCGGCGGACAGGTCGGCTGGGTGCCAGCCGGATAGCTTGCCGTTGCGCTTGCCCCCGGGCGTGCGGACGGCGTCGACGATCACAGCGGTGGGCATCCCAGGTCTCCTCGGGTCGGTGAGGGCGTCCGCCGAGCGGACGGTGGCTCACAAACTGACGTATCAATCAATAGGGTAGCGGCCCGGCGCGGTTGGCACCACCGGCGGGTGCCGGACCCTGACGGGCAACGCCCGGCCTTCCCGCCCGGTACGGTGGCCGTGTGGCTAAGGACATGGCGCGTTGGCTCGGCGACGGCGGGATGGCGATCCTTGGGGTGCTCGGCATGCGTTTCGAGGAGTATGGCGTCGAAGACGACGACCACGCCGGGTGGGCAGCTGCGGTGTGGGTTCCCGACCCCCTCGCCTGCAACGTGCACGGCGGCGTGCAGGCAGGAGTGCAGGCGGTGGTGCTGGACGCCGCCATGAACTTCGCCGTCAACGCCGGTCTGTCCGGCCGGGACAGGACCAAGGCCACGATCGAGATGAAGTCCGAGCTGATGCGGCCGGCGTCGGCGGGCGAGAAGCTGACAGTGCGAGGCGCCGTCGTCCGGGAGGCCCGTCAGGTGGCATTTGCTGAGGCACGCATCGAGAACGAGGCGGGTCAGCTCGTGAGCCGTGCGACCGGCACGTTTCTTCTGCATCGCACCGAGCAGCACTAGTGGCGGCAGTCTGGGTGACCAAGGAAGGCGACCGGACAGATCCCGGGTTGTCGACAGGCGAGCGCCAGGCTCTGGAGGAGTGGCTCGACTGGCATCGGGCTACCTTGCTGACCAAGTGCAGCGGGCTCACGAGCGACCAGCTGAAGATCCGATCTGTCGAACCGTCGTCGCTGTCTTTGCTGGGGCTCGTCCGCCACATGACCGAGGTCGAGCGGTGGTGGTTCAGGATCGTGGCCGCACAGGCGGAAGTCCTGGAGCCTGTCTATTGCACCGAGGAGTCGCCCGACGCCGACTTCGACGGTCTTGAGGGTGCCGACCCGGCTGAGAACATCACGTCGTTCCTGGCCGAGATCGAGGTCTCTCGTGCCGCGGTGTCCGCCAAGATGCTGGACGACATCGTTGCCTTCCCGGGTCACCCCGACCGAGACCGCAACATCCGCTGGATTTACCTGCACATGATCGAGGAGTACGCCCGCCACAACGGGCACGCGGACCTGCTTCGGGAGCGCATCGACGGCGCCACGGGCGACTGACTAGGCCGAAGGCTGATCGGCTGCTTCCGGCAGGCGCCGGGCGCGAGCATCGGCCAGGTTGGCGACGACGACATCCAACAGGCCCGGGACGACGAGACGGTCGCCGCCGGCCCGACCGATCACCTGGGCGTCAACGCCGGCCGCGACGGCTGTGGCGAGCAGGGCATCGGGGTCGGGCGTGCACACCACGACCCTCGACGGCGCCTCGTTGAACAAAGCCGCAGCGTCCCAGTCCTCGGTTACGACGGCTCCCACGCCGGCCGCACAGCAGAGCTCTGCCAAGCAGACGCCGAGCCCTCCCTCGCTCACGTCGTGGAGGCCCGACACGCCGATGCTCGCCTGTCCGCTCGGCGCGGCAAGCCCGCACACGAGATCGCACACCGCCCAGTGGGCAGCGAAGTCGAGTTCCGGCAACGGGCCACCGAAGTCGCCCCGTAGCTCCCGTGCCCAGCGGGATCCCCCGATGGACGCCGGGGCCTGACCGCTCGGGGCAGCACCGAGCAGCACGAGCCACTCGTTCTCGGCGATGGATATCGACGGCGGCGCCACGACCAGCGACTCGATGACGCCCACCAGCCCGATGACGGGCGTCGGGTCGATGTCGCGGCCCTCGCTCTCGTTGTAGAGCGAGACGTTGCCGCCGACGACGGGCACGCCGAAGGCCCTGCAGGCCTCGGTCATGCCGTCGACGGACTCAGACAGCTGCCACATGACCTCGGGGTGCTCGGGGTTGCCGAAGTTCATGCAGTCGACGACTGCCACTGGCCTCGCCCCCGCCACTGAGATGTTGAGCACCGCCTCGGCCACGGTGAGCGCCGTCCCGAGCCGTGGGTTGATGGCACACCACCCGGGGTTGGCGTCGCAGGTGAGCGCCAGCCCCTTGCCCGTCCAGGGGACCCCCGGGGCGGCGAGCTTGAGCACGGTGGCGTCGGCGGCACCGGGGCCGAGGACCGTGTTCAGGAACAAGCGATGGTCGTATTGCCGGTAGACGAACGACGGGTCGTGCAGCAGGCCACGCAGGTCTGCCTCGGCGTTGACGTTGCCCGCCACCACGGCGCCAACCGCCGGAGGCGGCGCCGGCTCGCGCATCGGCCGTTCGTACAACGGGGCGTCGTCTGCCAGCGAAGAGGCGGGCACGTCCGCCACGACTACGCCCGAGCCGACGGGGCCGTCGTATACGACGAGACGCCCGTCTCGACCGTGTCCGGCCTCCGCCACCTTGCCTATGACGGTTGCCCGCACCTCGTGCTTGGCGCATATCTCCAGAACCAGGTCGCGATTAGCCGGCTCGACGATTGCCAGCATCCGCTCCTGGCTCTCGCTGGTCATGATCTCTACCGGTGTCATACCGGGTTCGCGCTGGGGTACCAGGCGAACGTCGATCTCCATTCCGAGGCCGGCGCGAGCGGCTGTCTCCGAGGTGGCACACGCCAGTCCGGCACCTCCAAGGTCCTGGATGCCGACGACAAGTCGGCGGTCGAGGAGGTCGAGGGAGGCTTCGATTAGGCGTTTCTCTTCGAAAGGATCGCCGACTTGGACACTTGGCCGCTTGGCTCCCGTCTCTTGCGAGAAGCCGGCCGACGCCAGCACGCTCACTCCGCCTATACCGTCGCGCCCTGTCAGTGACCCGAGGAGCACGACGAGGTTGCCGACGCCGGACGCCTGCCCGAGTACGAGACGATCGATAGGTAGGACTCCCAAGCAGAAGACGTTGACCAAAGGGTTCCCGCGATAGCAGGGAGAGAACGTCAGCTGGCCGCCGACTGTCGGTACCCCGACCGAGTTGCCGTATCCAGCCACTCCCCGCACGACGCCGTCGAATATGTAGCGACTCCTCGGGTCGTCGAGGGGCCCAAAGAACAGTGGGTCCATCAAGGCGATAGGGCGAGCGCCCATCGTGAAGACGTCTCGCAGGATGCCGCCAACTCCCGTGGCTGCACCCTGGTACGGCTCCACTGCCGACGGATGGTTGTGGCTCTCGATCCGGAGGGCTATGGCAAGACCGTCGCCGACGTCTACGACACCGGCGTTCTCGCCTGGACCGACGAGTACTGCCTCGCCCTCGGAGGGCAGTCGCCTCAAGTGGATGCGCGACGACTTGTATGAACAGTGCTCCGACCACATGACTGAATACATCGCCAACTCGACCGGCAAAGGGTCTCTACCAAGCTCGCCGACGATCATGTCGAGCTCGTCGTCGGTTAGCCCAAGGCTGCGATGGTCCGGAGTGGGTGAGCTCTGTGAAGTGTCGGTGGTATCAGTCGGCACGCTGCTCTCCGTCAATTCAGGCGGCCCGCGGCTTGCATTTCTCGTCAATATTGACGAGACTTAGCGGATGCCTCCCCGCAAAAAGCAGCCAGCAAAGAAAAAGACAGCTCTCACCGACGAGCACAAAGACGCTCTCGCCTCCGGACGGCGCCAAGGCAATATCGTCCGCCGGTACCTCGTCGCACTCGAGCAGAACCGGCCGCGGCGCGGCCGCCAAGTCAGCCGCGACTCGCTGCAAGTCCGCCACGACGAGATCGAGACGAAGCTCGTCACTGCCGATCCTCTGCGCAGGGCACTTCTGATCCAAGAGCGTCACAACCTCCAAAAGCGCCTGGAAACCGCAGACGACGGTCAGGAGTTCGACATTGAAGGCCTCGAGGCCGACTTCGTCGAAGTCGCGGCCGAGTACGGGCAGCGCAAGGGCATCGAGTACAAGACGTGGCGAGCCGTCGGCGTCCCCGCCGAGGTCCTGCAAAGAGCCGGTGTTCACTGGAGCCGGCGCTCCTAAGCGGTCAAGTGGACGGGCTCGGCCCCGTGCTGGCAGCCCGAAGACACGAGCGCCGCGTGACCTGACGAGGTCGCGCGGCGCTTTGTCGCGTCCACGAAAGACTCCAGCAGGACCCTGCCGTCCGTCAGGCCGCTCAGAAGGTCACAGGCTCTCTCGGGGTGTGGCATCAAGCCGACGACGTTGCCTTCGGTGTTGGCGACAGCTGCCACCGACCCCATCGACCCGTTGGGATTGGTGACATAGCGCAGCGGGATGCGGTCGCCTTCTTCCAGCAGCCTCAGCGTCTCGGGCGAGCACGTGTAGTTGCCTTCGTAATGGTTGATCGGAAGTGTCAGGCGTTCGCCGCTTCTAGCCAAGCCCGTCAGGGCAGACGACGTCGACACCACCTCGCAGGGCACATTGTCACAGATGAACCGCCGCGCCACGTTGGGCTGCAAGGCGCCCGGCAGCAGGTGTGCCTCCGTCAGCACCTGGAACCCGTTGCAAATGCCGAGGACGGGGAGGCCTTCACGGGCGGCCGCGCAGACGGCGTCCATGACAGGCGAGAAGCGAGCGATTGCACCTGGGCGCAGGTAGTCGCCATGAGCGAAGCCGCCGGGGATCACGACAGCATCGAAGCCGTCCAGCGAGCGCTGGTGATGCCAGACGAGCTCTGCGGCCGCGCCGAGGCAGGACAGAGCGTGCACGGCGTCGTGCTCGCAGTTCGATCCCGGGAAGACGACGACTGCGACTCTCACCGTCACCGTCACGCGGCACCCGCCAAGTTGCCGTCTCCGGTGACCGAGACCCCAGCTTGTTGTATGACAGGGTTGGCGAGCAGCTTGTCGCACAGCTCTTTGGCGGCGGCCTCGGCGGCGCCGGCGTCAGGCGCCTCGACGCAGAAACGGAAGACCTTGCCCACCCTCATCTCGCTCACACTCACGAAGCCGAGCAACGGGAGCGCTCGTTCGATGGTGGCCGCCTCCGGGTCGGCGATGCCCTCGAGGGCTGTCACCTCGACCCGGACCGGGAACCTCACTTCCCGACGCCCCACCAGGTCGCGAACGAGCGGCCGGAGATGAGCTCGTAGGCAGACACGTACCGCTCCCGCGTGGCGGCCACGACGTCGTCAGGCATCGGCGGGGCGGCGGACGCCTTGTCCCAGCCTGTGCCTTCGGCCCAGTCGCGCACGGGCTGCTTGTCATAGGAGGGGGGTGCCGAACCGGGTACCCAGGCGTCGGCGGGCCAGAAGCGGCTCGAGTCCGGCGTCATCACCTCGTCGCAAATGGCGATCTCGCCGTCGATGACCCCTAGCTCGAACTTGGTGTCGGCCATGACGATGCCGCGCTCGAGGGCCCGCTCTGCCCCTCGTTTGTAGGCCGTCAGGCAGATGTGACGTGCCTTCTCGGCGACTTCGCCGCCGACCAGCTTCACCGCCTCGTCGAAGTTGATGTTCTCGTCGTGGCCCACTGTCGCCTTGGTCGACGGCGTGAAGACTGGCTCGGGCAGGCGCTCGGACTCGCGCAGCCCCGCCGGCAACGCCGTCCCGTGCATGGTGCTGGTCGCCTTGTACTCCTTCCAGGCCGAGCCGGCCAGGTAGCCGCGCACGATGCACTCGAGCGGCAGCATCTCGGCCTTGCGGACCAGCATTGCGCGGCCTGCCACGTCGGGGACTTCGGCTGCCCCCGCCGGGAGCTCCGCCGGGTCTGTCGCCACGAGATGGGTCGGAGCCAGGTCAGCCAGCTGCTCGGCCCAGTAGGCCGTCATCGCAGTCAGCACGCGCCCTTTGTCGGGGATGGGCTCGGCGAACACGACGTCAAAGGCCGAGATGCGGTCTGACGCCACCATCAGCAGCCGCCCGGCGCCGGCGTCGTAGATGTCCCGGACCTTGCCGGAGTAGATGTGCTTGAGGGTCATGTCGGATCTCCGATCCCGCTATGGCCTCGGGCTCGGGCAGGCCCGCTGACCGAGCCGAGGGCTTGGATGGTACGACTGGAGTGGGCGATGGCGCGCCGCAAGTCGAATGCCTCGTCCAGCACGTCTGCGAGGCGGTCGCCCAGGGCGTCGCAGACCTCGGTGTCCTTTTCGAGCACGTCGCGCAAGGCCGTCCGGCTCTCGTGCGCCTGGCGGGCGTCGCGCTGCACGACGCGATAGGCGGCGTCTCGCGAGAGGCCGGATCGCACCAGTGCCAGCAGCACCGGCTGTGAGAAGACCAGCCCGTGCGACAGGTCGAGCAGGTTCTCGGCCATGCGCTCGGCGTTCACGACGAGGCCGTCGACTAGGCGCGTCATGCGCTTGACGCAGTAGTAGGCGGCCAGGCTGGCGTCAGGCAGGACGACACGTTCGACCGAGCTGTGGGATATGTCACGTTCATGCCACAAAGCCACGTCCTCGAGGCCGGCCAAGTGGTAGCCGCGCAGCACGCGGGCAAGGCCGCAGAGCCGCTCGGCAGTTATCGGGTTCCTCTTGTGGGGCATCGCCGACGAGCCCTTCTGGCCGGCGGCGAACGCCTCCTCCACCTCGCCCACTTCTGTGCGCTGCAAGTGCCTGAATTCCGTCGCCAGCGACTCGATCGTCGTGCCTATGGCGGCACAGGCGTAGAGGTACTCGGCGTGCCTGTCGCGGGCGATCACCTGCGTCGCCGGGACCGGTTGAAGGCCAAGGGCGCCGCAGACGAAGGCTTCCACGGCCGGGTCGATGTTCGAGTACGTGCCGACGGCACCTGAGAGCTTGCCGACGGCGATCCCCTTGCGGGCCCTGCGCAGCCGCTCACGGTCCCTGTCGGCCTGCAGGCAGGCCAGGGCGAGCTTGACGCCGAACGTCGTCGGCTCGGCGTGCATACCGTGCGTGCGCCCGACCGTCGCCGTGGCGGCGTGCTCGATGGCGCGGCGCCTCAGCACTTCGATCATGTCGTCGAGTGCCTCGAGGATGAGGTCGGCCGCTTTGGTGACAGTGGCGCAAAGGGCCGTGTCGACCACGTCGGACGACGTCAGCCCGTGGTGGATCCACGAGCCTTCGGGCTGCCCGACGGCTTCCTGGACCACGTCGACGAAGGCGGCCACGTCGTGGTCGGTGACCTTCTCACGCTCGAGCACCGCCTCCACGAAGGCGGAGTCCGTTCGCGGCGCCCGCGCCCGGCAGGCGGCGGCGTCGCCGACCTCTATGACTCCGAGAGTCGCCCAGGCCTCGACCGCCAGCAGCTCGACTTCCAGCCAGAGCCCGAAACGCGCCTCGTCGCTGAACAGCGCTGCCATCTCGGGCATGGAATAGCGGGGTATCAAGAGCGCCACGCCCCGAGCGGATCCATAGGAACAAAGTTACCCGGGGCCAGAGCCGCAGCAGCGGCTTCGGCCGGCTCAAGCCGCGAATGAGACATACTGCTCCCGGTCGGGACCGACGCTGGCATAGGTGACGGGCACGCCGGCGTGCTCGGCGATGAGATCGAGGTAGTGGCGAGCGTTCGAGGGCAGATCCTCGACCGAGGTGACGCCGGAGATGTCGGTGTTCCAGCCGGGCAGCTCCACGTAGACGGGCGTCACGTTGTGGAGCACCGATTGGTGGTAGGGGACGTGCTCGTAACGGGTACCGCCCGCTTCGTAGGCGACGCAGACCCTCAAGGTGTCCAGACTCGACAGGACGTCGAGCTTGGTGACTGCGACCTCTGACAACGAGTTGAGGCGGACCGCCTGGCGCAGCATCACCAGGTCGAGCCAGCCGGGCCGGCGCCGCCTGCCGGTGTTGGTGCCGAATTCATGGCCGCGCTCGACGAGCTCGTCGCCGGTGGCGTCGTGCAGCTCCGTCGGGAAAGGCCCCGCCCCGACCCGGGTCATGTATGCCTTGACTATGCCCACGACACGCTCGATATGGCGGGGACCTATGCCGCTGCCCGAGCAGGCGCCGCCCGGCGTCGGGTTCGAGGACGTCACGAACGGGTACGTGCCGTGGTCGAGGTCGAGGAACGTCGCCTGGGCACCTTCGAGCATGACCTGCTCGCCGACTTCCAACGCCTCGTGGATGAGGGCGACGGTGTCGCCGATCATCGGCTTCATCTTCGGGGCGTACTCCCCTAGGTACTGGGCGGCTATCTCGTCGCCGTCGATCGGCAGGCGGTTGTATATCCGGGTCAGGACGGCGTTCTTCTCCCGGAGCACCACGTCGAGCTTCTCGGCGAAGATCTTGGGATCGAGTAGGTCCTGTACACGCAGCCCGACGCGGGAGGCCTTGTCGGCATAGGCGGGCCCAATGCCGCGCTTGGTCGTGCCGAGCTTGTTGTGCCCTAAGAAACGCTCCGTCATCTTGTCGATCTCGTAGTGATAGGGCATGATCAAGTGGGCGTTGCCCGAGACGACGAGGCGACTCGGGTCGACCCCGCGGCTCGAGAGCATCTCTATCTCGGCGAACAGGACCCCAGGGTCGACGACGACTCCGTTGCCGATCACCGGTGTCGTGTGGGAGTAGAAGACGCCGCTCGGCACGAGCTGGATGGCAAATCTCTCGCCGTCGATCACGATCGTATGCCCGGCGTTATGGCCGCCCTGGTAGCGCACGACCAGCCGCATGTCCTTGGCGAGAAGGTCGGTGATTCTTCCCTTGCCTTCGTCGCCCCACTGGGTTCCGACCACGACGGTCGCGGGCACGGTCTGTCGCCTCCGAGGGGTTGCCTGAGGCGAGAACTCTACTCGCTTGCGGCCAAGGCTGGATCCTTCCAGACCAGCGTCCGTGCCGCCGGGCGGCTGTCGAGCTCGCCGACGCCGGTGAGACGGGCCAGGGCCTCTGCGTAGACCTCGTCAGGCTCCAGCCGCTTCAGCTCCTCGGCGATGAGATCGCCGAGCTGGCGGCGCAAGAGCGGGAGGGCCCGGTCGGGCTGTCCGGTGCGGGAGAACGTCGCCAGGCGCCCGTCCGGGCGGCTGATCTTGAGGGCTCTCTCCTTGCCGTCCTCCAAGAGGCCGATCTCCACCTCGGTGATGCCCGGCCCGGGGGACGACTCGAGCTGTGCCTCAACGCCGAGGCGGCCCGAGATCCACGAGGCCAAGAGGGCAGCGCTGCCGCTGCCGGCCTCGCCGGCCACGCGGGCCGAGGTGACCTCTGCGGTCGAGGCGTCGAAGGCAGATGCGAGCAGCGAGCGCCACGGCGTCGTCCGCGTCCAGGCGAGGTCGGTGTCGCCGGGGGCGAAGTCGACGGCTCGCTGCTGCAAGGAGGCGGCCGCGTCCGCCGCCAGGGCGCTGTCTGTGACCCGGCGGTTTGCCAGCACCCCGAGAGCGTCGGTGGCGATCTCGTCTGGTGCCGGGCCGTGCCACCACGTCACCACCGGGGCGTCGGGGGCCAGCAAAGGCAAGACGACGGACTCGGCGTGGAGTGCCAGACGGCCGTACATCCGCATGACGACGGCCTCGATCGGCCCGAGGCGCCCGCCGACCTGTACCTCGGCGTCGAGGCGGCTGGTCGTGTCCAGCTGGTGGCGGACCACAATGACGAGCCGGCACGGGTGAGCCTGGGCGGCGATCGTGGCCGCTTGCTCGGCCGGCTGGACGTTCTTCTCGTCGACGACCACCACCAGCGTGACCGCTAGGCCCGCCGCCACGGCGCCGCCCGCCCGCCGCTCGGCGCTTAGGGCTTTCACGATGTCTCCGCCGTTGGTGTCCCACAACGTCGTCGTCATGGCCGCCTCCAGGTGCGCCCCTGGCGGGCGAGCATCTCGTCGGCTGCGCGGGGTCCCCACTCCCCGGCCCTGTATTTCTCGGGCAGCTTGCCGGCCCAGAACTCCTCGAGGGGGTCGAGCACCCTCCAAGACGCCTCTACCTCGTGGTGGTCCGGGAACAGCGTCCTATCGCCAAGCAGGACGTCGAGCAGCAAGCGCTCGTAGGCCTCCGGGCTCGACTCGGTGAAGGCGGCGCCGTAGAGGAAGTCCATCGAGACCTCGCGGACCTCCATGGCCGAGCCCGGCACCTTGGAGCCGAAGCGCAGGGTGACGCCCTCGTCCGGCTGCACCCTCACCACGAGCTGGTTGTTGCCGAGCTCGACGGTGTCGGTCTTGGCAAAGGGCAGGTGGGGCGCCCGCTTGAACACGACGGCGATCTCGGTGACCCGCCGCGGCAACCGCTTGCCCGTGCGAAGGTAGAACGGGACGCCGGCCCAGCGCCGGGTCTCGACCCCGAGGCGCACGGCGGCGAAGGACTCGGTTGTCGAGCTGGCCGGGATGCCCTTCTCGTCCAGGTAGCCGAGCACTCTCTCGCCGGCGAGCCAGCCCTGCTCGTACTGTCCCCGGGCGGTGTAGGCGGCGAGGTCGTCGGGGAGGGAGATTGCGCCGAGGACTTTGCGTTTCTCAAGGCGGATGGCCTCGGGATCGAAGCTGACGGGCTCCTCCATGGCCGTCAGGGCGAGCAGCTGCAACAGGTGGTTCTGCAGCACGTCCCGCCCGGCACCGGCCGAGTCGTAGAAGCCGGCCCGGCCGGCAATGCCCACGTCCTCGGCCATCGTGATCTGCACAGAGTCGACATAGTTCGAGTTCCAGATCGGCTCGAACAACGTGTTGGCGAAACGAAGGGCCAGCAGGTTCTGGACCGTCTCCTTGCCAAGGTAGTGGTCGATCCGGAAGACGTCGTCAGGGTGGAAGACCGAGTCCACGAGGCTGTTGAGCTCGACGGACGAGGCGAGGTCGTGGCCGAACGGCTTCTCCACCACGACGCGGCGCCAGCCTCCCCTCGTCGAGCTGTCGGCCATCTTGGTCTTGTCGAGCTGGTTGAGCACGGTGGGGAAGGCTGCGGGAGGGATCGACAGGTAGAAGGCGGCGTTGCCGGCGATGCCGTGGCTGTCCTCCAGCTCGCCGAGGGTGCGATCGAGCTCCTGGAAGGCCCTGTCGTCGTCGAAGGATCCCGGCACGAATCGGACGCTGTCAGCCAGCCGGCGCCACACCTCGTCACGGAACTCCGTGCGGGAGTGCTCCTTGGCGGCGTCGCGGGCGAGCTGTTCGAAGTCCCCGTGGTCCCAGTCGCGCCTGGCGAAGCCCAACAAGACGAAGCCGGGAGGGAGCAGGCCGCGGTTGCCGAGGTCGTAGACGGCCGGGATGAGCTTCTTGCGGGCGAGGTCCCCGGTCACGCCGAAGACGACGAGCGCGCACGGGTCGGGGATCCTCGGGAGGCGGCGGTCCCGCGCGTCCCTGAGGGGGTTGGTCGTCATGGGCGGAATCTACCCGGCTACCGTTGCCGGAGGGGCGACGACCTTCTGCCAGGCGATGACGTGGCCCGAGGCTACGAAGCCAAGTGCCGCGTTGACGGCCATCATGTGGGTGTTGGTGTCGGCGTTCACGGTCTGGATACGAGTCGTCGACGGGGATTGCTCCGCCAGGCGGTGCAAGTTGGCGATCTTGACGAGGAGGCCGAGACGGTGGCCGCGGTGCTCCGCGCCGACGATCGTGGCGAACTGCCGGCCCGTGTGCGAACTGGCGCCGTTGACTGAGATCACGGTGTAGGCGACGAGCCTGCCGGTTGCTCGTTCGACGGCGCCGGCGAGGTACGACGTGTTCCCCATCTCGAGCACCTGGTCTTCGAGGGCGTGCAGCCGCTCGGCGTCCCAGGCCTGTGCCTGGCGGGCAAGCTCGCCGTGAGGGGCGTCGACCGACATGGCCTCCTGTAGGTCCACCATCCCCTCGATGAGGTCGCCAGGGGTTCGGCCCTGCCAGGTCACGATGCGATATCCCTCGGCTTCGCCGGTGTTGGCCGCCTCGAGCCGGTCGAGGAAGCCTGACGCGACGGGGAGCCGGAGGACCCACTGTGACTCGGCCAGTGCGGGGGTGTAGCCAAGCTTGGTGGCAAACGGCCGAGCTGGTGGCTCGGTGCCCCGCAGGTACTCACTCTGCGCCGTCAACGATGTTCGCCCCTTCTTGGCGGCTGCGCCTTCGAGGTGCTCGACGACGGCAGTGCCGGCCCCGCGCCTGCGTTCTGCAGGCAGCACATGGACGACTATCTCGGCCGTCTCGAGGTTGTCCTTAGTCGGCATCGACAGCAACCCGCTGCCTACGATCTTCCCTAGCGGGGACCTAGCCACGACGATCACCGTCTCGGCGGCGCCCGCCCAACCCCTGGCGAACGCCCTCGCTTCTTCGAGCGAGAGCGGCGGCTCGTCGGGCAGGGCGTGGCGGGCCGAGGCGTTGGCTACCTCCAGCCAGGCACCCAGGATCTCGTCGTCGGTCGGGTCGATCTCTTCGACAACCATGAGGTGAGTCTCGCATGCGCCGCCAGTGCCCGGATCCGGCGGCCTAAGGGCTCAGCGGGTCCGGGCAGGCGGTGGACTGCTGTGTCAGCCGACCGGCGGGCGCCTGTCGTGCCGCCGGCGCCGGCGCCGGCGGGTCGAGCGCTCGACGAAGCCGAGGCCGAGCAAGCCGGACAGCACGACGAAGAACCAGTAGAGCGGGCTCGCCCAGGGCTGGCCGGTGCTCGTCGGCGGGACGGGAGTCCCTGGCTTGGACGGTTTAGACGGCTTGGTCGACTTGAGGGGCGGCGGCGGACTGCCGGTGGCCTGCTGGCGCGGCGGCGTCAGCGAGTAGAGCTCGGTGGAGGCGTCGGCGGCGAAGCTGGTGATGTCGGCCTTCCGGTTGAGCGTCATGCGGGCACCGCCGACTTCGAGCACCTGGCCGTTGGACAGCACTGTCGCCTCGGCCCCGTAGCGGTCGCGTGCCAGGGTGCCGGCGGCACTCCACTTGCCGGTGTGCGGGTCGTAGACCTCCGACTCGGCCACGGTGCCGTGCCGGCTCATGCCGCCGACGCCGAGCACGTCCCCATCGGGGAGAGCTACCAAGTTGATGAAGTCGAACGGGGCCGAGGAGGCAGCTGTCACAGACCACTTGCCCGTCTTGGCGTGGAAGACGGCGGCGTTGTTGCTGCCCCCGACCACGAGCACGTCGCCGCTCGGTAGGGCAGCCGCCGACAGGCCGCTACGGGCTGAGGGCAGGTCAGCCGCCGCCGACCAGGTTCCCGTCGAGGGGTGGTAGATCTCAGCGGACGCAAGGTCCTTGTTGGCCCAACCACCGGCCACGAGGACCCGCCCGCCAGTCGTGAGCGAGATCGCCCCGAGGGCACGGGCGGACTGCATCGAGCCGGTCGATGACCAGCGCCCCGTCTGAGGGTCGTAGAGGGCAGCGTCGGCCAGGGCGACGTCGTCGCCCGAGATCCCACCGGCGACCAGCAGGTCACCGTCTGCGAGGACGGCCGACGAGGCATAGGCGCTGGCGAAGGGCATCGCCGCAGCGGTTGTCCAGGTGCCCGTCGAAGGGTGGTAGATCTCTGCCGAGGAGAGCGCCACCATGTTGGCCCCGAGGCCGCCGGCGACAAGGACGTCCCCGTCGGGCAGGACAGTCGTGACTGCGCCTGTGCGAGCCGTGGCCATCGGGTGGACGGTGGTCCAAGCCTTGGTGACCGGGTCGTACACCTCTGCGCTGGCCAGGAGATGACCGTTGGCTCCGGCCCCACCGGCGACGAGGACGTCACCGCCGGGTAGGTCGGCGAGCGAAGCGAAGGCCCGTCCCGCTGCCAGGGTTCCGGTCGGCGTCCAGCTCCCGACGATCGGGGCCTTGGCCGCCTGCACGGTCGGCTTGGCTGCCTGGCAGGCGGCGCTGGCCTCCGTGCGGGCACTGGCGTCGGCTTGGACCACGAACGAGCCGCTCGTGACAGCGAGGTGCTGCGGGCAGGACTGTGCCAGCTCCTGCAGCGCCTGGTTCGGACCGCTTACTGTCACGCTGCCGTCGTAGTTGAAGGTCAGCGAGTAGCCGTCGCCTTCGAGCGTCAAGGCGGAGGAGGTTACCGAGAGGCCAGTCTTGCCGAGCGTGAACCCGAACGACGAGTAGTTCCACGAGTAGTCGCAGGCGTACGGGAGGTCTTGGGCGTTCCAGCAGGTGCCGTTCGACTGCCAGTTGTAGACCCATACGGAGAGGCTGCCCCAGAAGAAGGCATCGAAGCCACTGGTCGAGACGCCGATCTCGACGCTCAAGCTGGCCTCACCGCCGACCTTCAGCGCGCCAGGGATGATCGTCGCCGTGCCCGGGCCGAGTGAAAGGCTGCCGCTGAACTCGAAGCTGAACGCGAGCGGGTCGACTCCGGCATCGAGAGCGATGCTGACAGGGCCGATCGTCAGTGGCCCGACTGTGAACTGCGAGACGCTGGCGTCGAACTGAAGATGGGGCGGCGCGATGCCGACGCTGGCGATGACGCTAATCTGGACGCCCTCGACGCTGCCCTGGAACCCCAGCCCCACCCCCTCGGGGTAGCTGACACCGCCCACGGTGACAGCGACGGGGGCGAAGTACAGTCCGGCGTAGTAGACCTCGAGCAGGCTCCCCTGCCCGAAGGCTTCGAAGGGCTCGAGGGCTACCGTCGTCGAGCCCTCCGTGCCGATCGAGATGGCGACCAGCAGCGGGTCGATCTGGAAGGCGAACGAGATCGGTGGACCTGGCGAGACGTTGTCGGGGTTGTAGCCGATGGCGTTCTGGACGTTGGAGGGCAGGCCGAGGATCGTGCCGGCCAGCGTCAAGTTGATGAACGGCGGGTCGGGCAGGATCCCGACGCCGAGGACTGCGCACTCGACTGTGAGCCCGTCGTCCCCGAAGGCGTTCTGCCAAGCGGCCGAAGCGTCCCCGCAGGTGCCGATCGTCAAGGTGATGTTGATGCCATTCGTGCCGACGGTCAGCTGGCCTGTCATGGCGACTGTGGAGGCCCCCCCGTTGCCCGAGGGCGGGATGTTCAAGGTTGCGTTCAGCTGCAGGCCGATCTCGGCGTTGCCAGGCGAGAGCTGCACGAACAGGCTGCCGCTGTTCAGCACCAAGGACGTGCCGTCGCTCTCGGAGAAGATCGTGATGCCGGCGCCGAAGCTGATGCCGAGCGAGAGCGTGTAGGTGTCGGAGTTGAAGTCGAGGGTGATCGTGGCGACGAGCTCGGTGCCGGACGGCACGTTGATGCCGACCGAGGACAGGGCCGAGGACATCGCCGACGTGAGGGCGAAGTCCATGCCGAACGTCAGGCCCTGCTTGAGGTCGAGCGTCCCGAGGTTCGTGCCGGTCGGGAAGTCCTCAGCCGCGCTGGCGTAGTACACGTAGGCATTGGCGGCCGAGGTGCCGAGCCAGCTGGAGAGGTCGACTTCTCCACCCACCACGAAGTTGTCCGACGGCTCTTGGGCATAGCTCACCGTCACCGACAAAGTGCCGCCGCTCGGCATGCTGACCACGAGCTGCAGCTGGACGTCAACAGTGAGGTTGCCGCCCGACTCGCCGAAGGTGATCGTGGGTGCCTCGATGTTGATGGCCCCGCCGGCGGCGCTGATTGCCAGCGAGGGGATCGAGGCGGTCAGCAGGAAGCTCGACGTCGTCAGGTCGAAGCAGCCGGCGGCGTCCACGTCACCGCTCACCCCTGACAGGTCGACCGAGATCGAGCCGTCGATCGTCAGGAACAAGTCGCCGACCTTGGTGACGCTGCAGCTGTTGGGGGGGGTGCCGTTGCCAAACTCGACAGAGCTGACCGAGACGGTGACACCTGAGACAGTGAAGCTGAGCAGTGGCGACCCGGCTGCTGTCACGTCGAAGCTGATGGCCCCGTTGGCGTCGGTGATCGAGCCTGTCAGGGTGCCGCCGATCGTGACGCCTGGTACCGGCGTCCACGACGACGTGGTGGCGACAGAGAGGCTGAGCGACCAGCTCTTGAACGACTGCAGCGAACCGTCGATGGCGATCGTCAGGCCTTCGACAGACACGTCACCCGACACCGTCAGGCCGCTCGTGCCGAGCGAGATGTCGAGGTTGGAGATCTCGAGGCCGGGGATCGCCGAGAAGGGGGCGAAAGGCCCGGCTATGTCGGCTGTGAGCGAGCCGCTGAAGCCTGCCGAGGACGACCAGGAGACGCTGCCTGTGAAGTTCGTGACAGGCTGGCCGAAGACCTGCAGCCCGGTCAATGTCGCAGTGCCCGAGATGGCTCCCGTCGAGGTGTCGAGCGTGAGCGAGACCACGATCGTGGCAGGCGACTGGTTCGGCACAGGTATCGTGCCTGTGACGGCGATCGACAGGTTGTCGCTCGCCCAGCTGAGGGTGGCGCTGGTGATGCCGCCGCCGTTGGGCAGGCTGAGGAAGGGGAAGCCGGGTGGTGCCGACAGCGTCGCCGTCAAGGTGGGCGAGGAGCCCGGGTCCCAGGCGGCTGTGAACTCGATGGTCGAACCGGCGCTGAAGCCGACGGCCTTGAGGGCCGAGGTCACACCAGCCGACGGTGTGTAGACGACGAAGGCGTTGAAGCCTGTCGACAGGGCGACGGTCCCAAAGGTGGTGTCCCCCGTCGCATAGCTGGCCACAGGTCCCGAGGCATAGGCGAAGAAGCCAGTGAGCGGAACGCCGACGCTCGCCAGGCTGACGCCGTCGACCGCCACCACGAGGGCCCCCGAGTTGTTGCTGATGGCGACGGTGACGTCCTGGTCGATGGCCGAGATGTCGGCAGAGGCCGAGGCGTCGAAGGTGAGCGAGGAGCCGATCTTGCCCGAGAGCGAGAGGTCGTTGATCGTCACGGTCAGGCCGTTGACGATCGTGACGGTCGGGTTGGAGACGGTCGGGTCGAGGGCGAAGTCGACGTCACCTGAGGCCAGGTCTATCGAGCCGTCCATGCCGATGGTGAGCCCGTTGCTGGCCGAGCCGACGGTGATAGAGGCAATGGCCGACAGTGTCGGGTCGCTCGGCGTCGTGTCGGCCGCCCCGTTGCAGGTCGGCGTCACGCCGTAGCTGAGAGCCAGGCAGTACAAGTCGACGGCCAGCCCGCTGACAGGATCCCAGGCCACGATCGGCGTCGCCGTGGCACCACTTGCGGGCGGCGTGCCGGCCTCGACGTCGAAGGTCACCTTGCCGGCTGTCGTGATCGTGACAGAGCCGCTGAACGAGGCGTTGATCGCCAGCGAGGCGAACGGCGACCAGGACACGGTCGTGGAAGAGACGTTCAGGGTGAACGTGCCGGCCGAGTAGCCGCCCGAGACCGTGAGGGCGACCGGCTCGGAGTTGGAGCCGAAGGTGGCCGTTCCCGAGAAGCTGAGCCCGCTAGTCGACGAGAGCGTGACCGTGACGGCCGTCAGCGACACTCCAGGGATGGGGGCATAGGGCCCGGGTATCTCGCCCGTGATGGAGCCGGCCAGGGATCCGGAGGCGCCACCGGAGACCGTAAAGCTGAGGTCGAGGGTTCCGAACGGCAGGTTGGACAGCGTGGCCGTGCCCGTCGCCGTCACGGCCGAGCCGCTCAGGCTGACGACGATGCTGGCGTCGATGTAGGGCGTCGAGACCGGGGTGCTCTCAGGCTGCAGGGTGATCGTCAGGCTTGGCGTCGAAGAGCCGGTGACCTGGAGCACCAGGTCGTATGTGACGCTCGAGTCGGGCACGCCGAAGGGCAAGGCGATGCCCGAGATCGTGAGGGCTCCGCTCACGGGCAGGCCGAGCGTGTTCCCGCCCGCTCCCGCCGCTGTCACCGACATGCAGAGGTCAGCCGTGGCGCTGAGGCTGATCGAAGCCAGGTGCCAGCCTGCCGGCAGCGAGAGGGAGCCGGAGGTGAGGCATATCGTGGGCGCCGATCCGCTCGAGCCGTCTGTCACGTAGCCGCCGAGGCTGCTGGCTGCCACCGTGCTGCCGAAGAGCGAGACCGAGGCCCTGGAGAACGGCAAGGCGTTTATGGGGTTGCACAGTCCCGTCTCGGATGCGAGATCGACGCTGACGGAGTCGACGCCGGTGCCGAGGGGCCCGACGCCGAACTGCACCGTCGTGCCGGCGTCGTCCCACAGGCTCGTGAAGGCCGCCGAGCAGGTTGCGCCCGGAGTGAAGGTGGCGCCGCTCGAGACCGAGGAAGAGAACTCGTTGTTCGAGGGGGTGAACTTTGCGGTGTAAGTCGTCGCCACCGTCGGCTCGAGGACGTCGCAGACTGCCTGCAGGCCCCCGCTCGTGGTCGTGAGAGCTACGGCCGAGCAGCCGCTGATGGCGGTCGTGCCGCCGTCGGCGAAGAAGGCCACAGTGCCGTGAGGCTTGCCGGTCGAGCCCGCCGCCGAGTCGGCGACGGTGGCCGTGAGGGCGATCTCGCCCGCCCCCGTCGTGTCGACGCCTACGCCGATCGCAGTCGAGGTGCTTGCCGTGTCCACCGTCCAGGTGTCGGTGCTGCCCGAGCTCGAGCTGCTGGCATACTCAGAGCCGGAGGCGCCGCCCGGAGTGAACGTGGCGATGAAGTCGTGTGTCCCGACGGCGAGATCCGAAAGGTCACAGCTGGCGGTCGTGCCGGAAAAGGCGACACCGGAGCAGACCGCTACGCCGTCGACGGTGAAGGTGACGCTGCCGGCCGTGACGCTCTGGCCACCTGCTTTAACCGAGGCTGTGATGACGACAGGCGTCCCGTAGCTCATGCTGCCGCCCTCGGCCACCGTGGTGCCGGCTGCCGTGACGGCGATCGAGGTCGTGGTGGCCTCGGCAGCCGGTGACAACGACAAGGCGTTTGAGGTGCTGGCTGCGGTCAAGCTGCCCGCGGCGTATTCGGCCACGACCGAGTCGGACACGCCCGGTGTCGGCGTGAACGTGCAACTGGCCTCGTCGCTCGTGAGGCTGACGTCGGGGCAAACCGTCGTGCTGCCGTTCTCGACGAAGCTGACGGTCCCGTCGAGAGGGGCGGTCCCTTCCTGGTCGGAGACGGCGGCGGTGACTGTGTCGGAGGAGCCGCCCGTCGTCGAGCAGTCCGCGCAGGTGAGAGCAGTGGCAGTCTGGTCCGGCTGCGGGCTGTCGGTAAGCGAACCCGAGGCGCTGTCCCAGTAGGCACAGGTCCCGCCTGCTCCCGCCGCGCAGTACTCGGCCGAGAAGCCGACGTCGCTCAGGCTCGCCGGCGTGCTCGCAGACGTGCACTGGTAGGTGGCCGTCTCGGCCGCCCCGTCCGTGCTGGAGGAGGCGACTCCTGTGCACGAGGCGATGACCGTGCCTGCCTCGGAGAACGTGACGGTGCCGTCAGGGGCGATGCCGCTCTGGCTGGTGTTGGTGACGGTGGCCGAGATGGTGACAGGCACGTCGACGTAGCTGTTGGTCGAGTCTGTGCTGACGACGGGGCTGAGGGCCAGGCTCAAGCTCGATCCCGCCGGCGTGATCGTGAGGCTGATGACGCTCGAGGAGCTCGACGACGTCTGCGAGTCGCCGAGGTACTCGGCGTAGACTTCGTTGGAGGAGATGCCAGGAGCAAAGGTGCAGGAGCCGGCGTCGCCGTTGCCGGCGACGGTGGCGGGGTTGGTCTGCCCCGAGCCCGTACAGGCGACCGCTGCAGGCGTGCCTGAGCCGCTGTAGGCGAAGTACTCCAAGTCGGCCGGAGACGAGTCGGTGCCGGGGAGGTCTTGCACCGTGCCGGCGAAGGTGTAGCTACCGCCATAGGTGTTCGACGACGGTATCGCTGTCTCTGTCAATGTCGTCCGGGTCGTCACCATCGGGTAGTTGAAGCTCGTGGAGCCCGTCGACCCGACGTCATCGCCGTCGCCGGAGTAGAGAGCCTCGAACCAGTAGCTCATCCCAGGCTCCGCCGCAAAGGTGCAAGCGACGTCGGCGGGTGAGCCGGCTGACTGGCCACCGGGTATCGACACAGGGTTGCCTACGTCTGTCCCACAGGACGACATCTCCGTGTAGCTGGTCGGTACGGCCGCCCCGGTGGCGTACTCGAAGGTCACCGAGCCGGTCAGGCCGGCAGCCGGCGACGTCGACGTCTGGCTCGTCGCAGCCTCCAGATCGATGGACGTGCCGCTCCCCGCCGATGCCGTCACGCCGGTCGAAGTGGGATCCTGCGAGACCGTCAGGATCTGGTAGCCACTCGAAGAGGTGGCGGCACCCGAGTCGCCGCCGTAGACCGCCTGGTAGTAGATCGACTCGACTGCTGGCGTGATCGTGCAGCTCGCCTGGTCGGGCGACGCTTGATTGAGAGTGGCCGTGCACAGCGTGTTGCCGCTGCTGTCTTCGAACGTGACTTGGCCCGTCGGCGTGTAGCCGCTGCCGTTCGTGACGCCGACGTCAGCCACGAGGGTTGCGGTCTGGCCGACGTCGATGCTCGTGGCCGACGAGCTGTCGATCGTCGTCGAAGTTGGGCTCGGCGTCCAGCTGATGTAGAGCTCGCCGTCTCCGCCGCTGCCGTCTCCACTCCCGCCCCCGGTGCTTGTGAGGACGCCGGCATAGTCGCCTCCGCCGCCGCCTCCGCCGCCGCTGCCGGCATAGGACCCCGCTGCGCCGCCGCCTCCGCCGCCGTAGT
>JBOGHW010000080.1:0-13856 GCA_050744865.1 Acidimicrobiales bacterium | reverse complement strand
GCGCGCGGCTACCGCAACCGGGAGCACTTCAAGACAGCTATCTGGTTTCACCTCGGAGGTCTGCAGCTCTACCCCGTCAGGCCGTGACCTGCGTTACCCACGGAGATCCCGGAAGAGCCCAAAAAGGGGGTTCGACTTGCGTAAATTGAAGATTCTTTCAGCGGCGTCGGCATGCGCCATGGCTGTAGCGATGCTGGCGGCCGTGGGCTCTGGTGCCGCCAGTGCTTCGACGCCGAAGCTGGTACGCCTTGCCGGCACGGTGTCGCCGTTGCTCTCTCACGTCCAGCGCGTTGGAACCGTCAGCTCGAAGACAGAAATCCAGTTCGACCTGGCGCTCAACATGCGTGACAAGCCAGCGGCCGAGAGCCTCGTGGCGGCCGTCTCGACGCCGGGGAGCAGCCGGTACCGGCACTACCTGACGACGGAGCAGGCGGAGGCGCGTTTCTCGCCGACGACCCACGAGGTAGCGGCGGCGGAGGCATGGGTCCGAAGTGAGGGTCTCCGGGTGGGCGCAGTCTCGAAGGACCACTTCACAATCGGCGTTTCCGGGACGGCAGCCGCGATCGAGCACGCTTTCGGCGTACAGCTCGGGCTTTACCGGTTCCAGAGCAAGGTCGTGCGCCTGACGACGGCAGCAGTGAGAGTTCCGGCCAGTCTCGCCGGGATTCTTCTTGGCCCCGTCGGGCTGAGCCAGTATCTCGCGACGCCTGCTGCGGCTGGCTCCGCACCGGCGAAGATGACGCCGGCCGCCACGCCCAAGGCAACAGCGGGCATTCCCGCACCCGGTGCCTTCGTGGCGGCGCCTCCGTGCTCGGATGCATTCGGAGGCAAGACCGAGACGTTGAAACCGGCCTACGGGCACGGTTACCCGGCGGCCATTCCCGTCGATGTCTGCGGGTACGTCGGGTCGCAGTATCGCTCGGCCTACGGCATACCGGCGGCGGACACCGGCAAAGGCGTAAAGGTGGCTGTCATCGACGCCTACGGTTCTTCGACAATCCTCAAGGACGCCGAGACGTACTTCTCCCGCAACGACAAGACGGCGCCTTTCGAGGCCTCGCAGTTCGCGCAGGAGATCAACGGGCCTTTCGACGACGCCGCCCTGTGCGGTGCCAGTGGATGGTCGGTCGAGCAGGCCATCGACGTCGAGTCCGTGCACTCGATGGCACCCTCGGCTCACATCCTGTACGTAGGCGCCCAGGACTGCGTCGACGGGCTGCTCACAGCGGAAGAGGAGGTCATCGACAACGATCAGGCTGACATCGTCACCAACTCGTGGGGCGACACTGGCGGTGACGTCTTCGATGACCTGGCGTACCGGTCGTCGTTCGACGAGGAGTTCCTCCTCGGCGACATGACAGGCATCTCGATCCTGTTCAGCTCAGGCGACGACGGCGACGACTTCGCTCTGTTCGGCATCGCGACGGCCGACTACCCGCCGTCGAGCCCATGGGTGACAGCCGTCGGTGGGACCTCGCTCGAGATCGGCGCCAAGGGACAACGCCTCGCCGAGTACGGGTGGTCGACCTACAAGTCGATCCTGTGCACGAGCTCACTCGAATCCGACGGTTACCCCGGCTGCACGTCCAAGACGCTCAACACCTGGCTCGCACCGATCTCCGACGGCGGTGGCGGCGGGTTCACGAGCTACCAGTACAGCCAGCCGGCTTACCAGGCCAAGGTCGTGCCACAGGACCTCGCCTATCGCAACGAGGCCATCGACGGGCCGACCCCCATGCGGGTCGAACCCGACATTTCGATGGACGCTGATCCGTCCACGGGCTTCCTCATCGGGCTCACCGAGGCCTTCCCCAACGGCAAGGTGGAATACGGGCAGACTCGCTACGGTGGGACAAGCCTGGCTTCGCCTCTGCTGGCCGGTGTCATCGCTGACTCGGACGGCGCTGCGGGCGCTTCGGCCGGCTTCATCAATCCGACGATCTACACCTTCACGTACGCCTCGGGCGCCTTGTACGACATCGTTCCCGGCTCGCACTCGGCGCAATACCGCGTGGACTTCGCCAATCAGGTCGGCGTCGCCAGCAAAGGGGTCGTGCAGTCGTTCCGCATCATCACCTACGAGGGGATCGAAGAGTACTGCGACGCGACTGGGAACTGCGTGGTCAGGAAGAACACCTTGACGACGGCAAAGGGGTATGACTCGATGACAGGGCTCGGTTCTGCCGGTCGCGGCTTCGTGGCGGCGCTAGCCAAGGGGTGAAACCATCGGTGGCATTGCCCTTCGCGTCCAAGCGCTGGCCGCGAAGGGCAGGCCGCCAGGCCCGGGCGCCGCGACCCCCGCAGTACGCTTGCAGGATGGGGCTCAGCATCGCCGAGGCAACAGCTCAGTTGACCGCGCCAGGACAGATGTTCGAGATGGTCGAGGCCGAGATCGACGGCATCACCACTCGAGTCTGGAAGACCTGTCCGCCGAGCCTTCGCACCCTGCTCGAGCTGTCGAGGGGGCGCGGTGATGCCACCTATCTCGTCTACGAGGACGAACGCCTCACCTTTGCCGAGCACTATGCCGAGGTGGTCGCCGTCGCCACTGCGTTGGTGGAGGACTACGGGGTGGAGTTGGGCGACAGAGTCGCCATTGCGATGAGGAACTACCCCGAGTGGGTCGTCGGATTCTGGGCTGCAGCGGCTGTAGGGGCCGTGGTCGTTCCCCTCAATGCCTGGTGGACCGGGCCTGAGCTCTCGTATGGACTGGAGGATTCCGGCACGAAGGTAGCCATCGTCGATGGGGATCGACTCGGGCGTCTGCTCCCGCATCTCGACGAACTACGGGCTGGCCAGCTCGAGACTGTCATAGCCGTGCGTCCCGCCGACACTCGCCTGCCTGTCGAGGTGCCAGGCGACCTAGAGACGTGGGCCGATGCGCTCGCCAGAGGGCGTCGAACCGATGCCACCGAGTTGCCTGCTGTAGACATCGCGCCTGACGACAACGCCACGATCTTCTACACCTCGGGCACCACGGGCCAGCCGAAAGGTGCGCTCGGCACCCAGAGAAACATCTGCACCAACCTCCTCAGCATTGCCTTTGTAGTAGCCCGGAACGGCCTCATGTCCGGATCGGAGAACGCCAAGAGCGAACGGCAGATCGCCTACCTGCTCACTGTCCCGCTCTTCCACGCCACGGGATGCCACTCGATGCTCATCGGCAACACGGCAGCCGGTGGCAAGCTCGTGATGATGCGGCGCTGGAACGCCGAGCGGGGCCTCGAGCTCATCGAACGGGAACGGGTCACCGTGTTCGGCGGCGTGCCGACGATGGTCTGGCAAGTCCTCGACTCGCCTGACTTCTCGAAGACTGATACGTCGAGCATCACCAACGTGTCCTATGGAGGTGCCCCGGCAGCGCCAGAGCTCGTGAAGCGCATTAAGCAGCACTTCCCGGGAGGGACACCGTCCAACGGCTATGGCCTGACTGAGACGTCGTCGGTCACGAGCATGAACACGGGCGCCGACTACGTTGCCAGGCCCGACAGTTGTGGTCCGCCGGTTCCGGTGTGCGACGTCAAGGTCGTCGGCGAGGACGGCGAGCCCGTCCCGGTCGGCATGACAGGTGAGTTGTGGATCAAGGGCCCGAACGTCGTGCGCGGGTACTGGAACAAGCCGGAAGCCACGGCCTCGAGCTTCACCGATGGATGGCTTCATACCGGCGACGTGGCTCGCCTGGATGGCGACGGCTTCATCTACATAGTCGACCGGGCCAAGGACATGGTGATCCGGGCGGGCGAGAACGTCTACTCGGTCGAGGTGGAAGCTGCTCTCTTCGAGCACCCGGCTGTTGCCGACGTAGCTGTCATCGGTGTGCCGCATGATGTCCTCGGCGAGGAGGTGGGAGCGGTCGTCGTGCTGCGGCCAGGGTTCGATGCGACAATCGCGGAGCTGCAAGCGCACGTGGCCGAACGGATCGCTTCATTCAAGGTCCCCGCCCACATCTGGTTCAGCCCTGACCCTCTTCCGACCAACCCAGCTGGCAAAGTCCTCAAGCGCGAGCTTCGCACCCACGTGCTCGCCCAGTCCGGGAGGGTCTTGTGAACAAGAGTGGCTTTTCGACAAGGGCCGTACACAGCGCGACAGTCGGGGAGGTTCGCCAGTCCCCGTCGAGCGTTCCGATATACCAAGTGGCGACTTGGGGATTCGAGACCGCCGAGGAGTGCGCCGAAGTCCTTGAGTTCTCTCGGCCGGGCTACAGCTACGGGCGAGGTTATGGCAACCCGACTGTCGGGGCATTCGAGGCGGTCATGGCTGAGCTGGAAGGGACCGAAGCGGCGTTCGGTTTCTCGTCCGGAATGTCGGCGATCAACGCCGTAGTGCTGGCCCTCGCCGGCAAAGGCGACCGTATCCTGACGAGCCGTGAGCTGTATGGGGGGACCTACTCGTTGTTCGAGAAGGTGTTGCCCCGCCTTGGTATCGATGTCCAGGAAGTGGACTGCCACGACATCGAGGCGGTCCGAGCACTCCTGCCCGGAGCGGCACTGTTCTACGTCGAGACGATCGCCAACCCCCTTTGCACCGTCGCCGACCTCGCAGGACTGGCGGATGCATGCCGTGAGGCAGGTGTGCCGTCGGTCGTCGACAGCACGTTCGCATCACCGTGGCTTTGCAGTGCCGGCGCCCTCGGCTTCGATTTCGTCGTCCACTCTGTCACCAAGTACATCTCGGGGCACAGCGACGTGATCGGTGGCGTCGTCTGCACTTCTGCTGGCGGTCGCGACTTGATACGCGAGGTCGCCCTCCACGTCGGTGGAGCCATGCAGCCCTTCGACGCCTGGTTGTCAATAAGGGGCGCCCAGACTCTCGAGGTCCGCATGGAGCGCCAGTGCCGATCGGCGATGGCTCTGGCGGAGTGGCTGGACGCGGCACCGTCTGTCCTCCGTGTCAACTACCCGGGCCTGCCCTCGCACCGTCACCACGAGCTGGCCTCGCGGATGCTGCGTCCGGGCTACTTCGGCGGCGTCTTCTCGTTCGAGATCGACGGCGGCGTTGCAGGTGCGACCGCGTGGTGCGAGGCGCTCGAGACTGCATGGATAGCCGTCTCGCTCGGTGGCACCCACACGCTGGTGGCTCACGCAGCGTCGACCACACACCGCCAGATGTCTCCCGAAGCACGGCACGCCCGCGGCCTGCCCGACGGGCTGATCAGGGTGAGCGTCGGGCTCGAGAACACAGAGGATCTGCTGGACGACTTCACCACCGCTTTCAAAGCGACGTAGGCGCACTCGCACACGGAACTCCGTGCGGCGCCCGGCCTCCCATCGCCTACGATCTATCGCCGGTCCGAGTCCTTGGTTCGGTCCGCCCCGCCCGGGTAGCTCAGTGGCAGAGCAGCGCACTCGTAATGCGCAGGTCAAGGGTTCAAATCCCTTCTCGGGCTCTAAAGAAGTCCCTGGTAGACAGGGTAATCCAGGCGGTACCTCGGTATAACGGCTGGTTCACTAAACTGCACTGGCTCGTTATACCGTTCGACCTACCGCTCGTTATACTTTTTGCATGGACAGTCGGCGCGCCGCTCGATTCGAAACGAAGGTCGACCGCTCGGGAGAACATCACCTCTGGACGGGCGCTCGTCAGGCGGACGGCACGGGGATGTTCAAGCTCGACGGTGCAAGTCCGACGGCCGCTCGGAAGGTCGCTTGGGAGCTCGAGCACGGACCGGTCCCACCCGGCGCACGCGTCCGTAGCTGCGAATTGAAGGCATGCGTGCGAGTCGACCATCTGCGGTTGGATGCCCCGGGAGCAACGGGAGGTAGGACGGGCCGGCCGGTTTCGGCAAGGGTGCAAGTGCAAGTGAATGGGGTACGGGTGCAACGCCGAGTCCATGGCAGTCGCGCCGACATTGAGTCAACCCGGGCTCTCCTTCGCGGACAACTCCAGCAAGCCGCGCCGCAGGACCGTGACGCGACCCGCTGGAGTCTGGACGATCTGATCCGCCACTACCTCGAATACGCCGAGGACCAGGGCAAGGAGCTTCGGACCCTTAGGCGGTACGCCGGCATCGCCAAGAAGTGGGTCTCTCCAGTTGTCGGAGCCAAGCTTGTCCGCCGCGTGACGCCGGAAGACATCGATCGCTGCTTCCTCCGGATGCGCAAGGCGGGCCAGAGCGCCGCCTCTATGAACTACTCCAAGGCACTCCTGTCCGGAGCGTTCAAGTGGGCTCGACGAACAGGCAAGGTTTTCCACGACCCGATGTTTGGCTTCCAGATTCCAAAGAGCACCTACGTTTCCCAGGAAAGGTTGCCCCCCGAGGCCGCCGACATCTCACTCATTCTGCATGCTGCCCTTGAGCACACTCCTGATGTCGCGCCCATTCTGGCGCTCGCCGCCACAACCGGTGCCCGACTCGGCGAGCTCATCGCTCTCCGGCGTTCTGACGTAAACTGGGACCGCCAGACGATGCGTGTGAGCGCAGCCACCGACATCGACGGCACTCTCAAGGACCCAAAGCGGCCCCAGCATCGCCGCGAGGTGCCGCTCGACGACGCCACCATGGCGGTCCTGCGCCGCCAGCTTGAGGACATGGATGAACGCGCTGCCACGCTCGGGGTGCCACTAGTGACTGCCCCGTTCATATTCAGCCTCGAGCCCGACTGCTCGAAACCGCTACTGCCTGATCGCGTTACTAAGCGACTGCAGATCCTGAAGGGGCACCTCGGCGTCGAGGACAAGCGCCTAGAGACGATCGCCTTGGAGGACGAGGCTCTACGCCTCCGGCGTTTCGGCGTAGCCGATCGGTCCGGTCGGCCCGGACCCGCCCCACAGGCAGGCGCCGCCATGTCCTATGACGACGTCGCCCGCGCACTCGCGCGGACCCAAATGTGGGCAAAACGGGCGTGTGCCGCGGCGGAGCGGCGTGAACAAGCGGCGCGAAGCGAGCCGCTGAACTTCAATCTGTCCTTCAATGGGTTCCGTAAATTCACCTCCAGCGAGCTCCTGGACGCCGGCTTCAACATCAGCGTGGTGGCGCAACGCCAAGGTCACGGTGCCGGGGTCCTCGTCAAGCACTACAGCAAGGCGCGGATGTCCGCACAACGCAAAGCTGCTGATCACCTCGGTAGCGTCGTCCACGGCTTGTCGAAAGAGGCGGTGGCAACGGAAGTCAGCGCCAAACCTGGTTCACTGCGGGCGTGAACCAGGTAGCGGCAGTTGTCTGAGCCTGTGATGGTCCTGGTTTGCGCCTGCGCCTCGTGAAGGCTTGCGGGCCGCTGCCAGTCGAGTGGACTCCGCAACAGAGTTCGGCAGCAGCGGCCGGCCCGGGCGGCCTCGAGGCCCCGAGCCCGATCGAGTGACCCCGCCGGACCACAGCGGCGTGTCCGACGGCCATGCTCGACCGCTCGACGAGCGGCGCCTCGACGTGCCCTTTCGTTGCCAGCTCGATGTCGACCGAGGTGGATCTATCGGCGGTCGCGACATGTCCCCTTCGATCGTCAGCGGCTCTGTCGTGTCGACGCGCCGCGAGGAGCTTGTCCATGTCGAGCACGCTCCTCATTCACCTGCCGCAGATCCGACGCGGGCGACTCGGCGGGACGACGAGGCGTCGGCCGAGGCGGAGCTTAGGAGCTCTCCGCGGCCCGCCAGCTTCTAACCGCAGGTACGGGAGATGCCGAGCAGCTCGGCAGCCTTGGTGACGGTGTCAGCCGAGGCGCGCGTCCGCCTCGCGCTGGCTCTGGTGTCGCACTGTGATGGGTTCCGTGCGACCTCTAGACGCGCACACCGACCTTGACACGAACATTGACACCGACCGGCTCTTTTGGTGGCGCCGACGTCGACACTGGCTGGCTCCGGCGCCGTGTCAAGGTCGTATCCTGCCTGTTCAGGGGCTGTGTCAAGAAGCGTGTCAAGGTCGACACGGCCGGGCGTCCCAGGCGTACTGCCGCCGGAACGACGTCTTCCGGAGATCGGACCGGCCGTGGCGAGCGACTGTCACGGGTCGGGACACGAGGGCTTTGCGTGCACGGTGGTCGGGCTCAGCTTGTATACGCCGGCGAGTGCTGAGCATCCGCGAATACAGCGGAGGCGAGGAGAGGATCACCGGCGATGTCGGCGCGGGGCAGGAGGTGTTCCGTCCGTGAGCGACCCTCTTCGCCGATGCCATCTGGTGCCCATGACCCGGCTGCTCGGCGGGAGCGCCCGCCGAGTTGGCTCTCAACTGGGAGGCCGAGTTCAAGAGCAACTCCTCGACATGATGGGTGACGGCTGAAAGGTTGGCGTTCCCGACGGCTGCGAGAAAGACCAAGGTCGTGCCAGGGTTATCGGGCGAAGTCAAGGTATACGGTACCGGTACACACGCTGCCCTCCTCCCCAAGTGAGTCACGTCATCGGTGCTCCGGCAGATGACGGTGGTTTGGCGATACGCGCTGGAAGGGCGCGCGTGGCCTGCTCGGTCGTCAAGCGGACCGAGGGGCGTCGAGTCAACGGTGGGGCGGCGACACGGCGCTCGGCGTCTCCGGTATCCAAGGACATCTCAACGGTCGAGCGAGCGGTTGGGCAACAAGTCGTTGCACACTCTTGGGCTGTGTCAAGGTCGTGTCAAGGTTGCTTACACATCTGCATCGCTACGCCGATGCTCTGGCGCCAACCATCGTCCCGCGCAACGCGGGTCGGCTTGCTGCCGCCCCTCCGGTCGCTTCGCTCTCTTCGGGTTGGCTTCAAGGAGCGACTGCCGGGCGGTGCCGAGCAGCACGGAAGAAGTAGCGAGTCACGGAGCAACACGGTCAAGAGAGCAACACGGAAGGGCTACGTAGGGATGGCATGACGGAGGTCACATAGCCATGACGGGGTGACATATCCATCCGGCCGCGCTGTATGGCGTGGGCGTGAGCCACCTTCACCATCGAGCGAACTGCTGCCAACGCCTCCTGGCCGGTCGAGAGCGCTCTCGCCCACAACCTCGGCCGCTGGCTACAGCGGATCGGGCTTGGCCCAGGCGGCGCCGATGACGACAAGGGCGGTGCGCACAAGGATGCTGAGCCCGCCCGCGCGGATGACGAGCTCGGCCGGCAGGAGACGGCTGCATCTCCCGAGGGACTCGTGGGAGGAGGAGCAGTTCTCCTGTTGCCTCGAGAACCCCCGCGCCAACGTCCGACCGGTCCGGAGTTGAGCCTCAAGCTCGACGGCGCCCGCGGCTTCGCCCGGCGCAAGTAACCACGGATCTCCGGCTGCACCTTGGTGCGCCACTGTGGTCCGCCAAGAGCTATTCGACGGGTGCACAGCCGCTGCGGGCCACGCCGACCCTTTCAGAGCCATGCGCGTACGAACGGCCGATGTCCTTCGGTGGACCCGGGCTCAGCCCGAGAAGGCTGCACTAACAGGAGTGAAGCTCCCAGAACCACCGGAGTAACTAAAGTTCACAACCATATCGCCCGCAGTTAGGGTCCCCGTAATCGAGGTTAGAGTCACCGGCCCTGTCAAGCCCGGAACGACGTATTCACCTCCACCGTAGCCATCAACCGTCCCGTTGGCCTCGGTCACAGCCTGGCCGTCGGCATCAATCACGTATCCGGTTGGATTGAGGACTCTGATGTCGATCGTACCCTGGGTTGCGTCGCTGCCTTCGCTACCACTTTGGACTTGCACGTACATAGAACTCTCAAGATCCATCCACAGCGCCGTAATCACGGTTCCGGGAACAGCAGACTGATCAATGTCCGTGGTCAATATCTCGCCATCGTTAGCCGGCGCCTGAATGGATGTTGGCATTAGGTGAGTAACCCTGGCTGCCTTGGCTTTTGAGCTGCTTGAAGACGGCTCTCCTGTCGGAGCCGTCTTGGCGAGACGTTCGACTTTTACGCAAGGAATCGCGGAGGCATCTGGCCACGAGTTCGCAATCCGCTCCCGCGCTAACTCACAAGTCGAAAGAGAAGTCTTTGCTTGTGCTGCAGGAGCTGCTCCGAAAAACTCCGACGAAGCCAGCGCAAAGCTCCCGACCACGATGACAGCGGCTAACACTGCCGTGAAGCAAGGTAGCCGAATGCCCTGCACTCCCCTCGTGCGGTTGATGAGGTGCCTAGCAGAGGACGCCAAAGTTCGTGATCCATTCGATGGCCGGTTGGTAGTTGACATTTGATGCACCTTGTATCGTGTTAAGTACGTCGGTGTAGTCCTGAGAGGGAGAGAGGGTGCAGCCAGGGGTGTTGTAGTCATCGTTCACACCAGTAATATAGAAGCTGAGGTGACTGTTGTAAGCCCACTGGTCAACGCCCTCTTCGGAGCTGGAGCCGCTGATCCAGTTTTCCTCCGCACCGGTATTTGTACCGTAATAAAACTCCGGAAAGTTGTAGTTGTCTGGTTCTCCGTAGGCAACCTCATACACGTCCTGCAGCGACACGTCCCCTTGTTCGGCGGAGCCAAAATCGAACATCGGGTTGCTGGTGTGGGTGTTGTACTCCGAGTCAAAGGCGGCCGTGTGCTTTCCCCAACCGGGACTGGGGTCCCAGGCTGGCTCCGCATCGAACGCTCCTGCTGCTGTTTCCTGCGTATCGTAGGGGTTGCTCTCTATGTTGCTCTCGAATTCGGCCACCCAGCCGCCGAAGTAAGCGCCCGCCGCCTCAGAACCCGTACCGGTGCCTCCGCCGGGAAGGCCGTGCATTGCCGGCAGCTTGTCTCCGCACGAGCCGCATGTACCCATGTCATAAGAGTCGTTTACACCGACTGCGATGTAGATCGTCGGCGAGCTAGTCGAGCATGCGAACCAACCTTGAGCCCAAGCCTCGGCCGCAGCAAAGATCGCTGAGTTGGACCAAAACCCGAGACTCGGACTAATCGTACCGAAACTGTCGGTCGAGGAATCGTAAGCGACTCTGCCGACTGCAAGAATGTGGACGCCTGAGACGTCTCCATTACCGTAAGAGCAGCCGTCGTCGTAGTTGTCGGAGGTGTTGAGTGTTTGAAGATACTGAGAGTTCGTGTACGCCGGACTTGCGGCGAGGGCTGGTCGCTGACCCGTCACTACGACCAAACTCGCGGCGATCAAAAATACGACGGCTAGCTTCCGCATGGGACTCCCAGAACTTCGGCAACTGCCGCGAAGGTTACTCCCTCTCGCAGGCTGTCGCCAGGGCTACGCACTCGGCGCCCGGATCTGCACGGTGGACACGTCGGGCGGCACTAATCCTGCTGGCGGGAGGCTTGACCGCTTGCTCGAGTGGGCACGTGAGCGCCAGCACTACATCACGACCGGCGGTGCCGGAGAGCTCGACGTCGACAACGACCACCACCAGCCTGGCGCGGCAGCTGACACCGAAGATCAGTGTCACGCCATCCTCGGGGCCAGTAGGCACAGTAATCCTCATCGTCGTGAAGGACTGCCCGCCTCCCGAGCGCTCGCTCTCGAAGTACGCGTCGGTCTGGTTTCACGATCCGGCAGTTCCGCCGCAAGGACACGAGGTGAATCAAACTCTTCGATGGGCCGGGCGCGGCACCACACTTGACGTTCGCTACCGGGTGCCCGCCACAGACCCCAGGGGCAACGCTTTGATTTCTGTATTCTGCGATCCATCGCAGAGCGCCGTCACATCAGCTCCGTTTCTCGTAACGCCATGAGCACCCGAGGACTCGGTCGACTGGAGGCGGACGTCCTTCTTGAAGAGGCGGTGACCTGGAGAGTGAACGGCGCTCCCTCTGTATGCCATCCGCTGGTCAGTGCCGCGTCAACGGATCGAATAGCCGATTCGGACCCCGCTCACGGGGACCCCTGCAACGACAGTCAGCGTCTTTGGCTCCGTCCAGCCGAAAGTTGAGTGTGGTTTGAGGCCGGACACTCGATAGGTTCCTTTTGGCACCGCAATACTCCAATGACCGTCTGTGGCTTCCGTGTATTAGGTAACCCCGTTGGGGCCCAACGTTTCAAAACGTACTTGCCCTGATACCAACAGACGAAGTCCAGGCCCGCCAGCCAACACGAAAGTGCCAGAGACCTGTACGTTCGGACCTCGGCTCAGCGCGCCGCCGGCCCCTTTGCCCGACCCGCCGCCAGCGATCCCAATCGCCACAAAGGTTACGACGGCTTCGAGGCCGCAACGCGGCCGTCGGCGCGTTCGCGGATCATCTCCGGAGTCATACACCAACTAGAGGACGATAACTCGCTCACTAAGTCGCGAATCCGCTCCGTCACTCCGTCAGGGCCTTGCTCCATCCTGTCGCCTCCGTTCGCCATCATCGAGAAGAGGGAGGAGCAGCAATCTCGCGCGCTTCAGACGCGCCTTGATGGTGCCCTCAGGAACTCCCAACTCCTTTGCTAACCCTAAAACAAGCGCTCGACCCTGACCGCTGATCGCAGGGACTCCAATGCCTCGATCGGCACCTTCAGGTGGAGCCGGTATGGGTTTGCAGGGCCGCCTGAAGCCACATTTCGGGCGTAGCGGGTCGCAGGGGCAGTATCGGGGGTCGCCAATGTTGGCTCCTCCGTACGTCGTGTCAGTCTGCCGGAGAGTGTCTGTCCGGTTCGGCTCAGCCTCAGAGGCTGTCGGCGAGCCTGAGGAAGGCTCCAAGCCACGGGCTCCAGGCGAGGATGCGCCAGCGGATCTGTCTGCCGCTCCGCACGATCTGGCACGGGACCGCGATGAAGGCCTGCAGGAAGGTGCGGAACTCCATCGTGAGCAGTCGCTGGCGCTGGTGGTTATGGGTCTCGGCCCAGCGCGGCGATATCGGCAGCAACAGGGCGCACCAGGCCTTGAGGGTCCAGGCGAGCGACGCCATCGTCATGTAGGCGAGGTTGGCCTCCAAGGTGTTGACCGGGGCGTGCAGCGCACGGATGTCCTTCAGCTGGGCGATCAGGTTCTCCTGGTCGCAGCGACCTCTGGCCTCGGCGATCACCTCGTCGGCCGTTAGTTCCCAGTCGTTGGTGATGTAAAAGAAGTAACGGAACTCGGCGAAGAGCCGACCCTGGCTGGAGATGTTGAGATCCTTCCGGAGGGCCACCACCCGGTAGTCACGCCCGCACTTGCCCGGCCTGTAGGAGAATTCGGTCACGTCCTCGGCGACTGTGCGAATGTTCTTGAAGCCTCGGATCCTGACGACGGTCTCCTTCACGCCCGGAGCCTTCGTCCTCTCCTTGTTGGCGGTCGCCTCTTCGGCTTTCTTCACCAGGGAGTGGTAGAGCTCCTCGGGCCTGTCCTCGGCGATGCCGATGAGGTTGGCCTTGGCGTCGTAGCCGAAGACGAACCTGACGCCGTCGTCATGCCAGCGGTCGAACTCGGACGTGAGCGAGAAGTCGGTGTCGCCCCGCAGCAGGATGTCGCTCCAGCCCGCCTCACGGCAAAGGTTGATCGCTTTGTCGTAGAGCGGGACCACGCCTTCGTGCGAGGGACGGTTGGCACCGTTGAGGTCTATGAACAGGGGCTCTTTGGTGTTGGCGAGGTTCACGAGCAGAGTCGAGTAGCCCCATATGCCGTTGTAGGCGATGTTCATTCCCTGCTTGGTCTCGCCGGTGGTGGGGATGATCGAGGCATCGGCGTCTATGCGGGCCGTCCCGGAGAAGAACGATGCCGGCTGGGTGCCCCAGACTCTCAACCGTGCCCGGTTGATCGCCTCCTGCAGTGCTTTCACAGACGCGGCGTCGAAACGGCGGCAGAAGTCGCCGGCCGTGGTCGGGTCCGGCAGGCTGTCGACGCCCAAAGCGTCGAGGAACACAGCGTCGTTGCGGCGTAACTCGATGTCTTCGAGGCGAGTCCCGCCGCAGAGGGCGTTGTACGCCACGTTCAGCACATGGTCGGACTCGAAGGGGTGCGGCTCTCCTGAAGGGACCTCAAGCCGCTCGTGGAATGACGCCGTTCATGTACCGAGACTCGTGCACTCGTAGGCGTTCTTGTGCGAGATGGAAGCTCCAGTAGTCCTCGAAGTCGCCGTTG
>JBOGHW010000079.1:0-4935 GCA_050744865.1 Acidimicrobiales bacterium | reverse complement strand
CGACAACCGTGCCCGGTCCACAGCAGGACGCATCAGAGGTCCCTCCAGCGCCGTCCCCGGCAGCGAAGCCGGCAGCCGCCGCCGCATATCGCTTCCGGACGGTCTCTCGGAGGTCACTTCGTTCGGTCATCGGGCCATCTCCTCCATCTCCACATTCCGGTCGTAGCAGCCTGCTTCGGCGAGATGGGGCGGTCGCCGGCCCATCACCACGTCGGCGGCGGTGGGGAAGCACTCCACGCAAGCCGGGTTGACGGCGTAGAGGGAGCTGGTTCCCTGCCTGCGGGCGTGGACGAACCCCACGGCCACCAACACGGCAAGATGGTGGCTTACCGTCGACTGGCCAACGGGCAGTCTGGTCGTCAGCTCGCCAACCGACAACGGCGCCGGTTGGCGGGCCAACAAGGCGAGCACCTGCACCCGGGTCGGGTCGGATAGGGCCCGGAACCACCCTGCGTAGGCCTTCGCGACCTGCCTGTCCAACACGGGCTCGTCCATCGGTCATCGACGATAGTCGATGGAAGGGTGGTCTCGCTCACCACCCACAAGCCGATCGGCTGCCGGCACGTGCCTGCTGCTCACGTGGTGATGCAGAAGGTTGCAGCGTCTTGGTCGAGCCGGGCCATGGCGCGGTCGGGGTCGTCGGGTCAAATCTACGTATGAGAGCGACGGCTCGCCTCGTCGGCCAGTACCTGTCCTCCCAGGGGAGCGGCCCGTTGTAGCTACGAGATAACCATGGCCCGATTGACGCGATAGCTCCAACGGCGAGCCGGGTCAGGTGGACAGCCGCCGTTCTGTGGCTCAACGGCGAAAGTCCCGCTGATCTGGGTCGACGCCCGTCGACCGTGTTTGGACAGGACTCGGTGCGCGCCGAGCGCGACGACCGCGACCGTCGGGATCGAGGCTGGCAGCGGCGACCGGCGACGCTCCCAGGAGATGCGCAATACGTTCGTACTGCGAACGCACTACACTGAGCGGTCGTGGCCGAGATCACCGAGCTCCTGTGGGACGACCACAACGTCGCACACATCGCCCTCCACCAGGTGACCCCGTAGGAGGTCGAAGAAGTCGTCTTCGGCGATGAGACCCTGTTCTTCGACGCGGGCGAGCCCGATCGACTCGGGAGGCTGGTCGCCTTCGGACACAGCGAGGCCGGGCGCCTGATTGCCGTCTACCTCGACACTCCTGCAGGCGGGCGCAGCTACCCGGTGACTGCCCGGTCCATGACCGCCAAAGAGGAGCGAAGCTACCGACAAGCCAAGGAGCAGCAGAGATGACCACTGACAACTGGCCTTATGAGGACGATGCCCGGGCGTTCGACGAGGCCGACCACGACCTGTCCGAGCTCCACCGGGTCGAGGTTCGCCGCGGCGAGCCCAAGTCGTCACTGGCGGTGCGCTTCGACGCCACCGATCTCGTGCGCCTCCGCCAGCGTGCCGGAGCAGAAGGTGTGGGCGTCACCCAGCTGGTGCGCCGCTGGGTCCAAGAGCGCTTGGACGAGCCCGAATCGGGGGCCGCGGTCGAGGACCTGATGGAGGCGCTGGAGAAGGGCCTGCGAGCAGCTCGCGCGATCAAGCGGTCAACCCGAAAGGCGGGCTAATCAACACACGTCTGTGTGGCCGGAATACCCGACGATCCCGCGCATCGTACCTGGTCGAGCGTTCGATCGAGTTCCCTCGACCAGCATCGCGCCACCGGCGTTGCCGCCGGGCAATTGCTGCTCCTCCACCGCAGTCGGCTTTCCAGAGATCATCGACCAGACACCCCGGTTGGCAACTCCTCCGACGATCCGTAGACGCATCCCCATCTGGCCGAACTGCTCTTCGGCCAGGACGAGCCGGTCACCGTTCCGTAGGAGGTTCGGCTGCGGGAACGCCTGGGGCGCTCCCGGGCCACGGCTACAACGGCTGTACCGACGACAGTCGAATCGACAGGGCGGCCTGGTCGTCCACGTAGGCCGTCATCGAGGTGAGCACGTCAGTCGCCGCTTGGTAAGTGAAGGTCTGTCGGTCGATCCCGATGGCGATCAGCGAGCTCGCGAACCACCACCGCTCCGTCTCGCCCAGCTCCAGCATCAGGCCGGGAGGCACCTCGATCTGTTCGTCGAGCGGCTCGCCGACCAGCGCCCTCAACCAGTCGACCCTCAACATGGCCATGAGCCCGCAGTCACTGTGCGAGCTGCCCCGGTTCGGGTCGCGGGCGTCTCCCCGGACTGCCAGCGGTTCTCCGCCGAGACTGACCCAACCCACGCCCGCCCACCCCAGCACTTCTGACAGCCACCCGCCGTTCTGGTCTCCGAGACTGATGGTGGCGAGGCGCCAAGGCTGGCGGTGAGCGATGAAGCCGCAGCAGAAGCGGTTCCGCTCCGGCGGCAGCGGCTCATACGGACCGGCGTGGCGGCCACCTGCGACGTGGAAGCGATGACGGGCCAGGTCCAGCAGCGGCTCATCCGTCTCGTACTGCAGACACCCCGCCAGAGCTGACTGTGAGGATCCACCTCGCAGCTCAGTGACACTGCTGGGCTGTGGGTCGGTGATTACGAGCGTGACCCATGACCTGACTGGCTTCGTGCCTTTGAAAGGACTCGTCCGCTCGTGGTCGCCGGCCCCGGCCCGGTTGGAGCTCTTGGCCTGATCAGGAGCTTGACCGCCTCCGGAGTTCTCCGGCGGCGTGTCCCATCACAGTCCTGCCTTTCTCCGTCCGGACCGGAACCGACTACGTCCCTCCGACCAAAGGAGCAACGCATGGACAGTCTTTCCGAAATCGTCGACGTCGTGATCGGCGTGGACACCCACGTCGCGACGCATAGCGCTGCCGCAGTTGATGCGCGGACCGGCGGTGTGCTCGCCGAGATCACCGTCGAGGCGACCCCCGATGGCTACGAGCGCCTCGTTCGGTTCGCGGACGAGCATTCGGGCTTGCGGGCATGGGCGATCGAGGGCACCGGAGGCCACGGCGCCGGTCTTGCGCGCCATCTCGGCAAGAGCGACGAGCTCGTCGTCGAGCTCGACCGGCCCGAACGACAAAAGCGCCGCAACGGCGCCAAGTCCGACCCGCTCGACGCGATCCGGGCAGCGAGAGAGGCGCTCTCGCGCACCAAGCTCGGCACGCCCCGCTCGACCGGCGACCGCCAGGCCCTCTCGGTGTTGCTGGCGGCGCGGCGCTCGGCGGTCGAGTCGGCGACCGACGCCCAGCGTCAGCTCTTCTCACTCGTCGTCGCCGCTCCCGAACAGCTCCGCTCAAAGCTGCGGGACAAGGGCCTTCCGGCAATGCTGCGCGTCGCTACGCATCTGCGGCTCCGTGAGGAGTACGACCTCGAGACGCGCACCACCGCAAGCGTGCTGCGCGACCTCGCTCGGCGAGCCCTCGAGCTCGCCGCCGAAGCCGCCCGTCACGAGAAGGCGATCCTCGCCATCGTCCGCGGCTGGCACCCAGAGCTGCTCGAGCGCCGCGGCGTCGGACCGATCGTTGCCGCGACAGTGCTCTGCGCGTGGTCCCACCCCGGGCGTCTTCGTTCGGAGGCCGCGTTCGCCATGCTCGGTGGCACCGCCCCGATCCCCGCGAACTCCGGCAAGGTGACGACGCACTATCGGCTCAACCGCTACGGCGATCGCCAACTCAACCGGGCGCTCCACACGATCGTGATCTGCCGGCTCCGTTATGACGAGGAGACGCAGGCCTACGTGAAGCGACGCACCGCCGAGGGCAAGACCCCGCGTGAGATCAAGCGATGCCTGAAGCGCTACGTCGCCCGTGAGCTCTTCCGACTTCTCGAGAATCAGCCCGCAACGGCTTGACATCCATAGGAGCGTCCTTTGCTGTTGAGACGCACAGCTATCCTCCTACGTATTACACCTCCCACAGGATATTATCGCATCGGGTCGTTAAGCATGCTGACCGCTCTAAGCCCGCGCCGAGCTTTAGACCCTCTGGTCCAACAAGATTACGGAGACCACAATGTCACCAACGGTCATACTGGAACGAGAGACCGTCGGCATCGCGGAGCTTCGTCGCAAACCGTTTCGAATCCTTCTTGACGGCAACCCGGCCGGATCGATCGACCGGAACCAGACCGTTGAACTACCAGTAGAGCCCGGCCCGCACACGCTCCAAGTGAGAACCGGCCGATACTCAAGCCACGCCCGGTCCTTCGACGCCGCAGATGGCACGGGCATCCGCTTCCGCTGCAACGGAGCGATCCTCTGGCCCCAATACGTCGCGTCACTCTTCGTGCCCACGATCGGCCTCAAGCTCCAACGCGGGTAGCTATCGGGGCCGCCAGATGCCGCAGTCAGGTCCTTCCCGTGCGCGCCAGCGGACAGCCAGCTTGGATGTCTCTGCCAGGTCCGGTGAGGTCATCCGCGTCCGGCACGCTCGCCGTCGCCCCAACCGTCGATGGTGGCGCCGCGTCCTCGCTCCCAAAGGGGTTCTCGGCCATGCTCGTGTTCGAGCGGGGCCGGCGGCCCGCTAGCTCTTGCTGAGTACCTGGCGAGCGGGACGAGCGAGGACGGTGGCCGGCACGTGACGATGCTACCCGGCCCCCACGTCTGCGCTCCCGCGTCCGCGAGGTCCACACAGCCCCCGCCGCCGGCACCACCGGCCCGAATCAGGTGCCCGAGGGTCGCGACTCCTCGAAACCCTTCCCTCCGATGCGTCGAGGACGATACGGCAAGAGCCTGAGCGACGGCTGCTTCCCACAATGGTCGTGTTCACGCTGGGCACCCTACGTGTTACCCTACGTCAGTGCACAAAACGAGCGTGTACCTGAACGACGAGGAGATTGCCCGCTTGGCCGCCTTGGCCGAACGAGAGGGCACGTCGCAGGCCGAGGTGCTCCGTCGCGCCATCCGGCTCTACGAGCCCGAGCAGCACGGCGACAGGAACTTCTCGCTGGTCAGGAGCGCCGAGGGACCGGGCGGTTCCATCGCGGACCTGACC
>JBOGHW010000078.1:0-37912 GCA_050744865.1 Acidimicrobiales bacterium | reverse complement strand
GCCGGGCGGCGGCAAGTCGAGGAGCGCAGGTCCCTCTAGCTGGTAGCTCAGCTCCTCGGGTTCGGGTCGGCCAGCGGGCGGTGCGGCGGCGGTGGCAAGTCGAGGAGTTCAGTTCCCTCTAGGTGGTAGCTCAGCTCCTCGGGTTCGGGCCTGCGCCGGCCGGCACCAGGCCGGACGACCGGTCCGGCGGGCACTTTGGCCGGACGACCGGTCCGGCGGGCACTGGGCCGGACGACCGGTCCGGCCGGCACCCAGCGGTAGCGGCACCAGGCGCCGGACACCGTGGCAGCACCAGCTCAGCTCACCTTGGCAAGCTCCGGGTCGCCCTTCATGACGCCGGTACCCGGCGTCAGCGCCGCCAGCGCCGCCTGCGCGGTTGGGTCAGCCGACACGCCTCGCCTGGGCACGATGATCTCGTCGATCAACCCGTACCGCATTGCCTCCTCAGCGGTCATGTAGCGATCCCGCTCGATGTCCGCCGTCACCTCGGCGATCGACCGGCCGGTGTGGTGGGCGAGGATCTCGACCATGCGCCGCGTCGTCGCCAGCACCTCTCGGAGGTGGATCTCCATGTCCCGGGGGGCACCCCGCGTGCCGGCACTGCCCTCGTGGATCATGATCTTGGCGTTGGGCAGGGCGTAGCGCTTACCGGCGGCGCCGCCGGCCAGGATCATGGCCGCTGCCGACATCCCCATCCCGACACAGATGGTCGAGACCTCGCAGCGGGTGTGCTGCATCACGTCGTAGATCGCCATGCCGGCGTAGCTGAGTCCCCCTGGTGAGTTGATATAGAGGTGGATGTCCTTGTCCGGGTCGTCGGCCTCCAGGTAGAGGATCTCGGCCACGAGGAGGTTGGCGATCTGGTCGTCGACTTCCTGGCCGAGGAAGACGATCCGCTCCTTCAACAGCAGCGAGAAGATGTCGTAGGCCCGGTCTCCCCGGCTGGTCTGGTCAAGCACCGTCGGGATGATCGAGTGGCGGGGGTGCTCGAGGACTGTCATGTCGCCTCCTTGGCCGAGTGTTGCACTGAGGGGATATCTCTAATACAAGATATCGAAAACGAGATGCTACCGGACGCTCGCTTGCAACAGGCCCGCGGTGTAATATATCGAAATCGAGATGAAACCGTCCCAGAGGAAGCACGCCCCGGTGTTCCCCGGCTTCCGGGAGATGGCCGCTCGCCGGCAGCAGCTCGTGTGCGAGCTGGAGGCGCGGCGGGTCAGCCTCGGCTTGACACAGACAGACGTGGCGGCACGAATGGGAACCTCCCAGTCCGCCGTGGCTCGGCTGGAATCCGGTGAGGCCGACGTCCGCCTCTCTACTCTCGAGCGCTACGCCGCCGCCCTGTCCCACAAGCTGCAATGGCACCTCACGCCTGTCGAGGAGGAGATGTGATGGGAACCAACGACTGGCCCGAAGGCTCCGACTGGCTCGAAGGGCACTTGTTCGACCGGCGCATCGTGCTGTTGCGCGGCGCCCTTGACGGCACCGGCGCCACGCGGGTCGCCTCGCAGCTGATGACGCTGGACGCCACCGGCGACGAGGCAGTCGATCTGCAGTTGGATTCGCCGGGGGGGTCGTTGGAGGCGTGTTTTGCCGTGGTCGACGTGATCGACGTACTGGGGGTGCCGGTGAACGTGACGTGCCTCGGCCGTGTCGAGGGTCCGGCCGTCCTGGTTGCCGCGGTGTGCAGCCGCCGGTTGGCGATGGAGCACACCCGGTTCCGCCTGAGTGACCCCGACGTCACCTTCGAGGCCCGCGCCAGCCACATCGAGCCCGTGGTGGAATTCCATCGTCAGAGCTACCGCCGCTACCACGAGCGGCTCGCACAAGCCGTCGGCCGCACCCCCGAGGCTGTCGCCGAGGCCTGCGAGTCCGGCCGTTACCTGAGCGCCGCCGAGGCAGTCCAGTTCGGCCTTGTCGACGACGTCGTCCACTCCAAGAAGACCCCCCTTAGGGCCCTCCCCCGCCGCTGACGTCCTCAGGCGACGTGGGAGATGTCGTGCACCAGGAGGATGACGACGAGGACCATCACGGCCAGGTAGATGGCAGTGATCGGCCAGCGCCACTTGTGATCAGCCACAAAGAAACGCCGGATCCCCCTCACATCGAACACCAACGCCACGAGCCCGAGCGGGATCCCGATGATCGGCGTGAACCCGGCGGCGGCACCGAGCGTGGGTCCCAGGATCGGGAAGACCACGTAGCCGAGCAGGCATCTCGTGGCCGAGATGAGCATCGAGGTGCTGAACAAGCTCTGGGCGGCCTCGTCGGCGCGCTTTGGCGGCCGCTCGTCGGGGACGCGGAGCAGGCGGCGCAAGACGATCTCGGGGAAAGGCCGGTCCGCCAGGGCGGGCCGCGGAGCCACAGCACTCACGACAACACGCTACAGACTCGGCCGCACGGCGATCCAGCCGGGGACTCAGCCGGACGCCCAGCCGGACGACTCAGCCGGCACTCAGCCGGAGAAGCCCAGCCGGGGACTCAGCCGGACGCCCAGCCGGACGACTCAGCCGGCACTCAGCCGGAGAAGCCCCAGCCGGGCACTCAGCCGGAGAAGTCCGGGCCCGCTCGCTCAATCGGGATCCGCACGACGACGCGCCGCTCGCGCTCCATCGCAGCCTTGTAGTCGTCCCAGTCCGGGTGCTCGCCACTGACCGCCCTGTAGTAGGCCACGAGCCCGTCCATCGCATCAGGCAGGTGGACTATCTCGGCCCTGCCGTCGACCTGGATCCACTGCCCGAAGAAGCCGTCGGTGAACACGCAGACAGACACTCTGGCGTCGCGAGCAAGGTTGCGCGCCTTGGCTGCGGTCTCCCTCGTCGAGACAATGACAGCGCCTGACTCGTCGAGCGCGCTGGTGACGGGCGACAGCTGCGGCGAGCCGTCGGCCCTCCGCGTCGCCATCACCGCTCGGTGATTGTGCCGCAGAAACTCCTGAGCCGTCGCGATATCCATCCGCAAACCTCCGAGCTGAGATGATGGCTCGATGGTAGGCCAACCCGCCGGCGGCGCGCCCACGTCGATCCAGCCGATGCTGGCCACGCTCGGCCAGCTGCCGGCCGACGAGACGGGCTGGGCCTTCGAGTTCAAGTGGGACGGCGTGCGGGCTGTGTGCTACCTCGAGGCGGGGCGGGACGCTCGTTTCTCGAGCCGGCGCGACAAGGACCTGACCGCCGGCGTCCCGGCGCTGCAGCCCGACCAAAGTGCCTGGGAGCGCCTGGCCGGCCACCTGCCTGCCGTGCTCGACGGCGAGATCGTCGCTTTCGACGAGCACGGGGTGCCGCGATTCCAGGCCCTGCAAGCCCGCCATGCCAACCCTGCGACGCCCATCGCCTACGTGGTGTTCGACGTCCTGTGCCTGGCCGGGCGACTCCTGGTGGACGAGCCCTACTCGGAGCGCCGCCGGGTGCTCGAGTCGCTCCGGCTCGGAGAGATTCCCAACTGGAGCGTCTCGCCGAGCTTCGAGGGCGGCGGCAGGGCCGTCTTCGAGACCAGCGGCGAGCGAGGGCTGGAGGGGGTCATGGCCAAGCGCGCCGACTCGCGCTACCTGCCCGGGCGCCGCTCGCCCGCCTGGCTGAAGATCAAGCACACGACGAGCGGCACCTTCGTAGTGGGCGGCTTCACTTCCGGATCAGGTTCCCGAGAAGGCACTATCGGCGCCCTGCTGCTCGGAGTCGAGGAAGCGGGCGGGTTGCGGTACGTAGGCAAGGTCGGCTCGGGTCTCGGTACCCAAGAGCTCCGAGGACTTGAAGCCATCCTCCGCGGGCTCGTCCTCGAGGAACCTCCCTTCGGATCCACGGTGCCTCGCGCCGACAGCCGCGGCGCCACCTGGGTCGAGCCGGCCATCAGCGGAAAAGTGAAGTTCACCGAGTGGACGGCGGCAGGACGGCTCCGGCAACCAGTCTGGCTCGGCGTGGCGCCGCGGACCCCTCAGCCCTAAATCGGCGAGCGGTTCCGGAGCTCGGGCGCCGGGCGCAGGCTCAGGCCTGCGGACCTGACGCCAGCAGGGCCGCTTCATCCGCAGCGCTCAGCGAACGCCCCCGGGCATCGTACGACCCGTCGGCTCGCGACCTCGTCACCCACTCCAGCAAGTCACGAGCACTCGCGGCGAGCGGGCGCCAGGCCAGGCCGTGCCGACGTCCTTTTGCCAAATCTGCCTGCATCAGTCCATAGCTCTCCGGCGCCTGCGTAAGCGGCAGAAGATCGTGCTCCTTGCCCAGCCACTCGACGGCGGGGAAAGGTGCGCCGACCCCGTCGGCGACCTGGCGCAGCACGGAGTCGAAGGTCGGTGCCGGGTCGGGCGCCGTGGCGTTGAAACCGCCGCTGTCTTGGCTCTCGACGAGCCCCAGCGTGAAGCTCGCCAGGTCCCGCCCGTCGATGGCCTGGAGGGGCTGTTCAGCCGCACCACCGAGCATCGATCCGCCGGCTGCTCTCGCCACGCGCTCGACCCAGTACGTGAAGCGCCCCGTCGGGTCGTGTGGCCCGATGACGTAGCCAGGGCGGACGATGCAGACACCGTTGCCGAGAATCTCGACGGCAGCCTGCTCGCAGCCGACCTTCAGCGCTCCGTAGTCCTCCATGCGAAGCTCGTCGCCGTACGACGGAGCGAGCAGGTGCGCCGACTCGTCAAAGCCGGCGGGCGTGTCGTCGGGATAGACGCTGATGGTCGAGATGAACGTGTAGTGCCCGACTCCGCCGCCGAGGACACCGAGCAGATCGCGCACCCTGGCCGGCACGTAGGCACACACGTCGATCGTGGCGTCGAACTGCTTTCCCTCCAACCCCGCCAACCCTGCGATGCCCTGGTTCCTGTCCCCCTGAACATGACTGACCTGGGAGAAAGCGCCGGCGTTGGTCTGTCCCCGGTTGAAGAGAGTCACTTCGTGGCCTGCTGCGAGTGCATGCTCGGTGATGTGCCGGCCAACGAACGAGGTGCCTCCGACGATGAGGATCCGCATGGCAGCACGGTAGCGGGCGGCGAGAGTGCTCCTGATAGGGCAGGCTTGGCACATGAGCCCGGGCGAGGAGAGGTTCACGGCAGAGATCGGCGGGAGGGAGCTCAGCTTCTCGAACCTGTCGAAAGTGATGTACCCCGCCACCGGCTTCACGAAGGGCGAGTTGATCGACTACTACGTCCGGATCGCGCCGGCCATGCTGCCTCATCTTGCCGGGCGGCCGATCACTTGCCGCCGCTTCCCCAATGGCGTGGCGTCGCAAGGCTTCATCGAGAAGAACGTGCCCAAGCACGCGCCCGGGTGGATCCGGACGGCGGTGCTCGCCAGGCGTATGAAGGGCCGGGACACGAACGAGTACGCGCTCGTCGACGACCTTGCAAGCCTGGTGTTCTTCGCCAACCTGGCGGCGATCGAGTTCCACACTCCCATGTGGCGCCTGCCGGCCGAGGACGACCCCGATCCCGCTCGCGCCGACGCCGCTGAGGCGCCGGGTGGCGACGGCGAGGGCCGTGAGGGCGGGGGCGACGAGGCCGAGGACGGCGAGGACGGCGAGGAAGGGGACGGCAAGGAGGGGGAAGCGCCCAGCGGCGCCGACGAGGACGGCGGGAAGCCAGGCGGCAGCCAGGGAGTCGACGCCCGCCACGCCAGCCCTGACCTGATCGTCTTCGACCTCGACCCGGGAGCGCCGGCAGCCATCCAGGAGTGCTGCCAGGTGGCCCTCGTCCTGCGAGAGCGCCTGGCCACCGATGGCATCGAGCTGTCGCCGAAGACGAGCGGTTCGAAGGGCATGCAGCTCTACGGCTCCATCGCCGGGCGGGGTTGGCAAGGGCTCGAGGCCAACGAGTACGCCCACGCCGCCGCCGAGGCGATCGAGGCAGACCAGCCAGGGCTTGTCGTTTCTCGCATGGCCAAAGCCCTGCGCACTGGCAAGGTGCTCATAGACTGGAGCCAGAACAACCCGGCAAAGACGACGGTGTCTCCCTACTCTCTGCGGGCGGTCGGCGAGCCGTCAGTCTCGACGCCACTTGTTTGGGACGAGGTCGCCGGCTGCGCAGCGGGAGCGAACGGCGGCCGCCTCTCGTTTGGGCCGTCGGAGGTCCTCGAGCGGGTGGAGCGCATGGGAGACCTCTTTAAGGCGACCCTCGGCGCCGCGGACAAGTAGAAGGAGACGCTGCCCGCCGGCTTAGGAGCTTCGGCTCGCGACCTTGGCCTTGCGAACGGCCTGCACGCGGTGCGTGATACCGAGGGCGACCACTGCTACAGCGATCAGGACGAGCAAGTAGCCCGCATCAGAGAAGCCTTTGGTGACCTCGTTCCACTTCCTGCCCAACTCGTAGCCGGCAATGCCGAGCGCACTGCACCACACGAGGCTCCCAGCCAGCGTCGCCAATCCGAAACGCACCGGCTTCATCTCCGCCACACCCGCCGGCAGGGAGATGAAGGTCCGGACGATGGGCAGGATCCGCCCGAAGAAGACGGCCGGCTCGCCGCGTCTGGCGAACCAGGCTTCCGACTTGTCTACGTCCGCCGGCGTCAGCAGGACGTAGCGACCCAGCTTCTCGATCAACGGCCTGCCCCCCCAGCGGCCGATCGCCCACCCTACGAAGGCACCTGCCACCTCACCGAGCGTGGCGAGCACGATGACGACGACTATCTCCATCTTGCCGGTCGAAGCCGCCAGGTAGCCGGCAAAGCCGAGCGTCACTTCGGAGGGTATGGGGATACAAGCGGCTTCGGCGAACGTGAGCAGGACGAGCGCGAGGTAGCCCCACGACGAGAGGAGGTGCTCCATGGCTCGCCAAGAATATCTGATGCCAGCGGTGGCCAAGTACGATTTGGGCTTGACTCCGATTCCACCGACGGCAGCGTTCGGCTCCGCTGACGATGATCGCGGCGAAGCTGCAGGCGCCGCCGAGCGAGCAGATGATTGCGGCCTGCGGGGGATCGTCCGCGAGTTCGACAGCGAAGTTGACGACCTGTTCGAGCGGCTGCGAGGCAACCGCTTCGCCGACAGGATCTTCTACTCGGCCTCGGCCTTCGGCGACTTCGGCCTTGTCTGGGTCGCTCTTGCCCTTGTTCGGGCGCTACGGGGCAGACCTCGCGACGAACGGGCAGCCATCCGAGCGATCGTGGCTACGGGCATCGAGTCTGTCGTGGTGAATGCCGGCATGAAGTCGCTCTTCGGGCGCCGGCGCCCGGTACGCGAGGTGGAGCACCCGCTGCCTTTCCGCACCCCGATCACGTCGAGCTTCCCGAGTGGCCACGCCACCGCCGCCTTCTGTGCTGCCGTGCTGCTCTCTGACGACGACACGAGGGCTAGGGCAACGGCCTACTACGCCATCGCTGCCCTCGTCGCCGCCAGCCGCGTGCACGTCCGTATCCACCATGGGTCTGATGTGCTCGCCGGAGTCGCAGTAGGGATCGCGCTCGGCGAGATCGGCAAGCGCGTCTCGCCTCTCGCCCGCCGCAGCCCGAACCTCTGACCAGGACCACCGAAAGGACATAGACACAATGAGTGTTGCCATCGTCATGGGAAGCGACTCCGACCTTCCTGTCATGCGCCAGGCAGCCGACGCCCTCGACGAGCTCGGCATTGCCTGGGACATGCGCGTGCTGTCGGCTCACCGGACCCCGGACGACACCATCGCCTACGCCAGGGCGGCTGCTGGACGAGGGGTGCAGGTGATCGTCGCCGGTGCCGGCGGCTCGGCCCACCTGCCGGGAGTCATCGCCGCTGTCACCCGCCTGCCCGTGATCGGCGTCCCCATCGCCCTTTCCAAGCTAGACGGTCTCGACTCTTTGCTGTCGATCGTCCAGATGCCCAAAGGCATCCCCGTGGCAACCGTCGCCATCGACGGTGCCCGCAACGCCGGGCTCCTCGCCGCCCGGATGATCGGTATCGCCGACGAGCGGGTCGCCGGCGAGCTCGAGCGATTCGCCGAGCGCGTCGCCGCCGAGGTGAGGGAGAAGGACGCCAAGCTGCAGGCGCGGCTGGCCGCCGGAGGCTAGGGATCAGAGCAACACAGCGGGCGGCGCCTTGAGGACATTATCCCCGGTCCCACCCGCCAAAGTGCCCACAAGCCGGCCGACCGGGGCGCCACCGGGGCGCTTGCGGACATGTACGCCGGGCCCCACCCGCCAAACTGCCCGCGAGTCTGCCCGGCGAGGCGCTTGTGGACATGTACGCGCCGAATTGCCCCGATTTACGTACGTCCGGCGGCCCACCTGTGGCCACGCCTCGCCTAGCGCCGCGCCCCGCTGCCAGGTGGGCCGTTTCACGCCCAGTCAGCCGCCAGGCGCCAGGAGCCTGACCGCGTCCCGGGAGCTGACCCCGAACGGCAGCGGCATGAGGACAGGCACGGTGACGCCGTTCTCGACGTAGCGGGCCACGTGTGCCCGGCACTCGTCGGGCGAGCCGTGCACCACGAGCTCGTCGACGACAGAGTCGGGTATGGCGTCCACCGCACCCTTGCGGTCGCCCGCCCGCCAGGCGTCCCACATCGCCTGCAAGGCCGGGCCGCGACCGAGCCACTCCTGGAACAGGGCGTAGACCTCGACGTTCAGGTAGGCGGCGATCAGGGGCTTGACCGAGGAGCGGACGGCTTCGGCGTCAGTCGAGGGGCAGACGTAGATCCGGCAGACGACCTCCTTGCCTGCGCCGACCTCGGGAACGATCTTGCTGACGTCGGCGGCTGACAGCCAGTTGATGATCGTGCCGTCACCGACGCGACCTGCCAGCCGGAGCATGCCTGGCCGGAGGGCAGCGACCAGGATCGGCGGCACGACCGCCGGCGGCCGGTCGAGGCGGAAGCCACGGACCTTGAACGTGTCGTACTCCTCGGTCACCTTCTCGCCTGCCAGGGCTGCCCTTAAGAAACGCACCATGTCCCTGTTCCGGCGGTACGGCTCCGAGAACTCGACGTCGTTCCAGCGCTCGACGATCACGTCCGACGACGTGCCCAGCCCGAACTGGAACCGACCCGGAGCCGCCTCGGCCATCGTCGCCACGCACATCGCCAACGTCGCAGGCCCCCGCGTGAACGAGGGCACGATGGCGGTGCCAAGGCGGAGCGACGGCGCCCAAGCGGCGGCCATGGCCAGCGGTACGAAGCCGTCCGTCGCACTCGCCTCGGCCGACCACACGTCCGAGTAGCCGAGGGCAACCACCTCCTCGAACAGCTCCTTGTGCTCGGCGAGCGGCGTGCGGTCGAAGGGAACCGTGATCCCGTAGCGCGACATGGCATCGCATCCTATAGAGACGGTCGGCGGCGCCACAGGGACACGACGGCGGCGCTACTTTCAGGTCGTGACCACTCTCGCCGAACGACTCGGGTACGGAGCCGACGACCGCCTCCTGATCGTGAATTGCGACGACCTGGGCAGCTCGCACGCTGCCAATGCCGGCGTCTACGACGCGTTGCGCAACGGAGCCGGCACCTCCGCTTCGCTGATGGTGCCCTGCCCCTGGTCTCGCGGAGCAGCAGCCGAGTACCGGGGAGAGGACGTCGGCGTCCATCTCACTTTGAACGCCGAGTGGGACATCTACAGATGGGGGCCGATCACCCAGGCACCCTCTCTGTTGGACGGTGATGGTGGCTTCCCGAGGACTCTCGATGACGTCTTCGAGCATGCCGACCTCGACGAGGTGAGGCGGGAGTGCCGCGCCCAGGTGGAGCGAGCGATCTACTGGGGTTTTGATGTGAGCCACATCGACTCGCACATGGGGACACTTCAGCTACGACCGGAATTCTTCGACGTCTACCTGGACATCGCCGACGAGTTCCGGCTGCCGCTGCGACTCTCGGCCGCCAGCACGGAGCGGCTGATCGGCTTCCCTTTCCGTGCCTTGGCGAGCGAGCGAGGCGTCCTGTACCCCGACGACTTCCTGTTCATCGCCGGCAACGGCGTCGGCAGCCGGGCCACGGTGGAAGCAGCCCTGGCACGCGTCGGCCCAGGAGTCACCGAGGCTTACGTGCATCCCGCCGTCGACACGCCCGAGCTCCGGGCGATGTCACCGGACTGGCAGGACAGGACCGACGACCACTCCTGGCTGCTCGACCCGGAGGGCCTGCGTGCCTCCGTCGCCCGCCATGGCATCAAGCTGATCGGCTACCGCGAGATCCGGGACGCCATGCGGGCGGCGCCGCTGTAGACGAGCGGCGCCGCCGCCGTGCTCAGAACTCGGTGATCTCGACGATCTTGGCCTGCAGGGCCTTGTACTCAGGCGAGTTCGTGATGGGCAGCAGGGACATCAGCTTGGCCATGTTGCCGGTCACCTTGACCTTGCCTTGCATGAAGGCGGCGTTCGCGTCTAGCTCGCCTTTCTGGATTCGCATGGCGTCCTCGTAGCTCTGCGTGAGGGTCACCTCGGCGTCTGCCAGTTCTCCGAGCTCACTCTCGACAAGCTTGCCGTTCTCGAGGATCCAGTAGTACTTGATGTCGCCGTCAGGACCACCCGTTACGGCGTACTGCATCCGGGCGGTCGCGCCAGGGCGCTCCGGCTGGGTCTCGCTGAGCTTCTTGCCCTCGTCGAGCCACTCCTGCGACAGCCACTTGGCCATTTCGTCCTCCCAATTGTGTGCCTTCTATGAGGACGGCCGCGGACCGGCTCGTCCAGCTCCTACAAGGGCCGGATAATACGGCAAGCTCGCTGGTCAGGGCCAACTAACGTCAGCGGTCTCCCGCAGCCCGGCGAACAGGTCCGTCTCAGGCGGGGTGCTGTCGACCAGGGAGCGAGCTAGCGAGTAGTCGTCGAAGGGGTAGATGGCCCGCTGAACCTCGGGGGGCAGGCCGAACCAGAACCTCGACGTCGGGTCGACCTGGGTTGCGTGGGCGAGCAGGGCGTTGCGCCGCACGTCCTCGTAACCTGCGAGGCTGATCTGAGTGGTGGGCGCAGTCTCGTCCTGTCCGCGACGCTCGAACCACCCCTCGTCGTAGGGTGACTCGAGACCGAGCTCTAGGAACTTGGCGTGGGTATCGATGATCCGCTGCCGCGACCAGATGGAGTAGTAGAGCTTCTGGGGCTGGTATGGCTCACCGGCCTCGGGGTAGAGCCCGGGGTCGCCCGCCGCCTCGAAGGCTGCGACGGATATCTCGTGCACCCTGACATGATCCGGGTGCGGGTAGCCGCTGTGGTCGTCGCCGTATGTGATGATCACTTGCGGCCGGGCGGTCCGGACGACAGCCACGAGCCGCCCGACTACCTCGTCGAGCGGTGCAGCCGCCAGGCAGTCAGGGTTGGCGTTCGCCTCCGAGTCCTTCATGCCCGAGTCGCGGTACCCGAGCAGCACGAGCTCGTCGTACCCGATTATCCGGACCGCCTCCGCCAGCTCTCTGGCCCGCACGGCCGAGATGTCCGACCGGACTTCGGGTGTGTCCATGGCGGGGTTGAGTATCTCGCCCTCCTCTCCGCCCGTGGCGGTCACGAGAACCGTACGGACGCCCTCGGCGTGGTAGCGCGCCACAGTGCCCGCACCCTTCGACGCTTCGTCGTCAGGGTGGGCGTGTACAGACAGAAGGCATAGCTGCTCGTGCATCCGGTCGACGCTACCGCCTGACCCTCGTGCCGCCCTACACTCATGCCCGTGAATCCGATCGAGAGGGGCCACCACCCATGGGTGTGATGAAGCGACTTAGCGGCATCATGCAGGCTAAGGCCAACAAGGTCTTGGATCGCGCGGAGGATCCGCGCGAGACACTGGACCTGTCGTACGAGAAGCAGCTCGAGCAGCTCACCCAGGTCAAGCGGGGCGTCGCAGACGTCGCGACGGCCCGCAAGCGCCTCGAGCTACAGGCTCAGCAGATGCAGGCCCAAGCGGCCAAGCTGCAGGACCAGGCTCGCCAGGCACTCGCCCAGAACCGGGAAGATCTCGCCCGCGAGGCCCTGAGCCGGCGAGCCGGCATCGCCACCCAGCTCGACGGCCTGAAGACCCAGCACGACCAACTGGTCGAGCAGGAGCAGCGGCTCGTCACCACGAGCAACACGCTGCAGGCCAGAGTCGAGTCCTTCCGCACGCAGAAGGAGACGCTGAAGGCCTCCTACACCGCCGCCCAGGCACAGACCAAGATCACCGAAGCTGTCTCGGGCATCTCCGAGTCGATGACCGACACAGGTCTTGCCATGCAGCGTGCCCAGGACAAGATCGCCTCCATGCAGGCCAGGGCAAGTGCCCTCGACGAGCTGATGGACGCCGGCTCCCTCCCCGACATCACGGGCAGCAGCGACCCGCTGCAGGCCGAGCTCAACAAGACGAGCCAGGCCGGCCAAGTCGACCTCGAGCTGATGCAGCTGAAGGGCGAGCTTGCCCCGGCCGCACCGTCGGGAGCACTCGGCACAGGCGGCAGCACAGGCGCCGGTGCCGCCGAGCCGGGAGCCGACGCTGCCAAGGACGGCGCAGCCGAAACCGAAGAAGAGCCGGCCGACGCCGAGACAGTCGAGCAATCAGCTCCGGCGGCGCCTGCCAGCCCGGCCGACTTGTTCTCGCTCGGCAGCGACGGGGGGCAGTCATGATCGTGCGCATCCTCGGCGAGGCCCAGTACGACGTAGGTGAGGCGGACGCCAAGGCGCTGGAGCAGCTCGACCACAGCCTTGCCGCTGCCATCGAGAGCGGCGACGAGGCGGGCTACGAGGCCACGCTGGAGCAGATGCACGAGATGGTGCGCTCCACCGGCACGCAGGTGAGCGCCGAGACCATCGTCCCGTCGGACCTGACGCTCCCCCACCCGGGCTCGTCGTTGTCGGAGGTGCGCGACTTGCTCGCCTCAGAGGAGACTCCGGGAGACTGACCTTGGCGCGCACACGATTTCCCGTTGACAGGGGCCTAACGGCCCGCATGATGAGCACGATCTTCCTACTGGGGCTGCTTTACGCCGTCCTCGTAACCATCCTGGTGTTCGTCGGGCTGGACATCGCCTGGGTCATCCTCATCCCTGTGGCGTTTCTCTTCGCCCAGTACTTCGCCTCGGACAAGATCGCCCTTTGGTCGATGAAGGCAAAGATCGTCACCGAGCAGCAAGCCCCCGAGCTGCATGCCGTCGTGGACCGGCTCTGCAACCTCGCCGACATGCGCAAGCCGAGGGTGGCCATCGCCCAGACGGACTTCGCCAACGCCTTCGCCACCGGGCGCAACCAGGCACACTCAGTCGTCTGCGTCACGACAGGCATCCTCCGTCGGCTCGACGAGCCTGAGCTCGAGGCCGTGCTGGCGCACGAGCTGTCGCACGTGGCCCATCGGGACGTGGCCGTGATGACCATAGCCAGCTTCCTCGGGATCGTCGCTGGCTTGGCAATGCGGATGTTGTACTGGAGCGCCCTGTTCGGTGGCATGGGTGGGATGGGCGGCGGTCGCGGGCGCGGGGGCGGCAACAACAACAACTCGGGTGCCCAGCTCATGATGATCGAGCTTGGCGCCCTGGTCGTGACGGCCGCCTTCTACTGCGTCAGCTTCCTGCTCACCCGGGCGCTGTCTCGCTACCGCGAGCTGGCGGCCGACAGGTCGGGCGCCATCCTCATCGGCCAGCCGAAGGTGCTGGCCAGCGCCCTCCGGAAGGTGAGCGGCGACCACGGCCGCATCCCCACCAAGGATCTGCGAACGGCACAAGCATTCAACGCCTTCTTCTTCACCCCTGCGTTGACGAAGGGCATGAGCATGCACAACCTGCTCTCGACCCACCCGAGCCTCGAAGTCCGGCTGCAGCAGCTCGCCGAGCTCGAGGCGTCAATGGGCCACAGCGGCCACTGAGGCCGAGCGGGCGTGGGAATCCTCGACGTCATCCTCGGGCGCACCAAGCCGGCTGGGGCCAAGCTCGACGACCTCTTCGGCCTCCCGGGTGCCTTGATAACCCTGGAAGCCAGCGAGAACCTGGTGGCGACCAACAGTGCCGGGGTGTGCTACAAGCCGATGGCCGGCCAACCGTTCGTGAAGACGGAAGAGGAGATGCGCCAGCTCCTGGGGCTCGCCGGGACCGATGGCGACGACCCCTCCGGCTCGATGCGTTACGAGGGGGACAAGTACGGCTACCAGTGGACCGTCATCTCCTCGAGTGACTTCCAGACCCTCGTCACCCAGGTCCACCTCGTCAACACGACGATCGAGGGCGAGGGATACGGTGCCCAGTTGCTCTGCTCAGTCTTCGGATTCCACGCCGGTCCGGACGGCTCCGAGGGAGCACCGGGCAGCGGCTCGGGCAACTACGGCGGCTCGACGTACCTGGTCTACCTATACAAGCGAGGCACGTTCTACCCCTTCGTCCCCCTCGGGGGGCGAGAGCGGCGGGACAGCCAGACCGAGCTCACCTTGGAGGCCGTGCTCAAGCACGACCTCAAGATCGAGCCCGACAAGGAGCGCTGGATGCCCCTGTGGAGCCTGCCCGTCACCTGAGAGGACAGTCGCTCAGGCGTCCGCCCGGTCAGCCGGGTACGTAGCTCCCGCCTGGGCGGAAAGGATCCCAACATGGCGGGGCCGTCGCGAGGTAGTCGACCACGACGGCGGCAACCTGGTCGGCAGGGATCTCGGTTCTCCCCTCGCCGCCCGGAGCCAAGCGGCCGACGATCGTGCCCACGGGGTCGGCCAGCCAGGTGACACCCGACGGCTCCAGCTCGGAGAGCCGAGCAGCCAGGGGGCCGAGGTCGGGGCGCAACGGGATGCGGCGGCTCACGTAGCGGACCCATCCCTCGTAACGCAGCGTGAGCTCGCAGCGGTCCCCGTCGACCGAGAGGATGCGGCTCGCCTTCGTCGCCGAGTTGATAGCCACCTCCGAGATCGGTCGACCCCCTTCCGCCCCGGGCAGCAGCGCCCCCGAGGCATCGACACGCTTCACCACGCAGAGGTCGCCGGCGACATCGCTGAGCGTCACCTGCCCGGTGGCGATGGCGTCCCGCCCAGCCTGCAGGGCGGCGAAATCCTCTCGCCAGTACCGCTCGTAGTGATCCGGGCGCTCGAGCAGCTCCCCAACGACAGGCAGCACGGCCCGGTAGCAGTCGCTCGTGCCGGTGGCGCCCGCCGCGGCGGCGATTGGCCCGAGCGAGAATGCCACCTGGGCTGCTCTGTCATCGCCCACCACGCCGAAGTCGCCACACGACGCCGCCGCCGCCACGAGCGCCGCCTCGTCGAGAGCCGAGGCCGGATCGACAAGGGCAAACGCGGACATGACGCCGTCCTCGTCGAAGTGGTCGTTGGTGACGGCCTCGGCAAGGGCGACGCTCGCGACCAAGGCTGCCAGCGATGCCCTGTCGCGCCTGGCAATCCTGGGCCGGCTGGCACCGGACGCCAACCGCAGGTAGTCGAGCACGATCTCGGCCGACAGGTCCCGCGCCAGCCATCGAGGCGTCGGGCTCTGCGGCCAGTGCGAGAGAGTGGCGACCGAAGACCGGCGGGCCGCCCCGTCCACCATGACGTGCGGGCGGTCGTCGAGGTCTTCGTAGCCTTCGAATCTGAGGGGCCTGACTACCACGGTGGCGGCGCCTAACCCTCCAGGGCGGCGTCTTCCAGCAACGAGGCGAACTTCTCCATGGCCGCCGCCCGCCTCGTCGGCACATGCTCGGTCGGCACCTCGACAGGCGCGTACCGCTTCAGGACCTGGCGGGCCACCGTGACCCTGTGCACCTCGTCGGGGCCGTCGTAGATGCGGGCGGCGCGGGCGGCGCGGTACATGTGCTCGAGCGGCATGTCAGTCGAGAAACCAAGGCTCCCGTGCACCTGTATCGCCCTGTCGATCACGTCGTAGAGGACCTTGGCACCGTAGTACTTGATCATGGCGATCTCGACCCTGGCCGCCTGGGCGCCCTCGGTGTCCATCTTCCAGGCGGCGTAGAGCGTGAGCAGGCGCGCAGCTGTCATCTCGGCCAGGGAGTCGGCCACCCAGTTCTGGACGGTCTGCTTCTCGGCCAGATAGGAGCCGTGCGTGTAGCGGGAGACAGCCCGCTCGCAGAGCATGTCGAAGGCCCGGCGCGACTGGCCGAGCCACCGCATGCAGTGGTGGATGCGGCCAGGCCCGAGACGCTGCTGGGCCAGCCGGAAGCCGTCGCCCTCGCCGCCGACGAGATTCTCGTAGGGCACGCGTACCTCGCGATAGACGACCTCGGAGTGGGCGCCGAACTTGCCGAAGTGCTCGACTGGGTCCTCCATCGTGGCGACGTCGCGCACGATGTCGACGCCTGGCGTCTTGGCCGGCACGAGGATCATCGAGCACCCCTGGTAGGGATGCACGTCGGGATTCGTGACAGCCATCACGACAAGGACATCTGCAACCGACCCGTTCGAGGTGAACCACTTGTGGCCGTTGATCACCCACTCGTCGCCGTCGCGCACCGCCGAGGTCGACAGCAATGTCGGGTCAGCACCCGCCCCCGGCTCCGTCATGGAGAAGGCCGAGCGGATCTCACCGGCCAGGAGCGGCTCCAGCCACTGCGCCCGCTGCTCCTCGCGCCCGGTCGTGGAGATGCCGATGGCGATGAGCTCGGCGTTGCCTGAATCCGGAGCGTTGTTGCCGAAGGCAACCGGGCCGAAGGCCGTCTGGCCGAGTATCTCGTGCATCAACCCGAGCTTCACCTGCCCGTAGCCGCCACCGCCAAGCTCAGGCGGGAGGTGGGCCGCCCAGAGACCACGGCGCTTGGCCTCGGCCTGCACCGGCGCCAGCGCCGCCCGCAAAGACGGCTCCGAGAGGCCGAGGGTCTCAAGAGGGATCAGCTCCGTCAGGACGACATCGCGCATCCAGGCCAGCTGGGCCTCGAACTCAGGATCTGTCGAGAAGTCCCAAGACACGCTCCCTAACCTCTCAACTTCCCGGCCGTTGCGTTTCCAGAGTCACGGGCCGGTACCTCGACCTGCTGATCAATTGAGGGGCGAGCATGCGGGATCTGGGCAGACTACGTACTGCTCGACCTGCCAGATGAGAACGTCGTCGGGCAGGGCGTAGGGAGGCGTCACGTACTGCAGGCGAGTGTCGTAGCTGAACGTCTTGTCGAAGCCGGTTAAGCCCTCCTGTCCGAAAGGCCCGCGGTAGTAGCTGAGGTCGCTCCCGTTCAGCCGAACGTTCCCTGAATACGGGGTAGTCTTCCAGTTCTCCGTCTGCAGGGCGCCCTGCTCAGCCAGGACCACCGCGTCGACGATGACGTTGTCAGGATTGCACAGCCACGGCCAGACTCCCGCCGGGTCGAGCGGGTACGACGTGCCCCCGAGCCTCGTGCCTGAGTTCGTCGGCGTGCCGGTGCCGTCGTACGTGCAGTTCGTTGAGCTGGCATCTGCGTTCGAAGGGTCGTTTCCGGAGACCAGCACGTCCTGTTGAGCCGACAGCCCGAGTATGTCGGGCGTCGAGGTCCTGCAAGCGGCTACGGAGGAAGGATCGATCGCGGAAGCGCCGCCGGCCCCGTCTGCGCACGCGTAGGTCAGGTTCCGGGTGATCATGATGTTGGCAGCGGACCCTATCGTCAGCTGACCGCTCAGCTCCCCTTCGACGTACACATCACCCTCGTAGCACTGCGAATTTGTGACAGCATGGTCAGAGCGGTAAGGGTTGAAGCAGGGCGATGCCCCATCGCTCGGGACTGCAGGTGCTCCCGATGTAAGGACGTAATCCTGGACGTAGACGACGCCGTCGGTCGGGAGGGGAATCCCGTCGATCAGCGGTTTGGTCGCCGAAAAGGTCTGGCCACCCGAGCAGGTGGAACTCGTGACCGACGTGTTGGTCGACAGCGGGCTCCAGACGTCCATGAGAGTCGTCCCACCGGACGTCACAAGCTCGATCATGGTGGGACCCACGTAGGTACAGCCAGTCCCAATCGTGCCACTGGGCGGGTTGTCCGTCCCGTACTCACCCAGTGACGTGTTGAGTGCCGGCAGGCTTTGTTCACCGTTCAGAGCAACCGGGCCGTGAGCCAGGACGGGGTCGTCGCCCTCACCGCAGTTGAGCGTGTCGACGGTGTAGCCGGCAGGCATGTAGTCACCTATGTCAGCCGTCGGATAGGGCCCGTTCGCACCGGAGTTGGCAGCCGTGACCTTCACCGATCCTGGGACGTCGTACAGGTACGGGACATCTGACGGCGCCCCTGAGGTGAGCGACACAGGCGAACCTTCGAAGTCCGGCCTGCCGCAGACATGCAGCTGGTCGTTGGTATATACCGGGCCGTCGAATGACTCGCCGTCCACGAAGTCGTAATTTACGCCGCAGGCGTCACTAGGCGCGTCAACTTCTGTCGGTCCACTGGGCGATACGACGCCTGACCCACTCACATAGAAGGTCAAGATCGAGCCCGTCTGGTAAGGCCCGTAATACGGATGACCAGGAGAGTAGGCGGTACCACCGATGGTTATGCCAAGCGAGTCGACGAACAAGTTAGGACTGTAAGTGTCGTACAGGCAAAGGGCCGTCCAGACGGATACGTGGTTCACCGCGGTAGCGACACCACCGATCGTGTAGCTGTACGAGATCTCGTAGGCGGTCTCCGGGGGCGTCGTCTCTACACCACCTACTTTGGTCGTGACGTTGTACCCCTGGACGGTGTCGTCGTTCGGGTCCTCCACCTCATAGTTGGAGAAGTAGGCGTCGCTCAGGGGTGAGCTGACACTGAGAGACGCCTCCGCAGTCACGTAAGAGTAATTGCCTGCGCTGCCTCCTCGCCCGGTCACGGTCACCTGCACGGTTCCGTCAGTGGACAGGTGAGAAGAGTCCGGCACGTAATGGAAGGCCTCGGCGGGGCTCGCACCGCCGAGACCGCAGGTTGAGCTGAGCCCGCTCCCGCAATAACCCGAAAGAGCGGCGTCACCTGTGCTGGGGAGGTTGGACGCGCTGTACTGGTAATACGAAGGGTAGGCATCCAGGTTGTTGCGGTACCACTGGATGCCGGCCTCGGCTGCTGACAACGCCGCGTGCTTGTTGGTCGAGCGGACCAGTGCCCCCGTGTCGGAGGTCACCTCCGACACGACGAGCGGCCCAAGCACGGCCAGCAGCAAGACGAGGACGAGGACGAGGAGCGCCGCCTGGCCGGAGTCGTCCCGGTCCCTCACGCGGTCACGCCAGCGTAGGCTCCTGCGTGTCATGGCTCTCCCACCCAAGGAGGAGTCGAGGTCGAGCCGCTGTATAACGCTTCACCCGCATACGTGGCAGTGACGGTGTACGTCGTCCGAGAATTGAGGTTGGTATCAGTGTAACTGGCGGTGCCACTCGAGTCCAAGTTGGTGGTCCCGTCGGTGTTCGTCGTCCCCCCCCGGCCATTTGGGTAGCTGATGTCGAATGTCACCGTTCCGCTTGGTGTGCCGGTAGTACTCGTGACCTTTGCCGTGAGGATCAGTTGGTAGGTACAACACGTCTTGTTGCCTTGGACTTTGAGGGAGGTAGTGGTTCCATAGGGTACTGAGAAGGTGACAGTACCCGACGAAGATGGCCCTGATCCGCTACTGCCCGAGAAGGCAGCAGACGCACTGTAGGTGCCGCTCGAGGCGGGGGTGAACGTGCAGGATGCTTCTCCTGTCGTGGTGTCGACGTCGACCGGTGAAGTGCAGTCCGACAGTGCGGAAGCACCGAAGTCCAAAGTGAAGGTGACTGTGCCTCCGCTCGGGGGCTGTGCCACGGTCGCAGTCAGTGTGGCCGGCTCGCCGATTGTCGGGTCGGTCGGTACCGCCAGGGTGGTCGTGGTGACCGGAGCTGGATCTCCAGAGGCATTCTGCAGGTAGATCGTGGTTACGAAGTTCGTAGACCTGACTGATTGGAAGCCCTGAGTTGGTGTATGAGGACCGGCAAGGAACGTCACTTTGATGCCGACGGCAACGATCTCGCTGAGTTCCGCGTCCGTCGGGTCAGTCGTGGAACTGAGGTCGCTGCCCTCGTCTGTGTCGTAGTAGTAGGTGAACACGCTCGAAGAGTTGACGGCGTCATAGCTCTGCGTGGATGTGGCGTTCCCCCCAGCCGGGGTAAGCGACGTCGTGAAGGTGGCGTCAAGCTTCGGGCTCGCCGAGTTGGCAAGCGTAGCCGACAGCGTGGCGGTTTGCGCCGTCGAAGTCGAGTCGAGGCCGACAAGGATGGTGGCATTGAGCGTCGTGGCATCCGAGCCCGTCAGAATGACGGTAGTGCCGTGGAGGTACTCCAATAGCGCCTCTCCGGCGGTCTGGTCCTGCTGCACCCCCGACATCGTGTCGTGGACGTCGGCCGTCCCTTCGACGAGACCGACCACAAGCCCGAGGACAAGCGGGAAGATGATCGCCGTGATGAGCACCACGACCACCATCTCGATCAGCGTCATCCCTTGGTCGCCTCTGGAACGAAGGCGTGAACGCACCGGTCGGGCAATTGAGCCCCAGACTGCAGCGGAGTGCCGAAAGATTCGCATTGGCGTTCCTCAGCCGATCGTCACGGCTATAGATGTCTTGGGGCTGGCGCACGGCGTCGACGCAACGACATTGGATTCGCAGACCCCTGTCGGGAGAACCCAGACATAAGCGGGCGTCTTACCACCCGAGCTCACAGTCTCGCTCGTGTCTGTGTTGTTTGTCGCCTGCAGAAGGTACTGCCCCAACGGCAAGCCTGTATCGCTTGCTCCGGAGGTCACGCTGTTCAAGGTGATCGTGTCACCACCACCGGAGTCGGTTGCTGTGAGCACTATGCCAGTCCCCGCATCCGCGTTCTCAGTGACTGTCAGATTCAGTGGGTACACAGGTACGGTCACGCTGACGAGCGCTCCCGAGGTAGCGGTCAGGCTCGTGGCGACCAGGCCATACTCGTTCGGTTCGCTGTCGATCTGGTCCCCTGCCCACATCGAATAGTTCGGTGTGACGGCCGGGCCTGGAAACAGCAACGCCGTCTCCGGCGGCGACGAGGTGAAGCTCGTAGATCCGTTGCCGAGCACGCAGGTGTCGACCGAAAGCGCCGTGCACAGCAGGGTAGAGCTCTGCACAGAAATGGGGATGTCGGCCGCCGGCGAATCTGTGCTGCCCTGGGTGGCAAAGGTGACGGTGGTGGTTGCCCCCTCGGCGAGTATGAACGGATCGGAAAGAACTGACACTGTGTTGGCCTGGACCGAGACGCCAGTACGAGTGGGTACGCCGGGGGCCGTCGTGGCGTCGGACAGTTCGTTCGGGTCGACGAATCCTGAGTTGCCTACCGCTGTCACCGTGTAGGTCACGCCGTCTCCGGCGTATAGGTTCGCGAAGACCGCACAGCCCGTCGAGCCCGTGTTGCCCTGCTCATTCAAGTACTCGTTGGAGGGAAGGGTCCCGCAACGACCGGCGGCGCACGAACCGCTCACGTCAATGTGGATCTCCGTCGTAGTCTCCAATGTGGCGTCGTCAGCATTGTAGACGGGGATAGCCAGCTCGGCCGAGTCGACATCGGCCAGGTCAGTATAGGTGGGAGAGATGATCGTCGACTGGACGACCCGGCCCTTCTCGGGTCCGTGTCCCCACGACACCGTCGCCGTCACCAACCAGATCCGGCTGGCCGTCGTTCCTGTCGCGGCCGTGCAGAGACTCGAAGCGGCTCCACCTCCTGTCACGAGCGAGTACTCAACAGCGACGGTAAAGGGGTCGCTTCCGGAGTACTCGGTGGTCGTGGTGGTGCCGGGAGTCGGGCTTACATTGCTGGCAGTCTGGTACTCGGCTGTCTCGAGCGCCTGGGTGCCGAGGTCCACCGCCTCTGCCCGAAGGTGGTAGTCGTTAGCCGCCGACTGGGTCGAAATCAGGATGTAGCTGATCGGCACGAAGATCAGCGCCAGCAGAGCGATGGCAACCACGACCTCGATGATGGAAAAACCAGCGTCCCCGAGGGCGCATCGGGTCGTAGCCCGCGCGACGATGGGCGACAACGGTTTACCTTGTACCTCGGAGTGCCAACGCGTCACCCTGCTAGTCATCCAAATCTTTCCCTCGCCACGGCGTGCACTTACAGTAGCCGCCTGTCAAGCAGCCAACGCCTCGTGCTCCTCCTTGCTGTTGGGCTTCCAAGGGCACTGCGCACCACGCACTGCGGGCGTCGGACCCCCTACCTCCCGATACCCATGGCACGCCACTTTACACCTTCCTTGCCTGAACCGGTAGCGCATTCTGGCAAGATGGCGACGTGGATCTGATCGCCGTCGTGGACACGACCTTCGCTCGCGTCGACATGGGGGGCTACGCCCTCGACGAACTAAGGCGCTTGCCCGGGTACGGGGAGAAGTACGAGGTCGTCCGCAGCACGGTTCCCGGCTTCAAGGATCTCGCTGTCGAGTGCAAGCGGCTCATCGAGAGCGAGGGCTGCAAGATAGTGGTGGCTCTCGGAATGCCAGGACGCGCCGCCATCGACCAGGTGTGCGCCCACGAGGCTTCCCAAGGAATCATGATGGCGCAACTCCTCACGTCAACTCACATCCTCGAGGTCTTCGTCCACGAGAACGAAGAGGAGGAGTCGGACAAGCTAATTCCCATCTGCGAGGACCGCGCACGCAAACACGCCAGGAACGCATACTGGATGCTGTACGAACCTGAGCAGCTTGAACGTCGGGCAGGCACCGGGGCCCGACAGGGCTATCCGGACGCAGGGCCGATCTCGGCAGAGCCGGCATCCAGGTCGACGACGAGCGGCGCATGATCCGAGGGCGGCTCGGGGCTCCCCAGCCCCTTCCTCGCTTCCCGGTCGACTAGTGCCCACCGCACTTGCGGCACCAGTCTCCGCGAGACGAGGATCAGGTCGATCCGCATTCCTCGGTGCTTGTGGAAGTCGCCGGAACGATAGTCCCACCAGGTGAACAGGTCACCGGTGTCGGGGTAGACGAGGCGGAAGCTGTCGGCCATCCCCCAAGCCAGCATCTGTTGGAGCGCGGCCCGCTCGGGCTGGCTCGTATGGGTGGCGCCGACGAATCTTGTCGGGTCGAACACATCGCGGTCCTCAGGCGCGATGTTGAAGTCCCCGCAGATCGCCAGTGGTTCATCCGGGTCGCCGTGACGAGCCAGCTCGCCGCCTAAGTGCTCCAGCCAGCGCAGCTTGTACTGGTACTGATCGTCTTCGATGGAGCGCCCGTTCGGCACGTACACGCTCGACACTTGGACTCCGCCACACGACGCCGTGACCATCCGAGCCTCCTCGGGGAGGCCGGCGTTGTGGTCGACGAAGCCGGTGCGGACGTCTCGCAGCCCGACTCGAGAAGCGATGGCCACTCCGTTCCACCTGCCCTGCCCGTGAAAGGCAACCTCATAGCCCAGGTCGCCGAATGCCATGACCGGAAAGGCGGCGTCATCCAGCTTGGTCTCCTGCATGCACAGGACATCAGGTTGCGCGTAGTCGAGCCAGCGAACGACCTTGGGCAGGCGGGCCTTCAGCGAGTTGACGTTCCAAGTGGCTATACGCATCAGCCCTAGCGTCGCGGCTAGGACGTGCCGGCGCCAAGTTCGCTGCAGACGGACCGGCCGCGAGCCGGCGTGAGCGTCACTTTGCAACCATGACGAACAGCAGGTCAGCCTCACAGGCGATCCTGCCGCCGACCGAAGCTAAGCCGTGTCCGGTGCCGCCCCTGGCTGAGAGCCGTCCGATGGCAACCTCGAGGTCGAGCCTGTCGCCAGGCGCTACTTGCCTCCTGAAGCGCGCTCTATCGATCCCGCCGAAGAGCGGCAGCCGGTTCTCGTACCGGGCGTCGGTCAGCACTGCATAGGCACCAAGTTGGGCTAGGGACTCGACCATCAACACGCCAGGAAGCGTCGGCCGCCCGGGGAAGTGGCCGGCGAAGAACGCCTCCTGTCCGGTCAGCTGCCAGAACCCGGTCGCCGAGACCCCCGGCTCGACGGAGTCAACTGCGGTCAGCAGCAGGAAGGGCGGCCTGTGAGGCAGAACGCGCTCGATTGGGGAGCGGGAGTCACTTGCTGACAGCTGCCGGCTTCTTTCTCGGACGGGGTCCGCCACTCGTGGCCGGTGGGACCTTGGAGGAGGGGGCGGTTGCTCGCCGACTGCCCGCAGCCTGGCTCGCTCGATCCTCGGTGCCAACTGCAGCCGCCTTTGTCGTAATCGACCCTCTGGCGGTTCTGGTCGGCTGCCTGGCGGCAGGAGATCTCTCCACAGACCGGCTGGCCACAGCGACCGGGAGGATCCTCTTGGCCTTGTCCGCGTCGTCCCGGCTCGTCCTCTTGGTCGCATCCGGCCCTGCCCCCGTATCTGAGGCTCTTCCTTTCCGCCGGGCCGGAGCGCTTGGTGTCAGAGACTTTGCAGTCGCCCTGGTGGTTGCCGGTTTGGCGGTCGGGGCCATGGGCGAAGTCGCCGAGGGCGGCTTGGCTGCGGGCAGCTTGGAGGGCGGCTTGGCTGCGGGCGGCTTGGCTGGAGCCTTGGACCGCGGCTTGGGTGCAGGCCGCTTGGCTGGAGCCTTGGATCTCGGTGTGGCTGAAGCCTTGGATGGCAGCTTGGGTGGAGCCTTGGGTGCGGGCGGCTCGGCTGATGGCGGCTCGGCTGCGGGCGGCTTGGGTGGAGCCTTCGATGGCGGCTTGACTGCGGGTCGCTTGGCTTGACCCTTCGCTGGAGCCTCCGATCGAACCTCGGACGCCGGCACCTTGGCTGGAACCTTCGATGGTGCCTTGGCCGCCCGGCGACGAGGACCGAGGGCGGCCGGCGCCTTGGAGATCCGCATCTCGGCTTTGATCATCTCGTCGCTGGGCTTGCCTGAGACGCTGGCGACGCCGGGCAGCGCCAGTTCCACGCCTCGGCGCAGGGGATCCAGCGCCTGCACGACGAAGATCCGGGTCTCCTCCCGGTGCAACACCGAGCGAGCCGACCGCGGGGGCGGGTCGGCGAGGTTGCCGAGCGGGACGTAGCACTGCGTGGCGCCAACCATCACCACGGCTCCGTGCGAGGTGTAGCTGGCGACCTGACCTTCCACCTCGGCCCCCAAGGCGTGCGAGGCGATGAACCCGATGAACGTCAAGGGGTCGTTGACGGCCGCCGGCGCCTCGGCCACCGGCCTGGCCCCCGATCGGGGGTTGGCAGCAGCGTTGTTGACCTGGGCCGATCGCTTGGCCGGAGCGGCGGCGGCCAGCGCCGGCTTGACCGCCTCCTTGGTGGCGACGGCGATGGCTTTCGACACCTGCTTCTTCGCCCTGGTCGAGTCCTTGACAGCCTTGCGGCTCGTCGGTCCCCTGACTGGTGATCGAGGCACGAATATCCAGCCGATACCGGGCACCGGCGTCGCCCCGATGAGCCGGCCGCGGTCGAAAAGCCACGGATGCTCGCCGTGGAACTCCTGAAAGGAATCGTTGGACAGCACGGTCCCGTCGACCTTCTCGGCGACGCGGAGCAGGAAAGCGTCTCCCCGGCCGATCGCTCCCGCCGGCGGGTGCACGTACTCGCCCTGCAGGACGGCGGCCTCGAATCTTGGCAGCTCGCTGGGGTCGATCCGGTGGGCGAAGGTTGCGTCCACTATCACGGTCACCTCCGCCTCGGACTGCTCGCGCTTCAGCTCGGCGACTGCCTCTTCGAGCTGGGAAAGGCTGGGCAACGAACGGCCTTCGGTGGCGATGTTGGAGCCGTCGACGATGATGTGCTGGCGCGTCATTGCTCACGTAGTCAATCACCTCAGCCTGCTTGATCAGCGGATCTTGCCTACATTGCTGCCAGTGACTGCGCCCAGCGGATCAACGGCGGAACCCCCGACGACGCCCGGCGACGGCCGGGCCGGCCTGCGCGCCGTCCTGTTCGACTTCGGCGGCGTGATGACGTCCAGCCCTTTCGACGCTTTCGCAGGCTACGAGGCGGCCAACGGCCTCCCGGCAGGCTTCTTGCGCGGGCTGAACGCCAACGACCACCATGCCAACGCCTGGGCGAGGCTGGAACGGGGCGAGCTGTCGATCACCGAGTTCGCCACCGTGTTCGAGTCCGAGGCGCTGTCTGCCGGCCACGAAGTCGACGGGAGAGCAATCCTGTCGCTGGTCGGCGGCGAGCTCCGCCCGGCGATGGTCGAGGTAGCTCGCCACTGCCATGAACGATTCCTCACGGCCGTGGCTACCAACAACTTCCCGGCTGCCGGCAACGCCGCGACTCTCAACAGCCGGTTCGCCAGCGTGTTGGAACTGTTCGACGAAGTTGTCGAGTCCTCCAGGATTGGCCTCCGCAAGCCCGAGCCGGCCTTCTACCTGGCCTGCTGCGAGCAACTGGCGATCCGCCCGCAAGAGGCGGTGTTCATCGACGACCTCGGCGTCAACCTGAAGCCGGCCCGCCAGCTCGGCATGACGACGATCAAATTCGTGACTGAAGCCCAAGCCATCTCAGACCTCGAGAAGACGCTCGGGATACCTCTTCGTTAGTGGTGCCTACGGTTTGGCCGGCAGCGGCCCGATCGCCCTGTCGAGCAGGTCCTCCAGCTCGAGATGGTGGAGGGCGCCCGATCCCGTGGCCGGGCTGCCTGCCTCGGGACGGCTGACGTGCCGGACGTCGGCCCGCTCGCGCAAGAGCTTGTGGAGGCGGCCGTGCACATAGGTCCATGCACCCATGTTCTCGGGCTCCTCTTGTAGCCACACGACTTCTCCAGCCGTCTGGTACATGGCCAGGACAGCCAGGATCTCCTCCTCTGGCCACGGGTGCAACTGCTCGACACGCACGATTGCGGCGCCGGCGCCGATCGCATCACGCCTCGCCATGGCGTCATAGGCCACCTTGCCGCTGCACAGCACGACGCGGGTGATGTCGGCGGCGGGCGGGCCGGAGCTGTCGCCCAGCACTGGCTGCCAGCTCCCGACCACCAGGGAATCCACCGGGGATCTGGACGTTCGCGCCCGGAGAAGCGACTTCGGCGTCATGACTATGAGGGGCCGCCTCGTGCTGCGATGAACCTGTGCCCGTAGCAAGTGGAAGTACTGGGCGGCAGTGGTGGGCTGGGCAACGGTCAGGTTGCCGCCGGCGCACAGCTGCAGGAAACGTTCCAACCGCGCCGAAGAGTGCTCCGGTCCCTGCCCTTCGAACCCGTGGGGAAGGAGCAGGATCAAGGCGGAGTGCTGGCCCCACTTCTCACCGGCTGCGACGAGGAAGTTGTCGATGATGACCTGGGCGGCATTGGCGAAGTCGCCGAACTGGGCCTCCCAGGCGACCAGGGCCTTGGGTGACTCGACCGAGTAGCCGTACTCGAAGCCGAGGGCGGCGTACTCGGAGAGAAGCGAGTCGTACATCATGAGGGTGCCCGGGCGGCTGACGAGGGACGGCAGCGTGCCGACACGAGTGAGCGGCATCAGCTCGGCGCCGGTCTCGTAGTCGACGAGCACGGCGTGGCGCTGGCTGAACGTGCCCCTGCGGGTGTCCTGCCCCGACAGGCGGACGTCGATGCCGTCGGCCAGCAGCGCCCCCATGCTGAGCGCCTCGGCCAGCGCCCAGTCGACCTCGCCCGACTCGTACAGCTCGGCGCGCTGGTGGAGCTGCCGGGCAAGCTTCGGGTGGACGGTGAAACCCTCGGGGGGCTCATGGAGCAGGCCGGCGATGCCGTCGAGAAGCTGCCGGTCGGCACCGCTCTTGACGTCAGACAGGGAAGGGACCTCGCCCTGGGGCGGCCGCACGAGGCGGTCGACAGGCGCCGATGGTGTGGCCCGCGTCTCGTCGAGGGCCTGCTGCAGGCGCGCCGAGAAATCGCTGAGAGCCTCCTCTGCCTCGTCGATCGTGATGTCGCCGCGCTTGACAAGAGCCTCGGTGTAGAGCTTGCGCACCGACCGGTGCGCCTCGATCGCCCTGTACATGAGGGGCTGGGTGTAGCTGGGGTCGTCCCCCTCGTTGTGGCCGTGCAGGCGGTAGCAGACCATGTCGATGACGACGTCCTTGTGGAAGGCCTGCCGGAATGCCACGGCAAGCCGTGCCACGCGCACGCAGGCCTCTGGGTCGTCGCCGTTGACGTGGAAAATAGGTGCCTGCACGGTCCGTGCGACGTCGGTGCAATATGTCGAGGACCTGGCGGACTCCATCGGGGTCGTGAAGCCCAACTGGTTGTTGATGACGAGGTGGACGGTACCTCCCGTCCGGTAGCCGCGGAGCTGGGAGAGCTCCAGCGTCTCGGCGACGACTCCCTGACCGGCGAAGGCGGCGTCGCCGTGGATGAGGAGCGGGAGAATCGGGAACGTCCCCAGGTCCTGGTACTGGTCCTGGCGGGCACGTGCCATGCCCTCGACGACAGGGTCGACCGCCTCGAGATGGGAGGGGTTCGACGCCAGGGCGACGACGAGCTCGGTGCCTCCGGAGGCCACGAACTTGCCGCTGGCGCCCTTGTGGTACTTGACATCGCCTGAGCCCTGCACGCTGTCGGGGTCGATGATCCCCTCGAACTCGGCGAATATCTCCCCGTAGGACTTGCCCACGATGTTTGCCAGCACGTTTAGCCGTCCCCGGTGGGCCATCCCGAGCACAGCCTCTTTGACTCCGCTGTTGGCGGCTTCGTCGATGACCGCGTCGAGGAGGGGAATGGCGGACTCGGCGCCTTCGAGACCGAATCGTTTCTGGCCTATATAGCGCGTGTGGAGAAAGCGCTCGAACGCCTCGGCAGCATTCAACCTCTCCATGAGATGGCGCTGGTCGGCCGGATTGACAGTGCCGGGAACGCCTTCGACGTGCTGCTGGATCCACCGCTTTTGCTCGTGGTCCTGGATGTGCATGTACTCGATGCCGATCGTGCGGCAGTAAGCGTCGCGCAGGATGCCGAGGATGCGTCCGAGCGGTAGCTCGGTCTGGCCGGCGAACCCTTCTGTGACGAATGACCGCTCCAGGTCGAACACCGTCAATCCGTAGCTGAGCGGATCGAGCTCGGAGTGGAGCTGCGGGGCTCGCTGGCTGAGCGGATCGAGGTGCGCCATGAGGTGGCCGCGCACCCTGTACATGTTGATGAGGCTCTGGACGGCCGCCTGCTTGACCAGGCGTCCCCTGTCGCCGTCGCCGCCGGCGAAGGGGTTGACGTCCTGGTGCCAGCGCGCCGGTTCGTACGGCACGTGGAGGGACTCGAATATCTCGTCGTAGAAGCCGTGCTCGCCGACGAGCAACTCGTGCACTCGCGTCAGGAACAGCCCGGACTCGGCGCCCTGGATGACACGGTGGTCGTAAGTGGACGTCAACGTGACAACTTTGGAGATCCCGAGCTCGGCAAGAGTCGCCGGGTCGGCGGCCGCGAACTCCGGCGGATAGCCAAGCGAGCCGACCCCGATGATGGCTCCCTGCCCGGGCATGAGGCGCGGGACGGACTGGGTCGTGCCGAGCGTCCCAGGGTTGGTGATCGTGACGGTGACGCCGGCAAAGTCGTCGGGTGTCAGCTTGTTGGTGCGCACCTTCCGCACCAGCTCCTCGTAGGCGTGGAGGAAAGTAGAGAACTCATGCGTATCGGCCTTCGAGACGCACGGTACGACTAACGTCCGACCGCCTGTCGACTTCTCGACGTCGACGGCCAGACCCAAGCCGACGTGCTCGTGCCTGACGACCCCAGGAGTGCCCTTTCCGTCGATGTCCTCGACGAAGGAGGAATTAAGGGCCGGCACCGCCTGGAGGGCTTGCACTACGGCCCAGCCGATCAGGTGGGTGAAGCTGACCTTGCCGCCGGTCGTGCGGCCCAGTTGGTTGTTGATGATCTGCCTGTTGACTTCCAGCAGCTTGGCGGGCACGGGGTGGACAGAAGTCGCCGTCGGCACAGCCAGCGACTGGCGCATGTTCTCGGCGATGCGCGCCGCCGCCCCTCGTAAGGGTTCCGCGGTTGGTTGCGACTTCACGGCCGCCGGTTGCACTACGGCCGGCTGTGCGGGTGCCGGCTGTGCGGCCGCCGGCGCAGCTGTGGCAGGACCAGCTGTGCCCGGACCAGCTGTGCCCGGACCGGCTGTGCCCGGACCGGTTGTGGCAGGCACCGGTTGGGACGTTGTGCCGCCCACTTGGGCTGCTGCCTTCTCACCGGCGACCATCCCGTCCGCCGCCCCCGCCGCTCCGCCCGGACCAGGGGTGCCTAGGGCGTCGTCGATGCCGGCCGGATCAACGACGGCAGCAAAGGTAGCCGCCCCGGATCTGGGCGACCTGTAGTCCGCAAAGAACTCGCGCCAACTCTCGCTCACGGACTTCGGGTCCGCCAGGTAGGCCTCGTACATCTCTTCTACGAGCCAGGCGTTTGCCCCGTAGGCACCCGCCGCCCCGTCGCGTATCGCTTCGTTGACCATCGCTGGGATGCTATCGCCGCGGGCAGGGCCAGGAACTTTGAGGCTTCGCAGGCCGATACTCTCCTGCGCCGTCCCTCCCACCATTAGCGTGGCAGGGATGACAAACGCTTCAGGGGGTGCGGCTACGAGGGCGGTGGTGCGCCTCGTCGACCCCGGGAGCGACGCCTTGTGCTGTCATTGCGGTCGGCAAGTCAAGTTTGCCGCCCGCACTCACCCACGCCAGGTCATTGCCAACATCTACGAGGAGGGCAGCTGGCGGCGAGTAGACCACTATCACGAGGAGTGCTACCTCGAGGCAGGCGAGCCCTTCGGTCCCGTCGGCGACCTGTCGGCTCAGTGAGCCGGCCACTGCGATGACCGGCGCCGTCAACTCCTCGGGCCTCTGGGTCGACTGCCTGCCGAGCGACGCCGGGCCAGACTCGCCCCTCGTCGTGCTCGTGCACGGCTCGATGGACCGGCACACCAGTTTCGCCCGCATCCGGTCGCGACTGATGGCCAGCTGCGACGTGGTGTCGTACGACAGGCGCGGATACGCCTTGTCGCGTGATGCCCGGCCGGGGGCCCGGGGCGTTCTCGACCATGCCGCCGACCTCGAGGCTGTCGTCGACGGGCGCCCGTGCACCGTGTTCGGCCACAGCTACGGCGGCACCGTCACCCTGGCCTTTGCTGCCCGCAGGCCGGACCTTGTGGCGTCGGCCGTCGCCTACGAGCCTCCCCTGGCCTGGCGCGAAGGCTGGCCGCACCGTGGGGAGCAGCCGCCCCAGTTCCGGGACGTCTCCCCGGAGCAGGCCGCCGAGAACTTCTTGCGCCGGATGATCGGTGACAGATACGACCGGTTGCCCTTGAAGACCCGCCAGGAAGTCCTGAAGGACGGGCCGGCCCTGGTCGCTGAACTGACGGCCATCCGCCTCGACCCGGCGCCCTTCGACCCGGGCGCCGTCGCGGTTCCCGTGATGGTCGTGTGCGGGAGCGAGTCGAGCCAGCGACACAAAGAGGCGACGTCGTGGCTCTCCAGCCAGCTACCGAACGGAACACTGCATATGGTCGAAGGGGCCGGCCATGGCGGTCACCAGAGCCACCCGGCGGAAGTGACGAGCCTCATTCTCGGTGCCGTGGCCGTCGGGCGCGACCCGTCGGCAGGGCGCCCGCCGGCGCTGGTGTGACGCTGGTGCGCACGGGAAGAGGTTGCGGTTCTTGAGGCGGCAGGCCAGCCCTACCCTTGCCATATACCTGGACAGCTAGGCCTGCCGATCTCGGCGGAATCTGATAAGTCTGATAGGGTGCCAGCATGCGAGTCAGGGCAACCGAGGCGAGTCGTGGCTTCTCGTCCCTGCTCACGAGAGTTGCAGGTGGTGAAGTCATCGAGGTCGATCGGCATGGCGAGATAGTGGCGGTCCTCATGCCGCCGCGCCGGGCGACGACCACCTCGGGTGCGGCCATAAGCGAGCTGATCAGACGCCTTCCGCGCCCCGACGAGCGCTTTGTGCACGACGTTCGGGCACTAGCCGAAGTGACGACAAGCCTGAGCGAGCCGTGGCCGTCCTGATCGACACGTCGGTTCTAGTCGCCGCCGAGCGTGGGGGCATCGAGCTTGAACGCGTATTCGACCCGAACCAGCAATACGCAGTCTCGGCGGTGTCGGCGGCAGAGCTGCTATACGGCGTGCACCGCGCCGTCGGTCGGCGCGCCCAGCTGCGCTCGGCCTATGTCGAAGGGTTGCTCGCCGAGGTTCCTATCCTGCCGGTAGACCTCTTGGTTGCGCGGGCCTACGCACGGGCCTCGGCCGCGCTGGCCCGAGCGGGCACTCGAGTCGATGCGAACGACCTCTGGATCGGTGCGACCGCCATAGCCAATGATCTGACGGTGCTCTCACTGGACGGTGACTTCGATCGCATTCCCGGTGTCACCAGGGCGCCGGTCGACCGGCCCTAGAGACACGCGGGGAGGACGCATTGAGCAACTGGAACTACGCCGACATCTGGGAGATGTGTGCCGAGATTCGGGGCGAGGACAGCACCGCCCTCGTCCACGGCGAGCAGGCGGTGAGCTGGGCAGCTTTCGACCGCCGGGCCGCTGGCGTGGCCACCGCGCTACTCGGCGCCGGCTTGCTCCCGGGCGCCAAGGTGGCTCAGTACCTTTACAACTGCAACGAGTACCTGGAGGCTGTCTTCGCCGCCCTCAAGGTCAGCATGGTGCCGGTCAACACCAACTACCGCTATGCCGAGGGAGAGCTCGCCTACCTCTTCGACAACTCGGACACCGAGGCGATCGTGTTTCACGGTTGCTTCACCGGCACCCTGGCAGGCCTGCGCTCCCGCCTGCCGGGAGTCCGCCTCTGGCTGCACGTTGACGACGGCACCGATCCCTGCCCGTCGTGGGCCGTCGAGTACGAGAAAGCGGTGGCCGCCCTCCCCGCCTCGGCGGGCACGCACGTGCAGGCAGGCGGCGGGCGGAGCGGCGACGACCTCTACTTCTTGTACACCGGCGGGACCACAGGCTTGCCGAAAGGCGTCATGTGGCGACAGGACGACCTGTTCGCCTTGCTCAACGCCGGCAGCCCTATGCCCGTCGACGACGACGGCGGACTGGAAGGCCTACGCCCCATGGTGGCGGCGATGCAGGCGTCGCCGCCGGTGCTCCTGCCTGCTTGTCCGCTCATGCACGGAACCGGAGGCTTCACAGCCCTTACCTGCTTGGCCACCGGGGGGAAGGTCGTGACGCTCGAGCATCGGGGCCTTGACGCCGGCGAACTGCTCGACACGATCTCGAGGGAGAAGGTCAACCTCGTCACGATCGTCGGCGACGCGTTCGCCAGGCCGATCCTGGCAGCCATTGACGCCGAGCCCGGCAGATACGACCTTTCGAGCCTGCTGGGCATCATCTCGTCGGGCGCGATGTGGAGCGAGGAAACCAAGCAGGACCTCCTTGCCCACAACGCCAACATGCTCCTCATAGACGTCTTCTCGTCCTCGGAGGCGATCGGCATGGGTCAGTCGGTCTCCGCCGGTGGTGGGGCTGCCCACACGGCCTCCTTCAAGCTCGGCGAGAGGGCCAGAGTGATCGACGACGACGGCAACGAGATAGCACCAGGCTCCGGGCGTTCCGGGCGCCTCGCCCTGGGCGGCCGGCTCCCGGTCGGCTACTACAAGGACGCCGAGAAGACGGCCAGGACCTTCGTCACGTTGGACGGCAAGCGCTACTCGGTCCCCGGGGACTACGTCACAGTCCAGGACGACGGCTCGCTCCATCTGCTCGGCCGCGGCTCGGTCTGCATCAACACCGGCGGAGAGAAGGTCTACCCCGAGGAGGTCGAGGAAGTCATCAAGACCCACGCGGCAGTCGGAGACGCGGCCTGTGTGGGTTTACCTGACGAGCGTTTCGGGCAGGCGATCTGCGCACTGGTCGAGCTTCTGCCCGGCGAACAGGCAACGGCAGCCGGCATCGTCGAGTGGGTGAAGGCAAGACTCTCGTCGTTCAAGGCACCACGGCACGTCATCTTCGTGGAGTCGGCGGGGCGGACGCCGTCCGGCAAGCTCGACTACGCAGCGTTGAGAGAACGGGCGGAGGCGGCGCTGGTCGCTGCCGGTTGAGGGAGCTCAGGCCTTGTTGGCGCCGTGGCGGCGGACGAAGTCGTTGACTGCGTAGTACGCCTCGATGGACTCGCCCGCATCTCCCCAATAGCCGTCGATGACGTCGTAAGTCATCGTGCCGGCAGCGACGAAGTGGTTGTTCACGTCGGTGATCTCCAGCTCGCCGCGTCCTGAGGGCTGCAGCGTTGGCAGCACGGCGAACACGCTCGGCTCGTAGAGGTAGACGCCGGTCACGCAGTAATGGCTCGGAGGCTCGGTGGGCTTCTCGATGATGCGAGCCACCCGGCCGTCGCCGTTCAGCTGCGGCACGCCGAGGTGGCGGAGGTGCTCGGCGTCGTCGATCTCGGCGAACAGGAGCCTGGCCCCTACGCCGGAGCCTGCGAAGCTCTCGACGGAGCCCTTGATCGAGCGCTCGAAGATGTTGTCTGCGAGCATGACGGCCACAGTGTCGTCCCCGACGAAACGCTCCGCCAAACCCAACGCCTCGGCGATCCCCCCCGGCTTCTCCTGGTAGGCATAGCAAAGGCGGTCGACGCCGTACTCGTGCCCATTCGAGAGGAGGCGGAGGAATTCGCCGGCGTGGGTGCCCCCGGTGACCACCATGATCTCGGTGATGCCGGACGCCACGAGCGCCTCGATCCCGTAGCTGATCATGGGGCGGTCGCCGATGGGCAGCAGGTGCTTGTTCGTGATCCGGGTGAGCGGGTGCAGGCGGCTACCTGTGCCACCGGCCAGCAGGACGCCTCTCATCGGCGGGACACTAACCGAGCGACGCCGAGCTGGCTCAGGCGCCAAGCATCAGGCGCCGAGCTGGCTCAGGCGTCCAGGAAGCGCCGCACGGCCAGAGCCGAGCCGGCCACACCGATCACGATCCCGAAGAGCACGACGAACACTTCGGTCACGATCACGTCGTGATTCGGCACGATCGCGCTCTGGAACTGCTTGAAGTGGTGGAGGAGATCTCGGATCCCGAAGTCGCCAAGCAGCACGATCCCGGCCGCGATTGCAGCGCCGAAGATTCCCTGCACCAAGCCCTCGACCATGAACGGGAGGCGTATGAACCAGGCCGTCGCCCCGACTAGCCGCATGACTCCGACTTCCTTGCGCCTGGCGAAGATCGCCATCCGGATGGCGTTCAGTATCAACACGACGGCAGACACGAGCAGGACCAGAGCTAGCACCATCAAGATGACCTGGAGGACGTTCGAGATCTCCTGCAGCTCCTGGATCGACTTGCCCGGGTAGGTCACCTCGTATATGCCTGGCTGGCCGGCGAAGGTGTTGTAAACGGCGGCAGCGTCACCGGCGTGCCTGAGCGTGCACTCGAAGACGGGCGGAGTTGTCGCCACCGTCAGGGCGGCGATCTCTGAAGCGTCGCCCTGGGCCTTGAACAAGGCAACGGCGTAGTCGTAGGACTGTTGGTGGTCGAGATAGACGTAGTGGCTGATCTCCGGGGTCTGCGTGATGAGCGCGGTCACCGCCGCCGTCTGGCTGCTCGAGGCATCCGCGCTCAAGAAGATCTGCAGCTGGATACTGGAGTTGAGCGCCCGTAATTGGTCGTTGACGGCCTGCCTGAGCAGTAGAGCGGTGCCCACCAGCGACAGCGAGACCCCGACGGTGAGGACGGACGCCAGCGCCATGAGGCGGTTGCGCCACAGGTTGGTCGCCGTCTCCCTGGAGACGTACCGCAGCGATACCGGCATCAGTGCTTCCTCTTGTGCCTGGGGCCGACGGCCGGCAGGAGCGGCATCCCGGCGGCTGAGCCGAGGCTTCCCTCCCCCAATGTGCCCGTGAGCCCAGAGGCCAGCACGGCGTCGTCGACGACGGCGAGGTCATCTCCGAAGTCGGCGCTGGCCTGTGTCGCGGCGCCGGCCACTGCAGCGCCAGAAGCGCGATTCCGGCCGGCGGTGTGGGCGCCGCTGACCATCGCCCGACCCGCCACGGCGACAACCGGGACTCCCCGGGTGGACGAGGGCGACGGGTCGATGCCGTAGATGCCCCGCGCTTGGTCACGCACGACTCTCCCGTTGTCGATCTCGACCACGCGTCGCCTCATCATGTCCACGATGTTGGCGTCGTGCGTGGCCATCACCACTGTCGTACCCGTGCGGTTGATCCTGTCGAGTAGCGCCATGATCCCCTGGCTGGTGCCGGGATCGAGGTTCCCTGTCGGTTCGTCTGCGAGCAGGATCAGCGGTCGGTTGACGAAGGCCCGGGCCACGGCGACGCGTTGCTGTTCGCCGCCGGACAGCTCCTCAGGCCTCCTCCCGGCCTTTTGCCCGAGCCCGACAAGCTCGAGGACTTGGGGCACTTCGGTCCTTATGACCTGTCGGGGGCGACCGATCACCTGGAGCGCGAAGGCGACGTTCTCGAAGACGGTCTTGTTCGGGAGCAGGCGGAAGTCCTGGAAGACGCACCCGATGTTGCGGCGCAGATAGGGAACCCTCCAGTTGGAGAGGCGGTCGACTTCACGCCCAGCCACCCAGATGTGCCCGGCGTCGATCGGCTCCTCGCGCATCAGCACCTTCAAGAACGTGGTCTTTCCCGAGCCAGAGGCCCCAACCACGAACACGAACTCTCCCTTGGCGATCTCCAGGGAGATATCGCGTAGTGCGACAGACGAGTTCTTATAAGTCTTTGTGACGTTGTCGAAGCGGATCATCGGTCTTTCGTTTCAATGGCGCCGAGCGGCCGCTAAGCGAATAACCCGGCAAGACTACCAACTCCGGCCTGTTACAGACCCGTGTCACACATGGTGCTCTCTCCGCCACCGGAGGTAGGCCGTCATCGCGTCGTCCAGGTCACCGTCCAGCACGGCAGCCACGTTGCCAGTCTCGTAATTGCTCCGCAGGTCCTTCACCAGCAGGTACGGAGCCATTACGTAGGAGCGGATCTGGTTGCCCCAGGCCACGTCCGTCTCAGGGCCGCTCAGGGCGTCGAACTCGGCTTTGCGGGCCGCCCGCTCGAGATCCGCAAGCTTGGCGGCGAGGATCTGCATCGCCTTTGCCTTGTTCTGGTGCTGGCTGCGCTCGTTCTGGCACGACACGACGATCCCTGTCGGGATGTGCGTGAGGCGAACAGCCGAATCGGTCTTGTTGACGTGCTGGCCGCCGGCACCGGAGGACCGGTAGGTGTCGATGCGCAGGTCCTTCTCGTCGATCTCGGCGACCTGAGCAACATCCTCCAGAAACGGCACGACGTCCAGGGAGGCGAAGCTCGTCTGACGCCGGTGCTGCGAGTCGAAGGGCGACATGCGCACCAGCCGGTGAACTCCTCGCTCCGTGGCGAGCAGGCCGTATGCGTGACGCCCTTTCACGATGAACGTCGCCGACAAGATGCCTGCCTCCTGCCCCTCGGACACCTCGTCGATCTCGACGTCGTAGCCCCGCCTCTCTGCCCAGCGCAGGTACATGCGCAGCATCATCTCGGCCCAGTCCTGGGCGTCGGTGCCGCCGGCACCGGCATGGATCTCGGCGATGGCGTCGGCCTCGTCATGCTCTCCGGAGAACAGGCTCCGCAGCTCGATGTCATCGAGCGCCTTGCCGACTGCTGCCACGCCTCCGGCCAAGTCACCTGCCACCTCGGCGAGGCCTGCCTCACCCTCGTCGAGGGCTATCGCGAGCAGCTCCTCGGCATCAGTGAGCTGGCGCTCGAGGTCGGCGAGCATCTCGTTGTCGGCCCTCACACGCCCGTACTCGGTGTTGACCCTGCGGGCGCGGTCGGCGTCGGACCACAGCTCCGGCTCGGCCAGCTCGACCTCGAGCTCGCCAAGGCGCGCTTGGAGGTCGGCCAGCCTCAGGTATACCTTGGCCGCCTCAAGCCTGTCCCGGAGGCCGCCGATCTCGCCCGACCAGTCCGATGCCTCACCGGGCGCGGCCTTATCCACGACTCCTGCCATACGCAGTCAGTTCCCGCCGTGGCAGAGCTTGTACTTCTTGCCGCTACCGCAATAGCACGGGTCGTTGCGGCCGATCTTTTGCGTAGGTACCGGCGCTCCCTGCAACCTGGCACCGCCGCCTCGCTCAGCTCCGGCTGAGCCGACATGACGGGCTCCTCCGGCGGCTCCGCCTGCACCCGGCCGATTGCCGGAGCCGGCCGGGGCGGTCTCGCCGGCCCGATTGCCGGCGCCGGCATTGCGAGCCCCGGCAGCGTGGCCAGCGCCAGCGCCGTTGGCACCGCCGGCCCCGTTGCCACCACCAGCGCCCTTGCCGCCGCCAGCCCCGTTGCCGCCGCCAGCCCTGCGGGCACCATCTCCGTTGCCACC
>JBOGHW010000077.1:0-137427 GCA_050744865.1 Acidimicrobiales bacterium | reverse complement strand
GTCCTGGAAGCACGTCGACCATCCATCCTCGGTGGTGTCGGTAGGTGACGAGATCGAGGTCGAAGTGCTCGACGTCGATCTGTCCAAGGAGCGGATCAGCCTCTCGCTCAAGGCCACCCAGAACGACCCGTGGCAGGAGTTCGCCAACTCCCACCAGGTGGGCGAGCTGGTCTACGGGCGAATCACCAAGTTGGTCCCGTTCGGCTCGTTCGTCCAGGTGGGGGACGGCATCGAGGGACTGGTCCACATCTCGGAGATGGCGGCGCACCATGTCGACCTGCCCGAGCAGGTGGTGGGCTCGGGTGAGGAGCTGTGGGTGAAGATCATCGACATCGACCTGCAGCGGCGCCGCATCAGCCTGTCGATCAAGCAGGCTGCCGAGGGTGGCATCGTGGCCGAGGAATACCAGGAGGCGTTCGGCGAGCACGCTTACGACGAGCAGGGCAACTACATCGGCTACGACTACTCAGGCTCGGAGTTCACGCCCGAGAACGAGAGCCAGGCCGCCTGGGCCGAGTTCGTGGCGGGGGAGTCGCCCGGTGACGAGCCCGGTGCCGTTCCCGAGGATGGCGAGGCACCCCAGGTTGGCGAAGCCGCCGGGACCGGCGAAGTGGGCGAAGTGGGCGAAGTGGGTGATATCGCTGGCGCCGGCGAAGTGGGCGAAGCTGTTGCGACCGGCGAAGCCGGTCCGGTCGAGGAAGCCACTGCCGCGGCCGGCGAGCCGGGCGAGCTGTCGATCAACGCGGTTCACGAGCCCGCCGCGGCCGAGCCGGTCGCCGACGCCACCCCTGTTGACTCCGCGGCTCCTGCCGCAGAGTCAGGGACCTGAGCCCGCTCCTCCCAGAACGCTAAACGCCGAAGGCGTGTGACCCGGTACGCCCCGCTCGGCTCAGACTCAGCCGCCCGATGCCGCGGCAGGCTGCTCGTCGTTCTCGTCGTCCTGCTGCACCGAGCTGGCCGCCCCGAGCGGGAAGTGGCACGCCACGAAGTGGTAAGGCTGGATCTCCCTCATGATCGGTTCCTGCACAGCACAGATCGCCTGGGCACGAGGGCACTTCGTCCTGTAGCGGCATCCGCTCGGCGGGTCGATCGAGGAGGGCATCTCGGCCGCTTGCTCTTCCTCGATGCTGAAGTCCTCCTCGGCGCTCTGGCGGCTCATCGCTCTCGACGAGATGACGCTGGCCATGAGCAACTGCCGTGTGTAGGGGTGTGCGGGCTTGGAGTACAACGTCTCGGCGTCGGCGACTTCGCACACCTTGCCGAGAAACATCACCAGCACCCTGTCACTGACGTTCTTCACCACGGCGAGGTCGTGAGAGATGAAGACCAACGTCAGCCCGTAACGGCGTTTCATGTCCTCGAGCAAGTTGAGGATCTGCGCTTGCACCGATACGTCGAGTGCCGAAACCGGCTCGTCGCAGATGATCACCTTCGGGTTGAGCATCAGCGCCCGCGCGATGGAGATGCGCTGGCACTGCCCGATGGAGAACTCGTACGGGCGGCGCCAGCTGACGGTGTCGTAGTCCATGTTGACTTCGCTGAGCATGAGGCGTGCTCGTTCGATGCGGTCTTCCTGGGAGCCCACCTGCCAGATCGCCAGAGGCTCGGTGATCAGCTGCCCGATCGTCCGTCGCGGGTATAGAGACGAGATCGGGTCCTGGAAGATGACCTGGAGGCGCGTCCGGACCGCCCGCAGCTCCTCTTTCGACAACGCAGTGAGATCCTGGCCGTCGAAATAGACCGTGCCGCTGGTCGGCCGGGGCAGCTGCAAGATGGCGCGACCCGTGGTGGTCTTGCCGCAACCGGACTCGCCTACGATCCCGAGCGTCTCGCCGGGATACACGTCGAAGCTGACGTCCGAGACTGCGTGCACCTTCTTGCCCTTTGGCGCCGGGAATTCCACGACGAGGTTCTCGACTCGGACCATCGCCTCGGAGGGCTCCCTCAACTGGGCGGTGCCGCTGCCTGCCATCTAGATCGTCACTCCTGTCGCGGTTGGGACACCCCTGGCCTGGTTGTCTTCGAGCGCCCGCTGACCCTCCGGAGTGCCGACCGGGTACCAGCACCGGAAGACGTGCTGCGACTCGGCGGCTTGCCGGAGCGGAGGCATCTCCGCCAGGCACTTGGGCTGGACATAAGGGCAGCGGGCGGCGAAGCTGCAGCCGCCCGGCAGGTTGATCGGGTCAGGTGGGCTGCCCGCGATCGTATGCAGATGAGTGTGGCTGGGATTGGAGAGCCGCGGCGCCGACCGGAGCAGTGCTTCGGTATAAGGCATCCTCATCTCGCGGAAGAGCACGTTCGTGGGTGCTTTCTCGACCACCCTGCCGGCGTACATGACGATCACGTCGTCGGCCCGGCCGGTGACGACCCCAAGGTCGTGGGTGACGAGGATGACCGACATGTACCGCTCCTGCTGGAGACGGTTGATCAGGTCGAGAATCTGAGCCGACACGGTCACGTCGAGGCCAGTGGTCGGCTCGTCGGCCAAGAGCAGCTTGGGCCCGCAGGCGATGGCTATGGCGATCACAATTCGCTGTTGCATGCCGCCCGAGAACTGGTGCGGGTACCAGCGAAGCCGCTGATCTGGCTCGGGGATTCCCACCGACCGCAGCAGGGCTATAGCGGTCTCCGTGGCGTCGCGCCTCGTCATCGCCAGGTGAAAGCGGAGAGATTCGGTGAGCTGCCTGCCTATGCGTACCACCGGGTTGAGGGCGGTCGCCGGATCCTGGAAGATTATGGAGATCTGGGCGCCCCAGAGCTCGCGGAGCTCGTTGAGGCTGGCACTGGACAGCTCGACGTCGCCGAACTGGACCCGACCCTCGCGGAGGACCCCGTGTGGGGGCAGGAGCCCCATGATCGACGTCGCAAGGACGCTCTTGCCCGAGCCCGACTCGCCCACAACAGCCAAAGTGCGCCCCCTCTCGAGAGTGAAGGACACGCCGTTAACTGACTGCACTATCCCGTGGTCTGTCTGGAAGTGCGTCTTGAGGTCCTCCACTACCAGCAGTGGCCGGTTGTCGAGGTCGTCCATTTCGCGGACGTGACGTTTCGGGCTCATATGGCTCCTTGCCTGACGTCCAGCACCTGGCGCAGCTTGTCGCCGACGTAGTTGATCGGGAGGATGAACGAGAACATCGCGACCGAAGCCACGATCATCAACGTCGTGTAGCCGTGGATGTTGTCGAAACCCTCCTCGATCATGTTGCCCCACGTCGGTGTCGTCGTCGGGACCGACTGGCCAAGAAACGAGAGGGCACCTTCGGCCACTATGGCGAGCGGGACGCCGAGCAGGCCGTAGGTGATGGCCGAAGGAATGACGTCAGGGATGATCAGCGTCTGCAGGATCCTCGTCGGCTTCGAGCCGAGCGCCTGGGCGGCCAGCACATACTCGCGCTGGGAGTACTCGATAGTGGCTGCTCGCACCACGCGGAACAGCAGGGGCCAAGCCACGATGGCGATGATCGCCACGATCGTCCACTCGTTATGCCCGAGGAACGTGACCAGCACGATGGCGAGTACCAGCAAGGGGAACGACAGGAAGACGTTCGTGAGGATCGTGAAGACGCGGTCCAGCCAACCCCTGAAGTACCCGCAGATGACCCCGAGGGCGCCACCGACGAGGAGGCCGGCGGCGACGGAGACGAACCCGATTGTAAGAGAGACTCGAGAGGCGAAGATGACACGGGAGAGGGTGTCCCTTCCGGTGGGGTCCGTACCGAGGGGGTGGGCTGCGTTGATGGCGCCTGAAAGATCGCTGAAGTCCAGAGCGCTGGGGTTCTTCAGCGGTAGCAGGCCGGCGAAGATGGAAGCGAGAATCCACAGAACGCAAATGCCGGCAGCCACCCAGAACCCGGCATCCAGTTGGCTGACGAGCGACCGCCGCCCGGGCCCTGTGATGGGCTCTGGAGCCGAAGGCGGGCGGAAGTCCAAATCCTCGATCGGCGCGGCCGCCGAGGAGCCGCCACCGGAACCGGAGTTGGCGGGGATGTCGACGTCCACCGAAGCGAGATCGCCCCGTGGCGCACTTGGCGAGGTGGGATCAAACGACTCTGGCACGGCGCACCCTCGGATCGATGACTTCGTATAACTGGTCGACAAGAGCATTTAGAGCGATGAAGGCGAGAGCAATGATGACCACGAGGATCTGAACTGTCGGCAAGTCGTCCTGCGTAGCCGCAAACACCAGGTGTGAACCCAGCCCGTTCAAGTCGAATATCACCTCGACGAGCACGGCACCCTGGATCAGCGAGGCGATCTGAACTCCCCCCACAGTGAGAAGAGTGAACGTGGAGGGCCGCAGGGCATGACGAAGCAGGATGCGGCCGGTGCTGAGGCCCTTTGCCCTCGCCATGAGGATGAAGTCCTCTTCGAGCGTCGAGATCATGTCGGCCCTGAGCAGTCGTTGGTACACGGCCAGGCTGCCGATCGCCAGCGTGAATGATGGCAGGAACATGATGTGCAAGTTCGTGAACGGCTGGCTCAAGAGCGACGGCTCCGGCCGCGGTCCGGGGAACCAGGCCAGCTTGAGCGTGAAGACCAGCACGAGCAACGGGCCGAGGATGAACGCCGGTAGCGACAGCGTGCCGAAGGAGAAGGCGGTGGAGATCCGGTCGAACCAGCCGTTGGCCCGCAGGGCGCTCCACATCGCCAGTGGGATGGCTATGGCGAAGGCGATTATCTGGCTGTAGATCATCAGCTCGAGCGTGGTGCCGTACGCCTGGCTGAGCATCTGGCCGATTGGTTGCCGCGGAGCGGCCGCCAGGCCGAGGTTGCCGCCCAAGACGTCGAAGAGCCAATGGAAGTAGCGCGCGAAAAAGGCATGGTTCAGGTACAGCACCTTCTCCTCGGCCGTGACGCAGCCGGCAGGAGCTGTCCCGCAGATTGTCTCTGCTTCGTTGCTGGGAAGCCTCGAGGTAATGAAGAACGACGCCAGCGTCACGAGCCACAAGGTCAGAATCACCTCGCCGGCCCGCAGCAGACCCTTCAGGTAACGCACTCAAGCCCCCTTGTGCTCTCGGGAAATGCTAGTTCTCACACTGGGCGCGCGCCCGGTACCATGCCGTGTCACTTGAGAGGATCGCTACGAGCCGCTTCGAGGCCGCTACGAGGCGCTGGAGTCGAGCCACACCTGTGTGGGCATGATGATGCCGGAAAGCATGCTTAGGCCCCTCGTGTAAGGGGTATCCGGCGTCGAAGGGTTGTTCCAGTTCTGGACCGTGTTCTGGGCGGCGACGCACCAGACGTCACGGGCTGCCCAGATGTAGGGCAGGTCGACGGCGAAGCGTTCTGCGACCTTCTGGTAGCTCGCCAACCTGGTGCTCTGGTCTGTCGTCTGCCTGGCTGTGTCCATGGCGGTGTCGATGATGGGGTCGATGTTGCGGGCAAAGTTGATGTTGCCTGCCGCCTTGGTCCAGAAGACGTAGTTGAGGTCGGGGTCGATGTTGGCGAACTGGCGCCACGCGAAAACTTGGTAGCCGCCGCCGAGCGCATCGTTGATCAGCGACGCTTGCTCGACCATGGAGACGCTGACCTTGAAGCCCGCCTGCTGCATCATGTACTGGACGAGCGTGTACCCGTCCTGGTTGGCGCCAGTGGTCGTCGTGTACGCGATGCTCGGGGTCTTCCCGCCGTTCTGGGCCTTCCAACTCGCCACGAGGCTCTTTGCCTTGTTCAGGTCGAAGGCCGGGTAGCCGGTCGGCCCGTAATAAGGGCTCGGCTTCGAGAATGGGCCGGTGATGCCCTCGAGAAGCGAGGGGCCGTGGCCGTCACTCGTGCCGACAACTTTGGAGTACTCAGCCTGGTTGAACGAGTAGGCGAGGGCTTGGCGCAGGGACAGGTCCTTCAACAGAGAGTCCTTGGTGTTGATCATGGCGAACAAGCAGTCCGGCTCGCCGATGTCGAGCTCGTCGTCGAGGATGAGGGAGAGCTTCTTGTCTCTCTCTACCTGGAAGATCGTCGGGTCGTCGTCGGTGTGCATCATATGAATCGAGTCGCTCTGGAGGGCGTTCAGGCGCTCGCTGACAGTCGGCATCGGGCGGTAGGTCCAGCTGTCGAGGTAGGGGAGCTGGCGGCCCAGTGAGTCCTTCCGCCAGTAATAGGGGTTGCGCTCGCACACGAACTGGCTGCCGACGTCCCAGACCTTGAGCTTGAACGGTCCCGTGCCGATGGGGTGCAACGAGAACGCCGACTCGGAGCCGGCCGAGTAGGCCGTGGGGGAGAACATGTAGGCGACCTGACCGCCGATATAGCCGCAGAGCCAGGCCGGGAACGACACCCACGGGGCCACCATGTTGATCTGGATCGTGAGATCGTCGACCTTGGTGACGGCGTTCTTCGTCTCCCAATAGTTGAGCGCGTAACCCGTGAGGAGCGACGACTGGAAATGCTCCATGCAGAACAGCATGGCGTCGGCGTCGCAGTCGGTCCCGTCGCTGAATTTGATGTTGGGGCGCATCCTGATCTGCCACTTGGTGTACGTCGAGTTCGGGGTGATCGACTGAGCCAGGTAGGGCACGACCTGGCCGCTTTCCGTCACCATCGCCAGGGGGTCGAAGACGCATCGTGCGTAGAGCACGCCCGTCGAGTCGAAGTGGCCGTAGGTCGGGTCCATCCCGCTCTCTTCGGCTTCGGTGCCGAACACGACCGAGCCGCCGAGCTTGGCGCTCTTCGGGGGCGGATTGACTCCGACCTGCAGCGCCTTTGTCTTGCTGAGGGTGGTGTTGGGGACTGTGCCGCCGCTGTTGTTGCCTCCGCAGGCGTCGAGGAGCATCCCGCCTGCTCCGAGGACTGTGAAGGCGGTACCGGCGCGGACGCTCTTGTTGAGAAACTCTCGCCTGTCGTAGCTCTTGGGCACTCGTACTCCCCTTCACTCGGATTGTGACGCTGATATTACGCGCCGGTAGGCACCAGCGGTGTGCCATTCCTCCGCCAGTCTTCATATCGGCTTCGCGAGGGTTCGACCTGAGAGATCTGCTGGCAACCGGAGTGCAGTGAGCGGCGGCACTACCATGCCCCCGATGCACCTCGAAGACCCGCCGGTGCGGAATCGCGAGGGTGCCACCTCCCCGGACGCAGCAGGGGGAGCCGATCCCTTCGAACCGCTCCCCACCGCTTCCTTCGACGCCGCCAGCGTCGGCCTGGCTTGGCGGGTGCTCGTCGTCGCGGCGCTGCTCCTGGGTATTTTCCTGCGGTTCTGGACTCCTTCAGCCGAGTGGTTGGACGAAGCGCTCACAGTCAACATCTCCCGGCAGCCGCTGCACCTCATCCCCGGCCTGCTCCGCCACGACGGGGCACCGCCGCTGTTTTACGTGATGCTTCACTACTGGATGGAAGTGTTCGGCCAGAGCAACTTGGCCACTCGATCGTTGTCCGGGGTGATCGGCCTGGCCAACCTGCCGGTCGCTTGGCTGACGGGTTATCGCGTCGGTTCGCACCGGTGGAGCCTCGAGGGTGTCACCGATGCCGAGCGCGGCGTCAGGCTGGCGCATGGCCGCAGCGTGGGCTGGGCTGTGACGCTGCTGCTGGCTTCTTCGCCTTTCGCCGTCTACTACGACACCGAGGCCCGCATGTACGGGCTTGTGATCTTTCTCGGAACCGTGCTCGTGCTTGCCTACACCTACCTGCTGGAGCGAGCCACGGTCCCGCGTGCAGCTCTCCTGGCCGTTGCCGCCTCTGCGATGCTCTGGACGCACTACTGGGCGCTCTACGCCATCAGCGTGGCAGGTGTGGTCTCGCTCTGGTGTGCGTTGCGGGGGCCGCACAAGCGAGCCTACCGCTACGCCACGGGGGCAATAGTGGTCGCCTGCCTGTCCTTTGTGCCGTGGGTACCCACCTTCTTGTACCAGCTCCACCACACCGGCACGCCGTGGGCACCGCCCGCCGGCCTGACGGCTGTGGTGTTCGCGCTGACCCAGTTCGCCGGCGGGAACGACGACCCAGGCCGAGCCTTGGCGGTCTTGTTCTTCTTCTTCGCGCTGTTGGCGCTGACAGCGATGCCTCTCGACCGCTGGCGCGTCGTCCTCGACCTGCGGACACGGCCCGGAGTGCGCACGCTCGCCGCCTGCACGCTCGCCGCCGTCGTCCTCGGCGTGATGGCGGACAAACTGTCAGGAACGACGTTCACGGACAGGTACACGGCGATCGTCACGTTCCCGACCCTGCTGGTGATGGCGTACGGGATCATGCTCTTCTCCGACGCCAGAGTGCGGCGCGTCCTTTTGTCCTGCGCGGTCGTGTTCGGGTTCCTCGGTGCCGTGCCGAACGCTTTCATCAGCCGCACCCAGGCCGGCGACGTGGGCAACGTCATAGCGACCCGCGCCAACTCCACCGACGTCGTGGCCTTCTGTCCCGACCAGCTTGGCCCGGCCGTCAGCCGGGTGCTCGACGGGCGCTTCAAGGAGATCGCCTTTCCCCGCGACAACTCGCCGGAGATAGTCGACTGGGTCGACTACGTAAAGGTCGTGAAGGCAGCCAGCCCGGCCAAGTTCGTCGCCAAGCTCAAGCAGATGGCCGGCGCCAAGGGCACTGTCTTCTACGTGTGGGCGTCGGGCTATGCCGGTTTCGGGTCCAAGTGCGACGCCATTGGCGACGCGCTCGGCCGCTGGCCCGGCCACAAGAAGAGGACTCTGGTAGCAGCGGCTCCGTCTGACACGTTCTTCGAGATATTCGAGGGCGACACCCTCGACGCCTACAGCCCGAGGTGAGCCAGCCCGCGGAGGGACCGTGAGCCCGGGCAGGCCCGTCCGCGACTCGATCCGAGCTGCTGTATTACCGTTCTTGGCGTCTCGAGCGGTCGTGGTGGCAGCCCTGGTCGTCGCCCGGCTGGTGGCCGACCGACCCGGCGCCTCGGCGTCGTCGCGTGGGGCTGCGCGATCGGGGCTCTTGGCCTGGGACGCTCAGTGGTACGAGCGCATTGCGGCCGTGGGCTATGGCGGGGCCGGCCGAGAGGCGCTGCGCTTCTTCCCCCTTCTTCCCCTGGCGGCAAGGGCGCTCGCGCTCGCTCCCGGCATCGGCGACGGGACGGCTCTGCTGATCATCGCCAACGCTGCCGCTTTCGTAGCGCTCGCCCTCTTGTACCTGCTGGCCCGCTACGAGACCAAGGACGAGCAGGCAGCCCGCAGGGCACCCTGGTTCCTCGCTCTCTTCCCGGCCGGGTTCGTGCTCGTGATGGGCTACGCCGGGTCGTTGCTGCTGGTGACATCGCTCGTGATGTTCCTGTGCCTGCGGACTGGTCGCTTCGCCTGGGCCGGCTTGGCCGGCCTGCTCGCAGGGCTCTGCCGGCCCGTCGGGCTGCTGCTGGCCGTGCCCGCGCTGGTCGAGGCTGCCCGCGGATACGGGGGCACCATGGGGGGGGATCGCCTCCGCAGGACCGTTGCAGTGATCGGTGCGCCTGCGGGCACCGCCGTCTACCTCACCTGGTCGAAGGTTCACGACGGCAGCTTCCTGCTGCCGTTCCGGGAACAGGTCTCGCCGGCCAACAGGGGCGGGATCGCCGATCCGCTGGCGACGATCGAGCGCGACCTCTCGGACCTCGTGCACCTTCGCCACATAGGAACCGGACTTCACGCCCCGTGGGCATTGGTGCTGGTGCTCCTCGCCCTCGTCGTGCTGCGCAGGTGGCCGGCTTGCTACGGCGCCTACGCCGTAGTGACGCTGGCCGTCGCCTTGACCGCCCCGAACCTGACGTCCCTCGAACGCTACGGCCTCGGCTGCTTCCCCTTCATCCTTGCCATCACCTCGCTCACGGGCAGACCGGCGGTGCGCTGGACCGTGCTTGCGGTGTCCACAGCGCTCCTTGTCGGGTACTCGATGCTTGCGTTCCTTGGCTCCTACGTGCCTTGAGCTGGCCGCTGGCAACCGGCCCGGATGCGCGAGAATGGTGCGTGGCTGCAACTGACCCCTACCCGACGCGCGCGTCCTCACCACCCCCAGATCCGGGTCACGTCGTCGTGATCGGGGCGGGCCCGGCCGGTCTGACGGCTGCTTACGCCTTAGCCAAGCGGGGCGCCCGCAGCACCGTCCTCGAAGCAGACACGGTTGTCGGCGGCATCGCACGCACGGTCGAGAGGGAGGGGTGGAGGTTCGACATCGGGGGGCATCGTTTCTTTACGAAGGTGCCCGAGGTGTCAGAGCTGTGGCACGAGATCCTCCCCGGAGGCGACTTCCTCCTGCGTCCTCGGCTGAGCCGGATCTACTACGACGGCACCTTCTTCGACTACCCGATCCAACTGGGCAGCGTCGTGAGGGGACTCGGCATCGCGGAGTCCGCCCGTTGCGGACTCTCCTACCTCTGGGTCAGGTTCAAGCGCCCTGACCAGAACAGCTACGAAGGGTGGGTGGCTTCGCGCTTCGGCTGGCGCCTGTACAGGAAGTTCTTCAAGGGTTACACCGAGAAGCTCTGGGGTATGCCGGCATCCGAGATGCCCTCGGACTTTGCGGCGCAACGGATCAAGAACCTCTCGGCTTGGCAGGCGGTCAAGCACGCTGCCTTGCCCAAGCGGAGCCAGAAAGTGATCACCTCGCTCATCGAGGAGTTCGAGTACCCGCGGCTCGGTCCCGGCATGATGTGGGAGCGGGCGCGGGACCTCGTCGAGGCATCCGGTTCGGACGTCCGCCTCGGGACGTGCGTGACGGCCATCCGCCACAGCGCCGGCAGGGCGACAGAGGTCGAGGTCACCACGCCCGGCGGCGGACGAGAGGTCCTACCGGCGGAGCACGTGATCTCCTCCATGCCCCTCAGCGAGCTGGTGATGGCCCTCGAGCCGGCAGCGCCCGACGCCGTCCAGCAAGCCTCCAAGGCCCTGCACTACAGGGACTTCCTGACAGTCGCCCTCGTCGTCCCGGCGGAGAAGGGCTTTCCCGACAACTGGATCTACGTCCACGACGACAAGGTGCGCCTCGGCCGCATCCAGAATTTCGGGCGCTGGTCGCCGGAGATGGTGAAGGACGGGCGGACCTGCCTCGGCCTGGAGTACTTCGTGTTCGAAGGCGACGACCTGTGGAGCGCCGACGACAGCGAGCTGATCGAGCGCGGCAAGCGCGAGCTGGCTGCCGTTGGCCTCGTCGCCGAGAACGACGTCGAGCAGGGCTACGTCGTGCGGATGCCGAAGGCGTATCCCGTCTACGAGGAGGGTTATGACAGGCGAGTTGACACGATCAGGCGCTTCTTGGAGAAGGAGCTCGCCAACGTGCACCCCGTAGGACGCAACGGCATGCACCGGTACAACAACCAGGATCATTCGATGCTTACGGCGATGCTCACTGTCGAGAACCTCTTCGGGCAGGACTACGACCCCTGGAAGGTCAACGTCGAAGCGGAGTACCACGAGGCACAGGTGGGGCGGGCCGAGGGTCCTGCGGGCTCCGGGCGGGCGGCCCCTGTGGTAGTCGCCCGGTGAGCACGCCGCGTACGCTTCGTCGCTCCGTCCGGCTGCTGTCGGCGTTCCGGTACGAACAGACTGATCCCGATCGCTTCTACGACATGATCGCCTCGGACGCCGTCACTTACGTCGGCGATCATGTGGGCCTGCGAGGTGCCCGGGTAGTTGACGTCGGCGGAGGAGCCGGTTATTTCACCAAGGCGTTCCGGGCTGCCGGCTCCGTGTGTTTCGTCGTCGAGCCGAGCGCGGCAGAGCTGACGTGGCGGGGAGCCGCCCCGGACGGCGCGTTGCTCGGCGACGGCTACTCACTTCCGTTCCGCACCGGCTCTGCCGACCTCGTCGTATCGTCCAACGTGCTCGAGCACGTCGCCCGGCCTTACGACATGATCGACGAGCTGGCGCGGGTCGCCAGGCCCGGCGGGCACGTCTGGCTTTCCTACACGAACTGGTACGGCCCTTGGGGCGGGCACGAGACGTCGCCTTGGCACTTGGCCGGCGGGCACTGGGCAAGTCGCCGCTACGAGGCGCGGTACGGCCATCCCCCGAAGAACCTCCTCGGCGAGAGCCTGTTCCGCGTCCATGTCGGCACAACCTTGAGGTACGTGAACAACCACCCTGCGCTCGAGGTCGTCCAGGCGATACCGCGGTACCACCCCGGCTTTGCGAAGGGGATACTCAAGGTTCCGGGGGTGAGGGAGCTGGTGACGTGGAACTTGGAGCTCCTGATGAGGCGGCGTCCCGTCCGCTAGCCGGCGCCCTGCCCGGCCGCAGCCGCCACGCCTCGACGAGCGCGTCAGCGGCCAGGGCTGCGAAGGCCACCAGGGTCACGATGCTGGCAGGCTCGAAGTTGGCCGGCCAGCTGTCTCCGGGCGGGAAGTGATGGTGGAGCTGGCCGAGGATGGTGATCGCCCCGGCCGCCACCGACCCCCCGACAGCTGCCAGCGCGAGCAATGTCCGGAAGCCGCGGAGCCGTGCGGCCACGAGAGAGGTGGCCCCGACGGCCGCCGCCGCCGGGCCGGCCCAGGGCGCCGGGACGACGGCCCAGGTCGCCACGGCGCACAGCAGGGCGATGACCACAGTGGCGATGATCGAGGTGGGGTGACCGGCCCGGGACCATGGGAACGCCGGCGCGGGGGCAGCATCGGTGGCTTCTGCCACCGCCGGCGGGTCCTCCGGCCGCCCACCGGCGGTATTGCCGGTGGGCGTAATTCGCCATCGGGTACGCCGGCGCCGCGCGTGAGCGGCGCGGGCCGGAGACTCGTTGCTGGTGGCAGGTGACCGACGCCGCCGCACCGAGAACGGCACGACGGCCATCAGCAAGCACGCCAGGGCCGCCGCGGCAGACACGACGAGCGCTTCGTCGACCTTCTTCTGCGGTCTCCACACGAGGTCGACCTCGAAGGTGTGCCTGGCGCCGGGAACCACGTACCACCCGTTGGCGAAGGCGTCTATCAGACTCGAGGACCCGAGCGCGGCACCGCCGGCGATGCTGGCTTCCCAGCCCTTGTTGACGCTCTCGCCAAGCACCAGCCAGAAGGGCGAAGTCGCGCCGGAGACCACTAGGCGGGCGGAGGTCGCCGTGGTGGAGAGCACCGTCACCTTCGGTGTCGGCAGGGCGGCCACGCCACCGCCGCCCAGCGTGCCGGGGACGGGTGTCAGGGTTCCGTCAGCTCCCAATGGCTCAGCCGACCCGCCAGCCGCCGAGTCGAGCACGACCCTGTCGAGGTTGAGGCCGGTCGTGTCGCCCCAGGCGGTCTCTACGTCGTGGGTGCCCGGGCCTAGTTTGATGCCCTTGGCGTCCGGCCCGCAGCCGGACACCGTGAGGTCGCCTCCGTCCTCTGCCGTCCCCACCTTGCCCGTGACTTTCAGCCAGACAGGCTTGCCGTCGACTGTCATGAGGTTGTCGCGGCACACGGGGGGGATCTCCGAAGCGGGGTTCTCCGGGGTGAAGTGGAGCCCCGGCACGCCGATCTCTGCGATTGCGAAGGGAAGCACGATCGGCTGCTCGGTGTACCAGTCCGTCGTCGTCTCCTGCCGTACGGCTTTCACTGTGAAGCGGAGGACCGACCCGGTCACCGCCGGGAACGTCAGCCGTACCGTCTCAGTGTCCCCCGCCTTGCTGCCATCGGTGATGGCAGGGACACTGACAACTCGCTTCTGTCCGGTGTTCGTGGTGATCTCGATCTTGGTCGGGACCGAGTGCTCCCCGTCGGCCAGTACCTGCAGGTTCAGGTGGTCGAAGGTGACAGGGTGAGTCAGGTTGGCTTGCATCCAGGCGCCGATCTGAGCCTTGGCGCCGAAGCCCGGGCCCCACCACGTCGCCGGGTTGCCGTCGAAGGTGTTGACCGCCCGGGCGTTGAGGTCTCCTGGGAGACGCTCGTTCGACCCGAGGACGTTGCCGCCGAAGACACCCGGCCCGCCGAGGATGTCGTCGATCTCGTTGTCGGGAATGAGGGCCGAGATCGTGGCGTCGCCGCCGAGCGTGAACGTCCGGGCCGTCGGCAACTTGAACGTCCGTGACATGGTCGGCTCCGGGTCCGATCGCGGGGGGTCGGGGCTGACCTTTTGGCGGGTGAGGATGACCACGAGGCGGTGGGAGAGCGAGGACTGTCCAAGTGCGCTCAGCAAGTCGCTAGGCATCTGGATCGTCTCATGGATGTTGACACCGGGAATGCCGACTTCGGCGAAGCCGACGGCCGAGGCGGCTGTCAGGTTGCTCCCACCCGTCCAGGTCGTGGTGTCGATCGTGATCCGCAGCGTCGAGAACGTGGTCGTCGGGAACGTCAACGTCTGGCCGGCCTTGGTGTGAGAGGCCGGGCTGAGCTTCTCGACGACCGAGTGCTTCCCGTCGAAAGTCAGCGTGACCTTGCCGATCCACCGGTTCGGCTGGAGGAAGGCGGGTTGCACGACCTGGATGTGGTTGGTCGTGACGGGAGTGTCGAGGGAGACTTGCAGCCACTGGCCGCCGGCTGGGGAGAAGGCCGAGACGGACCAGGCAGTCTGCTGGTTGCCGTCTAATGCCATATAGGGCCTGTCCTCGGGGGTCAAAGTGACCGGGTTGCCGTAGGCGGAGGCTGTCACGTAGTGCGCCTCGGAGTAGGTGGCAACGCTCTGGCTGGCAAGCGAGGAGGTGGCGAACAGCGGGAGGGGCTGCGAGGTGGGATCGGCCACCTGAGGCTCGGCCACGGCTGGGAGCGTCTCGCCGATGTTGGCGCTCTCTGACGCCCAGCGCTCCACCTCCTTGCGGTTGGTGTCGGTGAGCACGAGGGTGGCGCCGGACTGCACCGCCTCGCGTAGCAGCTTCTCGTTGCCGTCCAGGCTGCCCGCGTAGAAGATCGTCGGGTTGTCGTCGAGCAGCCCCGTGGCGGCGGCTGAGACGACGCCGGCTCCGCTGCCGTCAAGGACGAGCGAAGAGCTCGCCGGCTCGGCCCTGTAGATCGGCCTGGCGTCGCTGACGGGGAAGACGGCGACGGCAGGCGGCCAGGGAGCCGACGGCGAGGTCGCCAGCGCCTGCTCGTTGAGGAGCGCGTACTGCTTGGGAGGGACGTTCGGCTTGGCCGGCCCGAAGGCGATCGGCTGGCCGATCCCCGCCGGTGGCGGGTCGAACAGCTGCCAGGTCGGCTTTGGTGCCGGCGTGTCGTAGTGCCAGTACTTGTAGTCGGATTCCAGCACGACGTCCCCTGCGCTCAGCAGCCGGGCGATGGGGGCAAGCGTCGAGGGCTCGTAGGTACCTTGCTGGAGCGTCGTGTCGAAGGCCTGCAGCAAGTCCGCCGTCTGGTCCGAGCCGTCTATCAGCTGCGCCCGGTCAACCTCGGGCCTGGTCAGGATGCCGGGCCAGACCGGGTCGATGGTGTTGCCCCAGTCGTAGTCGGCGAAGTCGTCACCCGGCTCGACCAGTACGCGCGTGGAGTTGCCCAGGGCGTCGAGGTACTTGGCAGCGGAGTAGAAGTACGAGGGAATGTTCGACGGGCGGTCGAAGTGGGAGTCGACCGCCTGGCCTGTCATGAGAGGGCCGGCGTTCACTGCGGCAAGCGCCACCACGAGCAGGGCCGGCACCCAGGCGACGCCTTCCATCGGCGCCACGACGCGCGGCCACTGGAAGGCCCGTGCCCTCTCGTGGAGAGCGCTGATCCCGGCGCCGGTGAAGGCCGCCAGCGACAGCACGACGAGGGGTGTCGCACGGTCTGTCGAACGAAGGGCGAAGCCCGCCGTAGTCCCGTCCATGAAGGCCTTGAGGAGCCCGCCGAAGCCCGACGGGTGGTTGAACGGGTGAGTCCCGACGGACAGGACCAACCCTGTGAGGCCGAGGAGGGCGAAGTAGGCACGGGCGCGCCATCGGATGAGGACTGCAGCCAGGACGCCAAGCACGGGCAAGGCGAAGCTGACGACGAGCAGGGCGACGTCCTGGGTGTACACGACGCTCGACGAGAGCCACGGTCCCAGACGGTCCGTCCCGTAGAAGTACCAGTAGCCGAGCCCGCGCATGACCTCGGAGGCGACGGATGTATTGGCGATGGCCGGCACCGTCTCGGTGTACTTGAGGACGTTGATGCCGTAGGCACCTTCCACGGCGAGCCCGGCGATCCACCACAGCGACACCGCCAGCGAGAGCAGGCCGATCTTGACGGCAGCCCAGACGACACGAACGGCTCGGGCTTCTTTGGTGACGAAGAGCGTGTACAGCACGAAGCCGAGCGGCGCCACGCCGACGTAGATGAGCGACGTGGCGTTGATGCCGCCGACCAATGCGACCACGCTGGCGAACAGCGCCGGGTATCGCCACCCTCCGCGGCGGATCGCCAGCACGGTGAATCCCAGCAGCCACCCGAGGCCCGCCCAGGGCATCAAGATTGCCGAGATCCTTTCGATGTACTGCATCGAGTACGGGCTGAGGGCATAGACAGCCCCGGCCACGAGTGGCCCAGGGCCGCGCAGCCCGAACGTCCGGACAGCAAATCTGACACCGGCACCCGCCAGGAAGAGGAGCGAACCGAACCAAAGGCGCTGTGCCACCCAGACGGGCACGTGCAGCGCGGCCAGGCCGGCGTAGAACGGGCCCTGCGGCAGTATGTAGCCGATGTACTGGTGCGTGACGGTGCCGGCGGCGAACCACGACGCCCACATCGAGAGCACCTGGCTCATGAAGCGGCCCGCGTCGAGGTAGAGGTACTGCTTGGTGTCGGCCGACACCATGCCCGGCTTGGTGAGGAGTAGGGGGATATAAGTGAGCGCTGCGAGCACAAGCAGTTCGGCGACGGTCGTGATGACGCGGCGGGACCTGGTGCTCAGCTTCACGGCGCCGGTCAGTGTAGGCCGGGCTCGGCTAGAACTCTTGCCGGTATGACCGCTGAGTTCATCTTCACCATGCGCGGCTTGCGCCGTTACTACCCCCCTGACAGGGAGGTGCTGCGGGGAATCAACCTCTCCTTCTTCCCGGGTGCCAAGATCGGTGTGATCGGCCCCAACGGGTCGGGCAAGTCGTCGCTGCTCAAGATCATGGCGGGTGAGGACGACGGTTACCAGGGCGAGGCGCGCCTGACACCCGGCTTCGAGGTCGGGTACCTGCCGCAGGAACCGGTGCTCGACAGCGCCAAGGACGTCCTCGGCAACGTCTCGGACGGAGTGTCCGACCTGAAGGCGCTCCTCGACAGGTTCAACCAAGTGTGCACCGCAATGGGTGAGCCCGACGCCGACTTCGACAGGCTGCTGGCCGAGCAGGCCAGCCTGCAGGACAAGATCGAGGCCGTTGGCGGTTGGGACCTCGACAGGAGGCTCGACATCGCCATGGAGGCCCTTCGGCTGCCATCCCCCGACGCCGACGTGAGCACCCTGTCGGGTGGCGAGCGCCGTGGTGTCGCCCTTTGTAGGTTGCTCCTGTCCAAGCCCGACTTGTTGCTCCTCGACGAGCCGACGAACCACCTCGATGCCGAGTCGGTGGCATGGCTGGAGCGGACGCTCAAGGATTACCCCGGGACGGTCGTGGCGGTGACCCACGACCGTTACTTCCTGGACAACGTCGCCGGTTGGATCCTCGAGCTCGACCGCGGCTTTGGTATTCCGTGGCAGGGCAATTACTCGTCGTGGCTCGACCAGAAACAAGCCCGGCTCTCCAACGAGGAGAAAGCCGACAGGTCCCGCCAGGCCGCCCTGCAACGGGAGCTCGAATGGATCCGTCTCGCCCCACGGGCACGGCAGGCGAAGGGTAAGGCTCGCATCAGCGCCTACAACGACCTGGTGGCCGAAGCCGAGGCCTCCGAGAGACGGGGAGAGTCGCTCGAGATATCTATCCCGCCCTGTCCCCGCTTGGGTGACAAGGTCGTCGAGGTCTCGGGGCTCGTGAAGGGCTTCGGTGATCGGTTGTTGATGGACGGGTTGTCGTTTCTCTTGCCGCCTGGGGGCATCGTGGGCGTCATCGGGGCCAACGGAGCCGGCAAGACTACGCTGTTCCGCCTGATCACCGGCGCCGAATTGCCTGATGGGGGACAGCTTGAGATAGGGCCAACCGTGAAGCTGGCACACGCGGGCCAGTCGCGTGACGACCTCGTCGGCGACGCCACTGTCCACGCGGAGATAAGCGGCGGCGTGGACAGGATTGCCGTCGGGAGCCGTGAGATCAACGCCCGCGCCTACACCGCTTCGTTCGGGTTCCGGGGCGCCGACCAGCAAAAGAAGGTCGGCCAGCTGTCCGGCGGCGAGCGCAACCGGGTTCAGCTGGCCAAGATCCTGAAGAGCGGTGCCAACCTGCTCCTGCTCGACGAGCCGACCAACGACCTCGACGTCGACACCCTGCGGGCTCTCGAGGACGCCCTGCTGGCCTTCTCGGGCTGTGCCGTGGTGATCAGCCACGACAGATGGTTCCTGGACCGGATAGCCACGCACGTGCTGGCCTTCGAGGGGGACTCCGTGGTGACCTGGTTCGAGGGCAACTTCAGCCAGTACGAGGCCGAGCGACACCGCAAGCTGGGTACCGACGCCGACCAGCCACACCGCATCAAGTACAAGCCGCTCATGCGGTGATTGCCGGGACCGGGCCATGACAGAGCAAAGTCGCCGCGCCGGCGACATGATCGCGTTCGGCCTCACGGGCGGGATCGGCTCGGGCAAGTCGACCGTGGCCAGGCTGTTGGCGGAGCGGGGGGCTGTGATACTCGACGCCGATCAGATGGCACGCCAAGTGCTCGAGCCAGGCACGGAGGGATTGAGCCAGGTGATCGCACGTTTCGGGCAGGCTTACCTGCTCCCAGACGGCGCGCTCGACCGTGCCGGTCTGGCGGCGCTCGTCTTTAACGACCCACCGGCGCTGGCAGACCTGAATGCCATCGTCCACCCGGCCGTCGGCCGGCTGATGGCCGCCCGCATGTCCGAGCACGCCGGCACGGAGCACATACTCGTGCTGGACGTGCCGCTTCTCTTCGAGGGCGACGGCCCGAGCCGCTACCAGCTGGCCGGCGTCCTGGTCGTCGACGCCCCGGTGGAGACGGCCGTCCGGCGGCTTGCCTCCAGCCGTGCCATGACTCGCTACGACGTCGAGAACCGCCTGGCCGCCCAGGTGTCGCGAGCCGAGCGGGTGGCCAGAGCCGATTACCTGATCCTCAACGTCGGGTCGCTCGAGGAGCTGGCGCTCATGGTTCACAAGGCGTGGGACTGGATGCTCGGCGTGGCAGAGGCCGCCCGGGGCGCGCCGTCGCCAAGACGCCCCGACTGACCACTCCGCCTGGCTGGGCACGCCGCCCGCCTGTCAGCGCGCACCCCATCTGTACCATTCCGGTCATGCCGCCGTTCCGCGTCCACAGCGACTTCGAGCCGGCCGGAGACCAACCCAAGGCCATAGCCGAGCTGTCCGCATCGATCGAGAAGGGCAACCGCTTCCAGACGCTGCTCGGCATCACCGGCAGCGGCAAGAGCGCCACGATCGCCTGGACGATAGAGAAGGTCCAGCGGCCAACGCTCCTGCTGGCACCGAACAAGTCGTTGGCAGCCCAGTTGGCGGGCGAGCTGCGGGAGTTCTTTCCCGAGAACCGGGTCGAGTACTTCGTCTCCTACTACGACTACTACCAGCCCGAGGCGTACATGCCGGCATCGGACACCTACATCGAGAAGGACTCGTCCATCAACGACGAGATCGATCGGCTGCGTCACTCGACCACTGCGAGCTTGCTGACCAGGCGAGACACGATCGTGGTGGCATCGGTGTCCTGCATCTACGGCCTTGGGTCACCCGAGGAGTACAAGGGGCGCATCCTCGTCCTGCATCCGGGTGAGAGCCACGACCAGCGTTCCATCCTTCGCCGGCTCGTAGACATCGCCTACGAGCGGAACGACCAGAGCCTCTTGCGGGGCAAATTCCGCGTGCGCGGGGACACGATCGAGGTGCACCCCGCCTACGAGGAGTACCCGGTGCGGATCGAGCTGTTCGGCGACGAGGTCGAGCGGCTCACTCGTTTCGACGTGCTGACGGGCGAGATCATCGGGGACTTGGAGGAGCTGGCAGTCTTCCCCGCGACCCACTACGTGGCGGGAGACGAGCGGGTTCTCGCGGCCATCAAGAGCATCGAGGTCGAGCTCGGCGAACGCTTGAGGGCGTTGGAAGCCGAGAACAAGCTGCTCGAGGCACAGCGGCTCCGGATGCGCACCGAGCACGACCTCGAGATGCTGGCCGAGCTCGGCTCTTGCTCGGGCATCGAGAACTACAGCCGCCACCTCGATGGCCGCAGTGCCGGCCAGCCCCCGTACACCTTGCTCGACTTCTTCCCTGACGACTGGCTGTGCGTCATCGACGAGAGCCACGTCTCGGTCCCTCAGCTCCACGGCCAATTCTTCGGTGACAAGTCGCGCAAGGACGTGCTCGTCGAGCACGGCTTTCGCTTGCCGTCGGCCTGTGACAACCGGCCGCTGCGGTTCGAGGAGTTCGAACGCCGGGTCAACCAGTGCATCTTCATGTCGGCCACTCCTTCGGAGTTCGAGCTTCGAGTGTCCGACGTCGTCGCAGAGCAGATCGTGCGGCCTACAGGCCTGGTCGACCCCGAGGTCGTCGTCAAGCCGACCAAGGGCCAGATCGACGACCTGATGGCCGAGATCGCTACGACGGTCGCCCGCGGTGAGCGCGTCCTTGTCACGACGCTCACGAAGAAGATGGCCGAGGACCTCGCCGACTACCTGCTCGAGATGGGGCTCCGGGTTCGATACCTGCACTCGAACGTCGACACGATCGAGAGGATCGAGATCATCCGGGACCTGCGGCTGGGTGAGTTCGACGTGCTCGTGGGCATCAACCTGCTGCGGGAAGGGCTCGACCTTCCGGAGGTCTCGCTGGTGGCGATCCTCGACGCCGACAAGGAGGGTTTCCTGCGGTCGACGACTTCACTGATCCAGACTATGGGGCGGGCAGCGCGCAACGTCTCAGGCCGTGTCGTGCTGTATGCCGACGTGATCACCGACTCGATGCGGCGGGCAATCGCCGAGACCGAGCGGCGTCGGGCGCTGCAGGAGGCTTACAACGCCGAGCACGGGATAGACCCGCAGACCATCCGCAAGGCGGTGAGAGACCTCGTCGCCCAATTCCGGTCGGCGGCGGGGACGAAGGAGGACGGAGCGCCGCTGCCGGCGGGGCACCGCGCCAACGCCGACCGCTCCCGCAGGGCCGGGCGCCGGGCGACGGACCGGGTGGCGGCTACGCTCGGAATCGCGCCCGGACACGCACCTGGGCACGACGGCGACGTCGTGCTGCCGGCCGACGAGCTCGACAGGCTGATAGACAAGCTCGAGGTTGAAATGCAGGCTGCCTCGGCGGAGTTGAGATTCGAGTACGCAGCCCGCCTTCGTGACGAGATTCGCGCGCTCAGGCGAGAGCTTCGGGAAGTGGGATAGCGGGTGCGCGATTTGCTCGTTGTTCGCGGGGCACGCGAGCACAACTTGAGGAACGTGTCGGTCGAGCTGCCAAGGGACAGCCTGATCGTCTTCACCGGTCTGTCCGGCTCCGGGAAGTCGTCTCTGGCGTTCGACACCATCTACGCCGAAGGCCAGCGGCGCTACGTCGAGTCTTTGTCCTCCTATGCCAGGCAGTTCCTCGGCCAGATGGACAAGCCGGACGTCGACTTCATCGAAGGGCTGTCGCCGGCGATATCGATCGACCAGAAGTCGGCTTCCCGCAACCCCCGCTCGACGGTGGGCACGGTGACAGAGATCTACGACTACCTGCGGCTGCTCTTCGCCAGGATCGGGCAGCCGCACTGCCCGAATTGCGGCCGCCTGGTCACGCGCCAGACTCCTCAGCAGATCGTCGACCGGGTGATGCAGTTCCCGGCCGGCACCCGCTTCCAGATACTCGCCCCTGTCGTGCGCGGACGGAAGGGCGAGTACTCCACCCTGCTCGAGGACCTCTCCAAGCAGGGGTACGCCCGCGCCCGCGTCGACGGCGAGGTCGTCGAGCTGGCCGACAGGGCTTCGGTCGAGCTTGCCCGTTACGAGCAGCACACCATCGAGGTCATCGTCGACAGGCTGGTGGCCAAGGAGGGCATCGAGCGCCGACTGACTGACTCGCTCGAGACTGCGCTCAGGCTGGGAGAGGGCATGGCGGAGCTCCTCCTCAACTCAGGGGAGGCCGAGGAGCAGCTCACGTTCTCCCAGCACCTCGCCTGCTCGCATTGCGGGATATCGCTCGACGAGCTTGCGCCACGGAGCTTCTCGTTCAACTCTCCTTACGGGGCCTGCCCGGTCTGCAACGGGCTCGGCACACGGTTCGAGGTAGACCCCGAGCTTGTCGTGCCGAACCCCGACCTCTCGGTGCTGCTGGGCGCGCTCGCACCTTGGGCCGGCTCGCGGACCGAGTACTTCTCGCGCGTGCTGCAAGCCGTCGCCGAGACCTTCAAGTTCGACATCCGCAAGCCGTGGTCGAAGCTCTCCAAGGCCAATCAGAAGATCCTCCTGTACGGCGCCGGCTCCAAGAAGGTGCACGTGCAGTACAGGAACCGCTACGGGACGCTGCGCAGCTACGACGCCAGCTTCGAAGGGGTCGTTCCCTGGCTGCAGCGGCGCCATGCCGAGGCGGACTCGGACTACCAGCGCGAGCAGGTGGAGGGCTACATGCGAGAGGTCCCCTGTGCAACGTGCGAGGGGAGCCGCCTCAAGCCGGAGTCACTTGCAGTCACCGTCGGCGATCGCAACATCGCCGATATCGCCGGTCTGGCCATCCGCCACTCGCGCGACCTGCTGGTCTCCCTCAAGCTCTCCGCTCGGGACGAGATGATCGCAGCCCGCGTGCTCAAGGAGATCTGTGCCCGCCTCCAGTTCCTCGTCGACGTCGGACTCGACTATCTCACTCTCGATCGCTCCGCCGCCACGCTGGCCGGCGGCGAGGCACAGCGGATCCGGCTCGCCAGCCAGATCGGCAGCGGGCTGGTCGGAGTGCTCTACGTCCTGGACGAGCCTTCGATAGGGCTCCACCAGCGTGACAACCGCAAGCTGATCGAGACCCTGCTGCGCTTGCGCGACCTGGGCAACACCGTGCTCGTAGTCGAGCACGACGAGGAGACGATCCGCATAGCCGACCACGTCGTCGACATCGGGCCGGGAGCCGGCGAGCACGGCGGCGCCATCGTCAGCTCCGGGACCGTCGAAGACTTGATCAAGTGCAAGGCCTCGATCACCGGCCAGTACCTGAAAGGCGTGCGCCAGATCGCCACGCCGCCGATGCGCCGCGAGCCGAAGGGGTGGTTGACGATCCGCGGGGCTCGGGAGCACAACTTGAAGGGGATCGACGTCGAGCTGCCGCTCGGGTGCTTCGTCGCAGTGACGGGCGTGTCCGGTTCCGGCAAGTCGACCCTCGTCAACGACATCCTGCTCAAGGCCCTCATGCAGCGTATCTACAGATCACGGGTCGTGCCCGGGCGCCACAAGGTGATCGAGGGTGCCGAAGCTCTCGACAAGGTCATCGACATCGACCAGTCGCCGATCGGGCGCACGCCGAGATCCAACCCGGCAACCTACACAGGCGTCTTCGACCACATGCGGAGGCTCTTCAGCCAGACGCCGGAGGCCAAGCTTCGGGGATACCTGCCGGGCCGATTCTCGTTCAACGTCTCCGGCGGTCGCTGTGAGGCCTGTGCCGGCGACGGCACGATCAAGATCGAGATGCACTTCCTGCCCGACATCTACGTGCCCTGCGAGATATGCAAGGGCGCTCGATACAACCGCGACACCCTCGAGGTCGCCTGGAAGGGGCGCAGCATCGCCGAGGTGCTCGAGCTGTCCTGCGAGGAGGCGGCACAGGCGTTCGCCGCCCAGCCCGTGATCGCCCGGCACATGCAGACCCTCGTCGACGTCGGCCTCGGCTACGTACGGCTGGGCCAACCTGCTCCGACGCTTTCGGGCGGCGAGGCACAACGCGTGAAGCTCGCCTCGGAGCTGTCCAAGCGCTCGACAGGGCGGACCTTCTACATCCTTGACGAGCCTACGACGGGGCTCCACTTCGAGGATGTCTCCAAGCTGCTCGGTGTCCTGCAAAGACTGGTGGACGCCGGCAACACGGTGTGCGTCATCGAGCACAACCTCGACGTGGTGAAGTCGGCCGACTGGATTGTCGACCTAGGGCCGGGAGGGGGAGACGCCGGCGGGAGGATCGTGGCCGAAGGAACGCCCGAGAACGTCGCCAAGACTTCCGACAGCTTCACCGGCCAGTTCCTGCAGACGATGCTGGGGGTCTGAACTCCAGGTAGCGGCGCCGATTGGCATCGTCTGCGTGCGATACTTGACACCTCGGGGAATCGGTGGGTCCCTAGATGCGGCGCCAGACAGCAACGGTTGCGAGGAAGGGATACCAAACAGTGATTCGAGCGGCGCCGCTGTCCGAGCGCGTGTGGCCACGCCTCGAGCCACGATAGATGGAGGTCGCAGCCACCACCTCCGGCGCTAGAGCCACGAGGTCAAGTCGGAGGAGGCACGCTGCCGGCCGCTCCGGCGAGGGCCGCGTCAGCCGCTGGTGGCTGCTGGTAGGTGGCCTGCTCAGCGTTGCTGCAGTAGTCATCGAGTCCTTCGGCAAGATGGCGTTCGACACGAAGACCGACCTCGTGACGAACCCGGTGGCACTGTTCACGAACCTCTGGAACCTGTGGGACCCGCTTCCCTGGTTCGGCACGATCCGCAACCAGTACCAGGGCTATGCCTTCCCGACCGACGCCTTCTTCATCGTCGGTCACTACCTGGGTATCCCGGCATGGCTCACGCAGCGTCTCTGGATGGCTGCCTTCCTGACGGCCGCCTTCTGGGGCGCAGTTCGCCTGGCGGAGGCCCTCGGCCTGGGCTCGCGACCGACCCGACTGGTCGCAGGCTTCACCTACGCCCTGTGGCCCGTGTTCAGCATTCTGCTCGGGCCGAACACAGCTTCGATCGGCCCCGAGATGCTCATACCGTGGGCGGTCCTTCCCCTCGTCAAGGGTGCCCAGCGGGGGTCGCCCGTCCGTGCGGCCGCCCTGTCGGCCCTGGCCGTGCTCTTTATGGGGGGCGCCAACGCCGCCAATACGTTCGACGCACTCATCCCCGCCGCCCTCTTCCTCCTCACGCGGGAGAAGGGACCTCGCCGGAGCTCGCTCATCCGATGGTGGGTGGCCTGCGTCGCCATGGCGACGTTCTGGTGGGTGATCCCGTTGCTGTTCCTCGGGCAGTACGGGTTCAACTGGCTCCCATATGTCGAACAGGCGGTTACGACGACTTCTACGAGCTCAGCCACGACGGCCTTGCTCGGCACAAACGATTGGACGTCCTACCTGCGAGTCGGCGGCGAGGCCTGGGAGCAGGCCGGCTGGGTCTGCGCAACCGCCTGGACGCTCATCTGCTCTGCTGGTTGCGTAGCGGCTGCAGGCTTGTACGGGTTGGCGCGGCGCCGGTTACCGGAACGGCGCTGGCTCCTCAGCATGTTTGTCGTCGGCGTGGTGGCGACGACGGCGGGCTACTGGGGCCCACTCGGTGGCCCGCTCACGCGACACATCGCCCCGTTGCTCAACGGGCCGCTGGTGCCGTTCCGCAACATCTACAAGTTCGAGGCCGTCGTGACATTGGCAGTCGCGCTCGCGGCCGCTCATGTCTTCGAGGTCGCCTGGCAGCGGCGACCGTCGATCAGCTGGCGCCTTCCCACGATGCTCGTCGCCGTGACCTGCCTCCTCGGCCTGTCGACGCCGTACCTGCTCGGCCGCAGCGTGCCGGGCAACTCGTTCGGCCACATACCGCGGTACTGGTACGCGGCTGCCAAGTACCTCCAGGAGCACTCACCGCGGTCTCCCGTGCTGGTGCTGCCGGCCGACGCCCACGGGCAGTACGACTGGGGGTGGAGCATCGACAATCCGCTCGAGTCCATTGCCAGCTCCCCCTGGGTGGATCGCGAAGTCACGCCCTACGGGGGCCCGGCCAGCGAGCGAATGTTAGACGGCCTCGACGAAGCGATCGAGACAGGGACGTACTCGTCCGGCTTCGACGAGGCTCTGGCGCGTGCCGGCATCCGCTACGTCCTTGTGCAGAACGACCTCGAGTGGCAGTTGTCGGACGACCCGTCGCCCGAGTCCGTGCACATTTTCCTTGCGCTCGAGCACCTCAAGCTGGTCAATCCTGGCTGGGGGAAGCTCATCGCCACAGAGACAGGGTCCGGGCCGACCCTTCAGCCCCACCGGAGCGAGACGGTCGTCAAGTACCACCCTGTCCAGATATTCGAGGCTCCGCTGCCTTCTTCGGTCGTCAACGTCTACCCCAAGGACCACACGGCCCTGGTCAGCGGCGGCCCCGAAGCGGTGGAGCAACTCCTTAACGCCGGTCTGCTCGGGCCGGAGGAAGGTGCTGTGCTCGCCGGCGACTTGAAGGGGCCCTACGACGGTCCCGAGTGGCTGGTCACCGACACGCTCCGTCGCACGCCGACGAACTTCGCGCTCCCCAACGACAACTATGGCTTTACATATACGGCCCACCAGCTACAAGTGCCTACCGCTCGCTTTCCGGGCGGCCGCGCTCCGCCGAGCCAGATGCTGCCTTTCCCAGGGGTCCAGCACGAGACCGTGGCCGTCTTCACAGGTGCTGCTTCGGTGACGGCGTCTTCGTCCGGGTCTTACGAGTTCGAACTGCCCGAGTACAACCCGGCGAACGTCTTCGACAATGACAGCTCGACCGGCTGGGTGGCAGCAAGCCCCTACGGTTCGGACGGCCAATGGGTCGAGGTCGATCTCGACCATCCCACAGACCTCACCGGGACGACGATCAACCTCATCGACGCGCCCGGGCGTCCCGTGCCGACCGAGCTTGCCGTAAGCACCAATCGCGGCACTGTCGTCGACCACGTGAGCCCTACTTCGACCTCACAGCGCCTGAGAGTGCCAGCCGGGCAGGCCAACTGGTTGCGGGTGACCTTCGAGGCCGTCGACGGGCAGCAGCTGGGCGGCTCCTGCGCGGGGATCAGGTCCATCGACATCCCCGGCCTGTCGATCCAGGATTATCTGAAACCACCGGAGGAGCCGGTCGGGTTCGGGGCGAACTCGAGTGTCTTCTCCTTCGCGACCCAGCAGGTGAACCCCACTTCCATCTTGAGGTCGGCGCCTGAGCCTGTCATGGCACGCCAGTTCAGCCTGCAAAGCAGCACCAAGCTGGAACTGTCAGGGCAAGCGACGCCAGTCGCCGGCGCCGCCCTCGACTCGGTCATCAGCCCGTCGTCGAGCATGCACATAAGCGCGTCTTCCACGTTCGACAACCTTCCGGCTGTGCGACCGCAGAACCTCCTCGACTTTGAGGGGATCGGCAAGACGTTGAAGGCGCCGCCGAACTTCTGGGAAGCCGGCGGGCGCGATGCCACCATCACGCTGTCCTGGGCCAGCGATGTCAAGCTGACGACGTTGCAGCTCTACATGGCGCCCAAGTCAGCCGGAGTGGCCAACCCGACCCAAGTGCGCCTGACCAGCGCGGCGGGCACCCGCACGATCGACGTGCCGCCGGGGGAGGCTCCAACACTGACCTTCCCGGCTCTTGACACAGATCGGGTGCAGATCAGCTTCCCGAGCGTCGCTGACAGGTACGTGATCAACGGCTTGGGCAGGAAGTCGCTGGCCCCCGTCGGCTTGGCCGAGATCGACTTTGAGCAGCTCAAAGTTGCCTACAGCGCCCACGACGCTTACGAGATTCCTCAGCCCAGCACAAAGGCGTCGTTCGACGAGCCTTGCAGCGCCGGCGACTCGATAACCGTCGACGGGCAATCCCAGCCGATCAGCATCCACGGTACATACCACGACTTGCTCGACGAGGCACCTTTGAATATCTCATCCTGCAAACGCGGCTTCAGCCTCGACCTGGCGGCCGGCACGCACCACCTGGTCGCCGGCAACGAACCGGATCCCTTCCTGGTGTCGGCCCTGACCTTGCGCGGGAAACCTAAAGGCCCGGTGGCGGCGCCGTCACCGATCCGGTCCGTGTCGATACTGAAGTGGGCGAGCGAGAGCCGGACGATCCGAATAGCGAGTGGAGCGGCCTCCTACGTGGAGCTGCACCAGAACTTTGACAAGGGTTGGGTTGCCTCTCTCGACGGGAAGGCTCTCACGCCGATAATCCTCGACGGCTGGCAGCAGGGATTCCTGGTGCCAGCGGGCGCGGGCGGCCTGATCAAGATGACCTTCAAGCCTGAGGGTCGCTACCTGCTCGGGTTGGGCGTGGGGGCTCTCGGGGTGCTGCTGTTGATCCTCCTGCTCTTCGGCGTCGGTGGCTTCCTCCGCCGTCGCCACGACCTCGACCCGGTGGGCAGCAACGAGCGAGCGGTAGCGGGTTGGGTGACCCTGCTGCTGGCCACCCTCGCGGTCGCCCTCGTCGCCGGCCCCCTCGCTCTGCTTGTGCCTGTCCTGGCCGTCATCCGGCGCCGGTGGCCGTTCGCCGTGCCATGGGTGGCAGCTGTGGCCATGATCTCGGCGGCAGCCGTGGCGGCTTGGAACCCAGGCTTCGGGGCCGAGACCCAAACGGGCTCGTTCAGTCCAGCTGCCCAGGCCCTTGCAGTCGTGGCGATCGCGGCGGTCCTAGCCCCAGTTGCGCGATGGGGCAAAGGCAGGCAGCGGGGCAACAGGACAGTTCGCAGCCCGACTTGATCCATGGCAAGAGTTGCCTTCGATGGACCTACTGCGTCTAACTTGGCGGCGGAGGAACCCGTCGCATGACTTTCGCTTTACTCGCCGGAATGGCCTTGGCCGTACTGTCGACTGTTTTCAACAACTCGGGCATGGTGGTGGAGAAGCTGGCCATTCGCCGCATGCCCGAGCTTCATGCCCGGCGAACCGTCGAGATGGCGACGACGCTGTTCCGGGCGCCTCTTTGGATACTCGGGTTCGCCCTCCTCATTCTGGGCTCCGGGACCCAGGTCCTGGCGCTCACCGACGCCCCCATCTCCATCGTGCAGGCCGTCGCCGCCTGCGGGATCGTGCTCCTGCTGGTCCTTTCCCACTTCGTGCTCGGAGATCGGCTTGGCCGACACGAGTACGCCGGAATGGCGATGGTGCTGGTGGCTCTCGTCTTGCTTGGCCTTTCGGTGGACCGGCATACCGACAAGGTCACGACTACCGGGAGCTTCGGTGCCCTGGTTGCAGTGGCAGTACCCGCCCTTCTCGTCAGCACGGGGTTCTTCCTTGCGGCCGAGAGGGTGCAAGGGGCGAGCGTGCGGCGAGCGCGCTTGCGGGCCCCGCTGTTCGGCGTGTCGTCAGGCCTTCTGTACGGCGTGGCCGGCCTTGGCGTGAAGGAAGTATCGACGATCGTGCAGCAGCACGGCCTGATCGCAGGCATTCCTCACATCATGACGTCGCCCGCCGTTTACATCGTGGTGGCCCTGTCGGCCGTTGGATTCCTCATGTTCCAGACAGCTCTGCAGCGCTGCGCCGCCTCGATCCTGGTCCCAGTCAACAACGTGACAGGTAGTGCGTTCTTCATCGTGCTGGGTGGCTACATATTCCACGAGCCCTTGCCCGACGCTGCCGCGCCGCTCGTGTTCAGGTTGCTGGCCTTCGCGATGATCATCGTCGGGCTGGTCACCCTCGCCCTTGGCAAGGAGATGGTGGAGACACGGGACTTCCGCATCGGCGAGCACATCGATTCTGCACGCAGCGACCACGGGCACGACCGTCGGGTCGACGAGTTGCCGTCCGACGGCTCAGCCGTCGTCCACACCTGAGAACCCTCCGCCTAGGCCGCTTCGCAGCCTGCGCACAGGACTCGAGAAGCCCGCATCCGGCTCGCCGGCTTGGCGGTGCCGGCGCTCGGTACGGGCCCTGCTGAAGTAGCCGTAGGCCTGCTGGGCACTTACCCTCAGAGCGGTGTTGTGGGGTGAGAGCAGCTCGGCGCGGTACTGCTCCTTCGCCTCGTCCTTCAAGTGGGACGGGTGGGGCACGCCCCTGTGGTGTTCGAGGCGGGGATGGACCATGGCGTGGTGGGCGTCGATGTCGGCGAAGATGCGCTGCACGTTGTCCTGGCTGTGCTCCCAGTTGGGGATGCCCAGGTGGTATCGCTCGTTGATGCGGGCGATCACGGCCGACATGTCGGTGGTGATCTCCTCGAAGTCGACTACGAGCAATTGTTCGAGGTAGGGCACCAGCTGACGGTGATAGGTCGTGTACTCCTTGAGGACCTCGGCGGCGGTGGCATGAGGTCCGTACACAAGGTAGGAGGCGAGCAGCTCGACCGGCTCGCGGACGACGAGCACTGTCGGTATGCCCAGATGTACAGCGTGCTTGACCTGGGCGGGCAGGTGGCAGTGAGAGCTGATTCGCAAGGCGTGGTCGACTGCGTCTTGCAGCACGAAGACCATGAAGGTGTTGCCGCCGCGTGGGAAGCCCTCTACGACCAGCGACGTGCTCCCGGTAATCTTCCGACTCAGGCCGAGAGGCGTCAGTCGGAGCAGGATTGGGAGCAGGGCGGGATCCCTGCCGACGAGGTACTTACCACGGCGCATGGCCCGCTGCAGCCGCTCCCGGGCACCGTAGTTCGGCCGGGCGGCGTCAGTTGTCTCGGTCATAGTCCCTCCTTTGGCATCTCCGCTTCGATCATCAGCGCTCCAGTCGCCTCAGCCTGGCTTGGTCGCCGAGGCGAGCAGGATTGACGCCAGTGCCGGGGTCTTGCAGGCAAGTCTGTCGAGCGGACGAAAGAGCTTCGGCACGTCGTGGTATGGAGCGCCGGCTACAGACAGATCCTGGAAACCGTTGGCCGTGAGCAGCTCCATGAGGGCTCTCTTGGTCATGACGCGGAGGTGGCCGACGACTTCACGGCCCGGCCGTCCGTAGATGCCGTGCAGGCTGACTTCGGTGAACAACGGTTGTACGCCGACGGCCAGGAGAGCCCGGTTGTACCAGGCCGCCAAGTTCGGAGTGGAGAGAAGCAGTCTCCCGCCTGCCACCAGCACACGCCTTGCCTCGGCCAGGGCGGCGTCGGTGTCGACGAGGTGCTCGATGATCTCGCTCATGATCACGATGTCGACGCTGCAGTCGGCGAGGGGGAGGCCGCCAGAGTCGGTAGACCCGCGGGCGACGGGGATCCCCCTCTTGCTCGCTCGGCTGAGAGCCGCCATCGACCAGTCGAAGCCAGCGATGCGCAGATCGGCTCCCGCCGTGGCCCTGCAAGTCGCCAAGGCGATCTCGGTCGCCATGCCGTCGCCACAACCGATGTCGATGCCTCGCAACGGGCGGCCGGCCCCAGCGGCGGCTGCGGCGAGCATCGCTGCCTGCAGCGTGGCGCGCCCGACGCCTGAGCTGAGCGGGGTTGCCGGATCCTCGTAGAGGCTCTGCAGGACGCGGTCGGTCATCGAGTCGCCGCCAGGTGTGCCGGCACGCTGCCTGTCAGGTGCCCGCGCCGGCCGCCCGGCGCCCCCTGGCGTGGCGGCCGTACGCCTCGTCGGCAACTTCTTCGAAGGCGTCGACAGTCCTGTCCCAAGACAGGTTCGCCGCTCGCCTGGCGGCGGTGGCGGCCATCTTGTCCCGCAGCGAGGCATCGGTCGCCAGGCGTACCCAGTGGTCCTTGAAGTCGTTCTCGCCTGTCGCCAGCAGGCCGCTCTCGCCGTCGGAGATTGCATCGCGCACTCCTGGGACGTCGAACCCCACGGCCGTCGTGTCCCTTCTGGCTGCCTCGGTGATCACCAGCCCCCACCCCTCCCAGGAAGCAGTGTGGAGGAGGACCCAGGCTTGGCACATGAGGCGGTGCTTCTCTGCTTCGGGGATGAATCCCGTCAGCGTCACTCCTTCGACGTGCCTGGCTTCAAGTGCCGCCCGATCCGGGCCGTCGCCGATGATGACCAGCCGGCCGCCGGTCCGCTCCCGTACCTCCTCCCACATGTCAAGCAGCAGGTTGATCCGCTTGTAGCCGACGAGCCGCCCAGCCGCCACGAACAAGGGAGTATCCGACTTGTCGCAAAGAGGTGGCGGCGCGCTCGTTCCCTGCGGGATCTCGCGGATCCGGCTTTCGGGAATGCCTATCGTCAGCAGGCCGCTGTGAGTAGAGGGGGAAATCGTCACCATCAAGTTCTTGCGGTGCACGAAAGGCATCACCGTCGATTCGAACCTGCGCCCGGCTGCCGCCACGACAGGGTTGAAACGGCTACGCCACTGCTCGGTGTGCACGTGATTGACGAGGCAGACGTCTGCGCCCCGGTGCCACAGCGGGGTGAGGAACGGCATCCCGTTGCAAACGTCGACCACCAAGTCGGCGTCACGGAAGTGGCGATGGCGAAGGGGGGCCAAAAGGTACTGGGAGAACTCACCGCCTGACCGCACGACTTGGTAGTGCTGGCGCTGCTCGACCGGCCCGCCGCAGAGCAAGGTGACTTCGTAACCCTTGGCGCCCAGGCCGGAAGCCATCTCGTGAATGAGGATCTCAGAGCCTCCAGCCATAGGATTGGCGAGATCCCTCCAGGACACGAACAGGATCCGCTTCGGACTGGCGGTCGTGGCCGGACGCACGTCAGGCACGGTCGGTTGGCGATGAGGAGCCGGCTTGCCGTTCGTCGCCGGTTGAGCCCCCGTCGGAGCCGACGAATCGACACGACCGCGCTTAAACTTTGCACCTCGTTCGGAAATGATCGGAAAGCTCCCGAGACTCGTACCCGGCCAGGCCCACGACTGGCTCTACGGCATCGTAACCGCCGGATTCCTACTAGCGGTAGTTATCACTCAGGCGCAGGCCAGCATGCGCTCGAGAGCAACGCGGGCGCCGGCGGCCGTGTTCTCCTCGACGGTTATGCGGTTGCGCACCTCGCCCTCGAGCAAGCCGTCGAGCACCCAGGCAAGGTGGGGGAGGTCGATGCGGAACATTGTCGAGCACGGGCAGACCAGTGGGTCGAGCGACAGGATCGTCTTGTCCGGGTGCTCGGCCGCCAGCCGGTTGACAAGGTGGATCTCGGTGCCGACGGCAATCGTGCTGCCGGGGCGGGCAGCTCGGACGGCCTTGATGATGTAGTCGGTCGAGCCGACTTGGTCAGCTACCTCGACAACCTCGTGGGAGCACTCCGGATGGACGATCACGACGCCATCGGCGTGCTCGGTCCTGAAGGCGTCGACGTGACCCGTCGAGAAACGCTGATGCACCGAACAGTGCCCCCTCCACAACAGCAGGGTCGCCTCCTTCACGTCCCGCTCCTCCAGTCCACCGAGAGGGCGCCGGGGGTTCAACACTCGCATGTCGCCGCCATCGAAGCCGAGCTGGTAGCCGGTATTGCGCCCGAGGTGCTGGTCGGGGAAGAAGAGGACTTTGTCTCCGCCCCCCCACGAGGCCGGCGCAGCGTCGCCCAGACCCAACGCCGTGGTGAGGATCGAGCGGGCGTTGGACGACGTGCAGACGGCCCCCGAGTTGCGGCCGACGAAAGCCTTCAGCAGCGCCGCCGAGTTCATGTACGTGACCGGGACCACCCCGGCGATGTCGGTCACCTCTCCGAGCTCGGACCAGATCTGCTCGACGCTCTCTGTGTCGGCCATGTCGGCCATGGAGCAACCGGCGTTGAGGTCGGGGAGCAGCACTTGCTGGTGTGGCCCGGTCAGGATGTCGGCTGACTCGGCCATGAAGTGCACGCCGCAGAACACGACGTACTCGGCGTCGTGCTGCTCGGCGGCATAGCGGGAGAGGCCGAAGGAGTCGCCCCTGGCGTCGGCGAAGCGGATCACCTCGTCTCGTTGGTAGTGGTGCCCGAGCACGACCAGGCGGCGGCCCAGTGCTTGCTTGGCACGCAGCACGCGGGCCTCTAGCTCGCCCTGGCTGGCACGTGTGTAGTCATCGTCTAAGAGTGACTGGAGGCGGATCAAGGGGCCCTCCTATGAGACGCTTCGACAACGGCCGGCGGGGACAGCCTGGTCGCCCATCCGCGGGTTTGTCGGCCTTGAAGCGTGATATGTCCGCCGGGGTACCAGGCCGGCGTAGTTTCGATACTAGTGCTGAAACGCCCAGACGCCATCCCGGATGCACCGGGCTCTTACCAATTCAAGGATGCCGACGGCCGCGTGATCTACGTCGGCAAGGCCAAGTCCCTGCGCAGCCGAGTCGGGAGCTATTTCCAGGACCCGCGCGCTCTGCATCCCCGCACGGCCCAGATGGTCGCCACGGCGACCGCTGTGGAGTGGATAGTCGTGGCGAGCGACGTCGAGGCCATCATGCTGGAGTACAACCTGATCAAGGCGCACAGGCCGCGCTTCAACGTCCGCCTCGTCGACGACAAGTCCTACCCGTACCTGGCGATCACGATCGGCGACGAGTGGCCGAAGGCGATCGTGATGCGTGGCGCCAAGCGCAAGGACACCAGGTACTTCGGCCCCTACGCCCACGCTTACGCGATCCGCGAGACGCTCGACCTTCTGTTGCGCTCTTTTCCGATCCGTACCTGTTCCGACGCCAAGATGCGCCGCCACGAGCTGCTCAAGCGTCCCTGCCTGCTGTTCCACATCGAGAAGTGCTCGGCGCCGTGTGTCGGCGAAGTCACGCCCGAGGAGTACCGGCGTTACATGGGCGAGCTGATGGAGTTCCTCGAGGGCGATACGAGGCCGATCACCCGCCGGCTGGAGCAGGATATGCAATCGGCCGCCGCCGACCTGGAATTCGAGCGGGCGGCACGCCTGCGGGACCGGTTGGCGTCGGTCCGCCTGGCCGTCGAGCGGCAGCAGATGGTGACGGACACGCCCGAGGATCTCGACGCCGTCGCCCTCAGCGACGACGAGCTCGTTGCGGCCGTGCAGGTGCTGCACGTACGGCGCGGGCGAGTCGTCGGCCGTCACGGCTTCATCCTGGAGAAGGTCGAGCCGCTCACCTCGCCACAGCTCTTGCAGCGCATCCTCGAGCAGCACTACGGCGGCACCCCGTTGGGAGTGCCGCGCGTGTTGCTGCTGCCGGAGATGCCCGAGGACGCCTCCACATACGCCGAGTGGCTCGGTGGCCTGCGCGGCGGGCCCGTCGAGCTACGGGTGCCGGTTCGGGGGCGCAAGCGTGAATTGCTGCAGACCGCCCAGCAGAACGCAGCCGAGCAGCTCAGCCGCCATCGGCTGCGGCGATCGTCCGACCTGACTTCCCGCGCGGTGGCTCTCGAAGAGCTGCAGTCGGCGCTCGGCATGAGCCAAGCCCCGCTCCGGATCGAGTGCTACGACATGAGCCACCTGCAGGGCACGGACTACGTCGGCTCGATGGTCGTGTTCGAGGACGGCCTGCCCAAGCGCAGCGACTACAGACGATTCAAAGTGACGGCGGTGCAGGGTAACGACGACTACGGGGCGATGCACGAGGTGCTGACGCGGCGACTGAGCCACCTGCTGGAGCGGGGGGATGGGACGCCGGCGAGCCAGGCCTGGCAGGGAGGCGGGCCTTCGGCTGCGGTTGCCCCGGCCGGCGAGCTCGACGACATCGGGCGTCCCAAGCCCCGGGCCTCCCGTTTCGCCTACCCGCCCCAGCTCCTCCTCCTCGACGGGGGGAAGGGCCAGCTCGGTGTCGGGGTGAAGGTGCTGGAGGAGCTGGGCTTGACGGGGAGGGTCGCCATCGCCTCGCTTGCCAAGCAGCTGGAGGAGGTCTTCGTGCCTGGCAACCCCGAGCCTGTCGTGGTACGGCGCGACAGCGAGGCGATCTACCTGCTGCAGCAGGCTCGCGACGAGGCGCACCGCTTCGCGATCACCTTCCACCGGCAGCTGCGCGGACGCCGGATGACCAGAGGAGCCCTCGACGGCATTCCGGGCCTGGGGCCGAAGCGCCGTAAGCGGCTGGCCGAAGAGCTGGGAGGCGTCCGTGCCGCGCAGGCTGCGTCACTCCAGGAGCTGAAGGCGGTCGCCTGGCTGCCGGACAAAGTCGCCGAGGCCGTTTACGACCACCTGCACGATCGGTCGGCGACGCGGGCCGCCGCGGACTGAGCGAGGATCGCGGTCCATGAGCGAACCGCCGGGCGGAGAAGACCTCCCTACGTGGGACGACTTGGCGACCTGGTGGAGGACCACGTTCACCAACGGTGTCGACATCGAGTACGAGATGCAGATACTGCCGCTGGCAGTCGACTTGTTGAGGGGCAGCGCCCGAGTCCTCGACGTCGGGACGGGCGAGGGGCAGCTGGCCCGCCGCCTTGCAGGCATGGTACCTGCCCCGTATCTCGTCGCCGGAGTCGACCCGGCGGGCAGGCAGTTGGCCAATGCCACCGAGCAGGCGGGCGGCCCCGCCTACCTGCGCGGGACGGGCGAGTGCTTGCCGTTCCCCGACTCCAGCTTCGACGCCGTCGTGTGCTGCCTGGTCATCGAGCACGCTTCTGAACCTGAGGCCGTGCTCCGCGAGATCGCCCGCGTCCTGGCGCGCCGGGGCCGCTTCCTCTTGATCGTCAACCACCCGGTGGTGCAGGGCCTTGGCAGCGGCCTTGTCGACGACACGATCCTGGACGAGCGCTACTGGCGGATAGGGCCATATCTCGACGAAGTGCTCATCGTCGAGGAGGTCGACAAGGGTATAAAGGTCTCCTTCGCCCACCGTCCGCTCAGCCGGTACATCAACACCCTCGCCGAAGAGGGCTTGTGCCTGACGAGGATGGAGGAGCCAGCCCCTCCCTTCGAGTTCCTCACCGGGTCGGTCGACCTCGACCTCGAGCGGTCGATGCCGCGACTGTGCGCCATGGTGTTCGAGAGGCACTGAGCCGGAGGCGACGGCGAGTCGGGCAGAATAGCGGCGGCATGGCTGAGTATTTGTTTCTCGTGGGGATGTCCGGAGCCGGACGCTCCACGGCCGCCACCATCTTCGAAGACCGTGGCTGGTTCGTCATCGACAACCTGCCCCCGGCGCTCCTCGGGCGTATCGGCGAGCTGGCCAACCAGCCTGGCAGCGAGTACGAGCGGCTCTGCCTCGTCTCCGGCCGCGGAGGCTACGAAGGGCTGGGCGAGCTCCAACCCGCCATCGACTCCCTCAAGACCTCCGGGGCCAGGGTCCGAGTGCTCTTCCTGGAGGCGACCGACGACATCCTCGTCCGGCGCTACGAGGGCAGCAGGCGGCGTCACCCGGTCGACACCGACGGTGGGATCCTGGAGGCGATCCGTCTCGAGAGGGAATTGCTGGCCGAACTGCGAGAAGCCTCTGACCTGGTTCTCGACACCGGTGAGCTCAACGTGCACGAGCTTCGCGAGCGCCTGATAGAGCTGTTGGACATCCCACCCTCGGACATGGGCATGGACGTGAGCGTGGTCTCGTTCGGTTTCAAGCACGGGTTGCCGCTCGACGCCGACCTGGTCTTCGACTGCCGGTTCCTGCCCAATCCACACTGGGTACCGGAGCTGCGCAAGCTGACTGGGCTAGAAGCGCCGGTCCGCCAGTACGTCTTGGCGACACCCGATGCAAAGGCGCTCCTCGAGAGGATGCGCGAGCTGTTCGAGCTAGTGCTGCCCGCTTACGGCCGCGAGGGCAAGTCGTACCTGTCGGTGGCCATCGGGTGCACGGGCGGGCAGCACCGGTCAGTCGTGATCGCCGAGGAGGTAGCCGCCATCATGCGGGGCCTCGGGAGCTCGCCGACCGTGCATCACCGAGACCTCGGCCGTTGAAGGAGACCAGCCGTTGACGGATCTCGGCAGCCTCCGGCCGGGCGGGCCGCGTGTCGTCGCCATCGGTGGCGGCCACGGACTGGCGCAGACGCTGAGAGCCGTGCGCCGCTACGCGGGCTGCATAACAGCCATCGTGTCGGTCGCCGACAACGGCGGGTCGAGTGGTCGGCTGCGAGAAGAGCTGGGGATGCCGGCACCGGGCGACATCCGGCGGTGCCTCGGCGCACTGCTGCCGGAGGTGTCGCCGTTGGGAGAAGCACTGGAGCATCGTTTCGAGAGCGGTCAACTGGCCGGTCATGCGTTCGGCAACCTCCTGATTGCCGCTCTGGCCGCCTCGACGGGCGATTTCGGCCGTGGCGTCAGCGAGGCCGGGCGCCTGCTCGGAACCGTCGGCACGGTGTTGCCGGCCACGATCGGCTCTGTGGATCTGAAGGCGATCAGCCAAGACGGCGAGATCGATGGACAGGTAAGCATCCAGGCTTCGCACGGGGTCACGAAGCTGTCGCTCGTGCCTCCCGACGCTCTACCGCCCGATGGTGCCGTGCGGGCGATCATGGCGGCCGAGCAGGTAGTGATCGGACCAGGCTCGCTCTACACGAGTGTGATGGCCGCTTGCTGCGTGCCGGCGCTGTCGGACGCTATCCGCGCCACCAACGCGCAGCGCGTGTACGTGGTGAACCTTCGAGAACAGCGCCCGGAGACAGCCGGTTACAGCGTTGCCGACCACGTCGAGGCTCTCGGACGGCACGGGATCGCCGTTGACGTCGTCGTGGCTGACCCACGGGCCTTGCCACCGGGCAGACCCCTGCCGGCGGGGCGGTCCGGGTGCCCTCCTCGCTTGGTGCTGGCCGAGGTCGGCCAGCCTGGATATGGCGCCCATGATCCGGATCTGCTGACCGGCGAGCTGGAGAAGCTTGCCGGAGAGTCGCGACCTCTGGGAGCATGAGTGCTTAGCGAGGAGGGCGCGCGGCGTCCGCTGCCCAGGCTGCCGGCTGTGGCGTGCCGACCGAGGAGGATAGGCAGATGAGCGTTCGAGTAGGCATCAACGGCTTCGGGCGGATCGGTCGCAACTTCTTGCGTGCCCTTCTCGAGAACGACTCCAGGGGCGTCGACTCGGGGGTGGACCTTGTCGCGGTCAACGACATGGTCTCCCGGGAGGCCTCGATCCACCTGCTGAAGTACGACTCGACCCACGGGAGGCTCCCCTACGAGGTCGAGCAGACCCCCGACGGGCTTGCCACGGGCAGGCGGCGCATAGCCGTCCTCTCGGAGAGAGAGCCGAAGGCACTGCCGTGGAAGGACCTCGGTGTCGACGTGGTCATCGAGTCGACCGGCCGCTTCACGCAACGCGCAGCAGCCATGGCGCACGTGGAGGCAGGTGCATCGCGCGTGATCATCTCGGCACCGTCCAAGGACGCCGACGCCACCTTCGTCGTCGGTGTCAACGACGGCGATTTCCGGCCCGACCGTCACGTAGTGGTCTCGAACGCTTCCTGCACGACCAACTGCCTGGTCCCGATGGTCAAGGTCATCGAGGACAATTTCGGTCTGCGCCAGGGCCTCATGACGACGGTGCATGCCTACACGAATGACCAGAGCATCTTGGACCTCGGACGTGACAACCTGCGCCGGGCCCGCGCGGCCGCTGTCAACGTCGTGCCGTCCTCGACGGGCGCAGCCAAGGCGACGTCACTAGTCCTGGCCGAGATGGCCGGGCGCCTCGACGGCCAGGCCCTCCGGGTGCCTGTGGCCGACGGCTCCATCACTGACTTGACGGCGGTCGTCGGCCGGAGCGTGACGGTTGCCGATGTCAACGATGCCTTTCGTGCTGCCTCCGAGGAAGGGCCGTTGGCGCACGTCCTTGATTACAACGAGGAGCAGATCGTGTCGAGCGACGTCGTCGGGAGCTCTGCGTCGTGCACCTTTGACGCAACTCTGACCATGGTCCTGCCGATAGACGACTCCGCCTCCCTCGTCAAGATCCTCGGCTGGTACGACAACGAGTGGGGCTACTCGCACCGGCTCGTCGACCTGTGCCGTATCGTCGGCGGCGCCGGCTCGATCCCGACAGCGTGAGGAGCGGCCTGCCACTGCTGGAGGATCTCGCCGACGTCAGGGCCAGGCGGGTCTTGGTCCGTCTCGACCTCAACGTCCCTCTGGCGCTGGACGCCGCCGGCAGGAGGGTCGTAACCGACGACTTCCGGATCCGGGCTGCGCTGCCCACCCTCAAATGGCTGCTGGAGCAGGGCGCTCAGGTCACGGCTTGCACTCACCTCGGGCGCCCGGCCGGTGCTCCCGACGAGCGATACACGGTCGAGCCCGTGCGCGCGCTTCTCTCCGAGATGATCCCGGGCGTGAAGCTGTTGGAGAATCTGCGCTTCTCGCCGGGGGAGAAAGCCTGCGACCCTGCCTTCGTCGCCGAGCTCGTTGCCGATCAGGACGTCTTCGTCAACGACGCCTTCGGCGTCTGCCACCGGGCGGATGCCTCGGTGGTCGGCCCGCCCCGTTTCCTGCCTTCGGCAGCGGGGAGGTTGGTGGCCCGCGAGGTGGAGCAGCTCGACAACCTCCTGTCGGAACCGAAGAGGCCGTTCGTGGTCGTCGTTGGCGGAGCCAAGGTGGCCGACAAGCTGGGTCTCCTGGAGGTGTTGGCCCGCAAGGCAGACCGGGTGCTGATAGGTGGTGGCATGGCATTCACGTTCACGAGCGCCCTCGGTGAGAGCCCCGGGGCCTCCCTGCTGGACGAGTCCAAGATCGAGGCTTGTCGCACGATGATGCAAGAGAACGACTCCATCGTGCTGCCCGTCGACTTCGTCGCGGCCGCGCCAGGTGTCGAGCTGCGCTTGGGAGCAAGCAGCGACGATGCCGACCGAGAGCCTGGGCTCCAGCCCGGCGAGGTGGAAGTCGTGGGCCGCTCGATACCGGACGGCTGGTGCGGCTACGACATCGGTCCGGCTTCGTCTGCGATCTTCTCCGAGGCCGTGGCCGACGCCGCCACGGTGTTGTGGAACGGACCGATGGGCGTGTCGGAGGACTTGCGTTTTGCCGCGGGAACTCGGCTCGTGGCCGAGGCCGTGGCGGGTTCGCAGGCGCGAACGGTCGTCGGAGGCGGCGACAGCGTGGCCGCGCTCCGCCGGTACGGGCTGTCGGAAGGGGTCGACCATGTCTCGACCGGTGGTGGAGCCTCCCTCGAGTACCTGGAGCACGGCGACCTGCCCGGCCTGCAGGCTCTCAGGCGGTCTGCAAGCTGATGTCGGGCATGGCGACAGGTCGGGAAATCCTCGTCAGTGGCAACTGGAAGATGCACCACAACCATTACGAGGCGATCCAGTTCGTGCAGAAGCTGGCCGCTCTGCTCCGTGCAGCCCCCGTGCCGACGGGGCGCTCGGCCTCGTTGCACCCTCCCTTCACGTCTCTCCGCTCGGTGCAAACTGCCGTCGAGTCGGACTCAGTACCCGTGGCCCTTGGTGCCCAGACCTGCCACACCGACGACCGTGGAGCTTTCACCGGCGAGGTCAGCGCCGCGATGCTCTCGAAGTTGAACGTCCGCTATGTCATCGCCGGACACTCCGAGCGGCGCGCTTACTGCGGTGAGACAGACGAGATAGTGAGGTCCAAGGTGGACGCCATCTTGCGGAACCAGATGGTCCCGATCATCTGTGTGGGCGAGACACAGCCGGAGCGCGAATCCGGGGCCGCCACGGCCACCGTCGTCGGCCAGTTGAAGGCGGCGATCGGATCGCGTAAGCCGGGCGTCGTGGGCTCCCTGGTCATCGCCTACGAACCGATCTGGGCAATCGGCACGGGTCAGGTGGCGAGCCCTGCCGACGCCCAAGAGATGGCGGCGTGCATTCGTGGCGAGGTGGAGCGGTTGTCCGGCAGCTCGGCTGCGGAGTCGGTCACTGTGCAGTACGGAGGCTCGGTGACGCCGGACAACGCCGGCGAGCTGCTGGCCTGTGACGACGTCGACGGTTTGCTGGTAGGAGGCGCCAGTCTCGACGCCGACCAGTTCTGTGCCATCGTGCGGGCGGGAGCCTGACCGCCTCCCTGGCTTGTGTGCGAGGTTGCCGCCGGTGACGCGGTGATAACCTCGTCCGTTCCCGCCGCCGGGCGTCGTGCGTGCCGGAGCGACCGACCATCTAGGAGAGAACAGTCCGTGCTAACCGACCTGCTCGTTGTGATCGACGCGATCGTGGCCCTCGGGCTCATCGTGCTGATTCTGCTGCACAGTGGCAAGGGTGGCGGCCTCTCGGACATGTTCGGCTCGTCTACGGGAGCCGCCTCGGCAGGCTCGACGGTGGCCGAGAGGAACCTCGACAGGATCACGGTTGGCTTCGCTTTGATATTCGCGTTCGTGACGATTGCCCTCTCGCTGCGGTGGAGCGGTTGAGCCGACGCGGTTCCGCCCGTCTCGCCACCCTCCTAGTCTCAGCGGCAGCTGTCATTACCGCAGGCTGCACCAGCCAGCCGCGCAGCTCTTCCAGCACCACGTCGACTACCAAGGCGCCGTCGGGCATCGTCATGGAGAATGGCGGTACGGCCGTCGTCGCTGTCCCTGACCTGCCCACCAACTTCAATCCCTCGACGCCGGCAGGAGCCAATCGGATCACGAACGAAGTGATGGCCGAAGTGCTGCCGCAGGCGTTCGTCACCAACTCCAACAAAGCAGAGGTGGCCGAGCCTGGCTTCGTGCTGGAGGCCGAGGTCCACAGCGTGTCACCCTTCACGGTCGTGTACACGCTCAACCCAAAGGCTGTGTGGTCGGACGGCACGCCGATCGGCGTCGCCGACTTCGTCTACAACTGGCACCAGCAGCTGCAGTGGGCAGACCAGTTGCCGGATGCCGGCCTGGTCGCCGGCTACCGGGCGATCTCGACCATCACGCCGGGCTCGGGAAGCACCGGCAACTCGAGCGTGGTCGTGACGTTCAAGACGCCTTTCCCCGGCTGGGAGTCCCTGTTCAGGAACCTCGTGCCGGCTCACATCGCCAGCCGATATGGCTGGGTCGCGGCCTTTCAGGGCTTCGACCCTTCCAAGGTGATCTCTGGGGGGCCGTTCGAAGTCACTAGCTTCCAACCCGGCCGTCAGCTCGTCCTGTCACGCAACCCGCATTACTGGGCGACGCCGGCCAGCCTCGACAAGATCGTTCTGCAAGTCGAAACGACGACCGAGGCCGTTCAGGGCCTCGAAGACGGGGCGTTGTCTGCTGCCGAACTGCCGGACGGCCAGTTGGCCACCGAGGCGGTCGAGGATGGTGTGGCCGGAGGGGTGGCTCTGTCGAATGTGACTTCTACGACTCCGGTGCTATGGGAGTTGTGCTTCAACATCACGTCCTCGATCCTCGGGACGCCTTCGTTTCGGGTGGGAGTGGAAGACTCCCTGTACGTCGGAGAGATCACCTCGGACTCGGTCGGGGTCGACGACCCGGGCGTGACAGCGTTCGGTTTCCGGTTCGACATCGCCGAGACGGTGAAGCAGGCGGCCCGCACAGGCGGGACCGCGAGAGGGCTCGGTGGTTCGGGCGGTTCGCCGGCGTTCTCGTATGACACGAGCGCGGCGATGACGGCGTACCGGGCGGCGGGGTATGTTCCCCAGTCGGACGGTCTGCTTGCGGCCGTCGGTACCACTGTGCCCGTGACGTTGACTCTGCTTGTGCCGTCGGGCATCCCAGCGGTGAGCGCTGCCGCCAGCGAGATCAGAGCAGAGCTCGCCACCGCCGGCCTCCAGGTCACGATCGAGGCCGAGCCACTCGACACCATGCTCGGCCAGACACTGCCCGCAGGCGACTACGAGCTGGCGATCGCGCCGTTCCTCCTGTCGAGCGACGCGGCGGGACAAGCAACCATCTACTCGGACTCCGTCCTCCCCGAGACAGGCGGATCATCCAGCGCTTCCGCGTCGTCGACGGGCGGTGGATCGCCCGTAGCTCCCAGCTCAACGGGGACCACGCCCACTTCGACCATCGCCCCCGGTGTCCCGCAGCTGTCGTGGGCAGCGCCGGCCGCGGTTGGGACGGAGCCCGATGCCGTCGAAGCCGGTGTCGTGACAAGGGACGTGTTCGGATTCGAGGATCCGGTCGTCACCGACGACCTGCAGGACGCCCTGACGAACCTGAACCCTGACGACGCTGCCTCGAGCATCGCGGCGGCGGAGGCACAGTTGGCTCTCGACGTGCCGACCATCCCGCTATTCCGGTCTCCCGTCGACTGTGTTCATGTCACGAAGCTGCGCTTCGTGACCGAGAGCTCTGGACTGTCCGGCATGTTCTGGGACGCCTCCTCCTGGGCAATCCAGCTCCGGCCGCCGGTCACGGTTCCGGCGACGGCCGCGGCTGCGAGTACGGCCGGCTGAGCCTGCTGGCCGCTGGCCGCTGCGGCTGGCCGCTGCGGCTGGCGCTGGCCGCCGGGGCCAGCCTGGGTCACCGCCCGGTGGCCGAGCCGCCGCCTCACCCGCCGCCCACTTGAGGACAGTTGCCCCCGGCCCGACCGGCCCAAGTGCCCACAAGCCGAGCCCGCCGCCCACTTGAGGACAGTTGCCCCCGGCCCGACCGGCCCAAGTGCCCACAAGCCGAGCCTTCGTCGCCTGCCGCTCTGGAGGCTAAAGTCTTCGAACCGGCAGCACTTCGGTGAGGCCAGGAGGCAGTGCCACGTCGGAGTGGCGGAATAGGCAGACGCGCTAGGTTGAGGGCCTAGTCCACGCAAGTGGGTGGGGGTTCAAGTCCCCCCTCCGACACTCGATTTTGCACACAGGCCGGGGCCTCGACGACGACCAGCTTGTCGGCCATCTCCACTGTCGGGGTGGTCGTCACTCCCAACTCGGTGAGTGAGATGCCTGCCCCGGTGCCTGAGCGATCGATGACCTGTTTGGCCACACTCGGATGGGCACGCCCGACGTTCACGACCAGAACGCCCGCGGCGAGATGCATGCCGGCCGGGTCGAACCCAGCTCAGAAGCACAAAGCAGGCGTGGAACTCGCTTGACACCATGTCCTTTGCGAGTCGAGTCGGTTGACCTGAATGTCCTGGGACTGAGCGACCCACCCTGGTCGCACCACGTCCGAGCCTTGGTCCTGATACCGAAGGGCGGTCGCACTTGGTACAATGACAATTCACCAAGTGTGGAGGGATGCATGGCTGTACCTGCTGAGTTTCTCGTTTCGACTAGTGGTCAGATGTCAGTTCCTGCAGCAGTGCGACACCGTTGGGGGCTTGACCACGGTGGGCGCGTGACTGTCGTCGATTTGGGAGAGGCCGTCGTCCTTCTGCCTTCTGGCGGGCGCCAGCGGCTGTTGGACGGCGCCCTTAGCGCTGACGACCATCTCAGATTTGTTCGAGGGTTGGCTGATCCCGATCTCGCGACGACATAAGTGGCATCCGTCGTTATTGATGACCATCTCCTGCGCGACGTCCTGACGGGAGTTCGTTCACCTGATCTCGGCGGAGCCGGAGCCCAGGGTGTGGCGACCACCGGGTTGTGGCTCTTCCGGCTGTGCTCCGCCTTTGCCGATCCGGCAGTAGCAGGCAAGCTTTCGTCACCTGTCGCTGGATTGCCTGCCGACGCGCAGGCGAGGTTCCGTTCACGACTCGTGGCTCTCCCACAAGAGATTGAGATCCCGGCTATGCGAGAGCTCTCGTGGTTGATGGCCGAGCTGCAGGTTCGCCACAAGACTCAAGGCAGAGCGCTGTCCGCCGCGATGGTTGAGGCTCTCGCCGCCGCCCACCATCTGAACGCGAGCATCGCCGTGTCGATCCACGACGTGGGGTCGAACCTCCGGGCCGCAGCCGAGGCCGACGGTATTGACTTCCGCATGTTGTAGGGGTTCTTCGGCCACCTTACGATGCTGTGTCCACTGAAATGGAGACCATGGCAACGCCCCAAGGCAATCGAGAAACAACCAATGTCAAGCAGCAGGCAGACTGCGATCAGGGACTCCGGTGGTCCGGGGGAGACGTTCATTTCGGCGAGGGCCGAAGTTTCGCACTGCCGACGAGCGGCTGAGCGCAGACATCACGGTCCGGCACCTGTTGACGCACACCGGTGGGTTCGAGGGTGACATCTGGGCGGAGACGTCCGCCGGCGACGATGCGCTGGAACGGTTCGTCGAGGATCTCGTCGCCTGCGCTCCGCAGCGTGCTCGGCCCGGCGAGATGTACTGCTATTGCAGCCGCCCTGTTGCGCATGTTCCGGATCAGAGCATCGCCTTCGCGGGCTTGACCAATGGCGGCGAGGGTGGTGCGTTACTGGACAACCTGGTCGATCCGCTACTGAGGGAGCTGGCAGGCGTCTCGCCGGCACCTCACGCGCCTCCCGGTGACGTCGGCATGTCGGCGACGACACCCGAATGGTTCGCGGGCCGCTACGAGACGCGCCGAACGCGCGGCGACGTCTTCCTCGACGAGGACGGTCGGCTTTGGCTCACGGTGGAGGAACGCAACGAGGCACGCGCCAAGGCCGAAGCTGCGGGGATCCCTCTTCAGCCGCAACGGCACGGGCTGCGATGGGTCGGCGGTGATACCTTCGTCGTGGTTGACTCGTCGGGCGCAACGGTCCAGGAGTGCCGATTCCTCACTGCCGCCGACGAAGCCCGATTCCTCCACCTGGGCGGCCGCGCCGCCCGTCGAGTCGAGTCCACTTAGGGCGAGTAGCACCTACCGGGTAGTTCCCAAGGGCACCGTTTCGTGACCCGGTCCATGCGACGACTGCAGTACGTTCGTCCAGGTGACCGCACGACCCTACCTTCGCTTTCCCGACATCCGCGGCGATGCCCTCGCTTTCGTGACCGACGACGACGTCTGGATCGGCTCGGTCGAGCGTGGCGAGGCTTGGCGTCTCGGGATCGGGCCTACCATTGTTCGCAACCCGCGCCTCTCACAAGATGGAGCAACGGTGGCGTGGGCGTCCAACGCGAGCGGCTCGATGGATATCTGGATGGCACCCCTCGCCGGCGGTGAAGTCCGGCGCCTGACGTGGTGGGGCGACAACGGGACCACTTTGTTGGGCTGGCTGAATGACGGACGCGTCCTTGCTGCAAGCTCTCACGACGCCTGGCACCGGCGGGACTGCTGGGCTTGGGCAGTGCCCGTCGACGGGGGACCGGCGCAGCGGTTGGACTTGGGGCCGTTGTCGGGCTTGTCCGAGAGCGGCACCGGCCGGCGGGTCCTCGGAGTCGATCAGAGCTTGAGCCGTGGCTTCGCATGGAAGCGCTACCGGGGTGGCACGGCGGCGAAGATCTGGATCGAGGAGGACGCCGAGTTCCGCCGCTTCCTGCCTGAGCTCGACGGCCAGCTGGAGGACCCGCAATGGTGGTCGGAGCGCGTGGTGTTTCTCTCCGACCACGAGGGATGGGGCAATGTCTACTCCGTCTTGCCGGACGGCAGCGGCCTGCGGCGCCACAGCGACCACGGGAACGCTTACGCACGCTCGGCGCGAACCGATGGCGAGCGGCTCGTCTACAGCTGTGCCGGCGACCTGTGGATCCTGGACAGCCTGGCAGCTGACTCGCAGCCGAGACTCCTGGAGGTGAGTCTCACGTCCGCCCGGCGGGGACGGGCACGCTATCCGCTCGATGCGGCAGGTGCCGTGCGACGGATCGAGCCGGATCACACCGGCCGGGCAAGCGCTGCAGTTGTGCGGGGGGCGGCCGTGTGGCTCACCCACAGGGATGGGCCGGCGCGCGTGCTGGCACCCGGCGGTGCCGTTCGGGCGAAGTTGGCCGCGCCCTTGGGGAAAGACCACGTCGTGTGGGTGAGCGATGCCGGTGGAACCGACGGCTTGGAGGTCGTGCCTGTGACCGGCGGCGAGTCGCGGCGACTGGCAGCTGGCGAGCTCTGGGTGGTCGACGACTTGGCCGCCTCGCCTGACGGGGCTTGGGTGGCCACGGCCGGAGCCGACGGTGCCGTACGCCTTACCAACATCGGATCCGGCGAGACCCGGGAGATCGACCGCTCGCTTCACGACGCGGCCCAGCACCTCTCGTGGTCGCCCGACGCGACGTGGCTTGCCTGGTCGCACGCCGGTGCGAGTGACCCCGACAGCGTTGGTCATCTCCGCCAGATCCGCCTTTTCGAAGTCGCGACCAGCACGGTTGTGGAGGCAACGCCAGTGCGCTTCGCCGACACCGAGCCGGTGTGGACGCCCGATGGCCTCTACTTGGCCTTCCTCTCCCGGCGGGTGTTCGACCCGGTATACGACCAGGTCCGCTTCGACCTCGGTTTCCCCGCCGCCACTCGCCCGTATCTCCTCCGCCTGGGGGCGGGCTCCCCGATACCGCTCAGTCCGGAGCCAGCGGGGCGCCCTGTAGGCGAGGACGACACTGGCACCGCGCAAGGCGCCCACGGCCCCGCGCAAAGCGCTCACGGCCCGGTTACGGTGGTGGTCGACACCGATGGCTTGGCCGACCGTCTTGTCGAGGTGCCAGTCGCCGCCGGTCGGCTGTCGCGACTATTGGCGACAAAGCGGGGCCTGGTCTGGCTCGAGCACATCTCGACGGGCGAGCTCGGCGAAGGGCGGGTCGACCCTGAAGAGCATCCCAAGGCCAAGCTGGTGCACCTCGACGTGCGCAAAGGCAAAGTCGACACGCTCGTCGAGGCCGTCGACGAGGCGGCCGTGTCGGGTGACGGGGAACTACTGGTCGTTCGCTGCGACGGATCGGTCAAGGTCCTGCCGGCCGACCGCAAGGCCGCCGAGGACGGGCACGACACAGTGGAGGTCGACCTCGGCCGCATCCTTCTCACGGTGGATCCGGCGGCGGAGTGGCCGCAGATGTTCGAAGAGGCGGCTCGTTTGCAACGCCACCTCTACTGGGTTGAGGACATGGGGGGCCTCAACTGGGATGCCGTCGTCGCACGGTACCGGCCACTTGCCGACCGGGTTTCGACCCGGGACGAGCTCACCGACCTGCTTTGGGAGCTGCACGGCGAGCTGGGCACGTCTCACGCCTACGCCATGGCGCCTGAGGCACCAACGCCACCGCGGCAGCGGCAGGGATACCTCGGTGTCGACCTCACCGCCGATGGCGGGGAGTGGCGGATTGGCGCCATCCCAACGAGCGAGCCGTCGGTGCGCCGGGCACGATCGCCTCTTGGGGCAGCCGGGGCGCAGGTGGGCGACGTGATCGAGATCGTTGACGGTCGGGCTGTCGACGCCGGCACGGGACCGGCGCCGTTGCTCGTCGGGGCTGCCGACCGGATAGTGGAGATCGGGCTGCGCGGCGAGGACGGCAGCGCCCGCGCAGTAGCGGTCAAAGCCCTCCCCGACGAGCGGGAGCTGCGCTACCACGCCTGGGTCGCCGCCAACCGGAGCCTCGTCCACCAAGCTGCCGAAGGCCGTCTCGGCTACCTGCATGTGCCGAACATGATGAGCCTGGGATGGGCCGAGCTGCAGCGCGACCTACGCCTGGAGAGCGGCCGCGACGGCCTGATCGTCGACCTCAGGCACAACGGTGGCGGCCATACCTCCGAGCTCGTTCTCGAGCGGCTCAGCTCTCGGGTGACAGCCTGGGACAAGCCCCGCGGGTTCGAGCCGTCCCGGTACCCTCTCGACGGTCCACGTGGCCCGATGGTGGCCTTGATCGACCAGGCAGCCGGCAGCGACGGGGATATCGCCGCCGCCGGTTTCCGCCAGCGCGGCCTCGGACCGCTCGTCGGTACCCGCACTTGGGGCGGGGTGGTCGGCATCGACGGCCGCTACGACTTGGCCGACGGTGGGTTCGTGACTCAGCCGCGGTACGCCTTCTGGTTCGATGGTGGGGTTGGCTGGTCGGTCGAGGGGCATGGCGTCGACCCCGACGTCGAGGTCGCTTTCGGCCCACACGACTTTGCCGCCGGGAGGGATCCGCAGCTCGACGCGGCGATCGCCACGGTCCTCGCCGCGCTCGAACAGCAGCGGCCGGCGCAGCCTCCGAGCCTCGACGATCGGCCTCCCCGCGACCAACCCGTGCTGCCGCCACGCACTGAGGCATTCTGAGCCGACCGCCGTTGCCATCGGCAGGTCGTCGGACCTCACAGTCCCGCTCGGCGCTGTCGTTCTGTCGCCTCGGACTCGGTGAACGACTTGGACGCACCGTCGATGGCGAACTGCTCTTTGGCATCGAAGCTCCGGTTCCAAAGCCCAGCTGCCCAGGCCTGCTCACGCTCGTCGTCGGTGAAGGCGCGACCTCGTGCTGACTCATAGGCGTCGAGGAACGCCTCCGACTCCTCGACGGTCGCTTCGGTCCCGGGCTCGTTCGCCGGGTAGACCGCCGAAGCCAGACCCACCAGGATGGGCTCCGGCGCGGCGATTACGCTGTCCCAGTCCCATACAGTGCGGAGCCGCTCGCCAACCCACCGAAGGTTGCCCGTATACCAATCGGCGTGGCCCACGACCGTCGGGGAGACCACAGCAGCGAGCCGGGCGCGTGCGGCCGTGCCGGCCCGGTCGAGCCATGCCGGTCCGGTCACCTCGTTGAGATCGACGTCACAGTCATCGGGCGGTGGCCACAAAGCGGAATCGGCTAGTGCAGGATAGGTCCAGGGCGGTGGGGGCTCGAGTGAAGCAACGTCGCTCGGTGCCGGCGCAAGGGAGATGAGACGGGCCAGGGCCACTGCGAAGGGCACGGACGAGCGTCCTGAGTCAGGGTAGCGATCACCGTCCAGGACCATCGCCTCGGCGCTTGCGACAAGCTCGCCAAACGGCTGAAGCGCGACGAGCGGCTCCGGGCAGGGGAAGCCTGCCTCGAAGAAATGCCGATGGACCGCACAGCAGCCCTTCAAGCGCTCAGATGAGCCTCGGATCTTGATAACGGCCCGCTGTCCTGAGGAGAGCCGGACGCCAAGCACCGTTGACAAGTACCCGTCACTAAAGACGACCTCGTCGATGTGAGCCCCAAAGTTGGCTTGGCACCACCTGTCGACTGCAGAACGTTCGACTCGCACGAGACGGCCCAGCACCCGCTCATCGTCTCACCAGGACACCCTCCCAGGGGGGATCCGCTTAGGCGAGACCGAACCGCCCGACGGAACCGGAAGTTATCTCGCCGAGCTTGGTGAAGCGGTCAGATGGCAAGATCACTGAGATGGAGGACGACGAGTTCACAGCGTGGCTGACCGCTCAGCTGGCATCCCTGCCAGGGGTGCAAGCTGTCTCGCTTGGCGGCTCTCGTGCGAGGCGAGAGCACCGGCCTGATAGCGACTGGGACTTCGCGATCTACTACCGAGGACGCTTCGACCCTGCCGCCCTTCGAGCCAAAGCTTGGCGCGGCGAGGTCTCGGATGTGGGCGGTTGGGGTGGGGGGGTGATGAACGGGGGTGCCTGGCTGACAATCGACAGCCGACGAGTCGACGTGCACTACCGCGACCTCGAGGAAGTCGAGCACTGGTGCGCAGAAGCGAGTCAAGGTCGTTACAAAAAGGAGTTCCTCCCGTTTTACGTCGCCGGCATCCCCACGTATGTGGTCATGGGTGAGCTGGCGTTGCATAGGGTGCTGGCGGGTCATCTTCCCAAACCGGAGTATCCCGCTGCTCTTGCTCGAGAGGCGAGCCGGCGCTGGCGCGCCGACGCCATTGCGAGTTTGGGATACGGCGTGAAGGCGCTACACGAACTCGGCGACGTTGCGGTTGGTGTGGCGAACGCCTCGCGTGGGCTCATCGAAGCCTCCCATGGGTGTCTTGCCGAGCGAAGAGACTGGGCGCTCAACGAAAAGAGGATCACCGAGCGGGCCGGGCTCGCCGGTCAAGCCGAGCGGCTCGTCTCTGTGGCCACTCACGCAGAGCTTCTCGACGCCATGAGCGCCATTCGTGACCAGCTTCAGCCCTAAGGTACCTCCCCTCTGGCAACCGACCTGTCGGAGTGCTACCACTGGCCCATGACCTCGGTCCTGTCAAACCACCAGCCAGGCGCGTCTGCCGACGACGCAGGCTCGCTGCTCAGATCGTGCTGGCACCCGGTTGCCTTCTCCCGTGACCTGGTGACGGGACCGCAACCGGTCACGCTCCTCGGTGAGCCCGTGGCGATATGGCGTGACTCGCAAGGGCAGGCACACGCCAGCAGCGACGTCTGCATCCACCGAGGCACCGCTCTCTCGCTCGGATCCGTGCAGGGTGACGAGCTCGTCTGCCCTTATCACGGTTGGCATTACGACGAGTCGGGGCGATGCACGCTGATCCCGCAGCAGGAGCAACCGACGAGGATCCCGCCGAAAGCTTGCATCAAGTCGTTTTCCTGCGTGGATGTCCTCGGATTGATCTGGGTGGCGCTGGAGGAGCCGCGTTTTGCTTTGCCTGATGTCCCGGAGCTTCACTCCTCCGACTGGCGAACGGTGGCCTGCGGGCCTTTTCCCTGGCTCGCCGACGCTTCTCGCCAGATCGAGAACTTCACGGACTTCGGCCACTTCCCCTGGGTGCATCCGGGGCTCCTGGGTGACCCATCCCGGCCGGTTGTTCCCGACTACGAGGTCCATATTGATGCTCACGTCGTCAGTTACGACATCGTGCGGCCCGAGGCACCCAATAGCGAGGAGTTCCCGATCTTCGCCAACGAGGGACAGGACAGCCCTCTACGTCGCAGCCACTACGAGCTGCACCTGCCCTACACTCTCGTGCTGCGCCTTGGGTGGGGCGGGCGAGAGGGCATGGTCTACTTCTTTGCTTCCCAGCCTGTTACAGATGACCGGTGCTGCGGGTACCTGTACGTGGCGAGGAACTACAACCTCGACGGTGACGACGGGGTCATCCGGGAGTTCGAGGAGGTCATCTTCGAACAGGACAGGCGCATCGTCGAGTCGCAGCGGCCGGAACGAGTCCCCTTTGACATCACGGCTGAGATCCACCTCAAGTTCGACGCTGTAGCCGTGGCCTACAGACGCGCCATGCGAGCTCTCGGTCTGGCGCCGGCCTGACGCCAGGCTCAAATGCTCCGTGTCGCCAGCTGAAGGAGAAGGCTGGCGACTCCGACCGTCGCCCAGAGAACGCCGCCGAGGATCATCGGTCGGGGCCCGGCGCGACGGATGTGCGTTAGCTTCGTGGACAGCCCGATGGCGGCCAGGGCGGCGGTGATCATCCAAGTTGCGGCGTCGGACAACCCGGCGTGGAAACGTGCAGGAACAAGGCCGAGCGTGTTCAAGGTCACAGCAGCCACGAAGCCCAGTATGAACATTGGCATCGCCCGGCCGGCCCGGAGTCGGGAGGGTGCGGCCAGGGCTGCGGTGTCCGCCTGATCAGCCGATACCGACCGGGCGCTGTCGGCCGCCTGCCCGCGGTTGCGAGCGGCCCGGCGGTTGCGCCAAGCCGCCAGGCCCATGCAGATGGGGATGATGGCAAGGGTCCGGGTCAGCTTGACCACCACGCCGTAAGAGGCGGCGGCGTGACCGTAGATGGTGGATGCAGCCACGACCGATGACACATCGTTGATGGCCGTCCCGGCCCACAGCCCGAAGGAGTGCTGTGACAGCCCGAGAGCATGCCCGAGGCTCGGGTAGGCGAGAACTGCCACAACGTTGAACGTGAAGATCGTGGCTACGGCATAGCTCACGTCGGCATCGTCAGCATCGATGACGGCGTCGGCTGCAGCTATGGCCGAGGCTCCACAAATGGCGGTGCCGACGCCGATGAGGGTGTTGAGGTCGCGGCGCAGCCCGAGCGCCCGTCCAACCAGCCAGGCCACGAGCAAGGCAATCAGTAGGGTGCCGAGCAGCACGGGGAGGGAGGCTTCGCCCGTCGCCAGGACCTGGCGGAGAGACAACCCGAGGCCGAGGACCATGATCGAGCCCTGCAGGATCCGCTTGCTCGTGAAAGTCAGTCCAGGTTGTAGCCGATCGCCGGCGGGGCGGACGCTCGAGATCACGATGCCGATCAAGATGGCAAAGACCGGCGCTCCGACCACGGGCGCGATCCCGCCGAGCACCGTAGACACCGCGGCAATCCCGGCCGCGGCGAGCATGCCCGGCAGCAGTCGTGTACCGGAGGTCTGGGCCAGCCGTCCGTGGTTGGAGCGCGCCCGGGCACCGACCGCCCCTGCCGACGGGGTAGGACCTGGCTCGACGACGGTGATCTGGCGACCGGTAGGCATGACTCGCTCCTCTTGGGCTCAGTATCGGCCCACGGCCGTGGCACCGGAAGAGGCGCCCTGCTGATCGTGTTCTAAGGTTGGCTTATGCCACTCCCACAACCGGTGCCTGACCTGGCGGCGTTGGACCTTCTCGTCAGTGTCGGTGAGCTCGGGTCGATAAGCGCGGCGGCCCAAGCGCACCAGGTGAGCCAGCCAGCGGCCAGCATGAGGCTGCGCTCCCTGGAGCACGTGCTCGGGCTGCGGCTCTTGGAGCGCGTCCGCACCGGTTCGCGTCTGACCGCCGCCGGTGCTGCAACAGCAGAGTGGGCGGCGGCGATCCTCCATGACATGAGGGCGCTACTTGCCGGAGCAGCGGCTCTGCGCGGCGACAAGAGCTCTCAGATGCGCATCGCGGCCAGCATGACCGTTGCCGAGTACCTCGTTCCCACGTGGCTGCGACAGCTGGCTGTCGTGCTGCCTCATGTCGGCGTGTCGCTCGAGATGGGCAACTCGGCACACGTGGCTGAGCTCGTGGCCGGTGGCCAGGTCGAGATCGGCTTCATCGAGGGACCGCACCGTCCAGGTCGGCTCAGTTCGGAGGACGTCCAGGACGACGAGCTCATAGTCGTTGTCGGTAGGGATCACCGCTGGGCACGCAGGCGCCGCCCTCTGACAGCTGCCGAGTTGGCAGCGACACCAATGGTGCTGCGCGAGCGCCGCTCGGGCACCCGTGGAGTCCTGGCGGCAGCTCTGGCCGAGCACGGGCTGGAGCCCATGGGCTCTATGGAGCTCGGCTCCACCACCGCGATCAAGGCGGCCGTTATCGCCGGGAGCGGCCCGGCTGTCCTCTCGGCGCTGGCAGTGACGGCCGAGCTCGACACGGGCGACCTCGTGGCCGTCCCTTGCCGCGACCTTTCGCTCGGCAGGACCATCCGCGCCGTGTGGGCGGCCGGACGGGCGCCGTCTGCTGCGGCGGCTCGCTTGATCGCCATAGCCAGGGCGGCGGAAGCGGCATCATCACAAAGAAGTCGACCGCAACGCCGTGCAGGTGCCTTAGGCTGAGGCGTATGTCGGTCGCAGTCGAGTTGTCTGAGCTTCACGAGCGGTTGCTGGAATACCGGAGCAGCGGTTACCTCCTAACCGTCGGCAAGGAGGGGCGGCCGCACTGCGTGGCGGCCGGCGTCGCCTGGGACGGCGATCTCTTGCGGGTCACACCAGGCAACTCGTCTGTCGCCAACGCCGGCGAGCGCCCTCTGGTGAGTTTGCTGTTCCCTCCGCCGGTCCTCGGGGATTACAGCCTTATCGTCGACGCCGAGGTCGTTTCTGCTGTGGCAAGCGGCACCGGCGGTAACTCCGTTGCCCTCCGCCCGACCAAGGCGGTGCTCCACCGGCCGGGCACAGGTTCGGCGCCTGGTTGCGGTTCCGACTGCGTGCCGGTCTATCCAGCCAGGGCCGTCTGACCCAACCAGCGCCGACCGGCCTAAGTACGCTGCGACGCGTGCTGAGACCAGCTACCGAAGACACCCTCACACCGCCGTGGAGGTGCCAGGTGTGCCACGAGGGTTTGACCCTCCTCGACGGCGGCGCGAGGTGGGCTTGCCGGAGCGGACACAGCTACGACGTGGCCCGGGGCGGGTACGTCAACTTGTTGCCTGCGGGGCGCCGGCGTACCAGGCAACCGGGCGACAGCGCCGAGATGGTGCGAGCCAGGCGCAGTTTTCTGGCAAGTGGCGCCTACGACGAGTTGTCCCTTGCCCTCAGCGTCGCCGTGGCCGAACAGCGGCCGGGCCTGGTGCTCGACGTCGGTTGCGGTGAAGGGCGCCATACGCGGCGCCTTAGCGCGCCGTTGATCCTCGGCGTGGACGTCTCCAAGGTGGCAGTCAGCGCAGCTGCCAAGGCTCATCCGGAGGGCTGGTACGCGGCGGCAAGTGCGGCCGAGCTGCCTCTCGGAGACGGGGTGGTGGATGTGGCCCTGAACGCCTTCGGTCCTGTCGTGCCGGCCGAGCTGGCTCGTGTGACCCGTCCGAATGGGGTCGTCGTCACGGCCCATCCGGGACCGCAGCATCTCGCAGCTCTTCGTGCCCTCGTGTATTCCGACGCCCGCCCTCACGAGGTCAAGCCTCCTCTGCGCCAAGCGGGGAAGTGGTTTACCGAGACCGGCTCGGTCTCGGTCGGCTTCTCGGTCGTAGTGAGCGGAGCGGCGCAGCTGAAAGATCTCTTCTCCATGACCCCGTACCGCTGGCACGCCCCACAGGACATCGACGAGCGGCTCGCCACGGCTGCCGGCGGCGGCTTCGAGACAGTCGCCGACATCCGGGTGACCAGCTACCTGCGAACCGCCTGCGGCTAGGCCGTCTTCTCCCAGACCGAGACATGGGCAGTGCTGTCGCTCGTGTATGGCTGCTTGTTCCACCCACTCCAGCGTTCGCGAAGAACCATCCCGCCCAGCCGCGCCATCAGGTCGAGCTCGGATGGCCAGACATAGCGAAACGGTATCGAGCTCTCCTCCAGCCGTCCCTCCACCACCTGGTAGTGATGCGAGACCAGACCTTGCGCCGCGACGTCGTAGGAGTCGAAGCCGAGCCTGGTCGGTGTGACGGTGAACGGCCGCACCGTCTCACCGGGCGAGAGCCTTTGCAGCTCGGGGATCATCACTTCCACGACGAAACAGCCTCCAGGCTCCAACTGGGCGCCCACGTTCCGGAAGCAGTCGACCTGCTCTTCTTGGGTCGTGAGGTTCATGATCGTGTTGAACACCAGGTAGGCCAAGCTGAACGTGCCGCCAACTTTCGTAGTCGCGAAGTCGCCGATCGTGACGGGAATGTCGCCGGCCCCCGGCTTGGCGCGCAACTGCGCGACCATTGCCGCCGAGAAGTCGATCCCGTGCACCTGGACGCCTCGCCTATGTAGCGGCAAGGCAATACGGCCGGTGCCGATGCCCAGCTCGAGCGCTCTGCCGCCTCCGGCCAGGTTGGCCAGGAAGCTCACGACCGGGTCGACTGCCGTCGGCTCGAACATATCCGCCGAACTGGTGTCGTATTCGGCCGCCACGGGTTCGTCGAAGTAGTCCTTCCGCACCGCCACACTCTGCCACTCTTGTTGTCGATACTTCGCCAGGTGACTAGCGCCTCCGTGGTCTGACGACTCCGCCCCGAGGACTCGGCACCGACGTACAGTGGCGGACTGTGGCCGAGTTGCTTGCTCTGAGCGGGGCAGGCACGTCGCATGTCTGAAGAAGGTCTTATCTGGGCTCGCCGATACGACTCGCCGGTCGAGGCCAGTTGAGCACGAGGTAGAGGCGACAAGTAAGGTTGGCGTTCTCCGAAGTGTGCCGGGCGTCCTGGGGGGCGCGAGTGGGAGGAGCGGTGACCGCCGCTCTCGAAGACGGGAGGCGTTTCGTTGCGTAGTTCCTTGAGAGTTCTGCTGCCCTGTTTGGCTGCCTGCGGTTTCATTGCTGGATCGGGTGCCGTCGTATCGGCTGTGAACACGCCCGTTGCGGCGGGAGCCAGGCATTCGTCGCAAGGTGTGCAGGCGACCCTGTCCCGTTACGCCACCGGGACAGAGCCGAATATGGCGGCCTCGCTCGCCCGGCCTACCGCCGTCGGCGGAGTCTCGGCGACGAGCAGCTTCAACTGGTCCGGCTATGCCACGGTGAGCAGCACGAAACGCTTCTTCACGAGGGTGTCGGCGAGTTGGACGGTGCCGAAGGTGACCTGCACAACGGAAGATCGCCTGGCGGCGGTCTGGGTGGGCCTCGACGGTTTCAGCGACAAGACGGTAGAGCAGGACGGGACGACCTCACAGTGCTACGAGGGCAAACCAGTCTATTACTCGTGGTACGAGATGTATCCCGCTGGCTCGGTGGCGGTTGGCAAGACGGTGAAGCCGGGCGACAAGATCACGGCCTCGGTCGTGCGGACCGGGACTAGCTACGCCATCAAGGTCACGGACGCCACGACCGCCGGCAATAACATCAGCCTGTCCGAGACCTGCTCCTCGTGCCTGGACACGAGCGCCGAGTGGATTATCGAGCGTCCCGCCTACTCCGTCGGAGTCGCGCCGTTGGCGGTGTTCAACAGTGTCACGGTGTCGAACGCCGCTGTCGTCGGTGGCTCCAAGCACGGCACCATCGGGACGTTCACCGCCTACCGGATCTCGATGATCGATGCGACGCAGGCTTACTACCTGGCAACGATGAGCGGTCTGAATAAAGCCGGCAACCTCTTCACCGCTACCTGGAAGAACAGCTGGTAGATCAATCCAGTCGGGTGACCGGTGGCTCTTGTCGCTGCCGCTCCGGGCTTGGGCTACGTCAATGATCGGGTGGGCCGAAGTACTTTTCCACTGCCGTGGCGATGCCTTCGGCCATCACCGTCTGTCCGTGGCTGCTGTCGGCGATTGAGCCTTCGAACGGATCGGTGATGTACAGAGGCTCGATCAAGGCTCCAGGCATGTCGCTTGGCGAGGTGAAGTAGCCGGCCATCGCAGGGCCGAGGAGCATCAGGTGGTCGTAGGCCAGCGACTCCTCTCCAAGCCCGCCGTCGTAGGGGTCACCGTTGGATGAGCCCATGCCGACGTCGTTCAGGACCCCGTCGTTCGGGATCGCCCAGCCCTGGGCGTTGAGCTTCGACAGCACGAAATCTTGCAGCAACCGGGCGAACCTGAGGTTTGAGGCCGAGAACGGGCGAGCGGCGTCGTACGTCGTTACGCTGCCGGCGGCTGAAGGAGACGATCCCCAGTCGAAATAGATGCCGACGAGCAGGTTCGCCTTGGCGTCGTTGGCGCAGATGTCGCGTGCCGCCACCTCGTTGTGGGCGCCTTGGAGCGACAGCACTCCCTCGGACTCGTCGCCAGGTTGGAGGCGCAGCACCGTCGAGTTCGTGGTGCGCGAGGCGACGACGGTGAACCCGTCAGCGCGCAGGAGTGCCATCGCGGCGAGCTCGACGGCAAGCGTCTCGTTGGCTTCGTAGATGGTCTTGCCAGAACTGGTCGTACCGACGGCTCCCGGGTCCAAGCCCCCGTGTCCGGCATCCAGGAAAACAGTCTCGTGCCTATTCCCAGCCGTGGGCTGGAACGAGATGCACGATCCGGAAGCGAAGAAGGAAGGGTCCACAGCGTGCTCTTCAGGCGGGTCGGCGGCCGGGAGGGTGGCGCCGGGCGCGCCGGTGGTCGTCTGGGGTGACGCAGCCGACGAGCGGGGCTTGGTGGCACCATGCCTGGCGCTCAGTGCTGCAGAGACGCCGGCAACTACCACCAGTACGACTGCCAATAGCGCGGCCGCTCTTCGCCGGCTGTAGTCGGCACGCGTCGGCTCGCCATCCCTCACCGTGCCAATCGTAGGAGAGGGGGAAGTGCAAGCGGCGTCACGGCTGCCCGCAACAGGGGGGCTGCTAGCTCTCGTGCGGCCATACGCTCCGAGCGGCGAACGTGAGATGCGGACGGCGCTCGATATGGTGAGGGCGAGCCCGCGTCAGCCGCCCGCAGCAGCTCGCGGCCGACCCGGATCTTGTGTCAGCTGAGGATTCCCGCACCGAGGAGCGCAACGATGGAGATACGCCGCGTAGTGACAGGACACGACTCGCACGGCAAGGCGGTGTTCGTAAGTGACGACAGAGTCGCACCGGTGACGTTGTCGTTGCTGCCTGGGAGCGAGTTCCACCAGCTGTGGGGGTGCGACACCACGCTCAGGTTTCCCGACGCGGGCTCGCAGCCGGCCGCTCGGTCGTACTTCCCGCCCGTCGGTGGATTCCGGTTCGGCTTTTTCACCGTCCCGCCCGACGCCGGAGCCGGGTTCCCGGATGGCCTCGATGTCGGCGCAGCCTTGGTGGAGTTCGAGGAGCGCCTGCCAGGCTTGATGCGATATCTGGAACCCGCCGAGCCCGGGATGCACACGACGGCAACGATCGACTACGGCATAGTCGTCTCGGGCCGGGCGACCCTTGAGCTCGACGACGGGGCCAAGATCGACCTCGACCCGGGCGACACCTACATCCAGAACGGCACGCGACACCGCTGGTCCAACAAGGGCGAGGTACCTGCCGTCATCGCAATTGCCATCGTGGGCGCCGATCACGACAAAGTGTCGTGATCGCTGTCTGCGACCGTCGCTGCCTCAACTCTGGTGGGCGACGCTCCCGAGGTCTTCCTCCAGCGGGCCGGAGTCGTCGGCCGTCTCGTGTGCAGGCTCGTTGAACGAGGTCACACTCAGCTCGTCTGCCTGCCTGAAAGCAGCCTCGAATACCTCCGTGGCCTGCGACATGGCCGCGTCGTGTTCGCGCAAGGCGGCGTGCAGTAGGTCTGCGCGAATGCGCGAGGCGCCCGAGACGGCATCCTCGTAGGAACGGATCGCCTCGCGCAAGTTGGTCGCCCGCTCGACGCCGGCCCGGTAGATCGACTCGGCGCGGAGAGCCCCTGCGGTCTTGATGGCTTGTGCCCTGCCGGTGGCGCTCTCGGCGGCAACCTCGGCTGCCCGCAGCGCCTCCTCGTGGGCGTGCTGAGCAGCCGCCAGCTCCTCTTGATAAGCCTGCTCGACGGCCCGGGCAGCCACGGTCTCAGCCCTCTGCAGGGAGCTCCCGTACCTCTCTTCGGCAGTGCGGGATGCCTCAGCGCGGGCCGTCTCTGCCTCCCGCAGCTGCTCGTCGTGTTGCTGAGTGAGGCTCTTGAGGGCCTCGGCGCGGGCGACTGTGGCCGCTCGGATGATGTCGGCCCTGTCCACCGTCGCCTTGCGGACCAGCTTGGCCCTGGCGAGCTCGGCGTCGGCCACCTCCTCGGCAGCCAGCAATGCCTCGTCTCGTGCCTGCTCGGCGGCGCGCATCGCCTCGTCCTCGATCTGAGCGCCGGTCTCCAACCTGATGACGTTGCTCTTCATGTCGCTCTCCCTCGAAGCAGTTGTGCTTCCTCGGAACAAGCCGGGCCGGCCGGGGGGCCGCCCGCACCTCTATCTGAGCGTGTCTCGCCCTCTGATGCAAGCCGCGGGGCCGCCGGAGGGTGCATGAAGCCGTCCGCGGGACGGATCTCGTGGTATCTGTGGACGCTTACCGTCGCCTCAGGCCGGCCGGACAAATATGCAAAACGGGTGCCCCGCGACATCCGCATACACGCGCAAAGGCTCCTCCTGGTCGTGCGAACGGTCGTAGCGCAGCCTGGCCCCGAGACGCACTGCCCGAGTGTGCTGGATCTCGAGCTGGGCTACCGTCGGGACGGTCAGGTCCAGGTGGAGCTGTTGTGGCACGCTGCTTTCCGGCCAGCTTGACTCGGCCAGTTCCTCCACCGGCTGAAAGGCGACCGACAGCGAACCAGAGGGATGTGTGAGCACCAGCCAGTCCTGGCCCCTCTCGTCCACCTCTCCTGACGGCGGTGGCTCGTCGCCGGCGCGGTACTCGTAACCGAGTAGTTCCCGGTAGAACTCGGCGAGCGCACGCGCGTCCGTGGCGTCCAGCACCACCTGGGCTAGCGTGGGAAAACAGGGCGTCGCCTCCATGGCTGACCTCCAGCGTCGGCACCGCACACTTCCTTGGAAGATTCACCCTATTACCCGCGGGCCGGACTCCCCGTCCGCGATGCGCTTGACCGGTGGCTCTCGTCAGTTAGGCGCCAGGCCCACGACAGGAGCCGGAGGGGTGGTGACTTCCGAGCCATAAGGCTCGGCATCTCCGAAGCTGTAGACGGTGCCGGCTTGGGTCTCGAGCCAGTATCCGAGGCCGTCAGGCGACCTCGCAATACCCACGACGGGGCTCGGCAAGGTCTTGGTTGCCTCCGATCCATAGAACTTGGCGTCGCCGAAGTTGTACACGTTGCCCTTCGACGTCACGAGCCAGTAGCCCTTCCCGTCAGGCGTGAGCGCCATGGCGACGACAGGGGCGGGCAGGGTCTTTGTCGCCTCGGAGCCGAACCACCCGGCGTTGCCGAAGTTGAACACGTTCCCTTTGGTCGTCACGAGCCAGTAGCCGTCTCCGGCGGGGTTGCTCGCCATGCCGACTACTGGCCCTGGCAGCGGCTTGGTCGCCTCGGAGCCGAACCACCCGGCGTTGCCGAAGTTGAACACGTTCCCTTTGGTGGTCACGAGCCAGTAGCCCTGGCCGTCGGGTGTCGGATCCATGCCGACCACAGGCCCTGGCAGCGGCTTGGTCGCCTTCGACCCGAACCACCCGGCGTCCCCGTAGTTGAACACGTTGCCCGCCGAAGTCACGAGCCAGTAGCCCTGGCCGTCGGGTGTCGGCGATATTCCGACGACAGGTGCCGGCAGCGTCTTGGTTGCCTTCGACCCGAAGAAGGCGGACGTGCCGAGGTTGTACACGTTGCCTTCGGTCGTCGTCAGCCAATAGCCAGGGCAGAGATTGACATTTTTGGCTTCGAACACCTGAGCAACGGCGCTCACGAGCTGGCTCTTCGGCAATGCTCCCGACGCAACTGCGGCGACGATGGCATTGCTGGTGTCCGAAGCGATGGTCAGGTCGTCGGCGGTGTCGCCCGTCGAGTTGAACAGCACCATGTCGGCACCTGCCTCAAGTGCCATCACGCTGGCTTCGGGGACCGTGAGCGACAGTGGAGGATCTGCTATCGCTCCGGCCGACAGCGAGTCGGTGATGATCAGACCCTTGAAGCCAAGGGCGTCCCTCAGTTCTCCTGTGACCATCTGACGCGAGAGAGAGGCCGGGATCGTCGTCAAGCCCTTGACCTTGGCGTTCGAGACCATGACCGCTGGTGCACCGGCCGCGATGGCAGCCTCGAAAGGAGGGAGCGCCACCTTCTGCAGCGTGCTCCACGGCAGCGTCCAGGCCGGTCCGTCGTCAGTGTTCTGGCTCACGCCACCGAGCCCTGGGAAGTGCTTCACGACGGGGAGGACCTGCGCGTTCATCATGCCCCTCATGAAGGCCGTTCCGTCGGTGGACACGACCGAGGTCGTGCCGCTGAACGACCTGTATCCGTCCGGGTCCTGCGCGCCGGGCGCGACTGCTCTGCCGTCGACGTCCAGTACAGGCGCAAGATCCATGTTGACGCCGTTGGCGTACATCTCGGAGCCGACAGAATCTGCCAGCGTCTCTATCTGGGCGGCCGTCATGGTCTCGCCCATCTGCGCCGCCCACGGCATGTTGCCGACGAGATTGGCCATGCGCTGGACGCCGCCACCTTCTTCGTCTGTCATCACAAGAAGCCCGAGGTGGTCGGGGACGTCGTCCCGCAGGGTCGCCAGCTGAGCGGCGAGATTGGAAGGTGCCGTCGTGCCGAATAAGATGATGCTGCCGTATCCGGCCTCGGCCGCAGCGGCGACTGAGCCAAGACTGGCCTCCTCGGCCGGGAAGGCGATCGTCTGGTCGGCGAGCCGGCTGACCGACCAGGTGTTGAGCACGCTGGTCGGTGTGCACTGCACCGACGTCGACTGCGGGTTTGACGCGGCCAAGCCTTGCAGGTTGGGGCCAGATCCACCCGAACGGTGCACCGACACGGCCAAACCGCCCGCGAGCGCCAGGGCCGCAAGGGCGAGTAACCATCGCCGGCCCTCTCGGCGCTCGAGCCGCGTGTGCCGTTTGCCAACGACCACCTTGGTAGAAGGCATTGACCCCCTTTCGTGCCTTCCCGAGTCTGCCACGCGGCTCTCGGTGTGCCGTGTCATTGCGTCACGCAGGCGGTGCTTCTTCGACCACGGTGAGGACCGGCGAGTTGCTGAGGTTGTAGACGCCGACGACCATGACCACGAGGCCGAGCAGCTCGGCGAGCGGCGAGTAACCGCGGGACCTCAGGTGCTCCCCGAAGGCGGCCACACCGATGGCCATTGCCACCAGTGGTTGCACCACTGTCAAGGTGGGCAGGCAGAGGCGGAGGACGCCGGCGTTGAATGCTTGCTGGGTCAGCGCCAGAGCCGCGATTGCTGCGGCCACCAGCACGTACGGTGCCCAACTTGCCAGCACGTGGGCTAAGCCGTGGTCGAGTAGGTGCCCGGTGCGTTCGGTGACGGCGGCCACGTAGCCGAAGGCCGTGCCCGAGGCGGCGGCGTACAAAAGTGCGGCCCGGCGCGGTGGCCCCGCACGGGCGATCAGGGTCAAGAGGGCACAAGCGACGGCAACTGCCGCACTGAGCAGGATCCAGGAAAGGGCCGGTGCGCTCGGGTGGCCGACGCCCGGGCGGGCGACTGCCTGGAAGAGCGACAAGCCGGCCACGGTCGTGACGGCTGCCGACACGTCGGACGACGACACCCGGCGCTGTTCCAAGTGGGCCGCCACGGGCAACGCGAACACGAGGCTGAGGACGAGGATCGGCTCGACCAGAGCGAGGGATCCTCGTCGCAGGGCCAGGAACTGAAAGGCGTACCCGGCGCCGTCGCAGAGGCTCCCAAGGAGCCATACGGGCTGGCGGAGCAGCCGCGCAAGCAAGCCGCCACTGCCCCTGCTGTCCTGCTTGGCGGCCTCGTGGTGCTGGAGGACGGCCGCCAATCCGTAGGCCGCGGCGCTGGCCAGCGACAGCAAGACGATCGACACCAGACCAGGCGCGATGTGGTGGTGCAGGGCGAGGTTGACCACAGCCAGCGCGCTCACGCCAGCACTCTCACAAGGCCTTCACGCCTGCGGCGCCTGGTGGTGGAGCACGTAGCTTTGGTACCAGTAGATCTCGTCCACGAAGCCGAGCCTGCGATATAGCTCGGCCGGGCGCCCCGGGTCGTCGGCGTTGATGATCATCGATCGGCAACCCTCGGCTATTCCTGCGTCGACCCAGCCGGAAAGCATGGCCTGGGCGATCCCGCGGTGCCGATAGGGCAGCCGCGTGCCCAGGTTGAAGACCAGCTGGTCTCTTCCCGGGTAATACGCAAGTACAGCGACCGGCTCATCGTGGAGCCTGGCAAGCCGGTACTGGGCGAGCGCCATCTCGGCCCGGCGGATCCCGAGCTCTGCCTCCAGCCGATCGGCTGCCGGCACGGACTCGGTGTCCCCGAAGCACTGCAGCTTGACGGCAGCCCACTGTGCCAGACCGGACTCCTCGACGTTCTCCACCACGAGCTCGGCAGGTCCTGTCCGCCTGGGTGGGCCGCCTACCAACGCAAGGTGGACAGTGGCTTTGCCGGGTTGGCAGCCGCAGTCCCGCAAGGCGGCGTCAAGATTCGCCGCTCGCTGGCGGTCATCGACCCAGACCGTGAGCTTGGCGCCACCGCAGGCTTGCGTCGCCTCGCCGACGGCCGCACGGACTTGGTCCGATTTGTCCAGGTCGAGAATCAGGCGGCCACCCATATGACCACCAGGCTCGCTCAGGTAACCGAACCAGAGATGCCGGACTTGGTAACCGATCTCCGGGGCGGAAGACGTGAACCAGCTCCGCAGCTCGCGTGTCAGTTCCTCGTGGTCAGGGTGAATTGAGCCGCGCTTGGGGAGCTCGCCGCCGTCAGGCATGACCACATCTTGCCGCAGTGGCTCATAGGCAGAGCGTCGAGGTGCGAAGCTCAGCAGTGGTGAAACGACGTCGCAATCGGAAAGGATTGCCGTCAGGTGTGGAGACAGCTGTAGTGGTTCCATCGTGATCTCGGTCGGGGACGACGCCGTTCTGCTGGGGGCGGGTGTCGTGGCCGGCGCGGTCGGGTCGGCCGGCGGGATCACTTCGCTCATCTCGTACCCGGCGCTTCTGGCAGTCGGCATCTCGCCGTTGCCCGCAGCGGTCACCAACATCGTGGCGATCGTCGCCTGCTGGCCGGGCTCAGCTCTGGCTTCTCGGCCCGAGCTTCAAGGAAGGGTACCGTGGCTCAAGCGCTGGTCGCTGGTCGCAGTTGCTGGCGGTGCCGCCGGCGCCACGCTGTTGCTTGTGACTCCCGCAGGCGTGTTCGCCAAGGTAGTCCCCTTCTTGATTGCCTTCGCATCCGTGGCGCTGTTGTTGCAGCCGAGAATCTCCGCCTGGCAGGAGCGGCGTCACGGTGGGGCGCATCGGTTGTTGCTGCCGTGTGGCCTGCTGCTGGTCTGTGTCTACAACGGCTACTTCGGAGCCGGTGCAGGCGTGATGGTCCTGGTCCTCATGCTCTTGACGGTCGACCAGCATCTCGCCACAGCCAATGCACTGAAGAACATGCTGCTGGGCGTCGCCACTCTGCTGTCGGCCCTTGCGTTCGTCATATTCGGCCACGTCAATTGGGGTGCAGCTCCGCCCCTTGCGGTTGGGCTCTTCGCCGGCAGCACTGTCGGTCCGTGGGTGGCCCGCCGGGTACCGGGCTCCGTACTGCGCTGGCTGGTGTCTCTGGCGGGGCTCGGGCTCGCCGTGCACCTCTGGCTGGCGGCGTAGTCTCCACCCCCGCTCCGTAAGGTGAGCGACGTGAGCTTGCCTTCTTCTTTCGTGCCGAACGTCGGCTGAGCCAGGACAGGGAGAGTTGACGGGGTCAGCGCGCGTCCAGGTAGTGGCCGGTCTACTTGTCCGTGACGGACGGGTGCTGCTGTGTCACCGGTGTGCGGACCGCCAGTGGTATCCGGACGTCTGGGACCTGCCGGGCGGCCACGTCGAGGCGGGGGAGACTCTGGGCTCGGCACTCGTCCGGGAGCTCGGCGAGGAGCTTGCGATCGTCCTAGAGGAGCCACTGGTCCCTGAGACGGCGCTCATCACCGCTCCAGGAGTCGAGATGCGCATCTGGCGGATCGATACCTGGGTGGGCGAGCCGGTCAACGCCGCCCAGACCGAGCATGACGACCTCGCCTGGTTTACGCCAGCCGAGGCGAAGGCACTCTCCCTGGCGCACGAGAGCTATCCGGCGCTGATCGACGGAGTTCTGCCCTGATCTTGCCAGGGTCTCCAGTGAGCGATGTGCGCGCAGCCGAGTGGCCCGCCATGGTCTGGATAGGAGGCGCACCCGGCGCCGGCAAATCCACTCTCGTGGACGTACGAACACAAAGAGCGCCCACTGCAGCGGTCGCGCCCAGGTATAAGCTGCCGCCGTGGCGCCCCACCCGATGCCGTCACTCAGGTCGTAGAGGGGTAGCCCCCTTTGAGGCAGTCACGCGCATCCAGCGCCCGTCGGAGGTCAAGCTCGTCGCGCGAGCAGAACGTGCCTACCACGCTGCCGCCCGCCACGTTCACTGCGTCGGTGCTGTCCCAACGGACCGGCACGCCGGTCCCGACGATCCATCACTACCGGCACCTCGGGCTACTGCCCGAACCACTACAGCTCGCACCCAACAAGTTCCTGTACGACGAGCGGCACGCCGAAGCCTTGGCTGCTATTCGCCTTCTCCGTGAACGCCACAACCTGCCGCTTGAGGACATACGGGAAGTGCTTCCCGAACTGCTCTCTCCAGGCAATGGCCGGGTCGTCAACCGGGACCAGTGGGACAGCCTCGTCGATGCCCATCTGGAGCGCACGGGCGCCAGTGTGGTGTCCGGCCGGCTCGTCAGTGCTGCCCGCGACGCGTTCGCAAAGCATGGGTACGCCGGCGCCAATGTGGCCGACATCTGCACGACAGCGGGCATAGCCAAGGGCTCGTTCTACCGCTACTTCGACTCCAAGGAAGCGATATTCCTCGCGGCAGCGCGTTCCACCGTCGATGCGGTCGGCGAGCAACTCGACATGGAGGCCGATCGGATGAGCGAGCGGCAAGCGATCGAGAGGCTGCAGCATCTCCTGGTTCCCATGGCACCCTTGCTCCTCGAGGTGGCGCTGGCTGAGCTCCGCCTGCAGCCGGACCTCGTCGGGGTCGTGACCGCCATCGCCGCCGGCCTCGCGACTCGTCTCGGGCCCCGCTTGTCGGCGCGGGGGGACCATTCCCGGACCGTTGCCCGCCGGGTCGTCGACGCAGCCTTTATGGGCTTGCTGCGGCCGGCCCTCGGGTCCGCTGCCTCGTCGACCTGACGCTGCGCCGCCAAACCCCATCGCCGTCGGAAGGACTCAACGGCTCCGGTTGGCCGTAGCCCGGTCCGAGACCCCGGATGGGTTGGCACGCCGCGTCCGGTCCCGCGCGCCAGCGCTTCGTGTCGATTCATGGCGACTCAGCGCCACGAACGAACTTAATACTTGACTCGGACCCTATCGTGCGTATAACAAGGATGGACAGTCGGTCATCGGCACTGATGGACTCCTGGTCATCAGTGCCGATGGTCAGGCGGTCATCGCCGCGACGCGAAGGGGACCGTAAGTGGCAGCTGAATCAGGACATCCTCCAGCCAGGAGTCCTCTAGCGGAGTTCGAGACGCAAGGCGATCTTGCAATCCGGGCGCGCGAGGAGAACTTTCCTGTGGCGTCCAGAGTCCTGCCCGGGCGCTACCGGCGGGAGCTGATGGCTGTGTACGGTTACGCCCGTCTTACCGACGAGATCGGTGACGCGGCCACAGGCGACAGGCTCCAGCAGCTTGACTGGCTTGAGTCCGATCTCCACCGAGCCGCCGCAGGTCGGGCCAGCCACCCTGTCCTCCAGAGCCTCAGCCCGCTCTTGATGGCATCGGATGTTGCCTTGGAGCAGTGTCGCTCCCTCATCGAAGCCAATCGCCTCGATCAGCATGTCAAGCGTTACGAGACCTTTGACGACTTGGTCGGTTACTGCATGCTGTCGGCTGCGCCGGTGGGCAGGCTCGTGCTCACCGTCTTCGGAGCGACCGGGTCTGAGCAGACCGCATTGTCGGATCGCGTGTGCATAGGACTGCAGGTTGCCGAGCACCTGCAGGACGTCGGTGAGGATGCGTCTGCTGGCCGCATCTACTTACCGCGCGAAGACCTCGACCGATTCGGCTGTTCCGAGCAGGACCTGCTGGCGGCCTCATCCAGCCCGGCGCTGTGCAGGGTCGTCAGCTACGAGTCGGAACGAGCCCGCGGCCTGCTAGGTGCAGGAGTGCCGCTCGCACGGACCTTGCACCGTCGTGAAGCAGCCGCTGTGTGCGGGTTCGTTGCCGGCGGTTTGGCGGCTTTGGATGCAGTCGACAGGGCTGGTGGCGCCGTGCTGGAGACTCGGTGCCGCCCGCGGCGCTCGGTGTTCGCGCGGCGCGCGATATCGGCGATCGTGTCTGCCAACAGGCGGCGTGAAGTCCTGTGATGATCGACGAGGCCTACTCCGCCTGCGAAGAGATCACGCGGCGTGAGGCCAAGAACTTTGCCTACGGCATCCGGCTGCTCCACAAACCGGAGCGTCGGGCGCTCTCGGCTGTCTACGCCTTGGCGCGCCGCATCGACGACATCGGCGACGGCCAGGATGCAGCGCCCGCGAAGCTGGAGGGCTTGCGGCGGGTCCGAAAGCAGATCGACCCCGTGGATCCCGCCACGATCGACCCCGTCCTCGTCGCGGTCGCCGACGCGGCGCAGCGCTACGCACTGCCGATGTCAGCATTCGGCGAGATCATCGACGGTTGCGAGATGGACGTCATGGGAACGTCCTACGAGACGATCGACGATCTCGTCGTGTACTGCCAGAAGGTCGCGGGGTCGGTGGGCCGCCTGTCGCTGGCTGTCTTCGGCTCAGCTGACCGCGAGCGTGCGGAACCGCTGGCTGATGCCCTCGGCGTCGCCCTGCAACTGACCAACATCCTGCGCGACGTGGTAGAGGATCGCGGCCTCGGACGCGTTTACCTTCCTCGCCGTGACGCCGTGTCGGTCCGCTGCCGACCCGATCTCCTGTCTTCGCCCTCGGTCGTGGCCGAAGTCGTGGCTCTCGAGTGTGCCGCCGCCCGCCGGTGGTTCGACGAAGGGCTGCAACTGCTCGACTTGCTGGATGGGCGCAGCCGCGCCTGCGTCGCCGCCATGGCGGGCATTTATCGCCGGCTCCTGGCACGTATCGAGGCTGACCCCGTTGCCGTCACGAGGGGCAGGCTGTCGCTCCCGGCCTGGGAGAAGGCGTTCGTTGCAGCACGAAGCCTAACCGGGAGGCAGCCGTGATCCCCCCGCCGCGACTGCCCTCATCGAGGCGTGTCGTCGTGGTGGGCGGCGGGCTGGCGGGCATTGGTGCAGCGCTCGGGCTTGCCGATGCAGGGGCCGACGTGGTGCTCGTCGAGAGGAGGGCCTTCCTCGGCGGACTCACTTCGTCGATAACGCGCAACGGCCTCTCCTTCGACAACGGCCAGCACGTCTTCCTCCGGTGCTGTACGGCCTACACGGCATTCCTGAAGCGGCTCGGCGCCGAAGGCTCGGTCTACTTGCAGCCCAGGCTCGACGTACCTGTCTTGGCACCTGGCGGAGCCCGGTCACGTCTCAAGCGGACGTGGTTGCCAGCTCCGCTGCACTTGGCGGCCTCGCTGGCTGCCTACCGCCACCTGAAGCCGGCGGATAGGGCGAGGATCGGGCTGGCCGCCCTGCCGCTCCGCCGCCTGGATCCAGACGATCCCCGTCTTGACGAGGTGTCCTTCGGACACTGGTTGAGGGGCAAAGGGCAGAGCCCTCAGGCCATCGAGCGCCTGTGGAACCTGATCGCACTGCCGACCCTCAACGTACCGGCCGACGAAGCATCGCTGGCTCTGGCGACAAGGGTGTTCCGACTGGGGCTGCTCGACAGCGCAGATGGGGGGGACATCGGGTGGTCGAGGGTGCCCCTCGCGCAGCTCCACGGTGTCAACGCCGCCCGGGCACTCGACGCCGCCGGCGTGACCACGGTCCTCGGTGCACAGGTGACAACCGTCGACCGACCAGGAGGGCACCAGTTCGAGGTGATAGCGGCGGGCCGCCGGCTGCCAGCAGAGGCCGTCGTCGTCGCCACGCCGCCTAAAGTCGCCGCCAACTTGCTCGCGGGGGTTCTCGAACAGGATGCCGCTCGGCAGCGCCACGGTCCGGAGCGTCGGGCCACGGTCGAGGGAATGTGCGGCGCAGTGATCAGTCTCGAGACCGCCGAACGCCTCGGCGCTTCGCCGATCGTCAACGTCCATCTCGTGCTCGACAGGCCAGTAACCGACCTGCCCATGGCCGCCTGCGTCGGCTCTCCCATCCAATTCGTATTCGATCGCACAGGCCCGAGCGGGGCCCGTAGTGGCCAGTGCCTCGGTATCTCGCTCTCGGCAGCCGACAGCTACGTGGCGAGAGGTTCCGCCGACTTGGTCGCCTCGTTCTTCGAAGCACTGGGGGAGATCTTCCCGGCCGCCCGCAAGGCTCGGCTCGTCGACGGCGTGGTGACGCGTGAGCGCTGCGCCACCTTCCGGGCATCGGTGGGGTCCCGCAGCTACCGCCCAACCGAGCGGACGGCGGTTCCTGGTCTGTTCCTGGCAGGGGCGTGGTGCGCCACCGGCTGGCCGGCGACGATGGAGGGCGCGCTGCGGAGCGGAGCCAAGGCGGCTGACGGCGTTCTTCATCTGCTGGGCAATCGCGAGTGGCCAGCGGTAGGTCGAGAGTCCCAATTGGAGGAGGCGGCATCGTGACTGCAGTGACTTCTGCCACAGTCGGAGAGAGCAGATCTACCGCCCTCGACCTGCTAGGACGGGCGCGCGAAATAGTCGGCCCGGAACTCAACTCGGTTGCTCGCCAGCTGAGTGCGGAGCTTAGAGCCGCCGTCAGCCACCACCTTTCCGGCGGTGGCAAGTACCTGCGGGCCGCCCTCGTGCTTGCTGGTGCCGAAGCCGCTGGCTGCGACGAGAAGACCGGACTGCCCGGGGCGGTGGCGGTGGAGCTCGTCCACAACTTCTCGCTCGTGCACGACGACATCATCGACGGCGATCTCGAGCGGCGGCATCGCACGACGGTCTGGGCCGAGTACGGCGTCGGTCCGGCCATCATCCTCGGGGACGCCCTGGTGACGCTGGCATTCCAGGTTCTCCTGAAGGACCCGACGGTGGGGCGCGTGGCAGCGGCTCTCCGGCTGGCAGAGTCGACGCAAGACATGATCGGCGGGCAGGCCGAGGACATGGCGGGCGAGCAGCGGCCGGCCCTCACCGTCGCCGAGTGCCTGAAGATGGCAGAGGGCAAGACCGGTGCCCTCTTGTCGTGCGCCGCCTGCCTGGGAGCGACGCTGGCAGCGGCGCCCCTGGCGGACGTCGAGGCGCTCGCAGACTTCGGCAGGCACCTCGGCATCGCCTTCCAGGCCGTCGACGACGTGCTGGGCATCTGGGGCGAGCCGTCCGTTACGGGCAAGCCCGTCGGCAACGACCTTCGCATGCGCAAGAAGACGCTGCCCGTCGCGCTCGGGCTGGCGCAGGCCGGAGTAGCCGAGGACCTTGCCCGCCTTCTCGGTGGACAGGACATCGACGATGTCGCCGTCGAGCGGGCAGCCCGGCTTCTCGACGCATGCGGGGCCCGCCTGGGCACGCTGGCCATAGCCGAGTCGCACCTGCAAGCGGCCCTTGGCGCCCTTAACCGAGCTCAGTTCGCCGAGCGGTCGGTTCGCCAGTTCCAGAGCATCGCGTTTTATGTGACCGAAAGGGACAAGTGAGCACGCTTGCCCCCCAGGCCACCGCCTGGGCGGGTCGCACGGAGGAGGCGGAGGGTGGTCAGGCGAGAGCCTGCCTCGAGCGGGCGGTGGCCGCCCTGCGGTCGATGCAGCACGGCGAAGGATGGTGGAAAGGCGAGCTCGAGACCAACGTCACGATGGACGCCGAGGATCTCCTGCTACGGGAGTTCCTTGGAATCCGCACGGCCGAGATCACCAGCGCCTCGGCTTGCTGGATACGCGCCAAGCAGCGCGAGGACGGCAGCTGGGCGACGTTTTTCGGCGGACCGCCCGACTTGTCGACGACCGCTGAGGCCTACGTGGCATTGCGCCTGGCCGGGGACCTGCCAGCCGCTGGTCACATGCGCAAGGCCGCCGAGTTCGTGCGCAGTGCCGGAGGGGTCGAGGGCACGCGGGTCTTCACGCGCATCTGGTTTGCCCTCTTCGGCCTCTGGCCGTGGTCGAAGCTGCCGGTGCTGCCGCCGGAGATCATGTTCCTGCCGCCCTCGGTGCCCCTCAACATCTACGACTTCGGTTGCTGGGCCCGCCAGACGATCGTGGCCCTGACCGTGGTGTCAGCGCACCGTCCGGCCCGCAGCCTCGACTTCGTCATCGACGAGTTGATGGGTGCCGGCACGGCGACGGGCGATGCGGCACGACCAGCCACGGGCGTACCGGCCACGGGCTCGACGCGAACCGAAGCGATGCAGGTGCCTGGGGGGCGAAGGCGGCGGCTACGGCGAGAGCTCGAGCAGTTGTCGACCTGGGGAGGGCGCTTCCAAGCACTCGACAGGTTGCTGCACGCCTACGAACGCCGGCCGGTCAAGCTGCTGCGGCGGGCGGCCCTCCGGCGGGCCGAACGCTGGATCATCGCTCGGCAGGAGGCCGACGGATCTTGGGGAGGCATCCAGCCGCCATGGGTGTATTCGCTGATCGCCCTGTCTCTTCTTGGCTACCGCCTCGACCACCCGGTGATGCGAGCAGGCATCGACGGGCTTGACCGGTTCACCGTCGTCACTGACGGGATGCGCAGAATCGAGGCCTGCCAGTCGCCGGTTTGGGACACGGCTCTGGCTGTGACGGCGATGTCAGACGCCGGCCTCGCCGCGACAGATCCCGCTCTTGCCCGAGCCGGTGTGTGGTTGGTCGGAGAGGAGATCACTTCCCCCGGCGACTGGCGCGTGCGCCGGCCCAAGCTCCAACCGGCCGGCTGGGCCTTCGAGTTCGCCAACGACAACTACCCCGACATAGACGACACCGCAGAGGTCGTGCTGGCGCTGTCGCGAACCGACGTGGCCGACGGCGGAGCAGTTGACCGCGCCGTGGCTTGGCTGGAGGGAATGCAATGTTCCGACGGCGGCTTCGCGGCGTTCGACGTGGACAACACGCAGGCGCTTTGCCGCGAGTTGCCGTTTTGCGACTTCGGCGAGCTGATCGACCCGCCGAGCGCCGACGTCACGGCGCACGTGATCGAGATGCTTGCTGCGCTCGGTCGCCCGGTCGATCGGGCTGTCGAGTGGCTGCTGCGATCCCAGGAACCTGACGGATCGTGGTTCGGGCGGTGGGGTGCCAACTACGTCTACGGAACCGGCGCCGCCGTGCCAGCGCTCGTGGCTGCCGGCATCCCGTTCGGGCATCCTGCCGTGCGTCTGGCGGTGGCATGGCTGCGGAACCACCAGAACGCCGATGGCGGCTGGGGGGAGGATCTACGGTCCTACACCGACAGCTCCTATGCGGGCCGAGGTCCCTCAACGGCCTCGCAGACCTCCTGGGCACTACTGGCCCTCCTGGCAGCCGGCGAGCGGTCGTCTGGCGCTGTCTCGAGCGGTGTGGAGTGGCTCGTGGAGGCGCAGGCGCCAAACGGCTCCTGGGACGAACCGTGGTTCACCGGCACCGGCTTCCCCGGTGACTTCTACATCAACTACCACCTCTACCGACTCGTGTTCCCAGTCATGGCACTCGGGCGTTACGTGAAAGGAGAGGACGACGGCTGACCTGACCCTGCTTGCATCAGGGCGTGCAGAAGCACTGGCTATCGGCGGTTGCGAGGTAGTCGCAGCCGAAGTAGCCCACGGCGCCGCGGCCCGTGACACCAGCACGCCAGCGATGTGTCCGCCCGTTGCCTTCGTGGGCTCGGCTACGGCGCTGGCGGCCGACCTCCGGCTCGGCGACCTAGTCGTCGCCTCGGAGCTGCGCACGCTTGGCTCAGGCGCCGCTAGTGCCGGAACCTCCTCAACTGCCGAGACGGCTAGGGTGCCAAGGCGAGCCTTGCCGGGCGCCGAGCTGTTGGCAGCCGAGATCCGCCGGAACGGGCTCGGTGCCCGCACCGGTGCCGTCGCTTCGTCGGCCGCCGCTCTGTCATGGCGCCAGCGTGCCGCCCTCGCCGACTCGGGTGTCCTGGCCCTCGATGTCCACTCAGCGCCCGCCACTGCTTCGTTTGCCGGCCGTCCCACTGCGGTAGTGCTGACCGTCGCCGAGTTGTCCGCCGACCGCAGTGCCGGCGCGCCCGGTGCCGCCGGCATCGGTGGCGTTCGCGCTCTTGGCTCGCTCCTCGGCGTGCGGGCAGCTCTCGACTGCTGGGCACGAGCGACGGGGCCGCACGAGGTCGTGCTGGCCTCGCCACGCTCCTTCTGTGCGGGCGTGGAACGAGCTATCGAGACTGTTGAGAAGGCACTCGAGCGCTATGGGCCCCCCGTCTACGTCAGGCGTCAGATCGTGCACAACTTGCACGTCGTCGAGTCGCTCGAGGCAAAAGGTGCCCGCTTCGTCGAGGAGATCGACGACGTGCCGCCCAACGCCGTGGTCGTGCTGGCCGCCCACGGCGTGTCTCCCGAGGTGAGGCGGCGAGCCGCTGATCGGGGTGACCTCGAGGTGATAGATGCCACCTGCCCTCTCGTCGCCAAAGTGCACAGCGAGGCGCGCCGCTATGCCAACCAGGGCCACGAGATCGTCCTCATCGGGCACTCAGAACACGAGGAGGTGATCGGGACGCTCGGCGAGGCACCGGCTCGTTTCCACGTGGTCGAAACCGCTCAAGATGTCGGCGACCTCGATGTCGACGCTGCTCGCCCGGTCGCCTATCTCACTCAGACGACGCTCGCCACCGACGAGACGGCTGCGGTCGTGGCCGCCCTGAAGGCGCGCTTTCCCGAGATAGCCGCGCCGCCTGCCAACGACATCTGTTACGCCACCCAGAATCGCCAGGATGCCGTTCGTGCCATCGCCCGCAACTGCGACCTCCTGCTCGTCGTCGGGTCGGAGAACTCCTCCAACACCGCAAGGCTGGCCGAGGTTGCCGCACGGGAGGGGTGCCATGCCCAACTGATCGAGGACGCGTCCCGGTTGCGGCTGTCGTGGCTCGGTGGCGTCCACACCATCGGCATCACTGCCGGTGCCTCGGCACCCGACGTCCTCGTACAGGAGATCGTCGACACCATCGCCTTGCTCGGGCCTGTCAGCCTGCGCGAGGAGAGAACTACTGAAGAGACCGTACGTTTCGCTCTACCGATCCAGGTGCGCTCATGCCAATCCCGCTACGCCAGAACATCAGAGTCGCTTCTCACCTCGTCGAGCAACGACTGAAGCGCCGCAAGTACTACCCGTTCATCGTCGAGGTGGAGCCGCTGTTCGCCTGCAACCTCTCCTGCCCGGGGTGCGGCAAAATCCAGCACCCGACAGAGGTGCTCCGGCAGCGGTTGTCCGTCGAGGACGTGCTGGCAGCGGTGCAGGAGAGCGATACGCCGATGGTGTCGATCGCCGGCGGCGAACCGCTCCTGCACCCTGACATAGTCGCCATGGTCGAGGCCCTCGTGAAACGCAAGATCTACGTATACCTGTGCACCAACGCCGTGCTGTTGAGCCGGCGCCTGGACAGGTTCACGCCGTCGCGCTACTTCTCGTTCGTGGTTCACATCGACGGGCTGCGCGAGCGCCACGACGCCGCTGTGGACCGGGCCGGGACTTTTGACAAGGCGGTGACAGCTATCCGGGACGCCAAGGCGAAGGGCTTCAGGGTCACTACGAACTCCACTTTCTTCAACACCGACTCTGCCAAGACAGTGCGCGACGTCCTGGACTTCCTGAACGACGACCTGGAAGTCGACGCCATGATGATCTCGCCTGCCTATGCCTACGAGAAAGCGCCCGACCAGCAGCACTTCCTCGGGCCCGAGGAGACGCGCCGCCTGTTTCGGGAAGCGTTTGCGGGCAAGCGGCGCAAGTGGCGGCTCAACCACTCGCCGCTGTTCCTCGACTTTCTCGAAGGCAAGGTCGACTTCTCGTGCACGGCGTGGGGCATACCGAGCTACTCGATCTTCGGCTGGCAGCGACCCTGCTACTTGATGAGCGACGGGTACGCCAAGACCTACAAAGAACTCGTAGAAACAACAGACTGGGACTCCTACGGCCGCGGACGCGACCCGCGCTGTGCCAATTGCATGGCGCACTGCGGCTACGAGCCTTCTGCGGTCATAGCCAGCATGGGCTCCCTGCGCCAGTCGCTCAGGGCGATAGCCAGCACCCACTGAGCCGATGACCGCTACGCTCCCGACCGAATCGCTGCTCGTGACGGCGGGGTCGCCTGACGAGCTCCGGGCGCTCGACACCCTGCAGTTGGACGGCCTGGCGGGGGAGATCCGCCGGTATCTCGTCGCCAGCCTGGCATCGACGGGAGGGCACCTGGGGTCGAACCTGGGAATTGTGGAGCTCACGATCGCCATGCACCGAGTGTTCGACTCACCAACCGACGCAATCGTCTGGGACACCGGTCACCAGGCATATGTGCACAAGATCCTGACGGGAAGGCTCGGCGGGTTCGCCTGCCTACGCCAGGCAGGCGGGTTGTCCGGTTATCCCAACAGATCGGAGTCGGTGCACGACCTGGTCGAGAACAGCCACGCCTCCACGGCGCTGTCTTATGCCTATGGCCTGGCGATGGCCCGCCGCGCCAGGCAAGCGGCCGGCCGTGTGGTCGCCGTCGTCGGTGACGGAGCGCTTACGGGTGGTCTGTCCTACGAAGCTCTGAACAACATCGGCACGACCGGCGCCGACGTCATTGTCGTGCTCAACGACAATGGGCGCTCGTACGCGCCGACGATCTCGCGGTTGGCCGCCGGCCGGCGCGACGGAGCCGCCCGGGCAGCGTCCTTCTTCCGCGCACTTGGGCTCTCGTACGCCGGGCCGGTCGATGGCCACGACATCGAAGGGCTGGAGGAAGCTCTGGTTAGGGTCTCGGCGAGCCGAGGCCCTGTCGTCCTCCACGTGCTGACGACCAAGGGGCGCGGCTACGCCCCAGCCGAGGCGGACCCGGAGAAGTGCCTTCACGACGTCAACCCGTTCGACCCCGAGACCGGCCGTGCCCTGCGCCCTGTCGCAGCGCAGCGAAGCTACACGCGGGCCTTCAGCGCTGCTCTTGCTCAGCAGGCCTCCCTGCACCCCGAAGTCGTCGCCATCACTGCCGCAATGCCGGGACCGACCGGACTGCTCGACTTCGCCGAGCGTTTCCCGGATCGCTACTTCGACGTCGGGATCGCCGAGCAGCATGCGGTCACGGCTGCCGCCGGAATGGCGATGGGTGGGCTTCGCCCCGTTGTGGCGGTGTACTCCACGTTTCTCAATCGGGCGTGGGACCAGGTGTACTACGACGTGGGGCTCCATCGCCTGCCCGTCGTGTTCTGCCTGGATCGTGCAGGTATCACCGGCGATGACGGTCCGAGTCATCATGGCGTCCTCGACATGATGCTGCTCACGAAAGTTCCGGGAATGACCGTGCTGGCACCCTCGTCGGTCGAGGAGGTAGGGGCGATGCTCGCGACGGCCCTCAGTGTCACCTCCGGTCCTGTTGCCATCCGGTGGCCGAAGACCGAGGCGCGGTCGGTGCCGACGACCGGCCTCGGTTTGCGTGCCCGCAAAGTTCGATCCGGGTCCGATGTGTGCCTTCTCGGCGTCGGCAAGCTGGTGGCCGCCTGCGAGGAGGCGGCCGATCTGTTGGTGGCCGACGGGATCTCAGCAACCGTCTGGGACCTAAGGGCGCCAGCGCCGCTCGATCCCGCCATGATCCGTCACGCCATCGGCCATCGCCTGGTCGTGACTGCCGAAGACGGTGTCGCGGCCGGCGGGGTCGGGACGTCGGTCTGCTCAGCAATGCACGAGGTGGCTACTTCGGCCAACCGACCGGAGGTCGTGGTCCGGGGCGTTCCGACTGCCTACGTCCCGCACGGGCGCGCAAGCGACATCCTCGCCCGCCTCGAGTTGGACGGGCCTGGGCTCAGGCGAGCGGTGCTGAAGGGCATCGCGGGCGGCCAAGCGACGGTGACCGCAGCCAAGCCGGCGCGCGGGATCAGTGCGGCGTCCACGGAAGGCGCTTAACCCTGCAAGAATGACGCCGCACAGGCGCCGGCGCCGTTCGACAGGGCGGTGTCCATGAGTGCCGGACGGGAGGCATCGCGGTGGGTTCTATGTCGGGAGTGCTTGGGGAAGCGGGTGTCTTGCAGGGCAATCTGCTGGTATTCGACCTGGTCGTTTACGTACTCGTCAGCCTTGGCTCGTACGGGTTCTTCAAGAAGGCTGGCCAGCCGGGCTGGGCGGCGTTCGTGCCCATCTACAACGCCTATATCCTCATGAAGATCATCGGGCGGCCAGGCTGGTTCTTCCTGCTGTTCGTCCTTGGCATCATCCCGCTCCTCGGCTTTATCGTCGTGATAGTCGTTGCTGTCATAATCGCCAACGACCTGGCTAAGAGCTTTGGGAAGGGAGCTGGCTTTGCCGTCGGCCTCTTCTTCTTCGGGTTCATTTTCGCATACATCCTGTCTTACGGCTCGGCCCAGTACGTAGGTGCCGTCGCTGCCGGTGGCGGTCCGTTCGGCAAGAACACCTTCGGGAGCACTCCGCCGGGCCCGTTCGGTGCACCGGGTTACGGCCAGCCACCGCCCTATGGGCAGTATCCGCAGCAGCCTTATGGGCAGCCGCCTGCCTCTGGGTACGGCCAGGCACCTTACGGTCAGGCGTCGGCACCTGGGTACGGCCAGCCACCCTATGGCCAGCCCCAAGCCGGCTACGGTGCCCCTCCCGGCGGCGGATACGGCCAGCCACCCTATGGCCAGCCCCAAGCCGGCTACGGTGCCCCTCCCGGCGGCGGGTACGGCCAGCCACCCTATGGCCAGCCCCAAGCCGGCTACGGGCCCCCTCCCGACAGCGGATATGGCCAGCCCCAAGCCGGCTACGGGTACGATGCGCCTCCGGGCGACGGATACTCGGAGCCACCAGCCGGCGACGACGAAGCGGACCCGCAAGCGCCCGACGAGGCGGTGGAGGGTCCAGACCAGCAGCAGTAAGACCTGTCGTGCAGTTGGATCGCAGGGAGAGGGCATGAAGTTCGGATTCGTGGTGCCATTCGCCAATGCGAGGGAGTTCACCGAGGTAGCAGTCCTCGGCGAGCAACATGGCTGGGATGCTGTGTTCACCTGGGAGCCCGTCTGGGGCGTTGACGCCTGGGTGACACTCGGCGCTGCGGCAATGGTGACAGAACGGATCCGCCTCGGGACCCTCCTGACACCGGTGCCGAGGTGGAAGCCCTGGGATCTGGCCAGCCGCGTGGCGACCGTCGACCGCTTGAGTGGTGGGCGTGTCATCCTGAGCTGTGGCCTCGGGGCGGTGCACGAAGGCTGGACCGCCTTCGAGCGGGACGAGGGACGGCGGATTCGCGTCCAGAAGCTGGACGAGGGTCTCGCGGTGTTCGCCGGGCTCCTGGCGGGCCAGCCTTTCGAGTACCACGGCAAGCACTACGACGTGACGCCCACCGACCACCTGCCTCCCGAGCCTCCTGTGCAATTGCCTCATCCGCCTGTGTGGGTGGTGGGCGCGTACGTGCGGGGCCAGTCCGACCAGCCGTCGCTGGACAGGGCAGCCCGATGGGAAGGCCTCCTGCCGCAGGTTCTCAGTGGCGAGGACAAGCGCAAGTCGGACACGATCGAGGTGTTCGGCGAAGTCGTGGCACTGCTTCGCACCCGCCGGTCTGCGATGGGCTTGGCCGAGCAGCCCTTCGATTTCGTGATCGAAGCCGACAGCACGGGGGAGTTCGTACAACTGTCACCGCCCGACCCGACCGCCTGGGCGGAGGCTGGGGCCACCTGGTGGGTGGAGAGCTGGTGGAGCTTGCAGCCGGGTCGAGAAGGACTGGCAGAGGTCAAGCGACGCGTGAGTGCCGGGCCTCCCGCCTAAAGGGGCACCGCTCGAGCGACACGAACCTCCCGGTCGCACAGCCGACCGGCCTGTTGCCGCTGGGCCGGTATCTTGCATGGCCTCTGAAGGCACACACTCGTGCGGGTCGGCCGCACGCCGGACGAAAGGGGGAAGGGGAGCGCGTCTGCACCTGCAGGCTCCGTGCCCCTGACTACCAGCTAATGCCAAGTCACGTACGCCGCCTCCCGGCATCAGACGTCGGTGGCTGGGTGTCACAAATGACGCTCGGCTTCCACCATCATCTGCCTGACACCTTTCCTCAGTACCTCCTAGGCGCCATCGATCTCGAGCGGACTTGGGCTGCTTACGACGGCGACAAGATCGTGGGCACTCTGCGGTCGTTCGGAACGGCCCTGACCGTCCCCGGGCCCGCAGAGGTAGGCGCGGCTGCCCTGACGAACGTCAGTGTGGCCCCGACCCACAGGCGGCGGGGCCTGTTGACCGAGATGATCACTGCCGATCTCGGTGCGTCGAAGGATCTCGGGGAGCCGGTTGGCATCCTCGTGGCTTCAGAGTGGCCGATCTACGGGCGTTTCGGTTATGGGCCAGCCATCCAGGCCGCTCGGTACGTCGTCGACACGGCCTCGCTCAAGTGGCGGCTGCCGAGCGAGGGGAGTGTCGAGCTCGTCGGCCGCGAGACCATGCGCAAAGAAGCGCAGACTGTCTACGATGCCTGGCGCCGCCGGCAACCCGGGTCGATCGGCCGCCGGGACCACTGGTGGGACAGGGCGCTTCATCAAGTCGAGGTTCCCGGCGACGACCCACCCAAGGAACGCAACGGACTGTACCGCTCGCCTGACGGCAAGCTCGAGGGGTACGTCAGGTACGAGACCAAGACGAAGTGGGATGGCATGCGCCCGAGGGGCAAGCTCCAGCTGCAGGAGCTCGTGTCGCTCACGCCGGCTGCGTGTCAGGCTCTGTGGGACTTCTGTGCTTCGGTCGACCTGCTGGTCTCGATAGAAGCGGGCGACCGTCCCGTCGACGACCCCCTGCCGCTGCTACTGCTGGACGGTCGGCTCGTCAAGCAGACCATGCGCTACGACTTCATCTGGTTGCGCGTGCTCGACGTGGCACTGGCGCTCGAGGGCCGCCGATACGAGAGCGAGGGACGTGTCGTCATCGAAGTCGTAGACGACCTCGGGTATGCCGCTGGTCGCTGGGCGATCGAGGGCGGGGCGGACGGCGCCTCGTGCAAGGTCACCGACGAGAGCGCTGACTTGACCATGCCTGCCAGCACCCTTGGCGCTGCGTACATGGGTGGTGAGTCGTTCGCCAGGCTCCGCGATGCCGGTCTGCTGGACGAGGAGCGTGCCGGCGGGGTCGCCCGGGCAGACCGGATGTTCCACACGGCGAGGGCTCCGTGGTGCAACACCTGGTTCTAGGTCCCGCCATCCCGCACGAGGAGGTAGCTTGCTGCCGTGCCGATCCCAGCATTTGACTCCCTCGAGGCGATCAGGTTCCACGGTGCAAGCCTCGCCGAAGCCGCCGAGGGCAACCTCGGGGCGCCGGTCGAGCACTGCCCCGGCTGGAGCGTGGCCGACCTGGTGTGGCACCTGGCAGAGGTCCACTGGTTCTGGGCGACGATCGTCGAGGAGCTGCTCGTCGAGCCACCCGGCGAGGCCCGACGGCCCGCCAGGCCGGATGATCATTCTGCTCTGCTGTCGATGTGCAGGGCCAACGCCGAGCACCTGGTCCAGGTGCTCGCGACAGCCGAGCCAGCGGCGGCGTGCTGGACGTGGGCACCCCACCAGAAAGACGTCGCCTTCGTCCTTCGCCACCAGGTCCAGGAAGCTGCTGTTCACCACTGGGATGCCGCCCACGCCGCCGGGAGCGACATCTCCATCAACAGCGCCGTGGCCGCCGACGCGGTGGACGAATTCCTGAAGTTCTCCGTGTCGAGCGACGACGACCCGGCCGAGCCGGCGCGGGAGCCGCTCGGCGGTTCCCTCGCCTTGCGGTGCTCGGACCTGGACGCCGCCTGGATCGTGTCGGACGGCACCGCAGCGGGGACAATTCGGGCCGTGCAAACCGACGACCCGTCGGTGCCGGGAGTCACGGCCACTGCTTCAGACCTGATCTTGTGGCTGTACGGGCGCGTGGCAATCGACACTGAACCGCTTCCGATCGAATTGCTGCCTCGTTTCAAGGGTCTCCTCTTCACCGACTGAGGCCAATACCGCTCAAGTAGCTGACCCCTGGTGCCGATAAGGCCAACGTGGCCTCGTTGACGAGTCGCGACCCCCTTCCCCAGAACGACCAACGATGCCCCGGCTGCGATGCTGATGTCCTGTTTCTGAGCACGTGTCCGCACTGCGGGGCAAAGCTCGACAAAGTGGGTTCGGCGGTGAACGGGGTCCGGCTCGGAGCGCCAGCCGCGGCTCCGCCGCCTCCTGGGCGGGTGCAGGCACCGACACCCCAGCGCTCGCCCAAGTCCTCGGCGATACCCGACGAGCTGACAAAGGCGTGGGATCGGCCCGGCCACGCGAACCGAAGGGCGGCACGGGCAAAGGACGAATTCGCTCTCGGCGACGGGCGGTCGAAGACCTCGAGCGCACTTCACTCCCGCACCCTCAGCTTGGTCGTCGTGGCGGCGCTGGCCCTGGCAGCTGTGGCGGCTGGAGCCATCCTGCTTGTCAGGCACTCGTCACACGAGTCCGCGGCGCCTGCCGCGCCAAGCGCGCCTGGCGTTTACTCGGCGGGCCGGTGGACCTTCACGGCGAGCTTTCCGGTAACCCCTGCCAGCGTGCAGTCTTCCGCCACGCTCTACGGCAGGAGGTACACGGTCACGACGTTCTCCTCGACGAGCGGCCAGGACGCCGAGTCGGTCAGCGTCTTCCCCTTCCCCGTCGGCAGGCCCACCGGGGACGCCGATGCCTTCCTCAGGACCTTCGTCGCTCAGAACTCTTCGCCGGCGGCCGTCGGCAAGGTGACGCCGGGCAAGGCAGCTCGCGTGCAGGGTTTGCCGGCGCTATGGCTGGCTTCGTCCGCGAACGGAGGAACCTCGGCGATGTTCGGGGTCGTGATCCTCGATGGCCACGTCGCCTGGGAGATCATCGAGACGGGTCCTTCGACCACCGTGACCATGGGCTTCCAGCAGGCGCTCAAGACCTTCCGTATCGCCGACCCGGCAAAAGCCTTCACCTGGTAGCCGCGGCCGCTCTGGCCGGGAAGGGCTCGCTGCCCGACAATTACCGTATGCACCCCTTCGGCGACGATACGTCGGGCGTGCACAGCCCATCCGGTTCTCCTTGGCTTCCAATCTAGGGCGGCCAACCCTGGACGCTCAGCCCTCGGTACGCAATCCTCCAAAGACGATACCCAGCATCCGAGCTGGCGAGCAGCCGACCGGGCCGAACTGGTTGCTGGTTTGGAGACATGCGCCGCCGACCAGTCCCATGAGGTCGACGAACGACACCTCCGGCCGGATCGACCCGTCCCGCTGCGCCCGCGCGAACGTGCTCTCCAGCGCGGCATCAAGCTGCGCCTTCAGCTCGCCTGCTGTTGCCTTCAAGTCGATCCCGGCGCCGATGAGAGCTTCGGCGAAGTCCCGTTTGGCGGTTGCTACTTCCACCATCTCGGCGAGAAAGTCGTGCAGGGCGGCCGCAGCGTCCGGCGCCTGTTCCAGATCCCGGGCATGTTCGACGAGACGCGCGAAGTGCCGGAGCACGATTGCCTCGAAAAGCGCTTCCTTGGTCGGGAAGTGGCGGTACAGCGTCCCGACACCGACGCCGGCTCGTTCGGCGACCCGGTCGATCGGGACCGAGATGCCCTCCTCGCCGAAGACCGCTTCGGCGGCTTCGAGGATTCGCACACGGTTGCGGACCGAGTCCGCACGCGGTCCTCGCTCGGTTGGCCTCGTACCACCGGTGGTGGTCACCGAGCGATCCTCCCCGCCCTCGTGTTGACAAACGGAACGATCGTTCCGTATAGTGTAAGTGGAACCACCGTTCCGATTATAGCCAGGAGGATCACGTGTCGGCAGGCACCGAACTACTAGAGCCCGGGAGCGACTCGGGAGCACTTGACCCCAAGCGATTCCATGCGCTCGCCGTCATAGCCGTCGCCCAGCTCATGATCGTGCTTGACGCCTCGGTCGTGACGATCGCCCTGCCTTCGGCGCAGCGGGCGTTGCATATCTCCATCGCCAACAGGCAGTGGGTGCTCACGGCATACACGCTCGCCTTTGGCGGTCTGCTCCTGCTGGGCGGCCGGGTTGCCGACTACGTGGGTCGTAAGCGGATGTTCATCATCAGCCTGCTCGGCTTTGCCGGGGCGTCAGCCTTGGGCGGTCTTGCCCAGAACGCCGCCATGCTCTTCAGCGCCCGGGCGCTGCAGGGGGCCTTCGCCGCAGTCATGGCACCGGCCGCACTGTCTCTTCTCACTGTCACTTTCACCGAACAGCGTGAGCGGGCGCGGGCCTTCGGCGTCTACGGAGCCATCGCCGGCGGTGGGGCGGCGATCGGCCTCATCCTTGGTGGGCTACTCACCCAATACGCCTCCTGGCGCTGGACCCTGTTGATCAACGTTCCGATCGCCATCGTGGCGGCCGTCTTGGCGACGTCACAGGTCCGTGAGAGCCGCGCCGAGGTGCGGGGCGGGTACGACGCAATCGGGGCCTTCGCAGTCACCGGCGGCCTGCTGGCTCTCGTGTACGGGTTTACGCGTGCCCAGTCCGACGGCTGGGGTGCTCCGGTCACCTTGTCGCTGTTGGCGGCCGCCCTCGTTCTGCTGGTGTCCTTTGTCGTCCGCGAGATGCGGACCTCGAGCCCGCTCCTACCGATGCGGGTCCTCGTCGACCGGAACCGAGGTGGCTCGTTCCTGGCTTCGTTGCTGGTGGGGATCGCTTTGTTCGGGACGTTCTTGTTTCTCACGTATTACATGCAGGGGACGCTCGGGTACTCGGCCCTCAAGACGGGCTTCGCCTTCTTGCCCTTCTCAGCCGGCATCATCCTTGGTGCCGGCCTGGCCAGCCAACTGCTTCCTCGCCTTGGTGCTCGGGCCATCATGGTGACGGGCCTGGTGCTCGGTTGCGCCGGGCTTGTCTGGTTCACCCAGATAGGCGTCGACACGTCGTACCTTGCCCATGTGCTGCCCGCCGAGATCATCGTCAGCCTTGGCATGGGGTTGTCTTTCGTCCCGCTCAGCAGCACCGCCCTGATAGGCGTGGGGGACCACGATGCCGGCGTCGCAAGCGCCATGGTGAACGCCACCCAGCAAGTCGGCGGCTCGCTCGGCATGGCTCTGCTCAACACGGTCGCGGCGTCGGCCACAGCCTCCTTCTTGGTGGCGCATGCCGGAGGTTCGATCCCGCGAGCTCTCGTCCATGGCTACACGACCGCCTTCGGCGTGAGCGCTGCCTTGCTCGGCCTGGCTGCCGTCACGTCCCTGTTCCTCCTTCGCCCCGCCGGCAAGGTGGTCGCCGTCGCGCCACAGCCGCTCGTACTGGCCGAAGACGCCGTCTGACGGCCGGTCGAAACCAGGACAAAGTCGCCTCGGCTCTAATTTCAAGCACAGGCCCGACCGCGCAACGGCCGGCGAGTCCCCGGTCGACCCGGCTAGAACAGGCGGCGATGCCAACCGAAGACGGCCGGCGCACCGCCGCCCAGTACGACGCCATGGCGGCCGGTTACGCGAGCTTCAACGAGGTCAACGCCGCCAATGCCCACTACGAGCGCCCGGCCACCATCGCCCTGTTGGGAGACGTGGCCGGCAAGGACGTACTCGAGGCCGGCTGCGGCGCCGGGCCGCTCACCTGGTGGCTCGTCGAGCACGGGGCCACAGTGAGGGCTTTTGATGTCAGCCCGGAGATGGCCGCCCTGGCGCAGGCGCGGGTGGGGGATCGAGCAGACGTCACCGTGAGGGATCTTCACGACGGGCTCGGTCACGTTGACGACGCCAGCCAGGACATTGTGGTGGCATCGCTCGTCGTTCACTACCTGAGGGACTGGGAGGGCATCTTTGGGGAGTTCCGACGGGTCCTCCGCAGCACCGGGAAAGTCGTGTTCTCCACACATCACCCAGCCTGGGACTGGCAGGAACACAGCCCGTGCGATTACTTCGCCGTGATACAGGCGACCGAGACCTGGAGCCGCGGTGGCTCGCCCTTCGAGGTGACGTTCTGGCGCCGGCCGCTCGGCGAGATGACAAGAGTCATCGCACAGGCCGGCTTTGCCATCGAGTCGATCGGTGAGCCTGAGCCGTTGCCGGAGTTGGCGGGCGCCGACCCGGAGGCCGACTCGCAGCTGAGGACCCGGCCGTTCTTCCTGTTCTTCTGCTTGCGCCCTCGCCCGCTCGAGTGGGGTTGACCACCCCGGGGGTACACCTGTAACCGTGCTGGCACAGCCGGGTGACGCGCAGATGTCCGACGATGGCGACGTTCGAGGACATCCCGGCCGACCAACTGGGCAACATCGTCGCCAAGGCGTTCCAGCAGTGCGTGGACGTGCTTCTCGTCACCCACGAGAACCGTCGTCCGGTACGTGAGCGACGGCTTGTACCGCATCGCCTGCAAGGGCCTCTCGGCGCTACTGGATGCTGGCCCGGCTGCCGCTTCGCTCGGAGGTGTACTCCCATGTCCTTCGGCGGGTGCTGGAGGAGGAGCTGCTCCCGTTGGCGCTGGAGCAGATAGTCGTCCTGGCGACGCCGGGGCGAGCACCCGCGACCCGGGCGGGGTGCCGGTCGGCGGGACCTCGTAGCAAATATGACCTTCGCGCAGTGGCAACGGAATGGTATACAAGGCGTAACACTTGCGAGGTCTCGGCTCAGCAAAAGGGGGCGCAAGTCCATGGGAAAGCGTTCGTTGGTAGTCCTGGCCATTGTGGCCGCCCTCGTTCTCGGCGGTTGCGGCGGCTCGTCGAACCACGCCGGTGGGACGAAGGCCAACAAGGTCACCACCTCGACCGAGGGCAAACCTGTGCCCGGCGGGGACCTGGCGATCGGTCTTGGCGCCGAGACCGACGGCTGGAACCCGACCAGCGACCAGTGGTCAGGCGACTCCTACTACGTCGCCCAGACGATCTTCGACCCAATAGCCGCCTACAACTCTGCCGGCGTCGTGGAGCCGTACCTCGCCAAGTCCCTGACGCATAACGCCAACTACACGGTCTGGACGATCGGCTTGCGCTCGGGCATCAAGTTCCAGAACGGCCAAGCGCTCAACGCCGCCGCGGTGGCGCTGCAACTCAACATGTGCAAAAGCTCGCTGCTGGTCAGCCAGGCGGTGATACCGATGCGCAACGCCGTCGTCGTGAACAACCTGACAGTCCAGGTGAACATGAACACGTCGTGGGCGGCGTTCCCGGCCGTGATGGCGGCCCAACCGGGCTTCATCGCGGCGCCCGCCCAGTTGAAGGCAGCCAGCCCGGCCAACTCGGACGACCCCATCGGCACCGGGCCCTTCTCGTTTGTGAGCTGGCAGCAGAACTCGGCGCTCGTGGTGAAGAAGAACCCTAACTACTGGCGCACGGGAGAGCCCTACGTCAACCAGATCACCTTCGACGTGATAGTCGAACCGACGACGAGCCTCGACGAGCTGGAGTCGGGAGAGATCCAGTTCATGGCCACCGCCGAGGCTTCCCAGATCAAGAGCCCGCCGAGCGGCTTCGACGAGCAGATCACGTACCCGCAAGCGCCGACCTTCGTCATGCTGAACACCGCCGAGGCACCGCTCAACAACCTCGACCTCCGGCTGGCCCTCGAGTACGCCACCAACCAGCAGTCGATCTTGCAATCCATCGACCTCGGCCTCGGCTCGGTGGCAACAGAGCCGTATGGGCCGACTTCTCCTTGGTACGTGCCCTCGGGCTACCCGACCAAGCCGAATCTCACAAAGGCCAAGCAGTACCTGGACGACTACCTGGCGCAGACTCACACCAAACTGCCCGTGAAGTTCACTCTCGGGTGCACGAACGAGTCCACCAACCAGCAGGCGATGCTCCTCCTGCAGGCTCAGTGGCAGGCCATCGGGATCGACGTCAATCCGACCTCGACCGAGGAGGCGACCTTCATCGACGACGCCGTCGTCGGCGGATACCAGGCCGACTGCTGGGCACAATTCGGTGAAGTCGACCCGGATCTCGACGCCACGTGGTGGTGGTCGGCCAACGCCCACCCGGTCGGGTCGATCGCGCTCAACTTCGCTCGCTTGAAGGACGCCACGACCGACCACTACCTCACGCTCGGCGAGGCGACTACCAACATGGCTCAGCGTAAAGCCGACTACGGGCAGGTCTGGAAGCAGTTCGCAGCCCAAGCGCCTTACATTTGGCTGGGGCGCGGGCCTGTCGCACTGCTGTGGTCGCCGAAGGTGCATGGCGTCGGCGACGGGACCTTGCCCAACGGCCAGGCGGCTTATCCCGACGTGAAGGCGGGTGTGGTGACGCCGATAGATCAGCTCTGGCTGAGCAGCTGAGCCAGCCCTGACAGCCAGATGGTCCGTTACATAGGGACCAGGTTCCTCCGGATGGTGTCGGTCGTCTTCGCCGTCAGCTTCGGGACCTTCTACCTCATCAACCTGCTTCCCGGCAGCCCGGTCAACGCCATCCTCGGCGTCGGGGGAACGGCCGCCGCCCGCGCCCAATTGGCAAACGAGCTCGGCCTGAACCATCCCATCTACCTGCGTTACTTCTACTGGTTGAACCACGCCCTGCACGGGAGCCTCGGGCAGTCGTACGTGTCGAATCAGTCGGTGACGGTCACCATCGCCAAGCACTTGCCGCTCACTCTCGAGCTGATGACCGAGGCCGAGCTGATGTCGCTTGCCATAGCCATCCCGCTCGGCCTGTTGTGCGCCCTCAAGCCCAACCAGACGCTCGACAAGCTCGTCGGGCGCGTGAGCCTCGGGCTCCTGGCACTTCCGGCGTTCGTGCTCGGCCCCGCCCTCGTCTACTTCCTTTGCATCAAGGTCAAGGTGTTCCCCGCCGGGGGATACGTGCAGTGGTTCCAGTGGGGTAGCTCGCAGTCCCCGGCTGTCATCGCCACGCCTGCGTCGATCTTCCTGCCGTCGTTCATCCTGGCGGCGGGGCAGCTGGCAATCTTCATCCGCGTGCTGCGCGGCGACCTCCTTGCGACCCTCAAGTCCCAGTTCATAACCATGGCCCGATCCAAGGGCCTGCGTACGCGCCGCATCCTGCTCCATCATGCCCTGCGGCCGTCGAGCTTCACGCTCATGAGCGTCGTCGGGCTGAGCGTCGGCTCCCTCCTCGCCGGTGCCCTCATCGTGGAGGAGATCTTCGCCCTGCCGGGCATCGCCTCGCTTCTTGTGACATCCATAGAGAAACGCGACTACCTCATGGTCCAAGGCACCGTCGTCCTCACCTCGACAGGATTCGTCCTGGTGAATTTCACGACGGACTTCCTCTACGGCGTTCTAGACCCGCGGGTGCGGCGTGGCAGGAATCTCGCGTAGCACCGCCCGCCGGCGCAAGGGCGGGGACGAGGCGGACGCGCCCTCGGCCACGGCGCGAGCCGAGGAGGCTGTTCGCGCCTCGGTCGCGCTCGCAGGGAGCTTGACCTCAGAGCGCGAGGCCAAGGCGTCCCTGCAGCGGGCACGCGCCGCCGCCCTGGCGGCCGGTGACGACGTCGACGAGGAAACCGCCGACGAACAGTTGGAGCGGCTCAGGTCCGAAGCCATGTCGGCTCCGGCGGCCGCAGCCAAGCCCATCAACCTTCGGCTCGGCGTGGCTTTCTGGATAGCCGTTGGATGGTTGGTGCTCGTGGTGTTCGGGGCGATATTTTTCCGCTACTTGCATCTGAAGAGCGCGACGCAGCCGCTGCAGGGACCGTTCGACAGCGGTCCGTCGTGGCACAACTGGCTGGGGACGGACCAGCTCGGTCATGACATCTTCGCCCAGATCGTGTACGGGGCCCGCTACTCGATGATCGTCGGTGCCGTGTCGGTGGTGGTCGGCATCGCCATAGGCGGAGGGCTCGGGCTGCTTGCCGGCTTCTACCGCGGCGCTATCGACGTCGCCGTCGTCTGGGTAACCGACGTCCTGCTGACCCTGCCGGGGTTGATACTTGCCTTGACGATCGTGACGTTTCTCGGCGAGAGCTTCAAGAACACGGTGCTGGCGATCGCCATCCTCTCCATACCTGCCTACGCCCGGATCGCCCGCGCGGCCACTTTCAACATCTCGCAACAAGAGTTCGTGTTGGCAGCTCTGTCGCTCGGGGCACGCCCGCGGCGCATCCTCTGGCGCGAAGTGCTGCCCCTTGTTGCCCTGCCCATCTCGTCGTTCGCCGCCCTGGGAGCCTCGATCGCCATCCTGGCCGAGGGCGCCCTGGCCTTCTTGGGCCTGACGTCGCCCACCGAGGCCTCCTGGGGCCTCATGATCTCGAACGGCCAGAGCGAGTACAGCATCGCCCCGCAGCTCACATTCGCCCCGATGGCCGCTCTCTTCCTCACGCTGCTGGCGCTCAACTACATCGGCCAGACGTTCGGTTCCGCCCTGGATCCCAGGCAGGCTCGCATCTGATGCGATCGTCCTGGTATGCGGCTTTGACCTGCGGCGTCGCTGACGCTGAAGTTGGGTCTGCAGGGAGCTGACGAGGCGCGATGCTAGACAGCGTCCGCCGTCCGGGCTAGTGTTTGACGAACGCGACTATCTACTTTGAGAGGCAGGGGGCCGTGTCGGCTTTTCTTAGGCTAAGTAGACTTTCTCTTGGCGGAATATTGTTCGTTGCCGTTGCGGCACTCGCGTCGTTCGCCACTGCGGGCGCAGCCAGCGCCCAGAGCAGCGGTTGTGCCTACACGAACAACTGCGTCACCATTACGACGAACGTGTCGAGTGCTCCACAGGGCGGGTCGTTCGTGGTGTCAGGCACCGGCTGGTACCCGGCTGGCGGCCACGGGCCGCACGCGGCGGCCGCGGCCTCGGGGACTGTCAGTGTCAAGGTGTGCAACATCGAGACAGTGCCGGAGACCCCGGTGGCGGGCGACTACTCGTTCACCGTCGATGTGCCGGCAACGTACCCGACAGGGCCGTGCGAGATTACCGGTACCGAGACGGCTGCGAACAACGGCGCAACTGTCACGGCATCGACTTCGATCATCATTACGACGACCTCGACGGTGCCGCCCGTGTCGACGGGGGAGCCTTGGGCAGGTTCGTTGTACTGGCTGCTCACCGTCGGGTTGGGCGTCGCCGGAGCGATGATGCTGGGCTTGGCCTGGCGTCGCCGCCGGTTCGGCCTGGGCGCCTCCTAATAGGAATAGGTGCCTGACGGGCTTTAGCCGCCCGCCCAGTTCCTGAACCCGAGGACATTTTCGCCTTCTACGTAGGTGCTGGTGTCCGCGAGTTGGCCGGCACTGCTCCTTTCGCCGGCATTTGTCGCCGGTATATCCCCGGTCCTCGGAGTCGCTAGCTTCCTGACCCGAGATGCACCCGGCTACGGTGGACCGATGGCCGATCACGCACCCGAACCCAGCTTCACCGACCGGCTCCTCCTCGACGTCCGCGCCAGGCAGGATTCTGAGGGCCGCCTGCCGATGCCGGATTTGACAGGCGAGGAGATCTTTCCTTTCGAAGGGGAGATCCTGGTCAGGCACATCGACGATCCCGTAATCCCGGAGCCGCCGCGGGCCGGAGAACAGGGCGGGAAGCCGTGCCACGCCTGCAGCCTGGCCGACGAGGACACACTCATGGCGTCGGAGCACTGGCGGTTGCACGGCATCGGGCCTTCGGGCGTGCCTGTAGCCGTACTTCTCTACCCGCGGCAGCACGTCGACCTCGACCAGCTGCCCGACGAGAGGGCAAGAGAGCTGGGACCGCTCATGGCGAAAGTCGAGGCGGCCATCAAGTCCCTCGGTGGTATAGGCCAGGTGCACATCAACAAGTGGGGCGACGGCGGCGCCCATCTCCACATCTGGTTCTTCGGCCGCCCTGAAGGTCTTCTCCAGTTGCGTGGTTCGTGCCTCACCGTGTGGGACGAAGTGCTGCCGAAGCGGAGCCAGGAAGAGTGGGACGGCACCAACGACAGGATCGTGCGGGCCATCGAGGCGCGCGGCGGGTTGAGCGTCTGACCTCTGGCTAGGCGCCACCGCCTAGCTCAGCCGCAGTCGCCGGTACCATCACCGCCATGGTGATGACAGCTCAGGAGCTGATGGACGACGTTTGCCCGAAGATCAAGGACAACGGCTGGGCGTTCTACTTCGTGCCCGAGACCGTCGCCAAAGGCGAGGAGCTTGGCCTGGACTCCGTGACGTTCTACGTCCTTGGCCGCGGTGGCGTGCTGGGTGACGTCGACTGGCAGCTGGTGCAGAGCGCCTTCGGCTATTTCAAGCCGAGCCTTATCCGCGACACCTGGTTGGCCGGTACCGCCAAAGTGGCACCTCGAGACGCAGCCGCGGCGTACATGGAGTGTTGCCGAGAGCACGGGCGCCGTAAGCTCGCAGGTCTCGATGGCCTGGACGCCTTCAACGACGCCGCCGCGGCTGTGAACGAGGCGGCACCCATCGAAGGTCTGGCCCTCTACGCCGGCATCAAGTCGTTCGCGCTCGCCGGCGACGCCCCGGCGCGGGCGATGCAACTCGTGACAACGCTGCGCGAGCTCCGCGGCAGCGTGCACCTGCTCGCTATTCTGGCGTCCGGCCTGAACCCTCTCGAGGCGCACTATTCGTCTCGGCCCGAGGCGCTGCGAATGTTCGGCTGGGACACCGACGAGGCGCCCTCGCTCACCGATAGGCACAGGTCACGGATGGGAGCGGCCGAAGAGTTGACCGACTCGCTTGTTCTCCCTGCCTATTCGGTGCTGGACGAGAGGGGTACTCGAGCGATGGTCGACGGCATGGCAGCGATCGAGGCCGCCCTGCGGAGCTGAGCAGGTGGGCGCCACCCGGCCAGCCATTCCGGGCGACCATTCTGCACCCAAGTAGGCTGGTCGAAATGTGCGCGGTCCTCACTGCCTACGGGCTCCGCCTGGACGGCCCGGTCGTCAGAGGGCTCGACTCGGTGCTGCTTGGCGAGAAGGCGCTCGGACCTGACGCTCACACAGTCCCGCTCGTGCACGTGAGGCACGAAGCGACGGTGCCCTCGCACGACAACACCTCGCGGGTGGACGACATCTCGGCCGTCTTCTCCCTCCCGAGTGGCGTAGGGCTCCGTCTCGACCGTACAGCCCGTGAGGCTGTCTACTCAGGCCCATCGTTGGACGTGGACACAGTCGCTCACCCTTACCTGTCTCCGGTCGGCGCAATCTTCGGGCGTTGGCTCCGGCGCGAGGCGTTCCATGCGGGCGCATTCGTGATCGCCGGCTCGGCGTGGATCGTCGTCGGGGGTCGCGAGCTTGGTAAGAGCAGCCTCCTTGCCACGATGGCAGTCGCCGGCCACGATGTCGTTGCCGACGACTCCGTGGTGTCCGATGGTGATGTGGTATTCGCCGGCCCACGTTGCGTGGACCTTCGTGATCCGACACCTGCTGCTGGACGGCCGCTCAGGCAGGTACGCGACGGCACGCGATGGCGCTTGGCGCTTCCTCACGGCCAAGCCAGCTGCCCTGTGGCGGGCTGGCTGTTCCTCCGATGGGGCGACGACCTCAGCCTGGCTCGTGTCCCGGCGTCCCAGCTGCTTGGGCGACTGGCTCGCTACCGGGCCAGGGCGCACCTTGCTTCGGAACCCTCGGTGCTGCTCCGGCTTGCCAACCGGCCGGCCTGGGTGCTGACCCGGCGGCGGTCCTGGGACGGCATGGCAGAGACCGTCGACGCGGTCATGGCGACAGTTGCGGCGTCAGCGCCGGCCTCTCTCGCCGGCGCGGCTGACGACCGGCACGTAATGCCGGCGCGTCACTGATCGGCGCTGGCTTCGATCTGCTCGGCAGTCGCGTAACCGAACCGAGCCATCACGGCGTGATGAGTCACCTCGATCTGCTCGGCGAGGTCGGGTCGCAGCTCTTCACGCCAGCTGCCAGCCTTGCCTTGCCTGAAGAAGGCACTGTTGCGCGACCGTGCCTCGGGGAATCCGGAGATCGCCTCGGCGTCCGCAAGATTGGCAAACGATGCCCGCTCGACTGCGGCGACGAGCTGCCGGGTGTCGACCTCGAAGCCGGCAGCACGGAAACCGGTAGTGAACGCTTTCACCGGATCGGCAAGACAGTCCTCGTACCTGAACACGTGGACCGGGAACGGCGCTTCGTCCACCCAGCTGATGACATGCTCGGACCAGCTGCCCGTCGTCTGAGGCAGCTGGTCGCCGATGTCGTCGGTCCTCCCGACCAGAGTCGCTCCCGGCTCGTTCAGGAGGGCGACCGCCCAGTCCACGGATCTGTCGTAATGATGGGCAAGCGACACTGCCACGTCGCGGGGGTCGCGGACGATGTAGAGAGCGCCCGCGGTGGCAGCGACCGAGACGATTTGCCCGCCGGTCGCCGTCGACAGCCGATCGTGGATCTTCTCCAGGCGAAGCTCCTCGTGCCGTTCGTCGACCGCATCGTCGGCCAGCGGGCGGAGCCGCTCGATCTCCTCTGGCGTCAAGTCCGAGCTGGCGATGCCGAGAGCCTCGTCGAAACGCTGCCGCGAGGCCGCGATCGTCCCCAGAGCCGCCAGCTGCGGTGCGCCGCCGGAGCGCCAAGCGGAGTAAACGGCTCGCCACCAGGTGTTGCCCGACTTGGGGTACGAGGCCAGCCAGACGGTGTTGCCGCTCACTTCGGGTTCGCCGCAGCCTCCAGACGCGCGGCCACGAGGCTCGCGGTCTGCTCGATGCTCTGCCCCCGGTTGGGTCGCCGGAGCCGGGCGAAGGTGATGCCGGCTCCCAGTTGAGAGGCCCACTCCAGATGTCGCTCGCCCAAGCCGAGCGGCGCCACAAGCCAGTGGTGCCACTGGGCCCCTGCCAGGGCGTGCAAGACCTGGCGGCCCGAGCCCACGTCCTCGACGACAGGCGCCTCCAGTTGGCTGGCTGTGTCGAGGGCCACTATCAGGCGCAGCCTCTGCGCCATGCCAGGTGCGACGCCGCCCAGATCGACACGACGCTTGGCCAAGCTCGGCCGCACCGGTTTGTATGTTGCCTCGCCGAGGCCCAAGGCGAGCGCCGCCCGTGGCCACAACACGACCTGACCGGGTGCTCCGTAGCCGATGACCTCGAACTCCCTGGACACGACCACGACTCCGTCGGCGATCACGTGTGCGCCCAGTGAGAGCGCCAGCGCGGCTGCGGTGACGGACTTGCCCGACCCCGATCTCCCGCAGAGCAGCACCGCACCCCACCGAGTGCTCACTGCCACTGCTCGAAGGGGGAAGTGCCCCTGGTACAGCAAGGCGAGCGCCAGGGCTGGGCCGTCGGCGAAGCAGCTCACGTCCAGGTCGGTGGCATCCGGCGCCCGGGCGGTCTGGACTACCCCCTCGGGACCGATCAGGTATTCGGCCACGCCAGGGACCCGGAGGACGGCTCCCGAGGGGCCGGCGTCGATGAGGGGGCTCCGAACGACCGCGTCGGAGATCGCCACTTCGACGAGCCCAACCGGCGATCTCACGGTCGCTGAGCCGGTTGGACTGCAGGCTCGTCCGTGTCGGCGAACTGGGTCCTGTACAAGTCGCTGTACAGCCCCCCGCCGGCGAGGAGCTCGTCGTGGGTCCCCCTCTCGACGATGCGACCGCCGTCGACGACGAGCAGACAGTCGGCGCGGCGCACCGTGGACAGGCGATGAGCGATGACGAGCGACGTTCGCCCGGCCAGGACGATGCCGAGCGCCCGCTGCACGGCGGCTTCCGACTGAGAATCGAGATGGGCCGTCGCCTCGTCCAGGACGACCACATCAGGAGCGCGAAGGAGGAGGCGGGCGAGGGCGACGCGTTGTTTCTCGCCGCCTGAGAGGCGGTATCCCCGTTCGCCCACGATCGTGTCGAGACCATCTGGCAGCGAGGCGACCAGGTCGAACACTTGCGCCTGGGTTAGGGCGTCCGTCAGCTCGTCCTCGCCGGCGCCTGGGGCGCCGTACAGGAGGTTCGCCCGAATCGTGTCGTGAAACAGGTAGGGATCCTGGGTGACGACGCTGACCTTGGCACGCAACGACGCCAGTGTCGCCACCCGCACGTCAACGCCGCCTAGGCGGACCGCGCCGGACTTCACGTCGTACAGGCGTGAAACGAGCATGCTGATCGTCGTCTTGCCAGCACCGGATCGCCCGACGAGGGCAATGAGCTGTCCCGGCTGGGCGATGAAGCTGACGTCGTGGATGACCTGCGCCTCGGTCCTGGGGTCCAAATCTTGGACCGCCTCCAGTGAGGCCAAGGAGACGCTCCGAGCTGGGGGATAGGCGAAGTCCACGTGCTCGAACTCGACGCTGGTCGGGCCCCTCGGGATCGGGACGGCGTCAGCTGCCTCGGTCAGCATCGGCTCAAGGTCAAGTATCTCGAACACCCGGTCGAATGCGACCAGGGTCGTCATGACGTCGAGATTGGCGTTGGCGAGGGAGCTGAGCGGCGAGTAGAGCCTCCCAAGGTAAGCCGCCAGCGCCACGACGGTGCCCAGCTGCAGAGCGCCGTGGGCAACGAGGACGCCGCCCCATCCGTATACCAGAGACAACCCAAGGGCAGCCATCAGCGTCAGGGCGACAAAGAAGACGCGGCCGACCAGCGACAACTCGACGCCGATGTCGCGGACCCTGCCAGCCTTCGAGGCGAAGGAGGCCGACTCCGAGTCTGGGTCGCCCATTATCTTGACGAGAAGAGCGCCCGAGATGTTGAAGCGCTCGACTGTCATGGCCACCATCGAGGACAGGTGGTCGTACCGCTGCCGGGTGAGAACGGCGACTCGCCGCCCGATCCTGCGCAGCGGCAGGCCCACGACCGGAAGGATGACGAGCGCCAGCAGCGTGACCTGCCAGGAGAGGACGAACATCGTCACGATCACCGCTCCGACCAGCACCACGTTTCCGAAGACGTTTGACATCATGTCGGTGAAGGCTGTCTGGGCGCCGAGGACGTCGCCGTTCATGCGACTCACGAGCGAGCCCGTCTGCGTGCGCATGAAGAATGCCAGCGGCATTTGCTGCACCTTGTCGAAGATGCGGGTACGCATGTCGCAGACCAGCCCCTCGCCGACTTTGGCGGTGACGACTCTTTGCGCGAGCGAGAAGAGAGCGTCGAAGAGGGCAAGAACCGCCATTATGAGCGCTAGGACGATGATGAGAGACTCACGGTGGTGCTCGATACCGTCGTCGATGATGGCCCTGAAGATCAAAGGATTGGCGACGGTGACGGCCGAGTCGAGCACCACGACGACGGCATAACCACCGAGAAGGCCCCGGTATGGCTTGGCGAAGTCAAGCAGCCGCCGGAGGGTCCCAGGAGCCACTTTTTGCGCCAGGACGGACCGGTCCTGGCGGAGGAACCGGATCGGGGAAGGGTTGAGGCTCACTGTCGGCGTCGGCCGGAGGGTGATCTCCTAGGCCGTGCCGTCACGAGTACCGCTATCGGTCTCGATCAGGCCAGCTGCCGATAGCGCCTCGAGGAACCCCGGCACGTCCCTGGCCGCCTCCTCAGAGGCCTCGGGGAACTCGGCTACCAGCAAGTCCACCAACTCGCCTTCAGTCAGGTGGTCGGCGATGCCTTGCCAAAGGAGCGTGCCTGTCGGGTTCAGGCTGTGGTACACCGATCTGTCGACGTCGAGCAGCACCATGTCCTCGACTACTCGCCGCCAGACCACGGCGTCCTCACGGATGCGCCAGCGCTGTTCGCTCTCCTCGACTTCTGGTGCGTCTTGACTCGTCATCTCAGGCTGTCCTTTGCGAGTCGCAGCTGGTCTTGGTCGATGTTCCCGAGCCGTTGAACTCGATGCCGTTGCTCATCAGCCAGGCTCGTTGCACGAGGAGTGCTGTTCTCGTGTGTGGCTCCGGCTTGTCCCATTCGCGGCGAAGACCAGCCGCATCGACGACACGGCTGGCCAGCTCCGATGTGTCGATGTGCGACACTAGCTCTTGGGTGTGCCGCCTCCAGAAGACTTGGCGAAGGTTTGCCTTTGGCCGCGCCACGGTGCAGGCGTGGGGCACCAAGTCTCCGAAGAGGGCTTGGACGAGCACAGCGCGGCCGCCGGCGCTGTGAGGCGTCAGGCCGGAGCGCTCCAGGGCCTCGACGAAGGCTTCGTCGAGGAGGGGATGGACTGGCGTGCAGCCGTAATGCTCTGCGATGAGCCGGAAGCTCTGGCGTGCACAGGCCACGTTGCGGCGGCCTGCCTTCCAGCGGCCTCGCACCTCGTAGGCACGAGGCACGGCGTGCCGTTCACGCGCTTGCGAGCGCACACAACGCCGCCGGCCGGCAGCGCGAAGCCAGCCGAAGGAGTCTCCGCCCTGGTCAAGCTCGGCCAGCCACCATGGCCGCCGCCGTCGCCACACTCTGCCGAGCACCTGGTCGCCTCCATAACCTGTAATGAGGCTGCCACCGGTTGCCTGCTCGAACAGCGGCGCGTGCAAGAAGGCGTTGCCGGGGAAGAGCAACCCGTGCTGCGCGACCACGTTCAGCGCCACCGGGCCTACGAAGTCCAGATCGTCACCGGCCTGCAGCCGCACCCAGTCCTCAAGCTCCAGAGCACCCACGACGGCGTCTTGGATCTCTGACTCCTCGGCATCCGGCGCATCGGTGAAACGCCAGGTGATCGGTACCGGCAGAGCGTGCCCCTCGCGGCGTGCGAGCCTGGTGGCCAGGCTGAGCAGCAGCGACGAGTCATGGCCCCCTGAGAAGCTCACGAGGCATGGCGGTCTAACAAGAGCTGGTCGGATGGCGTCCTCGAGTGCGCTCACCGGGCCACGCCCAGTCTGGCTCTTTTCCAGTGCGCCGAAGGCGCATGGGCCGGGACCGGTCACCACATGCGAGGCGATCTCCAGCTCAGTAAGCACTAGGGAATGGTGCCCGATATGAATCCCGACGTCGTTGTCGTGGATTGCGATGGCGCGTGCGTCGTAGTCGAGTCAGGCCCACCACTGCCACAGGCGCTGGCGAGCCCAATCAACAACGCCAATCCCGAGACGAAGGATAATCCCAAGCGGTGCGCTGTCAAGGGTGAAAAGTGTGATGGTCCCGATGGGCTCCTAGAGGGAACCAGTCGCACCAGAGGCACCACCAGAGATACCATCGCTCACTCCAGTGGTTCCGCCTTGCGTCAACTCGGTGAGCGTGCCGAGACGCTCGATCGTCGGCGGTTCGTACTTCTTGTCACTACCGTCCGGCACGCGAAGCCTCCAGTTCTTAGACATCAGTGCGAACACCTTCCTCCGATGCTAGCGCGCCCGTTCCTCCAGGACGCGCATATGCGCAGTGGTCGACTTTGAAGCGACTTGCCGCTCCGACCTAGTGTCCTCATCCAACGCCACTGCAACTCGAGGTTGACCCGGGAACCGACAGGACGCTGAATCCGATCCAGTAGCTGCCCGACGAGGTGAGCGTACTGAACGAGAAGGACACGCTGAGCGTTCCTCCCGGTGGGATGGTAAAGCCGTTGGCCGTGCCTGTTGTCGATGGGTACTCGCCCAGCGTGGAGTTCTGGCCACCACCCGTCGTGTCCGGGTAGTCAGGCGCCATGTTGTAGACCGTGACGCTGTTGATGGTTTGGCTAGCAGCCGTGGGCTCGTTGATCTCCAGGTGGATGACCTTGGCCGGCTGGGTTTTGGCTCCTGGTTCCGGACCACCGTTGGCCTCGCTCATGCTGGTCACCCTGAGATCGACGTGACACGCGTAATCAGCTCCGTGGTTCGTGATCGTGCGGTTGATCTCGAGCGTCCCCGGGCTGCCGGAGGTGTAGTAGAAGTTCGGAGCCGCATTGGCCTTGGCCGACGTATCGAAGAGACCTGCAGTCAGCGTGGCGGGGACAGCCGGATGCGGACTGAGGTCAGGGCCACCCTGATTCGGGGCCGGGGAGCCGATCATTGGCTGCAAACCCTGGTTCCCGATCGTGGCGGTCGTGTTCGAGACCAGGGCGAAGTCGCTGGAGTTGTTACCGGTGTCCACCGGTGCGTTCCCCGAGAAGAAGCGTGTCCAGGCCCACTGTGCAGTCGTGGTGCCGGGATTCGTGAGCTCCGGAAGCGTCCCCTTGTACTGGGTCGGGGCGTTCGGCGTGCCAATGTTGTCGGCAACGAAGATGTCAGTGCTGGTGTACTCGTACTGCAGCTGGTAGTAAGCCTCGCCGCTTGGGGTGGCTTCACCGTCCGTGGTCCACGGCGAGATGGGGGCGTCGTAGTACGGGAAGCCTGTCAGCGAGAAGTCGCTGCCCTCGATGAGCCAGTAGGAGTCGGCCGGCAGGGACTCGCCGCTGCAGTCGGATGCAGTGGCACTGCACTCGAACGTGCCCGACTCGGTCACGATGTTCCACGGGTGGCTGCTGGCGTCGAGGCTGAGCGAGCTTGAAGACCGGTTGTATCCGACAGCGTAGGTGTCGGTCGCCCCACTCGGGCCCCACGGGCGAACCTCGTCGAGGATGAGCGGGCTGGTAACCGTGTCGAACACGAACGACGTGCTGGCTACGGTCGTTCCGCTCGTCGGTACGTCCTCTGCGACGATCGTGTTGGTGCCAAGGCTTGTCGGCACGAAGTTGCCCGCCTCGGTCGCGTTATTCGTACCATGCGTCTTGGCCGTTATGGCCTTGCTGTAGATCGCCACATTGTTGTCGAGGATCTCGAACGTGCCTGTCACCACGTTGTCAATGGTCGACGAATAGTAGAACTCGGTGTTGCCGTAGACGTTGGCGGTATCAGGGCTGGTGATGGCGGTACCGCAGGTGACTGCGCACACCTCCAAGCTGACCGTGGTCGTCGCTGCCGACGCCACACCGGCGGTCAGGAGCACCCCGGCCGCACTGACGCCCACGATGAGTAGCGGAGCCAAGAAGGTCCGCACCGCTCGCTTGCTTCCGTTACCTAGCTTCATCAGTAGCCCCCGCATCGCTTTCTGCAGCTTGCCGAGTATGAGCCCTCGCTGCTCAGTAGTGACTCCACTATAACAAATGACGTGGCGCCAGTTCCAGGAACGACGGCATGGAAGGCCGTAGCCTCCCGAAGAGTCCTGCTCAGCGGAAGACGCTAGCACGCGGCTCGCTGCCGCAACGGCTTTTGGGAACCCGCCTACGTAACGCCCGCCTCGGCCTCGCTGTGGCGCACCCAGGTGGCGAACATCTCGGCGTAGCGACCCCCTGCCGCGACCAGTTCGGAGTGTGGACCCTCCTCGACCACCTCGCCGTCGACGATGACGACGATCCGGTCGGCCTTCATGGCCGTGGACAGGCGGTGGGCGATGAGCACGGCGGTCCGGGCTTCGAGCAGGACGTCCAAAGCAGCTTCGATCTTGGTCTCGGACTGCAGGTCGAGATTGGAAGTCGCCTCGTCGAGCACGAGGACTCGCGGTTGGGCCAGGAAAGCCCTCGCCAGGGCGAGCAGCTGGCGCTCGCCGGACGAGAGAGACTGGCCGCGCTCGTGGACCACGGTGTCGAGCCCGTCGGGCAGGCGGTCGACGACGTCGGCGAGCCCGACGGCGTTGACGGCTTCGAGCACCTCTGCGTGCGTGGCGTCAGGGCGGGCAAAGGCGACGTTTTCCCGGACCGAACCGGCAAACAAGAAGGGCTCTTGCGGGACGACGCCGAGTTGGCTGCGCAGCGAGTCGAACGTGACCCCCTTGAGGTCGTGCCCGTCGATGAGCACCCGTCCCACCGTCGGGTCGTAGAAACGCGTCACCAGCTTGGCCAGCGTCGACTTGCCAGCTCCTGTCGGCCCGACGAAGGCGACTGTCTCGCCGGGGGCGATGCTGATGTTGACGCCGTGGATGACAGGCGTGGCCGGGTCATAGCCGAACGACACGTCCTCGAAGACGATCTCACCGTCGATCGGCGGCAGCACCTCGGCGCCCGGCGCCTCCAGCACCTCCGGCGGCGTGCCCAGCAGTCCCCGCAGCTTGATCACGGACGCCTGGCCCTGCTGGTAGGTGTTGTACTGCTGCACGAGCAACTGGATCGGAGAGAGGAACCTGTTGAGGAAAAGGGCGAAGGCCACGAGGACGCCCGGTGCCAGCGAGCCCCGCAAGACCATGTCGCCTCCGATGCCGAGGATCGCCGCCTGCCCGAGGAAGCCGAGCATGGTCGTGCCCGGCCCGTAGATGGCGTTGATCTGGGCTGTGTAGTCGTTGGCGTCCCTGTAGGCACCCACGACGTTGCGGTGATGGATGACGTTGTGGCGCTGGCGGTTGTGAGCGGTCACGACCCTGACACCGTGAAGGCTCTCGGACAGGTCGGCGAGAACGTTGGCTATGCCGTCGCGCACCTTGTCGTAACCCTTCTCGGAGGCGCTGCGGAACCACAGGCTCAGCACGACCAGGACCGGGACGATCAGCACAACTGTGACGAAGGCGAGGCGGACGTTGTTGGTGAACATCCAAGCGGTGATCACGACCATCGTGAGGCCCTGGACTGCGAAGGAGGCGAGGCCGTCCTGCAGCAGCTGCTGGAGGTTCTCGATGTCGCTGGTCATGCGCGTCATGATGACGCCGGCCTTCTCGTCGGTGAAGTAGCCGAGCGACAGACGTTGCAGGTGGGTGAAGACCTTGATCCGCAGGTCGTTCATGACCCAGGCGGCCAGGCGGCCGGTCACCCGCACTTGAGATCGCTGCGCTGTCGCGCTGACTGCCACGCAGGCCAAGTAGACGGCCGCGCTGACAAGGATGACCGTCAAGTTGTGGTGCCCGGGCAGCATCCCGTTGTCTATGGCGTATCCCGTGATCGCCGGCCCCGCCTGGGCGACCACGGCGGTCGTGGTCACGAAGATGGCCGCCAGGACGAGCATCCGCGGGTATTGGACCAGGAGCGACCACAGCGTCAGCCGGCGAGTCTCAGCTTCGCTTGGCACCTGCGCAAATCGGACGGCCGGCTCGCCATGCTCGCCTTCGCTGGCCAAGAGCTTGTCGACGCCACCCTGCAGCTCCGAAGGAATGCCCCCGAAGGGCAGGCCTGCCGCCGCTCCCCCGGGCCTGCCGCCTCCGCCGAAGCCGCCGCCACCGCCTCCTCCGAACATCAGGCTCGGCCTCCCGTCGTAGCCGCTGAGTCCTCTTCCTCGGCGTGGGCCAGAACCTCGGCGTAAAGCGAGGAGGTTTGGAGGAGCTCGGCATGCCGCCCGTCGGCCACGATCTTGCCTTCGTCGAGGAGCACGACGCGGTCGGCCAGGCTGATGGTGGAGAGCCGGTGGGCGATGATGAGCGTCGTCCTGCCTTTCATCTGGTGGGTCAAAGCGTCGTGTATCTGCTGCTCTACCTGGACGTCGATGGCGCTGGTGGCGTCGTCGAGAATCAGGATGGGCGGGTTTGCGAGGAGGGTGCGGGCGATGGCGATGCGCTGACGCTGGCCGCCCGACAGCGTGTAGCCACGCTCGCCGACGACCGTGTCGTAGCCCTGTGACAGATCCGAGATGAACTCGTCGGCATTGGCGGCGATGGCCGCCAGCTCGATGTCGGCGATGTCGGCGTCGGGCCGCCCGTAGGCGATGTTGTCCCGGACGGGCAACGAGAAGAGAAACGGCTCGTCCAGCACCATCCCGACTTGTGCCCGCAGGCTCTCGACTGTGTAGTCCCTGACGTCGGTCCCGTCTATCTTCACCGCACCCGCAGTGACGTCGTAGATGCGGCTGATGAGCCGCGCCACCGTCGACTTGCCCGAGCCTGTGCGCCCGACCATGGCGACCGTCTCACCGGGCCGGATATGCAGGTCGAAGCCTTCCAGCACGAGCGGGCGGTCGCCGTTGGGGTATTTGAAGTCGACGCCTTCGAAGCTGACGTCCCCCTTGCATCCGACGAGGTCGACCGCCCCGGGCTTGTCGACGATCTCGGACCGCTCGTCGAGGATCTCGTAGATGCGCTGGGCCGAGGCCGCCGCCCGTTGGCCCATCATGATGAGCATCCCGAGCATCATGAACGGAGCCTGCAGCAACAGCAGGTACAAGTTGAACTCGAGGATGGCGCCGTACTGGATGTGGCCCTGGATGACCATCCAGCCACCGAAGGCCAGCACGAGCACGAGGCCGAGCGGTGCAAGGTTCTGGATTGCCGGCGAGAAGCGCGCTCGCAGGTCGGCGTCCCGGATGTAAGACCACTCGACTTTCTTGGCGGCCTTGGCGAGCGTCGTGAGCTGGCTGTCCTCGGCGGCGAACGACTTCACGACGCGAACGCCGTTGACGTTCTCGTCCACGATCGTTGCGACGTCGGCGAGGCGCGACTGGATGAGCCAGGAGACCGGGAACATCGAGGCGCGCATCTTCACGCCGACGAAGTAGATGAGGGGCATCGTGGCCATGGCGACTATTGCCAGCGGGACGCTGACCGCCAGCATGAACCCGAAGGCGACGACGGCGATACCGCACTGGACCAGGATGAGCGGCGCGAACGTCAAGTACATCTGTACGGAGCGGATGTCTGAGTTCGCCCTCGATATGAGCTGGCCGGACTGGACTCGGTCGTAGAACGACGCCGGCATTTTCGTCAAGTGCTCGTAGATGACGTTGCGCAGGTCGAACTCGAGGCGGTAGGCCGTCTTGTACATGTAGAGCCGGGAGACGTAGCCGGTCACTCCACCGACGATGCCCAGGGCGACGATCCAGGCCACGTAGAAGTGCAGCGGCACCGGGTGCACGGGCCGCAAGCCGTTGTCGAGCGCCTTGGCCATGAGCTGTGGGATCTGGACCTGCAGCACTAGGCCTACGAAGCTGAGGCTGAGGGCTGTCAGCGATCCTCCCCAGTGAGTCTTGACGATGGGCCAGGCGCGCTTGATCCAGCTCTTCGACTGGTCAGGGTCGATCGTGGCTCTCGGAGGTCTGTACTTGGGCGTGACGTTCACCGGGGAGAAGTGCGACGTCGCCTCTTCTGGATCGTGGCGGTGGCGCGGCCCGTGGCCGTTCTCGCTCAACGGGGCACCTCGGCGACTTGGCGGTTCGCCCAGTTGTGGAGTGCTTCGCCCCAGAGCTCGATGCCGCCCAGGGCGGCCTCGGTCTGCGCGGCCGAGCCGAGGCAACCTGCGATCGCAGCCAACCGCTCTTCGACGTCCCGGTCGGCAGCGGCCAGCAGTTGGCGGCCCTCTGCAGTGATGGCGTGCGACACCTGCCGGCGGTCTCCCTCGGCGGGCGTGCGCACGACGAGGCCCCGGGCCACGAGGCCGTCCACGACGGCGGTGATGCTCGGTCTGCGCACGTTGAGCCTGTCCGCCATGGAGGAGGGGAGAGCATTTCCTTCGGCCAGCAGCCCGAGGACGCGGTACTGGGGGAGGCTGAGCTCGCTCGTCGCCAGACCCCGCTCCACTTGCCGGGCGATCCAAGCCGCCACGCGGCCGACAGGGCGTTGCGGAGCACTATCTCGTTCGGGAGTCACATATTTAGTGTATCTAACTGTTCGGGTCCCGCCCGCGTTCTCAGGCGGTTACCTGAACCAGGTCTTCTGGTACTCCCGGCTCTGGGGATGGAACAGGGCGGCCACGAGTGCGATGGCGAACATCAAGTTGAGCAGGTAGTTCAAGTTGATCGAGAAGTGACTCAAGAAGAACGGAAAGAACAGCAGGAGGAAGACCAGCGCGATGCACGAGAAGAACGCCGCCACCCGGTATCCGCTCTTGGCCGAGTTGGCGATTCCGACCGCACCGAGGACCTCCCCGAAGATGAAGACGATGGTGATGAGGGCGAACCCCCCCGACAGGAGCCCGAAGAACAGGAGCGAGATCCCGTTGAGGTACAACAGCATCTGCGACAGCTGGAGAGTCTGGGGCAGGTCCTGGTTGTACCAGCGGCGGGTGTCCACCGGTGCAGTTTGACAGCCTTTCTTCATCAGAGGGGCTCATCGGCGCCTCAAGGCGTGGTTTGACCTAATGTGGGCGGAGAGCCATCGGCATGTGCCTGTGTCCGCAAGTCGAGGGGATGGAATGGAAGATCTGCATCAGACTGCTGCCGACGCGCAGAGCCTACTCAACGAGCATCTGGCCGCCATGGCGGAAGCCGCTGCAACCATCGAGCACCTGCTGACCGTCTGGGCGCACCAGACCGCTTGGGGAATGATCGAGAAGGCCGTCAACGATGATCCCCATCGCACCCAGACCCTGCACACGAGCGGGCTGCTGCTGCAGCTTCGCGAGGAAGAAGAGACCCTGATCGGCGAGTTCCCGCAGCGTATCCACGGCTCGCTGTGCCGAAATGTGTGGCGGCACCTCTACGTAGACACCTCCAAGCACGGGACGGGCAAGATAATGGCGGATCTCGACTACGGGATCTGGCAGCACACGGGCTACAAGATCCCGCCGGCCTACGAGGGCATCGTGACGAGCTTGCTCTCCAAGGTCACCCAGCTCTTGCGGAAGTTCGCCTACCGGCCCGAGTTCGGGCGTATGGGCACCGAGCACCGTCACGCCGCGCCACCCGAGGCCATCGCGCCTATGGAGCAGTACTACCGCCTCTCGATGCGCCTTGCCGACAAGGTGACAGCTGTCGAGCACTCCAAGCTGCGTGCCGAGCAGGCCCGCGCGGCGGCGGCCTGGGATCGGAAGTGACGAAGGAGCGGCGAGACCAGCCAGCCCGCAAGAAGGACGGCGCCGGCCTATTGGTGTCGATCCGGCGCCGCCGTCGCCGCGCCGTGATCAATCGGACGCTGGGCGCGAGCATCAGATCCGGGTTGGTCCGGGACTTGCCGGAGGACAGGTTCGGCGTCACCGGTGAGATCGGGCGGGTACTCGGTCTGGACAGGGAGTCGCCGCCGGGCGTTGTTGCCAGCCGGGTATTGCCCGAGACCGGGCGCACGTCGCAGCTGTGTCAGGCAAAGCCGCAGCTGTCGCGGCGGCGTCGTGCTGAGCTGCCGTTATCTGTCTGGAGCCCTTCCTGGCTCCGGTACTCTCGCAAGCCTGATGAGTCCCCCAACCCTTCTGCAGTCGCGCTCTGATCTTCGCAACTTGGCCATAGTCGCCCACGTCGACCATGGCAAGACCACGCTCGTGGACGCCATGCTTTGGCAATCCGGCATCTTCCGGGCGAATCAGGAGGTAGCCGAGCGAGTCATGGACTCCATGGACCTCGAGCGCGAGAAGGGGATCACGATCCTGGCCAAGAACACGGCCGTGCGTCACGGAGGCCTGAAGCTCAACATCGTCGACACCCCGGGGCACGCCGACTTCGGTGGCGAAGTCGAGCGGGCACTCGCCATGGTGGACGGGGTGCTGTTGCTGGTCGACGCCTCCGAGGGACCGTTGCCACAGACCCGGTTCGTGCTGCGCAAGGCGTTGGCGCTGCACCTGCCCGTGGTGCTCGTCATCAACAAGATAGACCGCCCCGATGCTCGGCCCAAAGAGGTACTGGACGAGGTCTACGAGCTCTTCTTGGATCTCGACGCCGGAGATCACCAGATCGAGTTCCCGATCGTCTACTGCAACGCACGCGCCGGGAAGGCTTCGCTCGATGCGGCCGTCAGCGGCACCGACCTCGAACCGCTCTTCTCAGCTATTGCCGCCCACATCCCGGCTCCGACGTTCGACCCGCAGCATCCCTTCCAGGCTCTTGTGACGAACCTGGACGCCTCGCCGTACCTCGGTCGCCTCGCCCTGTGCCGCGCCCTGCACGGAACCGTTCGGCGTGGACAACAGGTCGCCTGGTGCCGTTCTGACGGGACCATCGAGAACGTGAAAGTTTCCGAGCTGTTCGTGACAGAAGGGCTGGAAAGAACCGAGGCAGCCGAGGCCAGTGCGGGGGAGATCTTCGCCGTGGCCGGTCTGGCCGAGGTCACGATCGGCGAGACCCTGGCCGATCCCGTCGATCCCCGCCCCTTGCCCGTGCTGAGAGTTGACGAGCCGAGCCTCTCGATCACCGTCGGTATCAACACATCGCCTCTATCGGGCCGTGAAGGCTCAAAGGTGACCGCCCGGCTCCTGAAGAGCAGGCTCGACACAGAGCTCATCGGCAACGTGTCGCTACGGGTGCTGCCGACCGAGCGGCCCGATGCATGGGAGGTCCAAGGTCGAGGCGAGCTGCAGCTGGCGGTGTTGGTCGAGGTGTTGAGGCGAGAGGGCTTCGAGCTGACGGTCGGCAAGCCGCAGGTGGTGACCAGGGACGTCGCCGGCAAGTCGCACGAGCCGGTCGAACATGTCTCGATAGACGTACCGGAGGACTATCTGGGCGTGGTGACGCAGCTACTGGCTCTCCGCAAGGGACGGCTCGAGCAAATGGTGAACCACGGGACCGGATGGGCCCGCCTGGAGTACTCGGTGCCGTCTCGCGGCCTGATCGGCTTCCGGACCGAGTTCCTGACCGAGACTCGCGGCACGGGAATCCTGCACCACGTGTTCGACCATTGGGCGCCCTGGTTCGGTGAGATTCGCATGCGGCCGAGCGGTTCGCTCGTATGCGACCGCTCCGGGGTGACCACCCAGTACGCCCTCACCTCGCTGCAGGACCGTGGGTCGTTGTTCGTCGGTCCGGGGGTCGAGGCTTACGAAGGCATGATCATCGGCGAGAACGCCCGGTCCGAGGACATGGACGTCAACCCGACTCGCGAGAAGAAGGTCACCAACATGAGAGCAGCGGGGTCCGAGGAGCTGGTCCGCCTCATCCCGGCGCGCACGCTCTCGTTGGAGCAGGCGCTCGAGTTCATCCGCGAGGACGAGTGCGTCGAGGTGACTCCGTCCTCCGTGCGGCTCCGCAAGGTAGCCCTGGACCAACAGGCGCGGGCCCGAACCAACGCCAACGCCAAGCGAGCTCGGATGCAGGCCGCAGCCGGCAGATCGTGTTGACTGCAAGCAGAGAGCCTCGAGCAGCAGGAGAGAGCGCGTGAGTAACGACTACCCGTACGTCGAGCGTTTCGATGTGAACCGCACCCTCCCCGACAAGGGGCGCCCCCGCGACGAGGTCCTGGCAGAGTTGCGCGAGATGGCCGCGCTCGAGGACCAGCACTGGGAGAGCGGGCGCTGCTCGGGCACGATGTACTGCGGCGATCACGACCACTACAGGTTCATGAACGAGGTCTTCGGCCTCTACGCCCACGTGAACGCCCTACAAAGGGACATCTGCCCGAGCTCGACCCGCTTCGAGGGCGAGATCATCGCCATGGCGCTCGACCTCATGCACGGCGAGGCAGCCACCGCCAGCGGCTACCAGCCCGGTGGCCTCGTCACGACCGGCGGCACCGGGAGCATCCTGCACGCAGTCCTGTCCTACCGGGAGCATGCGGCCGCCACGCGCGGCGTCCGGCAACCCAACTTGATCAAGCCCGAGACCGCTCATCCTGCGTTCGACAAGGCATGCCACCTCTTCGGCGTCGAGCTGCGCCGGGCGCCTGTCGACCCGGTGACCACCCAGGTCGACCTCGACTGGGTGGCCGACCATGCCGACGACCAGACAGTCGCTGTGGTCGGCTCGGCCTGTAACTACGGCTACGGCACCATCGACCCCATTGCCGAGCTCGGCGCCCTGGGGATCGAGCGCGGCTTCGGGGTGCACGTCGACGGGTGCCTGGGGGGATTCATCCTGCCCTTCGGTGAACAGCTCGGCTACCCGATCCCTGCCTTCGACTTCCGCCTGCCGGGCGTGACGACGATCTCGGCCGACACCCACAAGTACGGGTACGCCTTCAAGGGCACCTCGACGCTGCTGTTCCGCGACAAGGCGCAGCGCAACTCGCAGTACTTCTACCTCACGGACTGGTCAGGCGGGAAATACTGCTCGCCTGGGATGGAGGGCTCTCGGTCGGCTGGCCTGCTTGCGACGGCCTGGGCCTCGATGGTGCAACTGGGGCGGGAAGGCTACCTCGGGTACGCCAAGGCCATCTTCTCCACGGCCGACGCGATGAAGGCCGCGGTGGCTTCGCATGGAGAGCTCAGGTTCCTGGGAGAGCCGACGTTTCTGTTCTCGTTCACCTCCGACGAGTTCGACGTGTACTTCGTCAACGACTTCATGCGGTTGCGGGGATGGCGGTTCAACGGGCAGCAGTACCCGAACGCCCTCCACATGACGGTCACCCGGCCGCAGACTCAGCCCGGCGTCGCCGATGCGTTTGCAGCGGACCTGGCCGACGCCGTTGCCTATGCCACCGAGCAGCACGCCGCCGGCGCCACTCCCTCGTCCAGTGCCATCTACGGCGGTGTGGCGGGCGGCATGACCGACGAGGCCGACGAGTTCATCAAGCTGGTGATGGCCGACATGATGGACCGCCAGCAGGCCGTGCCGCAGCCTCCTCTCAGCCCGGCCTCTTCGGGGCAGTGAGCTCGCTCCGGGATGTTCGTGACGAGCGTTACGTCCTGGCAGTCGACCTCGGGACCGGCGGGCCGAAGGTGGGTCTCGTCTCGCTCGCCGGCAAGCTTGCCTGGCAGGAGCACATCCGGATCGAGACGCGCCAGATCGGGTCAGCCGGCCACGTTCAGGATGCCAACCAGTGGTGGGCGGCGATCAAGTCGGCCACCCAGCGGGCGCTCGTCTCGGGTGTAGCTGCCGCCTCGGCCGTCGAGGCCGTGTGCATAACGGGCATGTGGGCCAGCACCGTGCCTGTAGACGAAGCGGGCAGCCCGGTCGGCGATGCCCTACTCTGGATGGATAGCCGGGGCGGCAGGTACTCCCGAAAAGTCATCGGTGGTCCTGTCGCTGGCTACTCGCCCCGTCCGGCCCTTCACTGGATCCGTCGGACCGGCGGGGCACCTTCGGCCAGCGGAGCCGACCCCATCGGCCACATCCTCTACCTTGTCAACGAAGAACCGCAGGTAGCCAGCGCTGCGCGCTGGTACCTGGAGCCGATCGACTTCCTGTCGATGTGCTTCACGGGCGTGGCGGCCGCCTCGCATGCTTCGATGACGGCGGCCTGGTTGACCGACAACCGCGACTTGTCGCGCATGGAGTACGACCCAATGCTGCTCGGCCTGGCCGGCCTGACCGCGGAGGCGGCCAAGCTCCCACCCTTGCACCCGACCGGCTCGGTCGTCGGCGTCGTGTCGGAAGCGGTGGCCGCCGAGGTCGGCTTGCCAGGGCCGGGGACAGCATCTGGTGGGGTCAAGGTTGTGACCGGGGTCCCAGACCTGCACTCGGCGGCGTGCGGCGCCGGCGCCGTCACGGATTTCGCCACGCATCTGGCGATCTCGACCTCGGCGTGGATCGGGGCACCCGTCCCGTACAAGAAGACCGATGCCCTCTCACAGGTCGCCAGCGTGCCCGGTCTGACAGCAGATCGCTACCTCATCGCCAACAATCACGAGACCGGAGGGCTCTGCCTGCAGTGGCTCCGCGATGGCGTCCTCAAGTCGACGGCCGGTTTCCCCGAGGTCATCGCCGAGGCCGAGGGCTCGCCGCCCGGGGCCGGCGGCATCCTGTTCACGCCATGGCTCAACGGCGAGCGTTCGCCGGTCGACGACCGCAGGGCGCGAGGTGGCTGGCACAACCTCTCGCTCGCCACGACGAGGGCGGACATGGTGCGGGCGGTGCTCGAAGGAGTCGCCTTCAACAACCGCTGGTTGCACGACGCCTGTGAGAAGTTCGCCAAGCGCCGCCTCGACCCCATCCGGATCATCGGGGGCGGGGCGCAGTCCGACCTGTGGTGCCAGATCCACGCCGACGTCATGGACCGCACGATCGAGCGGGTCGCCGAGCCCCTGCACGCCGGCATCAAGGGGGCGGCGCTCTTCGCTGCGCTCGCCCTGGGCGCCGTCGAGCGCTCCGAGGTGCGCTCGCTGGTTGAGCTCGACGGCACGTTCCGTCCCGATCCTGCCAACCGAGCCGAGTACGACAGACTCTACGAGGAGTTTCCCAAGCTTTACAAGAGCCAGCGCCTGATGTTCAAGCGGCTGAACGGGTCACTGTGACGACACAACCACCAGACACAGCGACCGAGTTGCACGCCGCCGTCGGCGCAGCCGGCACCCCCACCACGCCACGACATCCGGTCAACGAACCGATGATCGTTCACTGGTGCGACGCCATGGGCGACGCCAACCCTTGCTACACGGATGCAGCCTTTGCAGCCGGCTCGGTCCACGGCGGGCTCGTGGCGCCACCGGCGATGCTGGACGTCTGGGACAGGCCCGGGCTGCACTTCGCCCGGGACGGCAGCAGTCCTCGAACCGGTGTGCTGAACACCCTGTTCGCGCAAGGGTTCGACTCGATCCTGGCTGTCAACACCGAGCTCGAGCTCACTCGGTACGCCCGCCCGGGCGAGTGGTTGTCGAGCACCGAGATCCTGGCCGACATATCGCCGCTCAAGCACACTTCCCGCGGCCCTGGCCACTTCCTTACGACCCGTCACCGCTACGTGAACCAGGACGGCGAGCACTTGGGAGACCTGATGTTTCGGATCCTCGTGTTCCGTCCCGATGTTGACGAGCGAGCGACTAAGGGCAGTTCCAGCGGAGCGACGCCGCCCAGCGCCGATCCGGCGCTCAGGCCCCAGCCTGCGATCAACGAAGACAACGCGTTCTTCTGGGAGGGCGCCCGCCAGCACGAGCTGCGTGTCCAGCAGTGCCGAGGTTGCGGGGTCCTGCACTCGCCACCGGGACCGCGCTGTGGCGAGTGCGGCTCGTTCGACATGGGCTGGCTGGTCGCCTCGGGGCGCGGTTCGCTCTACAGCTTCGCCGTTCCAGAGCATCCCCGCGTTGCCGGCTTTGCCTACCCGCTCTGCGTGGGGTTGGTGGAGCTGCAAGAAGGCACCCGTCTCGTTGCCAATGTGCTCGGTGTCACTCCTTTGGAGCTCGAAGTCGGGATGCCTCTGGAGCTCTCGTGGCTCGAGGGGGGCACTTTCCCGCTCCCGCAGTTCGGGCCGCCGGCGCCCGAGCGGCGAACGGATACCGTGCCGGCCGGCGAGGTAGTCGCGGGCCAGGCCATGGGCCTGTGCTCGATACCGGTGACCGCGACGCTCGTAGTCGCCGGTGCCATCGCCACCCGTGACTACACCGCGGTGCACCACGACCCGGCCGTAGCGCGCCGCGAGGGCTCGCAGGACATCTTTCCCAACATCAACACGACAGTCGGGTTGGTGCAGCGGGTTGTCACCGACTGGTTGGGGCCCGAGATCGTCTTCGCCTCGATCAGATTGCGCCTCGGCGTCCCGGCCTATCCCGGGGAGCTGCTGACCTTCTCCGGCACGGTGGTCAGTGCCGACCCCATCACCGGGGCCGTAGCCCTGGCAGTCACGGTCGCCGACTCCCTCGGCGACCACGGAGTTGCGACAGTGGAGCTGCTCCTTCCGACCGGCTCTGGCCGCCGAGCGTCCGATGGGGGCGCCAAGTGAGCGGGCATGCCTACGCCGGCAGGACTGCCATCGCCGGCATCGGTGCGACAGAGTTCTCGAAGGCGTCTGGCCGCAGCGAGCTTCGCCTGGCCGTCGAGGCGTGCACGGCCGCCCTACAGGACGCCGGGGTCGATCCCCGCCGGGTGAACGGCCTGTCGACCTTCTCGATGGAGACCAACCCGGAGAACGAGGTCATGCGCCAGCTCGGCATCAGCGAGCTCACGCACTTCAGCCGCGTTCACTTCGGCGGTGGAGCACCTTGCGGGACCGTGCAACTGGCGGCGATGGCCGTCAACGAGGGTGTGGCCGACTACGTCCTGTGCTACAGGGCGTTCAACGAGAGATCAGGGCATCGTTTCGGTGCAGGAGTACAGGACCTTCCCGGCGGTGCTACGGCCGAGGAAGCACAGTTCGCCTGGACGTCGCCCTACGGCCTGCTGACACCGGCCTCCTGGGTCGCCATGTTCGCCACCCGCATGATGCACGAGCACGGTGTCACGTCAGAGGACTTCGGCCGTGTCGCGGTCGCCGACAGGCGGCACGCCGCCAACAATCCGGCGGCGCATTTCTACGGCAAGCCGATCACGCTCGCCGAGCACCAGGACAGCCGGTTCATCGTACGACCCCTCCACTTGCTCGACTGTTGCCAGGAGACAGACGGCGGGCAGGCACTCCTCGTGACGACTCTCGAGCGAGCCCGGGACTTGAGACAGCCGCCTGCTGTCATCGAAGCGGCCGCGCAGGGGATGGCCGACGACCAGCAGATGATGAGGTCGTACTTCCGCCAGTCCTTGACGGGGCTCCCGGAGATGGCCACATGCGCCCGCCAGATCTGGTCGTCGTCGGGACTGCGCCCCGACGACGTGAAGACCGCCGTGTTCTACGACCATTTCACGCCATTTGTCCTGCCTCAGCTGGAGGAGTTCGGCTTCTGCAGCCGAGGGGAGGCCAGAGAGTTCATCGCCGACGGCAACATCGAGCTTGGCGGACGCCTCCCCATCAACACCCACGGCGGGCAACTCGGCGAGGCGTATCTGCACGGCATGAACGGGATCGCCGAGGCAGTCCGCCAGGTGCGGGGCTCCTCGGTCAACCAGGTCGACGGAGCCGAGCACGTCCTTGTGACCGGAGGTACGGGCGTGCCGACGAGCGCCTTGATGCTGGGAAAGGACTAGGTCCAGAGCCGGGCGTTCCGCAACGCCGTCGCCATGAGCGTGAGGGTGGGGTTGTGGGCACCCGAGGACGGGAAGACGGACCCGTCGGCCACGAAGAGGTTGTCGAGATGGTGATGGCGCCCGGTCCCGTCGGTCACCGAGGTGTGTGGGTCGGCACCCATGCGCATGCCGCCCATCACGTGCGCGTGCTGCAGCGTCGAGTTGGCGGCAATCGGGAACCGGACCGACGGAAGGTCGGGCAAGGCTATCGCCACGTCGGCACCGGAGGCGTCCAGTAGCTTGCGGATCCAGGGTAGGTAGAAGGCCTGGGCTGCCAGCTCGTGGGGCCCGGGCCCGTAGGTGACGCGAGCCACAGGGGAGCCGCGCCAGTCCTTCAGGGCGGGGTCGAGGTCGACTTGGTTGGACGCATAGGGGAGATCCTCTCCCACCATGGTCACGCCAAGCAGCCTGTCGCGCAGGAGGCTGGCTCTCATCAGCTGTTTGAAGGCCGATCCGAAGGGGCGATCCGGTGATATGAGAGACAGGATCGCTTGGTACTGAGCGGCCTCGTCGACTGGCGGTTGGCTTCCGCCCAGCTCGAGCTTCCCGCCGCGGAAGTATGGCAACCCGGCCTCTTTGGCCGCCGCCTGCGCCCCTTCGAAGTCCGGATCGGCGAAGTCGTCCATCTCGTGGGTGTGGTCGCGCCCGATATGGGCGTGCAGCCGCTCGCCGAGGAAGATGGCCGAGCCGAGGGTGAACCAGTGGAACATCACATAGCGACCGGTGACCGAAAAGGGGTCGGGCAGGCGGGAGCCGATCGCCAGGCGGACGGTCTCGATGGCGTTGGCAGCCATGACGACCTGGTCAGCCGCCATCGCACGGTTGCGACCGGACGCGTCAAGGAAGCTGACTCCCGTGACGTGTCTGCCCTTGGTCATGACGCCTGTCACCGTGGAACGCTCAATCAGCTCGGCCCCGGCCAGCAGAGCGCGCCGGAGCGGCTGCAGGCTGCTGCCACGTGCCTGGATGGCGCACGCGTAACCCGAGCACATACCGCAATTCGTGCAGGCCGGCCTCCCGCCGTAGTTGCGGCTGTTGATGGCCATCAGGCTCGGGTAGGGGTGAAGGCCGAGCCTCTCACACCCCGCCGACACGACGACCGAGGAGTACTGGGGCGGTCCGGCTGGCATCGGCAGCGGCCCGGATCTCGGCGCGTGCCGCAGCGTCAGCTCGGGCAGCCTCGAGAGCTCGCCCTGGACACCGATCAGCTCCTCGATCTCGTCGTAGAAGGGGGCGATCTCGTCGTAGCTGAAGGGCCAGTCCTCGACCGCCGCCCCCTCGACGGGGCCTAGCATGGAGAGCTTGGAGAAGTCGATGTCCCAGAAGCGGGGCGTCTTGGCGTCCCAGTGCACCGTCGCCCCGCCGACAGTCTGCGGCATCGGCTGGACGGACCCCACCACCGGCTCTGAGTCGCTCGGCGAAGACCGCCAGACGCGAGGCTCAGACAGCAGGTCGGGCGGGGCAAAGGCGCGGCGGGACCGGATCTCGTCGCCGTGGAACAGCGTCTCGGGGCGTTCGGCGGTTAGATGCCCGAAGTAATTGGTGCCCTTCTCCAGGATCGTGACGTCGAGTCCGGCTTCGGCTAGCGCCATCGCCGCGGTGGCGCCGCCCGCTCCGCTGCCGATGACGACAGTCCGCCCCGTCACTGGTTGTTCGCGGCGGCGATCAGCTCCAGCAACGCCGTGGCCAGGGTGTCGGGCGCGTAGTTGTCAACGTGGCCAGGTGCCGCCACGCGCTCGGACGGGTAGCCGTGCAGTCGCCCCTGACCCATCGGAGAGACCCGGCTCGCAGAGTGCTGCTGGCCGAGCGAGTACATCGCCTCGATCGTGTGTGCGAACAACAATGTCGTGAAGCCGCCAGGGTCCACCGCCAGGGCGGCGTCTCGCTGCTCGGGCTGAACTGCCACGAAGTCCCCGCCTGCCAGCTCGTCCAGTGCCGCGGTGCCGGCCGCATAGCGGGTCACCCAGTCGGCCCTTCGTGCCGTCGCGCCTAGGTGCTCCGCCGATCCGCTTGGGAAGAAACGCCGGCCCGGGTGAGCCTCTAGCCCTGCCAGCAACTCGTCGATGTAACGGGCCACACCCGCCTCGCGGGCGCCGGGATGTCCCGCCTCGGCCGAGTCGTCGAGCGGTCCCGGGACAAGGCGAGCCGTCGCCTCGAGGACGACGGTCCCGGCGTGGTCGTCGAACACCCGCCACCCCAAGGCCGGGCCGGCGGGTTCGCCCAAGGCGGGTGAGGAGGAGGCGGAGTGACTGGCCATAAGCCAGACACCGTACAGAATCGAGGGCATGAACATCGGAGTCGTCTTCCCCCAGACCGAGATCGGCCACGACGCAGGCGGCGTGCGCGCCTACGCGGACGCAGTGGAGGACCTTGGCTACAGCCATGTACTGGCCTACGACCACGTGCTGGGAGCCGACACCAGCGTGCACTCGAACTGGCGGGGCCCGTACGACCTGCAGAGCAGCTTCTACGAGTCGTTCGTCCTGTTCGGTTACCTTGCAGCCCTCACGCGGGTGGAGCTCGTGACAGGCATCCTCATTGCGCCGCAGCGCCAGACCGCTCTCGTGGCCAAGCAGGCAAGCGTCGTCGATGTCCTCACCGGCGGGCGCTTCCGGCTCGGCCTTGGCATTGGCTGGAACCGTGTCGAGTACGACGCCCTGGGGACGGACTTCTCCAACCGTGGTCGGCGCCTCGAGGAACAAGTCGTTCTCCTCCGCCGCCTCTTCACCGAGGAGAGCGTCACCTTCGAGGGCAAGTGGAACACGGTCACCGGAGCCGGGTTGTGCCCGATGCCGCTGCAACGGCCAATCCCCATCTGGGTGGGAGCCCAGAGTGAGAGAGCCCTCGCCAGGGCCGGCCGGTTGGCCGACGGCTGGTTCCCCCAGGTTGTCCCGGGACACGGCCTGGAGGAGGCCTCGGCCATTGTCAGGCGCGGAGCCGAAGAGGCCGGCCGGGATCCCGGGGCGATCGGGATGGAAGGCAGGCTGAACGGGAATGGCTCTCCTGAGGAAGTCGCCAAACACCTCGAGCGGTGGCGGGCAGCAGGCGCTACCCATGTCTCGGTCAACACCATGGGAGCCGGCCTGGACGGGCCGGATGCCCACGTCGAAGCGATCCGGCGCGCAGCCGAGGTGGTTCTCGCGTAGACCCATGGGGGCTCGACCTGCCAAGCGTCGTCCGAGCGTGCCCGGGTACCGGCCTGTCGGGGCCGCGCCGAGGAGGGTTGCACGGCTGTAGTTTCTCGGGGATGCGTAGCCACCAGAGCCGGGCGGACGAGGCCCGCAGTGCCAGCGTGGCCGGCATAGACGTCGAGCGGCGAGAGTCTGCCTACACCGCTGCCCCAGGGGTGGCGGGTGCGCGAGCCGCCGGCGAGCCGGTGGTCCTGGCCAGCGGTCTGACCAAGCGGTTCGGCTCCTTCACGGCCGTGGACGGCATAACGTTTGCCATAGCCAAAGGGGCGTCCTTCGGGTTCCTCGGCCCGAACGGCGCCGGCAAGACGTCGACCATGAGAATGGTCTCTTGCCTCTCCCCGATCACCGAAGGGTCACTCAGGGTGCTGGGGATGGATCCGGCTGCCCAAGGCACCGCCATCCGTAGTCGCCTCGGGCTCTGCCCGCAGGAAGACACTCTCGACCTCGAGCTCACGGTTCGTGACAATCTCTACCTGTACGGCCGGTACTTCGACATCCCCAAGAAGATCGTGCGGGAGCGCGTCGAGGAACTGCTGGACTTCGCCCAGCTCACCGAGCGCGGCGACGACGAGGTGGACAAATTGAGCGGAGGGATGAAGCGGCGCCTTACGATCGCCCGGGCGCTCGTGTCAGATCCCGAGCTCGTGATCCTCGACGAGCCGACGACAGGACTGGACCCTCAGGCGCGGCACCTGCTCTGGGACAGGCTCTACCGCCTGAAGCAGCAGGGGGTCACTCTCATCATCACGACGCACTACATGGACGAGGCGGAGCAGCGTTGCGACCGACTCGTGGTCATGGACGGCGGTCGTATCGCGGCCGAAGGGTCCCCGCAGTCACTCATCTCCGACTACTCGAGCCGCGAGGTCGTCGAGCTGCGATTCACCTCTGACGAGAACGAAGCCGCCGGGCAGGGCCTTGCCGACTACGCGCCCCGGGTCGAGACGCTGCCCGACCGCGTCCTGCTCTATGCCGACGACGGTGACGCCACCATGCAGGCAGTGCACGCTGCAGGCTGGAAGCCCGAGACTGCTCTCGTCCGGCGTTCGTCCCTGGAAGACGTCTTCCTCCGCCTGACCGGGCGGAGCCTTGTCGACTGAGGCATCGTGTCGGTAACAGGCGCTACCGACCTGGGCAGGGCCTATGGTGTGGCGGCCCAAGAGCGCGCCAAAGTGCTGCTTGGTGCACGCCGGGTCTACGGCTACATGCTGTTGCGGTACAAGCGAACGTGGCGCGGAACGCTCACGTCGAGCTTCTTGTACCCGGTCTTGTACCTGCTCTCGATGGGCCTCGGTCTCGGCCACCTCGTGGACCAGCACCTGACGTCCGGCACTGCTGCGGCCGCTGGTCAGGCCGCTTCGGGACTGGCGCGCCTTGGCGGTGTCTCGTACGTGCAGTTCATCGCGCCCGGGCTGCTGGTGGCGACGTCCATGCAGATGGGTACGAACGAAGCGACATACCCTGTCATGCGCGGCGTCAAGTGGGACAGGACCTACTTCGCGATGATCTCGGCGCCGATCCCGATCCGCGAGATCCAGTACGGGCACTTGGCATGGATTGCCACCCGCCTGGCCGCGGGTGCCTGCGTGTTCCTATGCGTCATCGCGGCCTTCGGGGACGTTGAGTCGCCGCTTGCCATACTGGCGGTGCCGACCGCGGTGCTGACCGGGCTCGCCTTCGCAGCTCCGATGATGGCCTTTGCGGCGGCCCAGGAGAACGACAACTCCTTCACGTTGACGTACCGGATGGCGATCATGCCGATGTTCCTGTTCTCCGGCACGTTCTTCCCGTTGAGCCAGTTGCCGCAGTGGCTTCAAGTAGTGGCAGTGCTGACGCCGCTCTACCATGGAGTACAGCTGAGCCGTGGCCTCGTGCTCGGCAACATCGGCTGGGCCTCGGCTGCCGCTCACGTGGCGTACCTTCTCGCGCTGGTCGTGATCGGCATCCTCGCTGGCCGGCGCAGCTTTCGCCTGAGGTTGTGGCAGTGACGGTGCTGCGGATACCCACGAGCACCATCGGGATCGGGCGTGGCAGGGCGCGCAGGGTTCTTGAGCGTAACGTCCGGGCATACAGGCGCGGGTGGTTGTTTCTCGTGTCGGGCTTCTTCGAGCCCCTGTTCTACCTGCTCTCGATCGGGCTCGGCCTCAGCCACCTCGTCGGCCGCTTACCGCTCGGCGGCCGGTCGGTCTCCTACGTCACGTACGTGGCGCCTGGGCTGCTGGCGTCGTCCGCGATGAACGGGTCCGTCCTCGACGCTACGTTCAGCATCTTCTTCAAGCTGAAGATCACCAAGGTTTACGACGCCATCCTGGCGACGCCGCTCCGGGTTCGTGACGTGGTGATAGGCGACCTCTCATGGGCCCTGATCCGCGGGTCGCTCTACTCGACCACGTTCCTCGTGGTGATGGCCGCCTTGGGCCTCATCGTGAGCCCGTGGGCGATCCTGTGCTTCCCGTGCGCCTCGCTGATCGGATTCGCCTTTGGCGGCGTCGGCATGGGCCTCACGTCCTACATGAGGAACTGGCAGGACTTCGACTTCCTCTTCCTTGCCATCATGCCCCTGTTCCTGTTTTCGGCGGTCTTCTACCCGTTGACGATCTATCCAGGCTGGTTGCAGGCGGTGGTCACATACACACCTCTGTACCAGGGCGTGGCGCTCTTGCGCGAGCTGGACGGCGGGATCATCGGGTGGCCGATCCTGGCTCACCTCGCATACCTGGTCGTCATGGGCCTGCTGGGGCTGGCGCTGGCGACGAGGCGCCTTGCCAAGCTTCTGTTGCCCTGACGGCCGAGCGCTAAGCGGCCAGCCTCTCGACCACGCCGGGTGAAGTGCAGGCGAGCCGGCGGGTGACTCGGCAGGCTGCGCAGCTCTCGAGGGTCGCCGGCCGGCTCCCATAGCGGGCCCAGTAGGCAAGCGTTGCACTGTTGTGAGCGGGCCTGACGAGCCGGCCCATCGGCAGAGCCGCAACCACGCGTGCGCCCGCCAGCGACAGGGCTGCTGCGGCGCTGAGCAAGCGGGCGCCGGACACGAAGACGTCGTCGACTGCTATGACGGAACGACCCAACAGCTCGCTGCCGAGGTCAGGGACGTAGCCGCGCTGCGTTGCAGACAACCTGGCCGGTGGGCCGTCAGTGACGCGGAGCACGTCGAGCACCTCGATCTGCCGCCAATTCGGGCTAGTGGCTTGCCTGGCGGCCAGCCCGCAGAGGCTCACGAGCGGGTGCGAGCCGTTCCACGACAGCCTGCCTCCGGTCGAAGAAGGCACAGGTACCAACCAGATCGGTTCCCGGCGGCCAGGGCTGAGGCACGAGAGGTGAGCGCCGAGGAAAGCTCCCAGCCAAGCAGCCAGGGCTTCTTGTCTCAGAAGCCTGCTCGCGTCGGTGGCGGCGGCTTTGTACCCGACGAGGGAGACGTGGACAGGCGAACCGATCTCGAACATGAAGCTCGGCACGACGACAGGTGGTGCCATCTCCAACTGGTGCAGCACCTGGCGACAGCTCCAGCAGCGGGACGTGCCGGCGGAGGCGGGCCCCTTGCAGACGCTGCAGACGGCGAATGCGCTGTGATCGGTCGAGCCGCCGTGCGGCCCAGGCGCCTGTGCCCGGCCGGACAGCCATGGCGGTCCGGCGATCGGAGTGGTCGGGGTTCCCATGAAGAGCAACCTAAGCCCTGGGTGCGCGCTGGGCCTCCCGCCGCTGCCCGGCACGGAGGCGAGAAAACCTGACTAAAGTGGTCGGCATTCGGTGAATCACTGGCAACCACCGACGACATAGGAGACACGAAATGGGTTTGCAACTCGGCGACATCGCCCCGGACTTCACTGCTGACAGCACAGAGGGAGAGATCAGCTTTCACGAGTGGCTGGGCGACGGCTGGGGAGTCCTGTTCTCGCACCCGAAGGACTTCACACCGGTGTGCACCACCGAGCTTGGTGAGGTCGCCCGCCTGAAGGATGAATTCGCCAAGCGCGGCGCCAAGGTCATCGGCGTGTCCGTCGACCCGGTGGACTCGCACAACGCCTGGAGCCAGGACATCGAGGATGCCACTGGTCACAAGCTCAACTACCCCTTGATCGGCGACGAGCAACGTACAGTCGCCGACCTCTACGGGATGATCCACCCCAAGGCCCTCGAGACGCTGACCGTGCGCTCGGTGTTCGTCATAGGTGCCGACAAGAAGGTCAAGCTCACCATCACCTACCCGGCGAGCACAGGCCGCAATTTCGAGGAGATACTGCGGGTCCTCGACTCGCTGCAGCTGACGGCCAACTACTCGGTGTCGACACCCGTCAACTGGCGCGACGGCGAGGACGTCATCATCTCCCCGGCGATCGACGACGACACGGCCAGCGAGAAGTTCCCTAAGGGCTTCACAACGGTCAAGCCCTACCTGAGGTACACGCCACAGCCGAACCGCTGACACGCGGGCGCGCCCGCCCGGCGTACGATCACGTCCGGCGGGCGCGCACCGGAGCGACCGGGGTGCCCGACCATCGCTGCGGAACCGTGCCTACCAACGCCACTCCTCTCACCATCCGTCGCCTGGCAGACCGGGCTTGGCGCCGCATCTGTGCCATCCCGGCGCTCCGGCAGGACGCGCTGTTGTACGCGGCAAGCGGTTGCTGGGCACTGGTCATCTGGCGGGTGGCGATCTCCAACGACTACCGCGAGTGGGGGGCATGGGCAACCGTGCCCTACCTCTTGGCGGCCGCGGGGTGCGAACTCGCTTTCCGGCACGAGCGCCGGCGGCCATGGGAGTCACCGAGGGCGTCCCGCTCCTTCGACCCAGCGCGGGCCATGGCCATGCTCGGCCTCGTCGTGTTCACCTTGTTCATACCGCTGGCAGTCCAGGTGGCCAGGAGGGCCGACACTTACAGCGGAGCGCAAGCACAGCCAGAAGTCGCCGTTGTCGAGCGGGCTGGCGATCGGCTTGCCAGGTTCCAGGATCCTTACCCGCGCGACCCAATCAACCAGGGCAAGTCGCCATGGACCGACAACCCTCAGATCGATGCCCGATCGTACTTTCCATACCTGCCCGCCATGAGCGTGTTCGGCCTGGCGAGTGCGATACCTGGAGCCGGGGGGCTCGGGGACGCCAGAGTCGAGTTGGCCGGCATCGCCTTGCTGGCAACCCTTGTTGCTCTGTGGTTGTTGAAAGCGGCAGCCGACCGCAAGATCCGGCTGATCCAAGTCCTCTTGCTCCTGCCCACGGGAGCCTTGCCATTTGTCACTGGCGGTGACGACTTGCCGGTGTTGGCGTTCATGCTCCTGGCTCTGGTGCTGGCCGAGCGCCGCCAGCCCGTCTGGTCAGGACTCGCCATGGGACTGGCCTCGGCGATGAAGCTCTCGGCCTGGGCCCTCTTGGCGTTGTTGTTCTTCGCCGAGCGGGACCAGCTCGACCGCCGCGCCGGGGTGAGATACGCGGCAGCCGCCCTCGGTGTGGCCGTTCCCGTCGTGCTGGCCGGGATACTGGCAGGCCCTCACGCCTTCATCGTGAGCGCCGTCGAGTACCCGCTCGACCTCACGAACAACAGATCGCCTGCCAAGAGCCCTCTTCCGGGTCGTGAGCTACTGAAGCACCTGCCCGGCTCGGGCCTGATCGAGCTGGTGCTGCTCGGCGCCGTGATCGTGGTGCTGCTCGTCCTGGTTGCCCGCCACCTGCCCCGCGACCCTTCGCAAGCTGCCGTCTGGACGGCCGTGGCGATGGTGGCGGTGACGCTGGGGGCGCCGGCTTCTCGTTTCGGTTACCTCATCTACCCGTTGAACTTGCTCGTGTGGGCTTTCGTGCTGCGGTCCTGTGACACCGACGTGGCGACCGAAGGAGTCAGCGCCTCTCCGGTGGCGGCCTAGCTCGCGTCCTCCACCTGGTACAGGGACATCACCACCTTGCTCGTCGAGGTGGCGTCGGAGCCGGCCAGTGACGGCGAGATGAGCGGGTCCACCGTCGAGATGACCACCGCCACTCGCCACTGGTAGCCGTCACTGCCGTTCTTCTGGCCGATCAGCTCGAGGTGACCGCTGGCCGATCCGTCGAACTGGATCGACCAGTGGCCGAGCGGTAGGTCAGCCTTGTAGAAGGCAGCGACCTGTTTGCTGGTGTCAGGGGTCGAGAACGTCACGGAGCTGGCGAACTGACTGACGCCGCCGGACTGCTCGCCGCTCCCGGCGTACTTGCTCGCCGCCGGGACCGATAGCTGCTTGACGATGTCAGCCGGCGGCTCGCCACCAGACTCGATGTGCTTCAGGAAGCCGGTAGCGGGCAGCGCCTTCACGGCAACACCTGGCACCCGGGTACCGAGTTGGCCGACAGGGGTGTGTGCCGAGGCCGTCCCGATCAGTGCCACGGCTGCTCCGAGCACGACTATCACCACGGCGATACCGATGACGATGAGCGCAGGCCCGAGCGGTGGAGCGGGCTGGCGGGGGGGCGGAGGAGGAACGTTCGACACAGGCTCAGTAGATCGTACCGCTACCCGGCCCCCTTCCCGTCTCCTTCGGCGGGGCCCACCGCTGGTACTGTCGGGCAATGCTCCGCGGGAGGTGCTGGCCGTTGCTGGTGCCAGCAGCCCTCTGCGTGGTGGCGTCATGTAGTGCCGGCCAAGGCCCGAGCGCGCAGGGTGCGGCCCGCCCGCCCGGTCCCGCCACTGCCTGGCACGTCGGCGTGGTCCCGCTCGTCCGGTGGCCCGGCCCGGCTTCGGCCAGCTCGGTCTACGACCCGGACCAGCCGTTCACGCCTCAGCAGATCAGGACGGATTACTCGATGAACGCCCTTTATGCCAACGGGTTGACGGGCCAGGGCGAGACGATAGGGATAGTCGACGCCTACGGGTCGCCGACGATCAAGGCGGACCTGGCCTCGTTCGACAGGATCTATTCACTGCCGTCGCCGCCGTCGTTCAAGGTGGTCCAGCCGGCCGGCAAGGTCCCGCCCTTCAACCCGGACGGAGTCGACAGGAAGGGCTGGGCCGCCGAGACGACGCTCGACGTCGAGTGGTGCCACGTTATGGCGCCCGGCGCCTCGATCGTACTGGCCGAGACGCCGGTTGACGAAGTCGAGGGCACCTCGGGCTTCCCCCAGATCGTGAAAGCCGAGAAGGCCTTGATTGACGACTATCACGTTGCCGTCATCAGCCAGAGTTTTGGTGCGACGGAGGAGACGTTCCCGACGGCCGCCTCCCTCCTGGCCCTTCGCTCCGCCTTCGTCCTTGCGTACTCGCGCCACGTCACCGTGCTTGCGGCTTCCGGGGACCAGGGTGCCTCCGGAGGCACCGTCAGCGGGGGCGAATACTCCGAGCCGGTGATCGGGTGGCCGGCGAGCGACCCGCTCGTCACAGCGGTCGGCGGCACCGCCATCACCGTCAACTCACAAGGCCAGCAAACCGCTCCGCCCCAGGTCTGGAACGACTCGGCCGGGGCAGGCGGCGGCGGCGTCTCGGAGAGCTTCCCGCTCCCGTCCTGGCAGGACGGCGTGCGGGCCGAGGTCGGCGCCAAGCGAGGGATCCCGGACGTGTCGATGTTGGCAGCCTGCGATCCCGGCGTCGGCATCTACGAGAGCTTCTCGGCGCCGGCTGGCGTCGAGTCGATCTGCGGCACGAGTCTGGCCACGCCGCTGTTCGCCGGCGTCGTGGCTGTTGCCGATCAGTTGCACAGCGGCGATCTCGGGCTCCTCAACCCCGCCTTGTACAAGCTCGGCGCCAGCAAGGCCAAGGGGTTGCGTGACGTGACGCGAGGCAACAACAGCGTGACGACGACCGGCGGCAAGCTTGTCGTCGGCTACGCCGCTGCGAAGGGTTACGACTTGGCGAGCGGCTGGGGAACCATCGATGCCTTTTACCTCGTACAGGAGCTGGCGGCTAAGACGGTCCCTTAGGGCGCCACGGCGGTAACCTCGACGTGATGATGCATGAGGCGTCCGAATCCTACGGAGCCGCAGGCGAGACGTCCGCCAGGGCGCTCATCCCGCCGCCGGTCGAGTCTGTCGACGGCATAGTCACGCTCATCGAGAAGCTGCGTCCCGACCAGGACGCCTCTGTTGTGCGCCGAGCTCACGCGGCGGCTACCAAAGCCCACCACGGCCAGAAGCGGGCGAGCGGCGAGCCTTACATCACCCATCCGGTCGCTGTGGGGACGATCGTCGCCGAGCTGGGTCTCGACTCTGTCAGCGTGGCTGCCGCTTTGCTGCACGACGCCGCCGAGGACACCAAGCTCGACGTCGAGGAGATCGAGCACGACTTCGGTCCCGAGGTGGCGGCCATCGTGGACGGGGTGACCAAGCTCGACCGCCTGCGCTTCGGCTCGAAGGAGGCCGCCCAGGCCGCCTCCATGCGGAAGCTCTTCGTGGCGATGGCGCGCGACTGGCGCGTGCTTGTCATCAAGCTGGCCGACAGGCTCCACAACATGCGGACGATCGATGCCCTCCCTGAGTGGAAGCGCAACCGGATCGCCGAAGAGACGCGGGACATCTACGCCCCGCTTGCCCATCGCCTCGGCATCGAGGAGATCAAGTGGCAGCTGGAGGATCTGGCCTTCGAGACTCTGCATGCCAAGCGCTTCGCCGAGATCGCCCAGATGGTCGCCACGCGGGCGCCTCGCCGCGACGCCGAGCTGGCCGAAGTGCTGGCAACAGTCCGGGCCAGGCTCGCCGACCTCGGGATAGAGGCGGATGTCAACGGCCGGCCCAAACACCTGTGGAGCATCTACGAGAAGATGGTCGTGCGCGGCAAGGAGTTCGACGACATCCACGACCTTGTGGCCATCCGGGTGATAGTCAGCGACGAGAAGGACTGTTGGGCAGCCCTCGGTGCGATTCACGGGCTGTGGCCACCGGTGCACGGGCGCTTCAAGGACTACGTCAACTCGCCGAAGTTCAACCTCTACCAATCGCTCCACACGACAGTTGTCGGGCTCGGCGTCAAGCCGCTCGAGGTGCAGATCCGCACCTACGAGATGCACCAGCGCGCCGAGCACGGCATCGCAGCCCACTGGGGCTACAAGGAAGCGCCGAACCGGACTTCGTCCAAGGGCGCCCGCTCGACCGACGAGATCGCCTGGCTGCAAAGGGTCGTCGACTGGGAGCGCGACGTGCCCGATCCGCAGGACTTCCTCGAGACGCTGAAGGGCGACCTCGAGCACGACGAGATCTACGTGCTGACGCCCAAGGGCGAGATCATCACGCTGCCTGTCGGCGCCACGCCTGTCGACTTCGCCTACACGATCCACACCGAGGTCGGCCACCGTTGCGTAGGCGCCCGCGTGAACGGCAAGCTCGTGCCTCTCGAGTCCAAGCTCGGGTCGGGAGACGCGGTCGAGATAATCACTTCGAAGATGGCTTCGGCCGGGCCGTCGAGAGACTGGCTGCGCATGGTGGCCTCCCCGCGGGCGCGCAACAAGATCCGGCAGTGGTTCTCCCGCGAGCGGCGCGAGGACGAGATGGAGGCCGGCCGCGACGAGTTGGCCAAGGCGCTGCGGCGGGCAGGGCTGCCTGTGCAGAAGCTGCAGAGCTCGCCGGCGCTGCTCGCCGTGGCGGCCACGCTGGGGCTCGTCGACCTGGACTCGCTGCATGCCGCGCTCGGCGCCGGGCACGTGTCGGGCCAGTCGATAGTTCAACGCCTCGAGCGCGAGCTGCGCGGCGGTGGGGACACCGAGGAGCAGCTGGCGACCACGGCCCTGGCGCCTCGCCGCTCGAGCAGGCGCCGCGAGGGCGCTGGCATCTACGTCGAGGGCCTCGACGACATCATGGTCAGGCTGGCGCGGTGTTGCACTCCGGTTCCCGGTGACAGGGTCGTCGGGTTCATCACTCAGGGTCGTGGCGTCACTGTCCACCGCGAGGACTGCGCCAACGCCTTGGCGCTGGCGGGCTCGGAGTCGGAGCGCTTCATCGAGGTGGAGTGGGACGACGAGCGAACCGGCGTGTTCGTCGCCGGCATCGAGGTGAAGGCGCTAGACCGCAGCCGTCTGCTGGCTGACGTCGCCCGTGTCCTGTCCGAGCACCACGTGAGCATCAACTCGTCGTCCTCGAACACGTCGGCGGATAGGGTTAGCCGCATGCGTTTCGAGTTCGAGCTCGCCGATCCGACCCATCTCGACTCGCTGCTGCAGTCGCTCCGGGAGCTGGACAGCGTCTACGACGCTTATCGATTGCTGCCGGGGCGAGGCCCTGGCTCCAATTCCAAGTAAGGGACACATCCCATGACTCCCACCGACGTTGACTTCGCGCGCTCTGGCGACGACTCGGATCCGGCGCGTCCACGCGGCCTGCGGACCCACTACTGCGGCCTGCTCGACCTTGCCGGCACCGGGCAGGTCGTCAGCCTGTGCGGCTGGGTCGCCCGCCGGCGCGAGCACGGCGAGCACCTCGCCTTCATCGACCTGCGCGACCACACAGGCGTGGTGCAGTGTGTCGTCGACGGCGCTCACGACTTGCGCGCCGAGTACGTCGTGCGTATCACCGGCACGGTCCGCCGGCGTCCCGAGGGCATGGCGAACCGAGCACTGGCGACAGGGGAGGTGGAGGTCGGCGCCGAGTCGGTCGAGGTGCTCAACACCGCCGAGCCGCCGCCCTTCCCACTCGACGGTCGGGCGGCTCCCGACGAGCCGGTCCGCCTCAAGTACCGCTACGTGGACATCCGCAGCGAGCGCATGCAGCGCAACCTTCGCATCCGCGCCGGGGTGAACGCGGCTCTTCGCCGCGCCATGGACGCCCAGGGCTTCGTCGAGGTGGAGACGCCGCTGTTGTGGGTGCCGACTCCAGAAGGGTCACGGGAGTTCGCAATACCGTCGCGGCTGCAACCCGGCGCCTTCTACGTGCTCCCCCAGAGCCCGCAGATCGCCAAGCAGCTACTGATGGTGGCCGGGATGGATCGCTACTACCAGATCGGCCGTTGCATGCGCGACGAGGATCTGCGGGCAGACAGGCAGTTCGAGTTCACACAGCTGGACCTCGAGATGTCGTTCGTCGCCAAAGAGGACGTGTTCGACTGCGTGTCGGCGGCGATGCTCGAGGCCGCCGGGAGCGTCACCGGGGACGAGCCGCCACCTGTCGTCCGCATGACCTGGGACGAGGCTCTCGACGTCTATGGGACTGACAAGCCCGATCTCCGCTTCGGGATGGAACTGGTCGACCTGGCGCCCGCCGTGGCAGGCACGGAGTTCCGCGCCTTCCAGGCTCCGTGCGTACGGGGCATCCGCGTGCCCGGCCATGGAGCGCTCTCGCGCAGTCGCCTCGATGCCCTCACGGACAAAGCCAAGTTGCTCGGTGCGGCCGGTCTGGTCTGGATGCGCGTGCTGGGCGAGGGCGCTGTGGACTCGCCCGTAGCCAAGTTCCTGTCAGGCGGCGAGGTTGCAGCGTTGCTTGCCGCCAGCGGGGCGGCGGGTGGCGACCTGTTGCTTGTAGTGGCAGGCGAGCGCCAGATTACGTGCCAGACTCTCGGAGCTCTGAGGCTCGAGCTCGGGCAGCCGCCTGTTGCCGACAGGCCGCTTCGCTTTGTCTGGGTAACCGACTTCCCGCTCTTCGAGGGCATGGAGAACGGCTACCCGCTAGCCGCCCACCACCCCTTCACGATGCCTCACCCTGACGACATCGACTTGCTGGAGACGGATCCATTGAAGGTGAGGTCGCAGTCCTACGACCTCGTGCTCAACGGCTGGGAGCTCGGTTCGGGCTCGATCCGGATCCATCGGGACGACATTCAGCGACGGGTGTTCGCCGCTCTCGGGATCCCGCCCGACGAAGCCGACTCGCGCTTCGGGTTCCTGCTCGGCGCGTTCAGATACGGGGCGCCGCCTCATGGCGGGTTCGCCGTCGGAGTGGACAGGCTCATCGCCATCCTCGCCGGCGAGGAGAACATCCGCGAGGTGATTGCCTTCCCCAAGACTCAGTCCGGCGCAGACCTGATGACCGGCGCCCCGCGTGAGATCGGTCGGCGGCATCTTCGCGAACTGCACATCCAGAGCGTCGTACCGCAAGCCCCAGCCAGCTGAGTTGTGTCAGCGCCCGGCAGCTGTCACCGCCGGGCACGCATCACAGCGCCCTGTGCGACCGCAGGGGCCGCTCCCAGCGCCTCTCGGGCCGCGCGGTTGCCTGCATGGCCGGCTCCCTCTCGAGGCGTTCGCAGTCCGGGCACAGGTATCGGCCGTCGATGAGGTGCGTGAGACGCTGCTGGCGACAGCGCGCGCACCAGTGGTCGAGATAGGCGAGCACGGCAGCCGAGCGGTCGAGAGGGGCCGTCAGGTGGTCGAGGCGCTGCTCGGCTGCGTCGGTGAGCTGCCAGTGGTGGCCGTCGTCGGCATCCTCGACGCGGTGGACCAGCCCGAACGTCAATAGGGAGTGCATGAGGGGATGCAGTGCCTCGGAGGGTACTGCCCCGATCGTCTGCGAAGCGGGCACCAGCTTGTTTGTCCTGACCGGCTTGTCCATTTCTGTCCCTTCTGCATCCTCCGTCGGCCGCACAGTGGCGACTGCCTCGGCCGGCTGTTGTCAAGTGTGCAACGGCTCGTGGCCCGTTGGGGTCGCGACCCGGCTCTTTTTTTCGGAGGCCTCCTGCCGGCGCGCTTGACACCGAGGCCGCCTGGTGTGACGGTCGGGTGGTGAGCCCGACCCGACGGCCGTCCGGTGCTGCCGGAGCGAGCCGCAACCTGTTTGAAGGAGCCGCTGAGGCCGAGCTGGCCAAGCGAGCACCCCTGGCAGCCCGGATGCGACCCCAGTCGCTCGACGATGTGGTCGGCCAGGCGCACCTGCTGGCACGGGGAGCCCCGTTGCGCACCATCGTCGAGGCCGACAGGCTCTCGTCGGCGGTCTTCTACGGCCCACCTGGAACGGGCAAGACGTCGGTCGCACGGCTCGTCGCCCTGCACACCAAACGCCGTTTCCGGGCCTTGTCGGCGGTGGACGCCGGTGTGAAGGACGTCCGGGCCGAGCTCGAGTCGGCCCGTCAGGCGCTCGGGGAGTCGGGTACCGGCACGATCATGTTCCTGGACGAGGTTCATCGCTTCAACAAGGCGCAGCAGGACGCGCTGTTGCACGGCGTGGAAGATGGCGTCGTCGTGCTCATCGGCGCCACGACCGAGAACCCGTTCTTCGCTCTCAACACACCGCTGCTGAGCAGGTCGACGCTCTGGCGCTTCGAGCCTCTCACCGACGATGAGGTCCACCGCGTGGCCAAGCGTGCCTTGGCCGCCGAGCAGGCCGAGGCGACAGACGAGGCTCTCGACCTCATCGCTGACCTGGCCTCGGGGGATGCTCGCGTGGCCTTGACTGTCGTCGAGGTGGCGATCGCCCTTGCCGGCCAGGGCGGCGGGCGGGGCGGTCGCGTCCTGGTCGAGGCGTCCCACGTCGACCAGGCGAGGTCGATGCGGGCGTTCCGCCATGGCACCGAGGAGCACTACAACCTGGTGTCGGCACTGATAAAGAGCGTTCGTGGCTCGGACCCGGACGCCGGCGTCTACTGGTTGGCCCGCTTGCTCGAGGTCGGCGAGGACCCGCGCTTCATCGCCCGTCGTCTCGCCATACTGGCGAGCGAAGACGTCGGGATGGCCGATCCGATGTCGCTCGTCGTGGCGTCGGCCGCCGCCACGGCCGTCGAGTTGGTTGGCCTGCCGGAGGCCAGTTACAACCTCAGCCAGGCGGTGATCCACCTCTGCCTGGCTCCTAAGTCCAACAGCGCCGCCGTCGCCATCTGGGAGGCCCAGGCGGCAGTGAAGGACGGGCCTTTCGCCGACGTGCCGGCGCACCTCAGGGGCTCGGGTTACTACGGCGCTGCGGCGATCGGGTCGGGTATCGGCTACGAGTATCCTCACGATGACCCGAGGGGGTATGTCGAGCAGGAATACCTCCCGAAGGAGCTCTCCGGGCAGCGGTACTACGTGCCGAGGAGCCACGGTGCGGAAGGCAACCTCGCCAAGAGGTGGCGGGAGCGCCGAGGCGATCTCGACGCAGGTGCCGGCTTGGAAGGCCCGTAGTCCCCTCTAAGAAACGAGCCCCCTCCCATGCAAGCATCCCAACTCCGCAAGGCGTTCACGGACTTCTTCGTGGCCCGCGGGCATGCTGTGATGCCGGCGGCCAGCCTCGTGCCGAACGACCCGACGATCCTGTTCAACATCGCCGGGATGGTGCAGTTCAAGGACTACTTCACCGGGGAGGCGACCGCCCCCGTGCCCCGTGCCGCCACGATCCAGCCCTGCCTGCGGACAAGTGATATCGAGGTCGTGGGCACGACTGCGAGGCACTGCACGTTCTTCGAGATGCTCGGCAACTTCTCCTTCGGCGACTACTTCAAGGAGAAGGCCATCCCGTGGTCCTTCGAGTTCGTGACCGAGGTGCTCGGCTTCGACCCTTCTCGCCTCTGGGTCACGGTCCACCTGACCGACGACGAGGCCGCGGAGATCTGGCCCTCGACGACGGCAATCCCCGCCGAGCGCGTGCAGCGGCTCGACGAGGAGAACACCTGGCAGATGGGCGACGTCGGCCCCTGTGGTCCTGACTCGGAGATCTTCTTCGATCGCGGTCCGGACTTCGGGCCGGGCGGCGGGCCGGCGGTGGACGACTCCGACAGGTACCCCGAGATTTGGAACCTCGTGTTCATGCAGAACTACCGGGCGGCCGACGGCACGCTGTCGGAACTGCCCAAGAAGAACATCGACACCGGCTCTGGCCTCGAGCGCCTGCTCACCGTGCTGCAGGGTGTCCCCAACATCCAGGCGATCGACTGCATCGCCCCCGTTGTGGAGACGGCCCAACGACTCACGGGTCGCTCCCTGGCCGAGGGTGGCAAGATCGAGACCGGCCTGCGGGTGATCGGCGACCACAGCCGCGCCTTCACCTTCACCGTGGCCGACGGCGTCTTCCCGTCCAACGAAGGCCGCGGGTACGTCCTGCGCCGTCTGCTGCGGCGCGCCGTCCTGCGTGCCAACCAGTTGGGCAGCACAGGCTTGGTGACCCCGGTTCTCATAGACGCAGTGATCGACACGATGGGCGACGACTACCCAAAGCTCGGTCGCGACGCCGACCGCATCAAGAAGGTATGCGCCCACGAGGAGGAGGCGTTCCTGCGCACGCTGCGCCAGGGCAGCAACTTGCTCGAAGCCGAGCTGTCGGGCGGGCTCGTGACGATCCCGGGCGACGTCGCCTTCAAGTTGCACGACACATTCGGGTTCCCCTACGAGCTGACGGCCGAGATCGCAGCCGACCGTGGCGTCGAGGTCGACGAGGCCGGCTTCTCACAGGCGATGGAGGCTCAGCGGCAACAGTCGCGAGAAGCAGCCAAGAGAAGTGCCAGGCCCGACGAGATCGAGGTGGAGTGGCAGCGGCTGCGCGCAGAGCACGGTGCCACCGAGTTCCTCGGCTACACGGACTACCGAGCCGAGGGGCGGGTGCTGGCGGTGTTGAAGAGCTCTGCGCCGGCAGGCTTCGAGAACGTCGACGGGGAGTCGGCTCCGGCCGGCTCCGACCTGCTCGAGGTCTTCTTGGACCGCACCCCGTTCTACGCCGAGGGTGGCGGGCAGGTGGGAGACACCGGCGAGATAACAACGCCTGCAGGCTGCTTCAGGGTGATCGACACCACTTCGGTCGCCGACGGGTTGATCCGCCATCTCGGTTACGTCGCCGACGGCGCCATCGAGCCGGGCGCAGAGGCGACAGCCGCCATCGACGCCGATCGCAGGGACGCAATCCGCCGTAACCACACCGGCACGCACCTGCTCCACTGGGCACTACGCAAGGTGCTCGGCGACCACGTCCGCCAGCATGGGTCGTTGGTGGCCAAGGACAGGCTGCGTTTTGACTTCAACCACTTCGGGCCTGTCACCCCCGAGGAGATGACGGTCATCGAGGACCTTGTCATGGACGAGATCCTGCGTGACCACCACGTCGACACCGTGGTCACTTCCAAGGCCGAGGCCGAGGCCTCGGGCGCCATTGCCTTTTTCGGCGACAAGTACGGCGAGCGCGTCCGCATGGTCCGAGCCGGTTCCGGCTCGGTCGAGCTGTGCGGAGGTACGCACGTGGCGGCGCTCGGGATGATCGGGCCGATCCGGATCGTCTCCGAGCGGTCGATCGGGGCGAACACCCGGCGCATCGAAGCTGTCACCGGGACCGCCACCATCGACGTGATGCGCGAGAGCGAACGAGTTCTCCAGTCCGCAGCCGAGGCGCTCCAGACGACGCCAGGCGAGGTCCCGGCCGCCGCCGCACGCCTGGCCAGTCGAGGACGGGCGATCGAGGACGAGATCAGAGGACTGCGGTTGGCGCAGTCGGGCCACGACGCCGTTGGACTGGCGGCCGAGGCGGCGGGCAACGGGGGCATCGTGGTAGCGCGCCGCGACGGTCTGGAGCCTGGTGAGCTGCGTGACTTGGCGCTCGGCGTCAGGGATCGCAGCGGCGTGCGTGGTGTCGCCCTTGTCGGCGCCCCCGGCGACGGCAGGGTGAGCCTTGTGGTGGCGGTCGGTAAGGACTCGGGGCTCCACGCGGGCAGGGTGGCGTCCGAGGCCGCCAAAGCCGTCGGCGGAGGCGGCGGAGGCTCGGCCGAGCTGGCCACGGCCGGAGGCAAGCAGCCCGGCGGCATCCCGGACGCTCTCGAGCGGCTGAAGGCGTTGCTCGAGGCATGACGGCCAGGCGCCGCCGCCCGCAGAGTCGTATGGTGAGGACCGTACGGTGAGGGCAGTGGGTATCGATCTCGGTGAGCGCCGCATAGGTGTGGCAGTCAGCGACTCGCGTGGTGTGCTTGCGACCCCTTACACGGTGATCGAGCGAAGCGGTGACGTGGAACGGGATCGCCTTGCAGTTGCCGGGCTCGTGTCGGAAGTAGGTGGGGAGATCCTCGTGGTCGGTATGCCGCTGTCGTTGAGCGGAGCGAAAGGGCGAGCCGCAATGGCCGCCGAGACGGAGGTGGCTGCGCTTCGCCGCGTCGTCGCGGTCCCGGTCGCGACGTTCGACGAGCGCCTCACGACCGTACAGGCGGCTCGCCTGCGCCGAGATCGCGCAGCCGGCCCCCATCGCCAACGCAGCCGTCAGGGGATCGACGCCGAGGCGGCGGCCGTCATGCTGGCCGCCTGGCTGGAGGCCCGAGGGTGAGTCCTGCGGCGGAAGGGCGGGAGCCACGGGTGCGGGCGCGGGCGATCGCCCCGTCCGGCACGACGCGCCTGGCTGGCGTTATCGGTGACCCCGTCCGTCACTCCCTGTCGCCGAGGCTGCACAACGCGGCCTACCAGGGCCTCGGCTTGGACTGGATCTACGCTGCCTTCGAGGTGAGGCCGGACGACTTGGCCGCTGCCATCGAGGGAGCCCGTGCCCTGGGGATGGTCGGGCTGTCGGTCACAATGCCCCACAAGGAGGCGGTCGCCAAGCTGGCGACCAAGCGCAGCGCCCTAGTGCGCCGCCTGGGGGCCGCAAACACGATCACGTTCTATGGACGTGAGGTGATGGCGGACAGCACCGACGGGGCCGGCTTCCTGGCCGATCTGCGAGACTGGGCGTCGTTCGATCCGGCGGGCAAACGGTGCGGCATCCTCGGCGCCGGCGGAGCGGCCCGGTCGATCGTGGCGGCCCTGGCCGACGCCGGGGCGCGGGAGATCCTCGTGGTGAACCGGACTGCCGCAACGGCCTACCGTGCGGCTCAGCTTGCTCCGGCTGGCGTCGGTCGAGTCGCCAAGGCGGAGGAGATATACGACGCCGACCTGGTGGTCAATGCCACGCCTGTCGGCATGCGGCCATTCGAGAGGCGACCGGTCCGGGGCCGACCACCCCGGCCGGGGATCCTCCCGGCGCGTCCGGACCTGTCCGATCCCCCGGCGGAGCCAGACCAGCCGCTCGTCGACGGATCGAAGTTCGGGCCGGGCCAAGTCGTGATGGATCTCGTGTACGACCCGCTGGTGACCGAGTGGCGCATGCAGGCCGCCTCCAACGGGGCGGAGACGGCCAACGGGCTGGGCATGCTGGTGCATCAGGCGGCCGCCCAGATCGAGATCTGGAGCGGCTCCCGGCCTTCGGTTGAGGAGATGAAACGGGCGGTCCGCTTGGGGGTGCCGCCGGGCGTGCACTGACACGGCGGCAGGTCACGGCGCAGTGAGGTGATGACGGCCCCCCGCAGTGCGTGGCCTATCCTGTCGCCGTGGCTGCCCCACTGACCGGGCACGAGTTCACGGTGGGCAGACGAGAGCGCCACCCCCTGCTTGTAGTCCTCCGCCATGTTGACTATCCGCTTGTGGCCAGCGCTTTCGCGCTCGGTCTGCTGGGTGTGCTGATGGTCTATTCGGCCACCCGGACGGAGTACGGCGACTACTACGCCGAGCGCCAAGCCGTCTGGATGCTGCTCGGCGTCGTAATCATGGCAGTGGTGATGATGATCGACTACTCGCGGTTCAGGGAATACGGGTACCCGATCTACGGCCTGATAGTGCTGTCGCTCGCCGGAGTGTTCGTCGTGGGCAAGCGTGCGCTTGGTGCCGAACGCTGGTACCAGCTTGGCGCGCTGCAGCTGCAGCCGTCCGAATTCGCGGCGATCGGTTTGATCATCGCCTTCGCGACGTACTGCAGCCATCGTAAGGGGGTTCTGGAGCTCCGTGAGTTCCTGGCCTTGTTGTTGCTCGCTATCGTGCCGCTCCTGCTCGTCTACAAGCAGCCTGACCTTGGCACCACGATCATCATGACGGTCACGTTGGCGGCGATGCTCCTGGCGGCCGGAGTGCGGGTCCGGTACCTGGCGGTGCTCGGGGTCCTGGCAATCGGCGCTGTCCTCGCAGTCGTGCACCTGCACCTCCTCGATCAGTACCAACTGCAGCGGATCACGAGCTTCCTGCACCAAAGCAAGAATCAGCAGGGAAGCAACTATGACCTGACGCAGTCCAAGGAGTCGATCTCTGCAGGGGGATTCCGGGGGACCGGCCTTTTCAACGGCCTTGCCACGAACCTCGGCTTCATACCCAACCAGGTCGACGACTTCATCTTCTCAGCCGTCGGCGAGCAGCTCGGCTTCGTGGGAGCCGCCGTGATGATCGGCTTATTCGGGGTCATGACGTTCAGGTGCCTGCGGGCCGCCCAGACGGCCCGTGACCCCTTCGGCAGGCTCGTTTGCGCAGGCGCGCTCGCATTCGTCGCCTTCTCGGTCTTCGAGAATGTCGGCATGACCATCGGCATCATGCCGATCACAGGCATCCCCCTGCCGTTCATCAGCTACGGCGGCTCCGCCTCCTTCGCGTTCTTCGCTACGGTCGGGCTCGTGGCAAACGTCGAGATGCGTAGGCAGGTGCACCGATGAGTGCAGTCGAGCCAACCGTGGACGAGCCAACCGTGGACGAGCCAACCGAGCCTGAGGTCGACGACAGTGCGCCGGTGGACGAGGAACAGCTTGACATCGAACCACCGCCGGCGATGGCGTTGATGGAATTCGTGGACGTCGTGCTAACCCTGCCGTCTACGCACCCGGTGGTGGTGCTGCAGGAGCAGGAGGTGCCATACCGGGAGCTGCGCATCCCGATCGGCGGTCCGGAGGGGATCGCCATCGGCTACGCCGCCAGGCAGATGGCCACGCCCCGCCCCCTCACCCACGAACTCATGGTTCGCATGCTGGAGCAGTTCAACCTCACGCTCGACATGGTGAAGATCACCGACGTGCAGGGCGGAATGTACACCGCCGAGATCACCATCTCGGGCCCGGGTGGCGTCAAGACGCTCGATTGCCGGCCCTCTGACGCTGTCGCCCTGGCGCTCCGCCACCCGCTACGCGTGCCGATACTCGCCGATCCCGACGTCCTCGACCGGGCAGGCGGCGCGGCGGGTGGGGCGAACTAACTTCTCCTAGCACTCCATCTTGCCGGCCCTGCACAGGAGGCTGTCGATGGTGAGCCCGAGGTCGAAGGACTCGCCGCCGTAGGCGAGGCTGCTCGAGCTGACAAGCTCGGGGCCTTGGGCCGGCTGGCA